>NZ_CP021235.1:681538-1363077 GCF_003585765.1 Pontibacter actiniarum
TTACCGCCATCGGCAGCCTTACAGCCGCTACCGACAGGCGGTGCAGCAGTTTTATAACAAGGTAAAGTACGCCAACAAGCGTTCTTTCAGTGTCGTTGGCCCGTCGCAGCTGGATACCTCCACGCGATCTGCTTACGTAAAGTCAGCCCATGCCAGTACACAGCCGTAGCCGCCCAGGTATAAATTCCTCAGGAAAAATCTCTTCCCTAACATCAAAATATAGAAATCTTCGTATCAATCAGAAAACACGGCTGAAGAAGTAGTACAATATTTCTCCTGCCCGCCTGAACCCAATGTTTTATCCCTTTAACCCTTTACTATAGATGAAAGCAGTTATACTTGCCGGTGGTTACGGTACAAGAATAAGCGAAGAAAGTGGTGTGCGCCCAAAGCCAATGGTGGAAATCGGAGGCAAGCCTATCCTTTGGCACATCATGAAGATATACTCCCACTACAACATTAACGACTTTGTGATTTGCTGCGGCTACAAGGGCCACATCATCAAAGAATATTTTGCCAACTATTGCCTGTACAATTCTGATGTGACCTTCGATATGCGCAAAAACAGCATGGAGGTTCACAAAAACCACACAGAATCATGGAAAGTGACGCTGGTGGACACGGGCGAGGGCACCATGACTGGCGGCCGCCTGAAGCGCGTGCAGGACTATGTGGGCGATGATACCTTCTGCCTGACCTACGGCGACGGCGTAAGCGACGTGAACATAGCCGAGGCCATTGCCTACCACAAGGCACAGGGCACGAAAGCCACCTTGACAGCGGTGCAGCAGCCGGGCCGTTTCGGTGCGTTTACCCTGTCTTCGGAGGCAACCAAGGTGCCGCAGTTCAAGGAAAAGCCGACGGGCGGCGACATGCCCTGGATTAACGGCGGCTTCTTTGTGCTGGAGCCAAGCGTGTTCGACTACATCGAGGATGACAGCACGATCTGGGAGCGCGGCCCGCTGGAGTCGCTGGCCGAGGAAGGTGAGCTCTCTGCCTACCGCCACCGCGGATTCTGGCAGCCAATGGATACCCTGCGCGATAAGCATGTGCTGGAGGACCTGTGGCAGAGCGGCAAGGCGCCCTGGAACGTGTGGCACAAGATGCTGTCAGGCGCGGTGAACTAGCCTGTGCTTCCTGCAAACTGAACCCAAACCCTTTTCTTACTATATACACAACATCAAATGAAAATACTGATAACCGGAAATATGGGGTATGTTGGCCCGGGCGTGGTTGAGCGCCTGCGCGCTGCCTACCCCGAAGCCACCCTTGTAGGCTACGACATGGCCTATTTTGCCTCTTGCCTGACCAACGCTCCCGTGCTGCCTGAGAGCCAGCTGGATGTGCAGCTGTACGGTGATGTGCGCACCATGCCAGCCGAGGTGCTGGAGGGCGTGGATGCCGTGGTGCAACTGGCTGCCATCTCCAACGACCCGATGGGCAAGAAGTTTGAGGACGTGACCATGGAGGTAAACTATAAGTCGAGCGTGCGTATTGCCGAAATGGCTAAGGCTGCCGGTGTAAAGAACTTCGTGTTTGCCTCGAGCTGCAGCATGTATGGCGCTGCCTCCGAGCAGGCCAAAACAGAAGAGTCGGAACTGAACCCGCTCACCGCCTATGCCCGCTCCAAAGTAGCCACCGAGAAAGAGCTGCAGCCGCTGGCCGGCGACGGTTTTACGGTGACCTGCCTGCGCTTCGCCACTGCCTGCGGCATGAGCGACCGCCTGCGCCTGGACCTGGTACTCAACGACTTTGTGGCCGGAGCCGTGACGACAGGCAAGATCAGCATCCTGAGCGACGGCACCCCTTGGCGCCCGCTGATCCACGTAAAAGACATGGCGCGCGCTATTGAGTGGGCCGTTACAAGAGAAGCCTCCAACGGCGGCGAGTATCTGGCCGTGAACACCGGGTCCAACGAGTGGAACTACCAGGTGTATGAACTGGCTAACGCCGTGGCCGAGGTAATGCCGGGCGTGGATGTGTCGGTGAACCAGGACGCAGCCCCGGACAAGCGCTCCTACAAAGTAAACTTCGACCTGTTTAAGCAGCTGGCGCCAAACCACCAGCCGCAGTACTCGCTGATCCAGGCCATTGAGGAACTGCACGAAGGGCTGAAAGCCATGGATTTCAAAGACGGGGACTTCCGTAACTCGCAGCTGATGCGCCTGATGGTGCTCAACAGCCTGCAGGACACAGGTAAGATCAACGAGCAGCTGCAGTGGCAGCGAAACACATCCAGGGTATCCAACGCCGAACTAGAGACTGCCTAAGTATAACACAACATGATTTTTACAGAAACAAAGTTAAAAGGGGCCTTTATCATTGATGTAAAGCGCCTGGAGGACGAGCGCGGCTTCTTTGGCCGTTCCTTCTGCCAAAAGGAGTTTGAGGAGCATGGTTTGAGCAATGACGTAAGGCAAACCAACGTATCCTATAACAAGAAGAAAGGCACGCTGCGCGGCATGCACATGCAGCTGGCGCCCAACGAGGAGTCGAAGCTGGTGCGTTGCACACGTGGTGCCATTTACGATGTGATCATCGATATGCGCCCGGGCTCCGAAACTTACAAGCAGTGGATAGGGGTGGAGCTGACGGCTGATAACTACCGCATGCTGTTTGTGCCCGAGGGCTTTGCGCACGGCTTTATCACGCTGGAGGATAACACGGATGTGACATACCAGGTGACAGAGTTCTACACCCCCGGTGCCGAGCGCGGCATCCGCTGGAATGATCCGGCCTTCAACATTGAGTGGCCGATCGAGCCAGTCGTGATATCTGAAAAAGACCAGGCCCATCCGGACTTTGTGGATGAGCAGGAAAAATCTACAGGAAAGCTGTTGGTGTAAACCGGCAGCTTTCGCTTCTTCAAATCTAAAACTTATACTTCAAGATGATAATAGTTGATACCGCTCTGGCCAAGCGCCATGCCGAAGGTAACCCGATTCGTGTGGCCATGGTGGGAGCCGGGTTCATGGGCCGGGGCATCGCGCTGCAGATCAGTAAATATACAAAAGGGATGGAACTGGTGGCCATCTCCAACAGAACGCTCTCTAAAGCCAGGCAAGCCTACAACCAGGCCGAGATAGAGGAGGTGCAGGAGGTGAGTACGCTGGCCGAACTGGAGGAAAATATTCGCCAGGGTAAGTACAGCGTGACCGAAGACGCCATGCTGCTGTGCGAGGCCGAGGGAATAGACGCCGTGATTGAGGTTACCGGGGCTGTGGAGTTCGGCACCAACGTAGCCATGCGCGCCATCCAAAACGGAAAGCACATCATTATGATGAATGCCGAGGTGGACGGTACCGTGGGGCCAATGCTGAAAGTATATGCCGATAAAGCCGGTGTGGTGTTCACCAACGCCGACGGCGACCAGCCGGGCGTAACCATGAACCTGTACCGCTTTGTGAAGGGGCTCGGCGTGAAGCCGGTGCTGTGCGGCAACATCAAAGGCCTGCACGACCCCTACCGCAACCCGACCACCCAGGAGGGTTTTGCCAAGAAGTGGGGCCAGCAGCCGTCGATGGTGACTTCGTTTGCCGACGGCAGCAAGATCTCCTTTGAGCAGGCGATTATCGCCAACGGTACCGGTATGCGTGTGGCCAAGCGCGGCATGCACGGGCCAACCGTGGCCAGTGGCACATCGCTGAAAGACTGTGTGCACAACCTGTACCCGCTGGAAGACCTGACAGAAGGACCAGGGATAGTGGATTATGTGGTAGGGGCAGAGCCGGGACCGGGCGTGTTTGTACTGGGTACCCACGACAACCCGATACAGCAGCACTACCTGAACCTGTACAAGCTGGGCGAAGGGCCTCTGTACCTGTTCTACACGCCGTACCACCTGTGCCACTTCGAAGTGCCGGCTACTGTGGCGCGTGCCGTGCTGTTCCACGATGCGGCCCTGACGCCGGTGGGCGCGCCGCAGGTAGCAGTGGTATCAGCCGCTAAGATAGACCTGAAGGCTGGCGAAGTGCTGGACGGCATCGGCCACTACATGACCTACGGCCTGTGCGAAAACGCCGACACGACAGCGGCCGAAAGGCTGTTGCCGATTGGCGTTGCAGAAGGCTGTGTGCTGAAGCGCGATATTCCGAAAGACCAGGTGATCACTTATGATGATGTGGTGCTGCCGGAAGGGCGACTGGTGGACAGGCTGCTGGAGCAGCAAGCCGCTTATTTCGCCGCCTCTGATGATGCTGAGAGAGAAAGAGTGCTGCAAGGCTTCTCAAACGCAACGGCATCGGTGTCCTAGCATTCTTCGCATCCTTTTAAACTAAACCATTCTTAACCGCGCATCGCAAGCCTTAGGTAGCGGTGCGCGGCTTTTTTTAGAAACCATGCCAGCAGACACAGTAGGATTGATTCCGGCCGCCGGGCTGGGGTCGCGGCTTGCACCCATCCCATGCAGCAAAGAGCTTTTGCCGGTGGGGTTTGAGGCGCACCCGGAGCATGGGGAACCGCACCCGAAGGTCGTATCGCAGTACCTCTTGGAGCACATGCAGCGCGCCGGGGCAGAGCAGGTGTACTTTATCCTGCGCAAGGGCAAGTGGGACATTCCCAACTACTACGGCGACGGCAGCCAGTTAGGCCTGCAACTGGCTTACCTCCTCATGCAGCGCCCCTTTGGCTGCCCCTTTTCGCTGGACCAGGCGTATACTTTTGTGCGGCGGCAGCGGGTTGTGTTCGGTTTCCCGGACATTCTGATAGCACCGGAAGACGCTTTTGCCCGGCTGTTGCAGCGGCAGGAGGAAACGCAGGCCGATGTGGTGCTGGGGTGTTTCGGGGTACGCTACCCGCACAAGTGGGACATGGTGGACCTGAAAACTGGCGGAGAAGTAAACGCCATACTTCATAAACCCGCCACCTCTGATCTGACCTACGGCTGGGCCATCGCCTGCTGGGGGCCGCGCTTTACCGAATTTATGCACCAGTACCTGGAGCGCTGGGAGGCAGAGGTTTATACTTCGGGCGCTGAGCTAAGCCTGGGGGAGGTGGTGCAGGCGGCCATACAGAACGGTCTTTTAGTGCAAAGCGTATGTTTTGAGAATGGCAGCTGCCTGGATGTAGGCACGCCTGAAGACCTGCAAAAAGCAATCAAAAACTTATCCTGACACAGCCTTACACATGCGCATACTTCTCGTTCACAACCATTACAAGCAAACTGGCGGCGAAGACACGGTTTTCTTCTCAGAGGCTGCCCTGCTGGAGGAGCACGGGCACACGGTGGAGAAGCTTACCTTTTCGAACAACAACGTAAACAGCGCCTTCGACAAGCTGCAGGCGGCTCTGGGGGTCGTGTACAACTATAAAAGCGCACAGGCTGTGGAGCAGCAACTGCTGGCTTTCAAACCGGATGTGGTGCACGTGCACAATTTCTTTCCGCTTGTATCCCCGGCCGTTTTCTATGTTTGCCAGAAGCATAACATCCCGGTTGTGATGACACTGCACAACTACAGGCTTATCTGCCCAAGCGCCTACCTGCACTATAACGGGAAAGTACACCTGGAGAATGCGCACAAGCTGTTCCCTTATGCCGCTATCATGGAAAAGGCCTACCGCAACTCGCGCTTTCAAACGGCGTCGGTGGTCCTGACGACCGGCCTCCATAAATTGCTGGGCACCTGGCGCAACAAAGTGGACCTGTTTATTACCCTTACCCCCGGAGGTGCAAAGCTGTTCCAGGATTCAAGCCTTCGGCCGCACCCAGCCCAACTTGCCGTGAAGCCAAACTTTACCGAAGACCTGGGCCTAGGGGCAGAGAAGCGCAACGGCTACTTCCTGTACGTGGGCAGGCTGTCTCCGGAGAAAGGTATAGGCACTTTGCTTCAGGCACATGCACAGCATCCTTTTAAATTGAGGGTGATAGGCGATGGCCCGCTGCGGGAAGCCGTGGAGGCACATGCCGCAACACACCCGGGCCTCGAGTACATCGGGTACCAGAAGCGGGACAGGGTGATACAGGAGCTAAAGGCTGCTGAGGGCCTGATCTTCCCGTCGGAGTGGCCGGAAATGTTCGGCATGTCCATTATAGAGGCCTTTTCGGCAGGCACGCCGGTGATTGCGGCAAAGATAGGAGGGGGAGAGTATCTGGTGGAGCATGGGCGAAACGGGCTGCACTTTGCGCCTGGCAACGCTGAAGACCTGGTGGCTAAGGTAGGGGAGCTGGAGCGAAGCAGTGCTTATGCCAGCAGCCTGGGCAAAAATGCGCGTCAGGATTACCTGGAGAACTATACTCCGGAGGTAAACTACCAGAAGCTGCTGCACATCTACCAAAAAGCCATCGGGCTAAAAGCAAAGCCTGCCCCCACAGCCACTATTGCTGCAGAGGCAGGCCTCTAGTTAGGTCCTGAGACGGTTGTGCTAAGCTACTTCTGCCCGCCTTGCCGTCTTACTCTTTTTCATCTCATCCAGGATAGCCACCACCCGGTCGGTTTCTACCAGCAGGTGCTCCCGCTGCCCCTGGCCTGCGTCTCGCACGCGCTTGTTGCCTTTGCAGATGATGTATTCATAGTCCAGGTCAATTTTAGTGGCGATGTCGTAGAAGGGCTCAATCACAAAGCCTTCGTTAAAAATCTCGATCATCTTAGTGCCCGGCTTGCAGAAGAACATGCTGATGAGGCCGGCACCGGTCGCGCCAAGCACTACTTTTGCCTTGGAGAACAGCTTTATCTTCTCTTTTATACTTAGCTGGCTCGATACAACGGTTTTAAACCCATAAGGCTCCAGCGTATCGAGCAGTTCTTTCTCATTCAGTACGTTGCGTATTTTAGAGTCGGAGCGGCTAATGTACAGGTACGGGCTTTCCGGCGTAATCAGATCCGACTCTTCCTCGGCGTACGGCAGGAACGACTCCTGAATAAAGTCACAGAGCCACTTCGGCACTAGCGTGTGGTTGCCGCGCGGCGCCGTAGAGGCAATAATACAATCGGCGGCAATGTGCGACTGCTTATCACCGGAGATAATCTTGTCCTGCGGGATACCCAGCAGCTCCAGCGTCTCTGTCTGGTAGCTGTAACGCAGGCTCGGCACATAAAACCAGTCTACTTTATCGTACAGGCCGCTCTTGCGGAGCAGGTGCAGGCGCGGGAGCACGTCTAAAAACCAGTGCCCGATGTTGTTCAGGCCCGCGCCACCTGTTAGCAGCGAGAACACCGTGCCCTTGTATATTGCCGGAGGGGTAAAGTAGCGCTGCTCAAATATGTTGTTCAGGTTTGGCTCCGATACCTTGCCGTTCGTCAGGCTCAGCGACACGTTCTCAACAAGCCGGTTGTACTGCGATACCACCGCCACGCTGCTTTCGTTATCGGTGTAGATGCGGCCGTTGGGTACCTCTACCACCGTGTAATCGGTCTGTACTTTTTTCTTTGGTTTCCAGTACTCGGAGCAAGCCTCGTACAAGTGGTCCGAAATGTTTAGTTCTGTGGTGAGGGACGGATAAATGGGATGGACCCTGACTTCGCGCGCGTTATTGGCAGTCAGCTGTTCCAGGTTAATACGGCAAACGTCGCCAGGTCTGTAGTGTGTGTTGTGAGGTACAATTCGTCCTAACAATTTCTTCAACCTTTTAGTCCCCTTGTTATAGTAAGCCTTCATGTGTTATGGGTATATAGGTTATTGTATCTTTTAGTGCATGTGCAGCTAGGGCTGCTATTCTGATTCTCTGAAATTAACCAGTAGTCTGTCTTCTTTTTGCTCCGGAGTTGCCTGTAGCTGCGCCACGGTGGCGTGCTTGGCCAGTATGTTGGCGGCTACTTTTACGGCTACTTCGTTCCAGTGGGCGTCATCAGTAGGGTAGAGCGGCACCTGCTTCTGCTGGTACAGCGTCTTGAATGTTGGCTGCAGATCCACGTAGGCGACGCCCCGCTCCTGCAGCTTGTCCATCAGGCGAGGCAGGAACGTGGCCTGCTTCTGCGATGGCAGCAGTTTATAGTAAATATTTTCCTTGTTCGGGATGGGAAGAAACACGAACTCGATGCCCCGCTCCTGCAGCACATCCCGGTAGCCCTCCAGCACATCGGCGATGCGGTTCACTTCTTCTTCCGAGAGTTCACGGTTGGCATAGTCGCCTTCCATAAAGAACTCATTATTGTAGTTGATATACTCCCGCTTGCCCGCTACCCGCTCCATGTCCGCCAGGGTGCGGCGGTAGAGCCCCAGCTTTGAGATGCGGTCGGCCGTAACGGCCAGGTACGTCAGGGCAGGGGAGGAGCTGATGATATTTCCTGTGAAGTCGCGCAGTTCGGAGTTGATGCCGTTCTCGCCGACCGCAGGCAGCTCCGGTATGCGCCGCTCAATGCTGGATACGATCACCAGCTTGGGTGGCACCTCCTCAAAGCGGTCTGTGGCCAGGAAGCGGTTGACAGTGGCGGGGGCGAAGGAGTACACGGGGCGGTGCAGGTGCTGCTCCAGCACAGAGGCCAGCGTTTCGTCTTGAGAGAGCTTGGCGCCCGTAATGTTGGAGTCACCGATAAGCAGCACATCGTTCTTTGTATCGCGGTTGCGGTAGCCGTAGGCGTCGGTGTACCACTCCACCTCACGCTTCTGTGCGTAAGGCGTGCGCGGGGCAAGCTCTCCCTCCTCCACCATCTGCATGTGCACGTTCGGGTAAAAAGGGCCCGACATCACACGCATGGAGTTCACAGAGATGGTCTCCCAGATGCGGAAGGTAAAGAAGTTCATGGGCAGGACAAACACCTCTATGAGCGGCCAAAGTATAAACGGCAGCGCCAGGAGAGTAAGCTTCCGGAGTAGCTTTCTCACACCTTTGTCTTGTATTGATTTTGTCATAATTTCTTAAAACTGAAAATAGATAAACTCCTGGTGCCCAAACTGCCCAAACAGCAGCACCGCAATAATAGCCATGTAGTACACACTCCAGCGCACCCACGCCGGGCGCTGCATGATAAGCTGTGACACGCTACCGTTGCGCTGTATAAGATGTACGGTTTCCATTAACAAAATGGCTAAAATAGAAACGGCAAATATTTTAAAACCTTGATCCATGAATACAGCGTGGCTCCAGTCGAGGGCCAGCAACTGGCTTGGGTTGGTTAGCACGGAGGCACTCTGGCCGATAATATAGAACGCATCCGCAATGTTGTTGGCTCTAAAGAATATCCAAGAAAAGCACACCAGGAAAAAAACCGTCAGCACCTGTACCCACTTGTAAAGTTGTGGGCGCTGGGTTAAGCCGACCTTGCTTGCCAGCGCGTTGCGCTGCTTGGCCGTGACGATGGCAAACACGAGGTAAAACCCGTGCAGGGCACCCCAAACCATAAAGGTCCAGTTGGCGCCGTGCCAGAGCCCGCTTACCAGGAACGTGATAAACAGGTTATAGTACCAGCGCCACTTCACTACCCGGTTGCCGCCCAGCGGAATGTACAGGTAGTCGCGGAACCAGGTGGAGAGGGAGATGTGCCAGCGGTTCCAGAACTCCGAGATGCTCTTGGAAAAGTATGGGCTGCGGAAGTTTTCCATCAGGTTAAAGCCCATGACCTGCGCCGCGCCGATGGCAATGTCGGAGTAGCCCGAGAAGTCGCAGTAGATCTGGAAGGCGAAAAACACCGTGGCGATGATGTGCGAGATGCCGTCATACTCCGTTGGGTTGTTGTAAACGGCGTTCACCATCATGGCCAGGTTGTCGGCAATCACTATTTTCTTGAAAAAGCCCCAGCCCATGCGCCGCAGGCCGGCCACCACCCGCTCATACTTAAACTCGTGCCCCTGGTGCAGCTGGCCCAGCAGGTTGCCGGCCCGCTCGATGGGGCCCGCTACCAACTGCGGGAAGAAGGACACGAACAGCGCGAAGACCCCCAGGTGCCGCTCTGGCCTGATGCGGCCGTGGTACACATCTATACTATAGCTCATCGTCTGGAACGTGTAGAAGGAGATACCCATCGGCAGCAGCAGCTCAAAGGCAGGCATGGCGTAGGGCACATCCAGGGCAAGGGCCAGGTCGCGGGCACTGTCGTTAAAGAAGTTGTAGTATTTGAACAGCAGCAGCACGCCCAGGTTCGCAAAGAGGCTCAGGTAGAGCCAGGGGCGCCGCTTGGGCTTTTCTTCGTCCGGGTAACGGCCCATCATGCGGCCGCAGGTGTAGTCAATTAACGTGGAAACGACCAGAATAATGGTGTAGGCCGGCTTCCAGGACATGTAAAAGTAGTAGCTGGCCAGCAGCAGGATAATCCAGCGGCGGTTAAAGGGCGTCAGGAAGTACAGGGTAACTACTACCGGGAAGAATATGAAAAATTCAGTAGAGTTGAAAAGCATGGGTTAATCGGTTTAAGGGTGTACTAAGGTCCAGTCAGCAGCAGGCATTGTCTTGCTTCTCATGTACGTAGAGGAGGCGGTGGCTCATTAAGGTTATGTCGGTTTTATATTATATAGAAGTTGCACTAAAAGGTTGTGGCCGCCGGCATATATTTTTTCTTATAGATATGAATTTTAAAGTATAGGGGTCGAATGGAGGCAGCATAGCAGCTTTTTACGGTGTTTTAACATTGGTGTTGGGGCGCGGCGGTATTTTAAAATGTATTTTTTGTAGCTGCCGTGCCTCGGCTGCGGCAACCAAGGTATAGGAATGTCGTTATATAGGGAGCTACATCATCCGCAACAACATTTGATCATCCTATGCCCTTATACGTTTACCTACGCCAGGTACTTTTTGTCGTGCTGTTTGGCTTATGTTTACAAGCTGTGTCTGCACCACTTCCTTTGCACGGGGGTGCCACTGCGCCATATGCGCTGGCGGCACCTCAACTGCAGGCAAAGCCTTCTTTGGTAGGCGCCATTACCCTAAGCTGGGCCGCAGTGCCGGGCGCCACAGGCTACGAGCTGGAAAAGTCAAACACAGGAGCGGCCGGCTCCTTCACCGCCTTACAGACCCTTGGCGCCACTGCCCGCAGCTTCCGCCACACAGGCCTTTATTACAAGCAGAAAGTCTATTACCGCCTAAAGGCAACCAGCAGCAGCGGCCAGTCAGCCTACAGCAGTACCGTGAGTGCCACCACCCATGAGCAGGGCCACAGCTTTAACATCATGCCCCTGGGCGACTCCAACACCGAGGGCGGGAGCAGCAGCGTCCCAACGGAGCAAAAGGCCGCCTACCGGGCCAAGCTGGAGCAGCTGCTCAACGGTTCTGTTTCCAAAGGGCGCTACGACTACGTTGGCAGCGAAAAATCAGGCAGTGCGTACGTAACCGACACGGATCACGCCGGGTTTGGCGGTGCCCGCAACAAAGACCTGATCACGCTGCTGCAGCACGGTTCCTATAAACGCTGGTACGATAACCAGCACATGGGCCTGAACTATGAGGCCCGGTACCTGGAGGTTTACCACCCTGATATCATTCTGCTGCACGTGGGCACCAATGAGCTAAGCAACGATGGCGTCGATAACTCCCAAACCACCCTGGAGGAGCTGGAGGGCGTTTTAAATGAGATAGATACCTATGAGAAGAGCTCGGGGAAAGAGGTAACGGTGATCCTGGCGAAGATCATTAAAAGCGTCTGCACCGAACAGTTCTGCTACCGCGGCGACACCTACAGCAAAAACGACATCATCGACTTTTACAACGCCAAGCTGGAGACACTTGCCCGGGAGCGCATGCGTAACGGCGACAGACTTATTCTGGTGGACATGGCCGATGCCGGCATTGTTTACAACTTCCGGGATAAAGGCGGGGATATGGCAGACCCACTGCACCCGGCCCAGGTAGGCTACGACAAAATGGCTCCCGTGTGGTTTAAAGAGCTGGATAAGCTGCTGAACGTAGTGCCGCAGACACCACCTGACACACAGGCGCCGGAAACCTCCATTGCCTCCAAGCCGGCAGCGGTGAGCAACCGTAGCTCAGCCGCCTTTAGCTTTACCAGCAACGAAGAAGGCGTTACCTACCAGGTAAGTATGGACGGCGGCCCGTTTGTGAACGCTGCAACCCCTTTTACTGCGAATAACCTGCCGGACGGGGAGCACACACTACAGGTGCGTGCCAGAGACGAAGCCGGCAACGTGGATGCCTCACCGGCCTCCTATACTTGGGTGATCGATTCGAAAGCGCCTGCCGCACCTGTTATTGCCGCGCCTGCTGAGGGCGCTGTGCTACGAACAAACAAGCCAACCATAGCTGGTACAGCGGAAGCAGGCAGTAAAGTGCAGGTGTATGCCGGGGCTACGCAGCTGGGAACCGTAACAGCAGGGGCAGACGGTAAATGGAACTTTGTGCCCGCCACAGGGCTTGCCGAGGGGCAGCAACAGCTTACGGCCAAGGCCACCGATGCCGCCGGAAACAGCAGCCCAGCAAGCACCACCAGAAGCTTTACCGTCGATTCCAGAGCACCTGAAACCACAATTGCCACTGGCCCGGATGCCGTTACACAGAGTAACAAAGCCGTGTTTAGCTTCTCCAGCAATGAAACAGCCGTTACCTATGAGGTAAGCCTCGACGGTGCTTCCTTTGCACAGGTGCAGAACCCATACACGGCCTCCAACCTTTCTGAGGGGGCGCACACCTTAGCCGTGCGTGCCGTTGATGCCGCCGGCAACAAAGATGCATCTCCAGCCACACATGCCTGGCAGATAGACACGAAAGCGCCTTCGGCTCCGGCTTTTACAGGCGTTTCCGAAGACAGAGGCCCTGAAAAAGAGGACCGTATCACATCCGATAACACACTCAAGCTGCTTGGCAGGGCAGAGGCCGGGGCGGTAGTAGCCGTGCAGAAAGACGGGAAGGCGATCGGCCAAACAAAAGCCAACGCTGCCGGAGACTGGGAGTTAAGCCACGAAAGCACCGCCCTGACCGACGGCAGCTATACATTTACTGCCACTGCCACCGATGCGGCCGGTAACGTTAGTGACGCCAGCGCCGAATTTACGGTGCAAATCGAGCGCACGGCACCGCAGGTGCGCGTGACAACAGACGCTACTTCTCCCGTAAAAGGCGCCTTTGAGGTACGTATCACATTCACAGAGGAAGTGTACGGTTTGGCTGCGGCAGATTTCACCGTGTCAAACGGGGGGCTGGAGAACTTTGCTTCGTCCGGTAAGGATGCCTACACGGCTACCGTCACACCTGCTGCGGATGGAGAGGTGCGCATCGTGCTGCCCTCTGGGAAAGCTACGGACCTGGCCGGTAACCCGAACGAGGCCTCTAACACCCTGGAACTACAGTATGATGCCACACGGCCAAAAGTGACCTTGCAGTCAGGTGCGCCTGCCGTGGTAAACGGGCCTTTTGAGCTCGAGATCACGTTTGATGAGCCTGTCTCCGGGTTTGACCTCTCCGACCTAGCCGTCGCAAACGGTACCGCAAGTGATTTTGTGAAGCGCAGCCCGTCTAGCTATTCTGCACAGGTAAACCCATCCAAAGACGGGGAGGTGCGGGTAAGCATGGCTGCCAACAATGCCTTTGATGCGGCTGGTAACGGGAACCAAGCCTCCGCCAGCCTGCAGCGCGTGTATGATGTGCAGCCGCCAGCAGTGGTGCTTCGCACAGCTGCCGCAGCGCCGGTAAATGCTCCTTTCAGGGTGACGGTTCAGTTTAGCGAGGCCGTCACGGGCTTTGAGGCGGGGGATGTGGCTGTTACCAACGGTGCTGCCTCAGCTTTGCAGAAGGAGAGCAACGATACCTACTCCGTTCTTATCAGCCCCAGAGCTGGCGGCGAGGTAAAAGTGGCGGTGGCCGAAAACGTGGCAAAAGATTTAGCGCTGAACGGCAACCTGGCATCAAACACGCTCAGCCTTGTCTATGATGCCGATCAGCCTGCCGTTGCCATCAGTACCGATGCCCCCGCGCTCACAAATGCTGCTTTCCCTGTCACAGTTCGTATCAGCGAGGCCGTTAGCGACTTTGAGTTAGCAGACCTTGTGCTGTCCAATGCCTCCGCAGAGGAACTGAAGAAATTGAACGACAGAGAGTACACTTTTACTGTTAAGCCGCAGGCGGATGGTCTTGTGCGGGTACAAATACCTGCGGACAAGATGCAGGATGCCGCATCCAACGGCAATACAGCCTCAAACAGGATTGAAATAACCTACGATGGCACGGCCCCACAGGGCTATGCTGCGGTATTCGGAACAGAAAAGATCGATTTCACCAACCAGGAGCAGGTGCCGGTGCACGTATCCGGGGCTGAGCAGGGTACGACCTACTTTTATAGTATAGGCAGCAGTAACGGTGGCAAAGCGGTTACTGGTACGGCAGTTGTCTCAGCATCAGACTTCAGGATCAATAACCTTAACCTGTCCGGCCTGCAGGATGGCCTGTTAACGCTTCGGTTCTACCTGGTGGATGAGGCCGGCAACCAAGGGCGCGAGGTAACGGCCCAGGTAGAAAAGCTAACGCGAAACGTGGCCGCGGTTCAGGAGCTGGCAACCATCCGGGTGCCGTTCAAAACCGAGTTATCCGAAATATCCCTGCCAGAACAGGTAGAAGTGACTTACACAACCGGAGAGAAGGAAGACTTACGGGTGCAGTGGGGTCAAGGCGACTACAACGGTAGCATTCCGGGTAGTTACGTGCTTATAGGTCAGTTAGAGCTGAAAGAGAACACCAGCAACACAGAGCGTAGAACAGCCAGGGTAACGGTAGAGGTGGCACCGAACCAGCCACCTAGCGCCCTGGCGCTCAGCACCGATGTGTTTAAGCCCGATGTCGAGCCTGAAGAGGTAATCGGAACTTTCACGACGACGGATATCGACGACACCGACTTTACCTATGCGCTGGTGCCCGGGGAGGGAAGCGATGACAACAGCCTGTTTGGAATAAGAAACAACAACGAGCTGTACCTGAAGTCAAACCAGGGTTTGTCTGGCAAGGCCCGTTTCACCATCCGCGTGCGCAGCACCGACCCGTATGATAACGCCATTGAGCGGGCTTTCTCCCTGACCAAGTCGCTCTACAATCCGCAGCATGAGATAAAGCTGGTCAATGCTTTCTCGCCGGACGGCGACGGCATTAACGATACCTGGAAGGTGCCCGAGCTGCGCTACTACAACGAGGTGGAAGTGGATGTTTACGACAGGGCCGGTACCCGTGTGTTCCACACAAGCGATCCGGAGGAGGGTTGGGACGGCAAAGGGGCCAACGGCCGGGTGTCGGAGGGCTCCTACTTTTATGTCATCCAGGTAAAAGACATCGACCTGGTTCAAAAAGGAGTAGTAACAGTTCTTAAATAGTACAGAATGAAAAGGCTTATACTAGTAGTTTGCAGTGTGTTTGTTTTTTTGCAGGCGCATGCCCAGGGCAGAAAGCAGCTGGCGAATTTCTCTCACTACAAGCAGTTTTTTAACCCATCGCTGACAGGCTATGAAGGGTCTGTACTGAAGAGCCTCTACCGCAACCAGTGGACGGGCTTTGAAGATGCTCCGAAAACGATACTGGCCTCAGCAGAGCTGGATATGGCCATGCTTTCGCAAAAGAAAGGCCGCTATTTTAGCGGCCGCAGCCGCCGGGAGGCAGTGTCGGATCAAAGTGCCAAACACGCGCTGGGCCTCACGCTGCTGCACGACCAGTTCGGGCCGGCAAAAGAAATGCAGGTAAACCTGAGCTACGGGGCCGCTATCAGGCTGTCTGAGGACTTTAGCCTGCGCTGGGGAACGGCCCTGACTTACACGGCGCAGCACCTCGACGGCAACAGCCTGACCCTGGACCAGGAAAACGACCCGCGGTTTAGCAAGATTATCGGGCAGGAAAACCGCAGCGGCAGGGGCGATATAAACCTGGGCCTGTCCCTTACCTCGGCCCGCTTTTACCTCGGCTATGCCCTGCAGAATGTAACGGACGGTAAACTGCTCTCCACGGGTAGTGACTACCTGAGTGATTTCAGCAGGCGCAAGCACGTGGCCTCTGCTGGCTACAGAATGGGAGTAACGGATGACATAGGTTTTACCGTCAACGGCCTCTATCAGTACGACCAGGAGTTCAAGTCTACTGTGGAGGGGCAGGTGAAGGCTGTTTACAATAACCTGTTTTGGGTTAGCGGCGGCTACAGGAACGATTTAGCCTATACCCTGGGGGCAGGTCTGCACCTGGACCAGCTGTCGGTGGGCTACTCCTACGAAACTCCGACACAGAGCGCTAAAGCGATCGATAAAGCCACTAACGAGCTGACCTTGAGCTATTCGCTTTTCAACAGCGGAAAGCAACAGCACAGTAAGCAGCTAACTGTCTGGTAATGTATCCTCTATGTGCTGTTACGGCCATTGTGGGGGATGTTGTTGAATAGGAATATAGCAGTGGGATAACCTGCTCAAGTATAAACCGGCTGTGTAGCAGTAGGATATAAGTGATATGGTACTTGTTTTAAAGAAGGTGATGGCTGTAACCAAAGCATAGGCCCTTCGTTAGCAAGGCCTGCAACAGTAACCCCAATCCCAGTAGCCTTATGTTCTTTCACATCCCTCTACGGCACCGTGCTGTTTTAACGTTGTTTCTTGTCTGCTGTGCGGCGGGCGCCTCCGCTGCGGCAGCTTTAGCTCCTCCAACAGGAATTACGGCCCGGGCCTCTCTTGTGCAGGCAATTATGGTGCGTTGGCAACCCGTTGCCGGAGCCGATAGCTATGTCATCGAGAAGTCCGGTACTGGCCCAAACGGAGCCTCCTATACTTTGTTGGCGTCCGTTCCGGGCAACGTGCTTTCGTACAGGGATGAAGGACTGGTAGTAGGGCAGGAGGTTTCTTACAGGATAAAAGCCACTGCCGCAGACGGGACTGCGTCAGCCTACAGTGCCCCCGTTACTGGCAAGGCAAACACCTATAGGACGGTGCGCATCATGCCGCTAGGCGACTCCAACACGTTTGGAGGGGGAGGGGTAGAGGACCCGGAAACAAAGGTGTCTTACCGTAGGAACTTGGGTGCAGCCATCCAAGAAGCAGGCTTTAGTTTTGATTTTGTCGGCACCCTTAACTCAGGCTCTTCCCTGATGGTGGATGTTGATCACGCCGGGTTTCCTGGTGCGCGGGTCGGAGACATTGCCAGTCTGCTGCAAACAGGAGGCTACGATGACACCAACAGCTACACGAAACCGGTGAATGAAGCCGGTTTTACAGCAGGGCCCTACTTGAGTGATGCGCGAAACAACCCGGACATTATTCTGCTACACATTGGTACCAACGACGCCAGCGACGCCGAGAACGTGATGCAAAACCTGAACACCCTTTTGGATGAAGTGGATGAGTATGAACGGGCAAACAATAAAGAAGTGACCGTTGTGGTGGCAAAGATTATTCAGATGGTTTGCTTTGAGGATGGAGACCCGGATACCAACGATACCTGGAACTGCCTCAAGCCTAACGATGCACAAGGTGTGCTAAACTACAATGTTAAGCTGGAAAGCCTGGTGAACAACAGAATTGCCGAAGGGGATAACCTGGAGTTAGTTGATATGCAGGACGGGGCAGGAATAGCCTACTGGTGGTCTAACGTACGGTACGACGGTATACTTGGTGAAATGGACGACTATCGCCATGCCGCCCAGACGGGTTACGATAAGATGGCGACTGTGTGGTACAACGCCCTCGCCCCTATGCTGGCGTCTGCCGTCGTTCCTCTTCCGGTCGAGCTGGTGCAGTTTCGTGCCGCCGCCGCAGGTCAGGGAGTACGCCTGGACTGGCGTACGGCGTCAGAAGATGAGAACGACCGCTTTGAGGTGGAGCGGATGCAGGAGGGGCAGTCGTATACCAGGGTTGGCACTGTGGCAGGGGCCGGGAACAGCAACCGCCGCCTCGACTACACTTTCCTGGATGGCGGTGCCCCGGCTGGGCTTCTCTACTACCGCCTGAAGCAGCTGGATCACGACGGCTCCTACACCTACTCCAAAGTGGTAGCCGTGCGCAAAGCCGGTGCCATGGAGCCTACCGCCATGCTGTACCCGAGCCTTACGGACGGGCGGGAGAACATCCGCTTGTCTGCCAATGGGTTTGCCCAGGCTACCCCGCTGGCGATTACACTCCTGGATGCATTTGGCAAACAAGTACACCAGCAACGTGTAAATGCGGGGGCACAGGGCGAAATAAACGCCATAGTGCAATTTCCGGAGCCGCTCCCGGAAGGGCTGTACATCGTAAAACTTACTTCCCCTGCCAGAACGCAAACATTCCGGTTACTGGTCCGGTAAATTCTGAAAAGTATAGCTGTATTTATTTAAACTCATATATACAATTGGCGTACTATACCCTAGTAGATGCTGGGTATGCGCCCACCCCTGTAAGCCAGTTACTTAGCCCTTAACGGCTTGCTTCTCCAGCGTGTGCCAGTGGTTGCTCCCGCAGGGGAGCCTGCTTTTGGGCGTGTTTCTCAACAGAACAGAATCCATGACATATTCCTACCCTTTACATACTTCGCTGACAGGCAAGAGCTCATGGCGCGCTTTCCTTTGGCCGCTGCTGCTGGTGCTTTTCTGTTGCATGGCAGCCCCTGCGGCAGTGGCGCAGGCCTCCTGCCCCGATGGTTTGGTGCACTATTTCGGACTGGACGAAAATGCCTCCGGCACCTATACCGACTACGCCTCTTCTGCCACGGCCTCCTGTACCAGCTGCCCTTCGCCAGCTGCCGGCCTTTTCTCCGGCGCCCAGGCGTTTGCCGGCGGCCGGGGAGGGCTGTCGGTTGCTGAGGTGCAGCATTTTGAGTGGGGCCCGAACAGTAGCTTCACCATGGAGCTATGGATGAAAGCCAGCGGCTCCTCCTCCGAAAACCAGGTATTCATCGGCCGAGATGCAAAGGATTCCGATATGCTGTGGTGGGTGGGCATGAGCACAAACGGGCATCCGCAGTTCGAGCTTTATGACCGGGGCCACGGTGGCTTCAGTATCGTGGGGGAAGATACACAGATCAATGACGGGGAGTGGCACCACATCGCTGTCGTGCGCGACGGCCGCCTGCGCCTGAACAAGCTGTACGTGGATGGCTACACCGTCGGCACCTTTCAATACGACTATACCGACAACTTCGAAAGCAGTTCTCCGGTTAACATCGGTTTTCTGGACCTGAACAACGGGTTTGGGTACAAAGGGCTACTGGATGAGGTAATGGTGTACAACAGGGCGCTCTCCGAAGCCGAGATGCGCCAGCGCTACAGCAACGGGGCCGGCAGCTACTGCGGGCCGCAGCAGGTAAAGCCGGTAATTATGTCGGAGGCGGTAACGCACGGCGTGGTGGGGCAGGAGTATCAGTATGATGTAAAGGCGGTGGGCAACCCGCGCCCTGCCTTTGCGCTGGCAGAGGCACCGGCTGGGATGCGCATCAACAGTACAACCGGGGAGATCCGCTGGGTGCCAGACACAGAAGGCAAGTATAAGGTAAGCGTAACGGCCACCAACAGCGCCGGATCCGACAGGCAGGACCTCACGGTGGAGGTCAAAAAAAGCCTTGGGGAGAAGGTGGGGCTGCTGCACCACTGGATGCTGCACGAAATCAGCGGCACCCGCTACCAGGACTTCTATACCCCATACTTTGCGGCCAGCAGCGATGCCTCACGGCCGAAGCCCGTGAACGGCGTGGTGTCTGGCGGGCAGCAGTTCGACGGGCAGGACGACGGCCTGAACGTGGACGAGAGCTACAACTTCGACTGGGAATCCGATGAGAACTTTAGTATCGAGCTGTGGCTGCGCAGCAACGGCAGCACCTCCGGCAACCGCGTGCTGATCGGCCGCGACGCCAAGGACTCCGAGGCACACTGGTGGATAGGCTTGGATGGGGAAGGGCGCGCCGGCTTTCAGCTCCTGGACCTGGAGTGGCAAGGCATCTTTGTAGGCGGCAGCGGCCCGAAGCTAAACGACGACAAGTGGCACCAGATCGTGGCCGTCCGGAACGGTGGCTCCGGCCTCACAGAGCTGTACGTGGATGGCGCGAAGGTCACAAGCGGTACCCATAGCTACAGCAGTGGCTTTGCCAGCAGGTCGCCGGTGAACATCGGCTACCTCAACGACGGTGGCGGCTATCATTACGAAGGCATACTGGACGAGGTAAAGCTGTTTGGGAGGGTGCTTTCGGCCGCAGAAATAGCAGACCGCTTCAACAGTGTGTACGATGCCATTACGGAGCTGGTACGGTTTGAGGGCGAGTACAACGGCGGCTCCACGTTTCTGACCTGGGAAACGGTTGCAGAGGCCAACCTGTCGCACTTCGAGGTGGAGCGCGCGCCGGACATGGAGACATTCGAAAAGCTGGGTGAGGTGGAGGCCGCAGGCAACAGTAACAACCCCCTTGCCTATAAATTTACAGATATAGCCCCGCTGCCGGAGAGGAGCTACTACAGGCTTAAAATCGTGAAGGAGGATGGCAAGTACACCTACTCCAACATCATTATGGTCGAGAACAGGGGGCCGTCGGCTACCTTCTTTAAGGTTTACCCAAACCCCGTGATAGAAGGAGAGGTAACGGCTGAGCTTTCAAACCTGCCGGCGGGCGAGGAGGTGATGTTCTTTGTATCGGATCTGCGTGGGCGCAGGCTCCTGCAGAAGCAGGTGCAGGTGGATGACTATGGGCAACTGGTTGTGCTCGTGCCGATTACGGACGAGTACAGGCAGGGGATTTATACTTTAACCGTTGTGTCGAGCAAGCGTGTGATTAGCCGCAAGTTAATGGTGCGCCGGTAAGCGCTGCGTTCCCTTGGAGGAGAGCTGGTGTTTAAACTTGAAAATCAATCTTTATAGATAGAACTATAGCACTATTTGCTCGTATCTAAATCAACTGCAGCTTCTTCTCTAACCTTGGCTGTGCAAATGCAATTGATGCTGAAGAGGCCTTCCCCCCCCAAAGGCAGCCTCTTTCACGACCCTAACATGTTTAACAATTTTGATCTCTTATGAAAAAGCTTTACAAAGCGCGGGGAACTAATCCTCTGCTCTTGAAGTACAGGCATGCTTATCCCAACTCATGCAATCTCATTTTTACGATACTCCTTACCTGTGTACTTAGCCTTGGCTTTAGCACGCCGCGCGCCCTGGCACAACCTACGGGCTTTGTGGAAGAGCAGGTGGGCGAAGATTGGGATGCCGCCGTGGGCATGGCCTTCTCCGACGACGGCGACCGCATGTATGTGTGGGAAAAGGCCGGAAAAGTATGGATCGTGGAGGACGGCGAAAAGCTGGAGGAGCCGCTACTCGATATTTCCGAGGAAGTAGGCAACTGGGGCGATCACGGCCTGCTTGGCTTTGCCCTTGACCCGAACTTCAAAAGCAACCGCTACATTTACCTGCTGTACGTAGTGGACCGCCACCACCTGCTGCACTACGGCACGGGTAGCTATAACCCGAACAGCAATGAGTACAACAACGCCACCATAGGCCGTGTAACCCGTTATCAGGTTCGTGAGGATGGCCTGACCACCGACATGGGAAGCCGTAAGGTGCTGCTCGGCGAGAGCGTTTCGACGGGTATTCCAATTATGTACGTGTCGCATGGCGTTGGCTCCCTGGTGTTTGGGGAGGATGGCTCACTGCTGGTTTCTGCCGGAGACGGCGCAACGGCCAATGGCCAGGACACCGGCTGGAAAGAAGGCGTGCCGACCGATAACTTTGTAGAGCAGGCCCTGCAGGACGGAATTCTGACACAGGTAAACAACGTGGGCGCTTTCCGGGCGCAGCAGGTAAATTCCCTGAACGGTAAAATCATGCGCATTGACCCTGCCACAGGAAACGGCCTGCCCTCCAACCCCTTTTACAACAGCGCCAACCCGCGTGCCGCTGAGTCGCGGGTGTGGGAACTTGGCCTGCGCAACCCGTTCCGCTTCACGATACGCCCGGGCACAGGCGGGGGCGACAACCCCGGAGATCTCTACATTGGCGATGTGGGCTGGCAAAACTGGGAGGAAATCAATGTAGCCACGGAAGGAGGGCTTAACTTTGGCTGGCCGCTCTACGAAGGGCTTGAGAAGCAGACAAACTACTATGACGGCACTCCTCTGCTTACGCCGAATATCGCAAACCCGCTGTATGGGCAGGCTAATTGCGAAAAAGAAACCTACATGTTCCTAGAGCTCATTGCCCAGCCTAAAGCCTCGGGGAGGCCGTACTTTGGCCACTACTGCGACTGGAACACGCCTATCCCTGACAACGTGCATACTTTTGTGCATGCCAGGCCAGCCATCGACTGGGCCAACGCCGCTATCACAGACAAAGAAACGCCGGTGGCTGTCACCAGAACAGGCACTTTCAATGGCGAAGATGCCGCAGTGGTGAACGTAGGAGAGCCTGGGTCTCCGGTAACAGGGGAGCCATTCTACGGTAGTTCTTCCACAGGAGGTATCTGGTACACAGGCAGCAACATGCCGGCAGAATACCAGAACTCATACTTCTTCGGCGACTACGGTGCCGGTTGGATCAAGGTGCTCAAGTTCGACGAGAACAACAAGCCCACGGCCATTCAGAACTTTATTGATGAAGGGGCCACGGTAACGGCTTTCTCCATGAACCCGGCCACAGAAGAGCTGTACTACATCAACTACGGCTCACAGATCATGAAAGTGTCTTATTACGACGGCAATACCCCTCCAAAAGCTGTTGCCGAGGCAGACAAACTCTATGGAGCAAGCCCGCTTACGGTAAACTTCACCGGTAGCAACTCAACCGATCCGGAAGGCCAGAACCTGACCTACTCCTGGAACTTCGGCGATGGCTCTGCTGCGGTAACCGAGGCAAATCCCAGCCACACCTTTACAGCTGAGGAGGCCAAAACATTTACTGTTACCCTCACTGTGACAGATTCCGAAGGCCTGTCCTCCAGAAACAAACTTGAAATTACCGTTAACAACACACCGCCGGTTGTAAACATTGTAAGCCCTGCGGAAAATGTGCAGTACCCAATGAACCAGCTCAGCACCTATGACCTGCGTGCCGAGGTAACCGATGAGGAGGATGCCGATGAGGCCCTGGCGTATGAGTGGCAGGTGGCGCTACACCACAACACGCACTCTCACCCTGAGCCGGTTGATACGAAGCACGAGACCTCTGCCACTGTAGCTGCAGTAGGCTGCGACGGAGATACTTACTTTTACCGCTTCAGCTTGAAGGTAACAGATACGGGAGGGCTTTCTTCCTCGGATTATGTGGACGTTTACCCGGACTGCAGCGGCGGCATTGTGTCAGCCATTTCCCTGGCGTCTCCGGCAGACGGCGAATCGTTTGGGGTAGGGGACCCGATAGAGCTTTCGTCCGACTTTGCGGATGCCTCGCGCGATTGGCAAATGGTAGAGTACTTTGAGGGCTCTAACCTAATCGCCACCGTCGATGCCAGTCCGTTTAGCTACACCTGGACCAATGCGACGGAAGGCACCTACACCATCACGGCGAAGGCAACGGATACGGACGGGCACAGTGTGACCTCTGAGGCGATCATGGTGAAAGTCGGAGACGGTGGCGTTGCCAACCTGTCGGACTGCTTGCCTGGCCTGATACATTACTTCGAGATGGATGAGACGGAAGAAGGTGCCTATACAGACATTGCTACCTCGGCCAAAGCTGTATGCCAGACCTGCCCTGAGCCGGTAAGCGACGGCTTCTTTGAAGGGGCCCAGCGTTTTAACGGAACTGATTCAGGCATCGACTATAACCAGGTTTCTACCTTTAACTGGCCTGCAAACGGAAGCTTCAGCATTGGCTTCTGGATGAGAAGCAGCGCAACTGACTTGGGTAACATGGTGATTGTAGGCCGTGACGCCACTGACACCGATTCGGGAGTGCACTGGTGGATTGGGGTGGATAAGAGTGGCCATGCCGCTTTCGCGCTCAAGGATGCTGCGCATGCCGGTGTTGAGTTCGGAGGCACCGGCCCTCAGATAAACGACGGTAACTGGCACTACATTATGGCCATGCGCGATGGCGAGAGCAACATGAACAGGCTCTACGTGGACGGCGAGATGTTGCATGAGCAGCAGGTGCAGTACGCCAACGACTTTGTGGATGACGCAGCCGTGAACATTGGTTACCTGGACCGTTCCCCGTACTTCCACTATGCCGGCGACGTGGATGAGGTTAAAGTATACAGCAGAGCCATTACAGCCGAAGAGGTAGCAACTAACTTTAACGGCGGCAGCGGTACGTACTGCGGTCAGGCCCCGCTTGGCATCACCGATAACGAAACCTTTACAGGCACATTCGAAGTGTTCCCGAACCCAACGCCTGGGCAGCAGCTCAACATCTTTGCATCCGAGCTATTGCCTGGTGAGGAAGCAGACATCACCTTGATAGACATTACAGGTAAAACTGTGCTGAAACAAAAGGTGACTGCAAGTCCGGAGGGGGTTATTCGGGTTACGGTAACGCCTAACAGCGAGCTAAGTACCGGGTTATACAACCTCCTGCTGTTCTCAAAAGAAAGAAAACTGAGCCGCAAGGTGATGGTAGCCAGGTAACTGAGCTGCAGCTAGAAAATAAAAAGGCCCTGCAAATATTTGCAGGGCCTTTTCTTTGGCTATAAAGTTGAATGTTGCTCTTTTACTCTTTGATGATCTTAATGCTGTCTGTGTTACCAGCCTTGTCTGTATACTTCAGGATGTACATGCCTGATTTCAGGTTGGCAAGGTCGATAGACAGTTTGTTGTTTACCAGTGTCAGCTTTGTCTCTTCGTACACTACGCTGCCTGTCTGGCTAAGCACCACTACTTCCTGCAGCTCTACCTTCTTGTCGGCAAAGTCCAGCGTTACCACATCACGGAATGGGTTAGGGTAAGCTGAGGTCTGTGTGAAGAACGGAGTAGAGTCTGTTATTTCAGAAGTCTGCATGGCAGAGATGCTCTGGAAAGACTCTCCGAACGGAGACAGTCTGTTGCCAGCGATCGGAGCCTCTTTGGCGCCGCTAGGCAGCTGCCATGCCACGGCCATGTTGTCTCCGCCTGCTCCCT
Source organism: Pontibacter actiniarum (assembly GCF_003585765.1). Classification (NCBI taxonomy): domain Bacteria; kingdom Pseudomonadati; phylum Bacteroidota; class Cytophagia; order Cytophagales; family Hymenobacteraceae; genus Pontibacter; species Pontibacter actiniarum. The sequence goes on from NZ_CP021235.1 coordinate 706,375, forward strand.
CTACGTGCAGTGCCTCGATGTAGTAGCGCTTTCCTGCCTCCAGTGTCACCTTCACCGACTGCTGCGTCGGGTACTTTGTCCACTCGCGCGGGTTTGTCCAGCCGTTCACGTGGGCCAGCTGCTTTTTGGCGGCAGGGTCCTCGGAGGTGCTCAGGTAAAGGGCGGCGTGGTTGTCGCCTGCGATCCAGAAAGTGTACTGGCCGCTCTCCGGTGCCGTTACGTAGCCGCGGATGCGCTGGCCGTAGTTGTCGCCCACGTTAGAAGGGGCCTCGAACAGGGTCAGCTCCTTGGTGCTGCTCGGGGTGGTGTTCACCGGCACGTCGTTCAGGCTTTCGCTCTGCACACCTTTCCAGTGCTCCAGCACAATCTTGCCTGCAGGAACTAAAGGTGCTACCGTTTCAGGGGCTTTGCTTCCAAAAACAGACAGTCTGTTGCCGGCGATCGGAGCCTCTTTGGCGCCGCTAGGCAGCTGCCATGCCACGGCTATGTTGTCGCCGCCTGCTCCCTCTACGTGCAGTGCCTCGATGTAGTAGCGCTTTCCTGCCTCCAGTGTCACCTTCACCGACTGCTGCGTCGGGTACTTTGTCCACTCGCGCGGGTTTGTCCAGCCGTTCACGTGGGCCAGCTGCTTTTTGGCGGCAGGGTCCTCGGAGGTGCTCAGGTAAAGGGCGGCGTGGTTGTCGCCTGCGATCCAGAAAGTGTACTGGCCGCTCTCCGGCGCCGTTACGTAGCCGCGGATGCGCTGGCCGTAGTTGTCGCCCACGTTAGAAGGGGCCTCGAACAGGGTCAGCTCCTTGGTGCTGCTCGGGGTGGCGTTCACCGGCACGTCGTTCAGGCTTTCGCTCTGCACACCTTTCCAGTGCTCCAGCACAATCTTGCCTGAGCCAGTTGATGAAGTGCTTTCTGTCGGTGGTGTCTGGGAAACCGGGGCTTCCACTGGCTCCGTAACAGCTGCTTTTGTCACTGCTATACCTACTGGTGAAGACGTTTTTGAAGCGCCTTTGCTGTCGTAAGCTTTTGCTGTCAGGGAGTAAGTTCCTGCTGCTGCGTTGTTCCAAGTGTAGCTGAAAGGTGCGCTGGTGTCTTCGCCCAGCTTAACAGTGCCTTGGTAGAACTCCACTTTCGTTACAGAGCCGTCCGCGTCGGTTGCGTTGGCCTGAATCACGATAGAAGCACCTTGTGTAACTGAAGCGTTGTTTGTAGGAGTCGTGATGGCTACAGAAGGAGCCTGGTTAGCTGGGGCAGGGGTGGCAGAGCCATTAGGGCCAAGCACGATCCCGTTCTTGCTCAGCTTAGACTGCCATGCAGCAAACTCATCTTTCTCCATCTGCTTCGATATGCTGCCTGGCAGAAAGTTGTTGCTCTTAAAGTCAGCGTCTTCAGCTACCGAAACGTCGTTACGGTTGTTGGTATAGCCCCAGGCCATAACACCTACCACGTTGTTGTCTACAGAGTTAGAGAACGTAGTGTTCTTCTTGTAGTAGTCTTTGCTCCAGAACCCGGAAGTATACATGTTGTACTTTGAGCCATTGTCGAAAGTAGCTGCGTTCAGGGCTCTGTTGTGGTGGTAGCGGATGTTGTTACCACCGGCAATACCCATAGAGTAGTTGCCAAGGCCAACCAGCTGGTTGTCGTGTGCCTCAATGTAAGCAGGGCACGAATTGATGTCTCCATCACCGTCAGTGATGATGCCGCCACCAGAGTAAGACTTGCTCTCTGCCTGTACAGGGTAAGCGCCTTCGATGTAGTTGTTGTGGATTTTGATCGGGGAAGACTGCGTACCTCTGGAGTTGTGAATGTTGATGTTGTCTTCAACAGCAGAGTTGTTCGGAGTGTTGATCACCTGGTTCCAGGCAACCTCTGCATGGCTGATCGGCTTACGGAAGTTGAACTGCACGAACTGGGCAAAGGTTGTTCCTCCATAAACACGGCCATCAATGTTCTTCGCTACGTTATAGCGGATTTTGATAGTTTCTGAAGAAGTACCGTTACCCTCATAGCTCTGGCCAATATAGATACCTGCTGTATTCTCCATGTAGCAGTTCTCAACCACTACGCTTTTGAAAACGTCAATACCCAGGAAGCGACGCGCTTTCTTATAATCGGTGTAAGGTGTTGGCGCAAGACCGTAGCCGTTTGTGTGGCGTACAATCAGGTTGATTCTGTTGCCTAAGCTTCTGATAAGTGGACCGGCTCCGCGAATGTTAGAGTATTCAATAACAACTGGCTCGCTGGTTCTAATCTCAATTGCGGCTACATCAGAGTTTCTCGACTCCCAGTTTCCCTTGTAGGTACCACCCTTGGTAATTACTAAAGGACCGCTGTAGGTTTGTGCATTTACCGTAGCAGGAAGAAGCACGAACAAAATGTAGGCGAAAAGCTGAGCGATAATAACTCGACCGGCCCTCCTGTTCAGGTTAGAGGTTAGTGAATTCATTTCCTTTGGCTAAAAGTTGAGAATTTAGATTTTTTTATGTTTTGTTTTCTGGTGAAACCCCGTCGTTACCTTTGGCTTTAGCTCCGAATTCAGGGTTTTGTCTTAATTTGTTCTCCACATCTAAGTGGCTCTGTAGAGTTAATGTGTTCATATATTGACCGTTGCAAATATAGATACGAAATTTTTACAAATCATAACCCGCCGTTAAAATTTCTATAAAAAATTATATGCTCCTTGAAATTATGTAATTGATATCTTATGTTAAATATGGGTTTTGAGCTTGTATGAAGGGTTTTTCGCCTGCTTCGTCCGTGAAATATAATTTGTTTTCACGTTACGTTTATATTGCACAATATGGGTAAAAGCGTGGAATTTATACACACATTTGCGGTGTAAGTGCAATGCGGTGTACAAAGTAGAGTTCTAGGTATGATTTGAAAAGTGCAGTTTTATAGCTAAAGCAAAATATAGCTATATTTTAATTAAAAACAGACTGGTATTTGTACTTTTCAAGTGTGGAAACTTTCCACACTTTCAATATGAGGTCTAAAAGAACGCCCTGAGGGGGCAGAAGTGGGGTGAAAATTCCACAATGTGTGGATGTTGTCCTGTGTTATGGGTGCTGCTGTGGGCCAATTGTAAGGGCCTGGCTTCGGAGTTTCTCCTGCCATAGCTTGTACTCCTGCTGCTCCAGGCTTTTAGTGACGCTGTCGGGCAGCACATCGTTGGCATATTCAGCCGCAGCGGCAAAGGTGCTGTCGAAAATCTCGTTGCGCCAGGTGCGGTCTTTGCCCAGCACGGCCAGTGTGTTATGGTGCATGCTGTTGGCGAAGGTGTTCTGCATCTTATAGTAGTCCTTTGCCCATATACCGCCAGTCCAGAAGTGGTAAGGCTTACCGTCGTTGAACACGGCGGCCACGACAGCCCGGTTGTGGTGCATTTCGATATGGTTGCCCCCGGCTATACCCAGGCAGTAGTTGCCAAGGCCCACCAACTGGTTGTCGTACACCTGCACGTAAGCGGTTGACGTCAGGGAGTCAGTGCCCGGAGAGTCGGTGAGGATGCCACCACCGGAGTACTGCTCTAAGTGCAGCGGGTAGGGGAAAGCGCCTTCGATGTAATTGTTGTGGATGCGGATGGGGGCGTGTGGCGCTCCGCGGGAGTTGTAGATGTTGATGTTGTCCTCCACGGCAGAGGCCCCGGGGGTATTGATTACCTCATTCCAGGCGATTTCGGCGTAAGGAACCTCGCCACGGTAGTTAAACTGCACAAACTGCGCGATGGCTTTGCCCTGGTACACCTGCCCGTTAATATCGCGCACCTTGTTATACCTGATCTTTATACTTTGACCCGGGGAGCCGTTTCCGGTATACTCCACACCGAGGTAGATGCCGGCCGTTTTCTCCATATAGCAATGCTCCACCACGACATTCGAAAAAACATCTACCGCCAGAAAGCGGCGCGGCTTTTTATAGCTGCTGTACGGGGTGGGCGGGAGCCCGAAGCCTTTGGTGTGGCGCACGGTGACGTTGGCGCCGTAGCCCTGGCTAAGAATCAGGAAGCCGGCCCCGCGTATGTTGGCATGCTCAATAACCACGGGCTCCTTCGTCCGGATTTCCACGGCGGCCACGTCCGAGTCTTTAGACTCCCAGTTGCCGCTGTAGGTTCCTCCCTTGGTGATGATAAGAGGGCCTTCGTAGTTGGCAGAGGCTGCCTTGGGAGAGAAGGGAAGGGCTCTTAGGAGGGCAAACAGCGCTAAAGAAAACAGAAGGGCAGGTATAAAGTACAACCAGCCCTTGCCGGTTCTCAGCAGGAGGCTGTGGTGGCGAGGGCTGGTCGGTATACTTGTGCCTAGTTGCATTTATTTTAGCATATAGCCAAAAATCCTGCGGGCATAGCCGTTTGCCAGGTAGTACGGTATATAGGGAGGAGGGCAGTTTTTGAGCGTGAAGCGGGTGAAGTCGCGCAGGTTGCCGCCGCCCTTGATGTCGAACAGGTGCTTGTAGAAGTTGTTAAACGACTTGCTCTGCCGGTTCTTACGCTCACCGCTTTCCTCCGGGTAAGTATAAAGCTTGGCATCGTAGTTTACGTACAGCTCAAAGCCGTTGCGCAGGGCGGTGTGTGTAAAGTCGTAGTCGGCCACATAGTGCGGGAACTGGTCCTGGTCTAGCAGGCCGATCTTCTCAAACACCGCGCGTGGGATCAGCAGGCCGCGACCCGGCAGCTGCGACACGGCGTGCAGCCCTACCTGCTGCTCCTTTGGCAGCTCCTGCAGCAGGTGGCGTACTTTGTTCAGCTTAAAGTCCACGATTTCACCGCCAAAGGCAGGTTCGCGGGTGCCGGCGTCCATCTCGAGTGCTCCGATAACGGCCTGCGGCTTCTGCGCTATCCATTTATAGGTGTTCTCGATGTAGTCTTCGGCTACTTCCAGGTCGTTGTTCAGCGTCATGACGTAGTCGGCGCCTAGCTGCAGGGCGTGTTTAATGCCCATGTTTACGCTGGCGGTCCAGAACAGGCTGCCGTCGCCGAAGAGAATCTCCACCTCCGGGAACTCCTCGCGCAGCATATCGGCGGTGCCGTCGGTGGAGCCGTCGTCCACCACAATCACTTTATAGTTTTGGTTGGTGCCGCGCTGCAGGGAGAGCAGGCACTCTTTGGTAAAGTTCTTTCTGTTGAAAACAGGTATAACAATGTATAGCATATGCAATAAGGGCTAATGTTCAATGGTAAGCTCGGCAGGCTGAGCCTGGGTATACTTACTGTAAAACTCGTTGATGTGTTGTGTTTTCACCGTCCAGGTCTGGGACTTGGAAAACTGGTAGCCTGCCATGCCCATCTGGCGGCGCAGCAGCGGCTGGTCGTGCAGTTTTTCCACGGCGGCTGCTACGTCTTTCACGGTTTGGGCTGCAGTGGTGACAGGCACTTTTATACCCGCATCGTCCGGCACGAGGTTCTTGCCCCCGTGCAGGTCAAGGGTAACGATGGGCAGGCCGTAAGCCATAGCCTCCAGGAACTGCGCGGCGCTGGAGTCGCGCAGGCTGCAGAACAGGAAGAGGTCGCTCTGGGTGTAGGCGCGCTTCACCTCATCCCAGGGTACCTGGCCTTTCCACTTCACCTTGTCGTGCAGGTTGTATTCTTTTATCCAGCGGGGGACGTAATCGCGCATCTGGCCGTCACCAAGTATGGTTAGCTCAAACTTTACATCGGGCCGCACTTTGCTGAGCGCCTCCAGCACCAGCGGCAGGCCTTTGCGGGCAAACAGGCGGCCCACCCACAGGATCTTCAGCGGCTCGTCGGGGATGCGCTCCGGGTACGCCTCCGGGTAAAAGTCCTCCGGCAGGCTTGTGTCCAAGAACATCTTCGGGTTGAGGGCGCCGATGCGCTGGGCCATGTCATAGGTGTCCTGGTTGGTGGTGAGCACGAGCGAGGCGTGGCGCATGGCCTTGCGGGCGTTCGGGTTCAGGGCCAGCAGCAGCTCGCTGATCACCTTACGCATGACCTCCGTTCTCCATCCGCTGTAGAAGTACTTTTTAAGTGCTTTTGGGGCCTCCTGGCCGCCTCCGGTTGGCCCGAAGATGAGCGGTTTGTTCAGGCGCCACAGTGCCGTGCCCATTTGCAGGCTGCCTATGGTTACGTGGTGCACCAGGTCGAAGTCCACTGTTCTGTCCAGCTCCTTTGCCACCTGGTACGCCCGGTGCTGCCAGTACATGTAGTGCGGGTAAAAGCCCAGGTGGTACTCAAAGGCTTTATCAATCCAGGCGGGCAGCTCCACAAACACCATGTGCAGGTTGGGCAGCGCAAGCCTCTCCACTTCCTTCTCAATGCTCTCCCTGCCTTCTACGGTGGTGAGGCACCACACTTCGTGGCCGAGCTTGGCTGTGTTCAGCGCCCAGTTCCAGCCGTTGCCCAGCTCCGTGCCGCGGTGCGGCTCACAAGCATATGCTGATAGAAGAAGTTTCATAGGCTAAAGCTGAATAGGGCTTTTAACTTGGCGCTCGCTTTGTCGCGCATCATTTTGTTAAAGTTGCGGCGGTCCGACTCCACATCCCGGATCACGAACTTCGGGTGGCGCAGCGGGAAGTCTATCTCCTGCTCGTGCACCTGCGCTTTTTTGTCGTGCAGGTTAAAGGTGTGGGTGGCATCCTCGCCAAACCCGATGTTGCGCACCAGGTTTACCTCCGGCACAATGCAGAGGCCGGAGTTACTGTATACGGTAAATTCCCACTGATAATCCCACACATCCCCTTTCTGGATGTTGGTGAAGGTTTCCTCCAGCTTGCTTAGCCTGTACTGCTCCTCCAGCTTGTTCAGGAAGATGCCGTTAAGGTAGCCCTTCTGCTTCAGCTCCGGGTAGCTGCCCAGGTGAAAGTCGTAGAGTTGCCAGGCGCGGCGCCAGGTAGCCCAGCCCCAGCTGTTCACCTTGTCGGAAAAGTAGTAGGAGTAGTCGGAGTCGCGGCGCCAGCCGTCCAGGTAGTTGTTGCCGCTGATGTGCATCACGCGGGTGTCGTATTTATACTTCTCCAGCAGCTCCTGGCAGAACCAGAAGAAGCTCCGGGACGGGATGCAGTCGTCTTCGAGTATAATGCCGTACTCCTCGTGCTCAAAAAGCCAGGAGATGGAGCGGGAGGGAGCCACGCCGCAGCCCAGGTTCTGCTCCTGGAACAGCGTCTTCACCTCGCAGTCCCAGTCCACCTGCTCTACGATCCTGCGGGTCTCGGCGCAGCGCTCGGCATCGGTGCCCACGTGCGGGCGCGGGCCGTCGGCGGCCACGTAGAGCTTCTTGGGCTTTACCTGCCGGATGCGGTCGAATACTTGCTGTGTGGTATGGGCGCGGTTAAATATAATTAGCAACACCGGGGTGTGCAGTGGTTCTTGCGGTATAGAGGTACTCATACAAGTGTAAGGGTTAAGATATATACTTGTACTGCTATTCTTAGTAGGAAGTTACCGTGTGATTTGAACTAGTTTTTGTACTTCGAAGGGACTGCAGCTTTTTCTTCCGGCGCCGTGCCGATTCCAGTATAAACGAGTGGGTCTCCGGCTGTTGCTCCATGTAGGCCAAGGCCAGGCCCAGGAAGGCGTAGAAGAAAAAAGGCAGGATGTAGGAGATGCCGTATACAAAGCCGCTGGTTATAAAAGCAAGTATAACGATCTGCTTCTCATCAAGCGATTTGCGCGTAAAGCCCTTTTTTACAGCGTATATCTGCATCATCATAAACATCGCCATGCCTACAAAGCCAATGTAAAACAGGACGTCTACATAAAAGCTGTGGAAGTGGTGGCCGTTGCCGTCCTCAAAGACAGGTGCGTCAATATCATCGCGGTAAAACTGGATGGGCAGCTCAAATCCTTCGAAGCGCATGCCCATCAGGAAGTTGTCCTGGATAAAGGGCAGGTACGACAAGAACTGGTTGTACCTCCACCCGCCGGTGCCCTGCTCACTGGCGTTCTCAATATCAGAAAAGTTCTCCTGTATTTTTGTGATGATTTCGGGATGGGTGGAGAACAGGAAGGCGCTGCTCACAATGCCGAGCACAACCATAACGAACGCAATAGGAATGAGCTTGCCGAAGTTTACCGGCTTGGAGGCCTTGAACTTCACCAGGTACACATACACTGCCATGATACCCGTCATACAAACCCATATGGTCCTGTGTTGAAAGAATATGATGGCAAAGACCACTAAAAAGCTCATCATCAGGTTATAGGCGCCGCCCTCGAACAGGTATTTGCTGGCAAAGTACAGGAACGGTATCACGATCATGTACATGGTACTGGCATTTACGCCCCTTTCATGGTTTGTGAAAGAGGCTATGCTAAGGGCTTCGGGGTGGATGAGGACAATATTTAGTACAAAGCCGATCAGTATGATGTTGATAATATGCCGGAGCTGCAGGTAATCGTTGTTTTTGTAAAATGTGTAAATGAAAAACACAAAGTAGAACAGCAGGAGCCGCTGAAACACGTGAGGATAAATTAAGAAGCTGCTGTACTTGTAGTACGACTCCAAAATCATCCCGAACAGGTAAATCGTGACCAGCACGAACACAAACCGCATGAAAGGAGACATGGTCTTAAAGCGGTAGACGCTGTAGAGGAAAGCCACACCTGTGTTCAGCTTCACCAAAACGTTAAGTATGGCGCCCAGCGTGTTTTCATTATCTCCGGAAATCAACTCCAGGTACATCGGGTCAAGGAACATGACCATGAGTAGCGGAATTGTGAATATGACACTGTAGTTTATCTTCATGTTATCGGATGCGATCTTGTTCAGGTGTTAAACAGATAACCCTCAGCTTTCTCTTTGGCTAACATAGGAGGATACGTATTCCCTATGTTAAGGATCGACTTGAATATGTCCAGGTGCTTGTTGATCACGACTTCCTCAGAGAAGTTTGCTTTGGCAAAAGCGTTTGCCTTTTTAGCAACCTGCCCGGATAGCTCCCGGTCAAGCAAGAGCTTCTCCACTGCAGTAGCCATAGCTGCTGCCGATGTCACATCGCACAGTACGCCTGCATCGCCGTGGTTTAGCAGGTACGGCACAAAACCGCTGCGTTTGCCCCCAACCACCGGGGTGTGCGCCAGCATAGACTCCAGCACGGCCATCCCGAACGACTCCTCGACCGATGGGTGCAAAAGCACCTTTGCCTTAGCCATGTGCTGCATAAGCTCTGCCTGCGAAGCCGGCCCCAGGAACCGCACACCCTCCTGGAGGTTATGCTGTTGGGCGTATTGCTGCGCCGCCCCCCCCGGTTCCATGTCTACACCCAGTAAATGGTACTCCAGCTCCGGGAACTTCTCTCTTAGCCTGGCGAAGGCATGAAGCGCTTTCGGAATGCCCTTCCGCTTGGTGAACCCGTTTACAACTGATGTTATATAGTTTTCCTTGGGTGTGCCTTCCGGTATCAGCTGGCCTAGGTGCGGCGAGAAAAAGTTATTGATCACAACCGCCTTCTTTTTGCTGCTGGCAGAAAGGTTGCGGAAGGTATAGGCCGAGTTGGCCACAAGCCACTGCGCCTTGTGCAACACGACGACATTCATGAGGTAGCGCACCAACCTGAACATGTCTGGCTGGTTCAGCAGAATCTTAAAGGCGTTGTCGTGTACGCTCACAACCGTAGGGATGCCGCTCTCGATGGCGGCCCAGGCGTACTCATAGGTCCAGTAGGCATAGATGACGTCAGACGGGTTTTGGCGTATGATAGCCTCAAGCTGCTCCCGCTCAAACTTGAAGAATCTTCTGCCGGGCTGCGGCTTGGTTGGGCAGATGCACAGTGTTACCTGTTTGCTGCGTATTACTGTTGGCTCGGTTAGCTCACCGGAGTTTGTGTACACAACTACATGGTGCCCCCTCTTTATAAGTCCGTTTATAAAGTGGGATACCAATGGGAAAGCGTTAGTGGAGGGGATAGGCGCATTTCCAAAGTCACACTCCAACAAATCAATATCTACCGGTCCTGAAACTCCAATAACCATAAGCTAAATTTTATCCTTCTGTACTGTTGATGACAGTTTTCCTGTATTTTGAAATAAGCCTGCCGTAATAACTGGTCGGGTTTTCGTCTATCCCAAGCTTAGACAGAAGCGTGTTGATCTGACTCTTGAGCGTCTTGTGCGGGAAGAACAGTGTCAGGGCTATAAAGAGAACAGCCCCCGTGGCGATTTGGGCCCCCAGGACAAGCACATGCGAGAGGCCCGCCCCCCTAAGCACTGTACTAAGCGCATAAATTGCAGCCGCTATTATCAGGCCGTTTACTAGCCCCGGTATGTATACCTGCAGCTGCCTTGTGTAGCTGAGCTTTAAGATGCGGTTAAGCACCGTTTGGTAAAAGAGGATACGGACCAGCTCCCCGGCAAGTATGGCAAAGGCAAAGCCTACCAGGCCGTACTGCCTGAGAAGAAAGAAGAAGCCTGTGATCACACCTATAAACACCAGGGTGAGCACGATTTTTAGGTTGAGGACGGCCTTGGCGTCACACACAATGCCGGCAAACATGGTGATAAAGCTTAGCGGTATAGCCAGGCAAAGCACCTGGAGCACAGGAATTGAGTCGCCCCACTGGTCGCCTAAAAGGATGTACACCACTTCGGGCGCCGCCACCAGCAAACCCAGGCAGGTGGGTATGATAATGGTCGCCAGCAGAGTGGTGCTGGAAATATAGGCGTTTGCCAGCTTTGAAGTTTCTGCCTGCAACTTGCTGAACGACGGAAAGATGACGCGACTGATGGTGCGGGTAAGCATGTACATCGGCAGGTTCACCAGCCGGTGCGCTCTGTCGTAGATACCAAGTTTGTACGGCCCCAGTGTTTTACCGATCAGGATGGTTGCCATGTCCTGGCTAAGGAACTCCAGGAAACTGATGACGGACATCTTGCTGCCATAGTTAAACAGCGGCTTGTAAGACTCCCACTTGAAAAGGGGCAGGATGCTGTGCCTTGCTATAAAGTAAGCCCCCAGGGCCACCAGTGCCGCCTGGGTAAGTGTGGCGATCACAAGGCTCCAGACACCGTAATCCAGGTACGCCAGTATGATCCCGACCCCCAGGTAAGAGATAACATACGAAAGCGTCTCCACAATGCTCAGCTCCTTAAAGCGCATGTTGCGCTCACACAAACTAGAGGCTGTTGAAGACAAGCCGCCTATGAGCAGCGCCAGGGACATGAGGCGTACTATAGGGGTCACTTGCTCGCTGGCATACACTTCGTTTTCGAAAAACAGCGTGGCAAAGGGAGCCAGCACCCATATTAAGACCGTGAAGGCGAGCCCAAGAAGCGCTGATGAGGTAAAGGCTGCCCGGATGTTTTCCTCCGTCAGCTCATCTTTCTGAATAATGGCCTGCGACAGGCCCAGGTGGGCAAAGTAGCTTCCGAACCGCAGGATAACCCCGGCAATGGCCACCAGACCGAAAGCCTCCGGGGCCAGCAGGCGCGCCATAGCCGACGTGTAGCCGATCTGCATGACTGCGTTGGCTATGGTAGAGACCGATCCCCACTTCAGGCCGCTGACAGCTTTGGAGGCTAAATTTTTACTCATCTGTGATACGGTAAGATAGTAGCAGACAAGGTGCAGCCGCTGTGGCTGCACCTGCTGTGTAATGGCTTAGGCGTAATAGTACTTGGCGTTCTTCTTATAGCCGTACTCGTACGTTTTGTTATAGTTCAGGTCATTCATAACCATGTAGATATTCTTGATCCGCTTGGAGTTGTAGAGCTCGTTTATCTCGGTCAGCATATCCTTGTTGGTATACTTGTGCTTCACCACGTAGAGGTTCACGTCCAGGTGGCGCATCAGCACAAAGTACTCTGACACAAACCCGATCGGGGGCGTGTCGATAACCACATAGTCGTACTGTGTTTTGAGCAGCTCCAGCAGCTCCTGCATTTTCGGAAGCTCCAGCAAATGGGAGGCGTTGCTCGGGATAGGGCCGCACGGGATAATATCCAGGTTTTCGACGGCTGTTTTCTGCACCACTTCCTCCAGGGGCTGCCCCTGCGTCAGGAAGGAGGAGAGCCCGTACGACTCGGCTACCGGGAAATACTTGCCGAACGTCGGCTTGCGCATATCCGCCTCGATCAGCACCACGCGCTTACCCGACATGGCCATCTCTGAGCTGAGGTTCACGGAGCAGAAGGTTTTGCCCTCCCCGGATACAGACGATGTCAGGCCAATTACCCGGAAGTCTTTTTCGGCCATCAGGTATTGCAGGTTAATGCGTATGGAGCGGAACGACTCGGCGATGGCTGAGCGCTGGTTGTTCAGCACGGCCAGTTTATCCGACTTGGAGCCATGCGCCACAACCCCCAGGAACGGGATGTTGGTGATGTTCGCCAGGTCGTTTTTGCCTTGAATGGTGTTGTCCACGTTATCCATCAGCACGATGAAACCGGCAGGGATGGCCAAACCAATCAGCAGGGCCAGCAGGTAGATCATCTTCGGCTTTACGTTTACCGGAGCGTTGCCTACCATAGAGGCGTGGTCCACGATCTTCTTGTCTGTGGCGTTAGTCGCCAGGGCAATAGCCGCGTCGGCGCGCTTCTCCATCAGGAAGTCATACTTCTTGTCAATAAACTCCGACTGGCTTTGCAGGTCCATGAGCTTGCGCTCGTTCTCGGGCAGCGAGGCCAGGTTCGACTCTATTTTACCAATGCGGCCGTTCACATCGTTAATGGATATCTCGGCCGACTCCACCAGGTTCTGCAGGTTGGCGATAATAGCGCCGCGGGTGCTGGCAATCTCTCCCTCTATTTTGCGCAGCATCGGGTTGTCTTCGGTCGCATTCACCCTGTAGCCCGCCTTTTTCTGGTTCAGCTCCGCCAGCTGCAGGAACAGGTTGTTCAGAATAGGGCTTTGTATGCCGGCTACCGTAGGCGATACCGATTGGGCGATGCCGTTGCCGTTCTTTATCTGGTCGAGGATGTTCTCATAATACGTTTTGTCGGTGTTCAGGCGCGCCCGCTCCGCTTCCAGCTGCGACAGCTTCTCGTAGTTGATGTTGGACTGAACGTTGATGTTGGCGATGCGGTTGTTGGAGCGGAAAGACGACAGGGCCTGCTTGCTCTGGCGCAGTGAGTCCGAAAGGCCCGCCAGCTGGCTGTCTATGAACTCCAGTGTCTTCAGGCCGTTGTGGTTCTTCTCCTTCAGGTCGTTGGCCACGTACTCCGACATCAGCGTGTTCAGAAAGGCGATCTGCTTGTCCGGAATAGGGCCTTTGCTCTTAAGCACCAGCACGCGGGCCTCGCGGTCTATAGGAGCCACGCTCAGGGCTGCCTGCTGTTGCTTTACCTGGCTTTCCAGGCTGTTGATCACAAAGAAGTACTCCTTGCCCGGCTTCGGGTCCTCCACATCGCTGCGGTTCAGCGTCAGGCTCAGGTTCTTGTCCTGGTAAGGCTCCCCGAACTTCAGCGTCTTTTTAAAGCTCACCAGCGGGATAGACTCCACGGTGGAGTGCGTCTTGAAGTCGTAACGGGGCACGTTCTCGCGCTCTATCAGCAGCTGGTAAGTGTTCTCGTCCAGCAGGCGCACCTTAATCGGAATGTCCACCAGCTGATAGGTGCTCGTGTCCAGGTCCACCACATAGGGGGCGGTTTCGTACTGCTCCTCCACAATCAGGTCTGAGAAGCTGTTAAGCCAGTGGTCCTGTACTTTATAGTAGGCCACGGTAAAATCAAGCTTCTGCAGGGCCTGCTTCACCATCTCTGCCGACTGCAACAGGCCGACCTCGTCTTCTACTTTAATGCCTTTGCTCTGCACCTGCAGCACCTCCAGCAGCTCCTGTGCCTTTTTGGAGCCTGTCTGCTGGTCGCCCAGCAGCAGGGTAGACTTGTACTCAAATACGGGAGACGAGCTCTTTACATACACATAACCGGCTGCCAGAGCTACCACAGCAAAAACCGCAAACAAATACCATTTAGACTTAAATTTAAAGAACCAGCTTTTTAAGTCTATTTCGTGCTCTTGTTTATTCTTCTTCATTCGTCTACTTAAACAAATTGTATAATAGCGCCCCGGTAGAGATTACCCCCAGCACGGCATTTACTACGACCAGGTTGCTTCGTTTCAGCTCCGTTTCCAGGGGCTCGACGTAAATCACGTCGTTGGGCATCAGGTAATAGTACTGAGATTGTACGAGGTTGGGGTCTTTGAGGTCTAGCAAGACCACCTCAGACTTACCCTCTTTCTGGCGTATTAGTTTTATACTGCCCCGGTTGGCTCCCTGCGTCAGGTCGCCGGCCAGGCTAAGGCCCTCGAGCAGGTTGGCTTTCTCGTTGTAGATATAGAAGTAGCCCGGGTTGCGTACTTCACCTAAAACGCTGATCTTGAAGCTAAGCAGCTTCACCACAACGGTGGCGTCCATGATGTAGCGGTTCAGGTTGGTCTGAATCAGCTCCTGGGTCTGTGAGGTGGTGAGCCCCTCTACCTTCAGCTTGCCTACCGTGGGCAGGTTTATAAAGCCCTCGTTGTCGATCGTGTACCCGCTCAGGTACATGCTGCCGGGCTCCGATACGCCAAAAGCGTTGTTAGGGTTCACGATGTTGAAGATATTGGACATATCCGGGTCCACGCTCAGCACCTTGATGGACAGTACATCGTTGGACTGCAGCTGGTAGGCAGAGAACCTTGTTTGGATTTCAGTGGGGACGTATGGCTTGAAGTTTGGATTTTGCAGGTATACGAGTTCTTTTTTCGATACACAAGAAGAAGCCAATAAGATGAGCAAGAGAAAGCAAGTGATATTTCTCATGATTTGGGGTTAAGGGTGAACACACAGACACGCGTGTGGTGTATGTGTAATTCGCTTTCATTTAAGATTTTAGATTAATTACTTAGAACGGCCGGAAAAATCGGCTTAGGCTTATATACTTTTACGCGCCTAAAAAGATGCTATTTGAGGGTAATATTTCGAATATTTAATGAAGAAGGGCCCTGTGGCGGCAGCTGGGGGAGGAAGTGGGGTGCCGGAGCGGCGGGAGAGTAGGACAGAAATAGCGGCGGCAAGCCGGTGAAAGTAAAAAACCATTTCCGGCGCTGCCCTGGGGCTGGCTGGAAATGGTTTTTCCCTGGCTAAAGGTTGCGGTGTATCTACAGGCGGTTATTCAATCCACCTGGTGCGTCTTTGCTTGGCTGCTGGCTGCTTACGCTGCTGCTGAGCCCTTATAGAGTCCTTTGGGTGGCGTATGAGCTGTTGAGCATAGCTATTACCCTGCTCTACAATACCACCTTTTAATCTCCAACCCTGTGGCAGGAAGCCTGCCACCTCTAATGCCAACCCCTCGAGGTCTGGTGCGATAACAATATTGTACTCCATGTTTCCTTTGACTAACTATAGGTACAATGTATAAAAAAGAAACATAGGTTGTATGGCCGCGCTACGGAAATATTTACAAAGAGGTTACATTCTTTTTAAAATAAATTAACGCATCGGTATAGTTTTATTTTATCCTGACAATAAGGCTTGTTTCACCTGAATAGTGCTATTTGTTAATTATAATTACAGGTAGCTGGCGTAGCATATTAGAGGTACGGCAGCAGGAGGGGAGGCTATCAGCCGTAGGGGCAACAGCCAGGCCAGTTGCTGCAGTGCAAGGCAGGCCAGCCACTGCGAGTTCTTCTACCAGCCGGTGTGCCAGCTGCAGTTGAATTCGTATGGGTGTAAGTGGTTTGTTTATAGGTGATTGTGTTTAACCGTTAGCCGCAGCTTTTAAGAGGCCCTTGCAAAAGCTGGAAATATACCATACTTGCGGTAGCACAACCGTACAGCGCCTGTTGCTGCCAACTGAGGACGCAGCTCTTGGAAGCCTGAGGGTATAAAGACAGGTACTGTTAGCCCTGTAACCGGTGCGGGAAAGGCAGTTGCAAGGGTGCCCTTCTGTTAGGGCAAACCTGGCTTTTGCTAATATTTATGAGCTGCGCGTTACAAACCGGCCGCTTTTCCGTAATGACTTTTTATCCATGAAAAACGCAGCCTTCAGTTATCTCCTTGCCCGCCTGCCCCTCGGGATGAGCATGTTTGGCCACGGCCTGCTGCGCCTGCCCAAGCTAACCCAGTTCAGCGAGGGCATGGCGGAGAGTTTTAAAGCCACCTGGCTGCCGCAGGCGCTTGTGCAGCAGTTTGCCTACTTTTTGCCGTACCTGGAGCTCAATATCGGAGCCTTGCTGTTGATCGGGCTCTTTACCAGGGCTGTGTCTACGGTGGGCGTACTGCTGATGGTGGCGCTGATCTTCGGCTCCAGCCTGCAGGAAAACTGGAACGCCGTGGCAACCCAGATGTTCTACGGCGTGTACTTTGCATTACTGTACGCCTTTGAGCACAAGTATAACCGCTACTCCATAGACAGCGGCATCAGGGGGCACAGAAGCAAAAAGAAGAAGGCACCAGCCGTGCAGTAAGCGCGGTTTACTGCCATCTCCCAAGCATTTCTCGTCTGCTTTCCTTAATTTGCCTCAAACCGAAAAAGAAACATACATGACCTACAAAGAAAGATTAGCAGCCATCCGAAGCCAGATGAAGGGTGAGGGCGTGAGCGCCTACATCATTCCGTCGGCAGACCCCCATATAAGTGAATATGTGCCAGACAGGTACAAGTGCATTGAGTTCGCCTCCGGCTTCACCGGCTCGGCAGGTACGCTGGTGATCACCGAAGATGCAGCCCACCTATGGACGGATGCCCGCTATTTTGTGCAGGGAAATGAGCAGTTGCAGGGGACGGGGTTTGAGCTGGCAAAGCTGCGCGTGCAGAACGCACCGGAGTATATCGACTGGCTGGCAGAGCGCCTGCCGGAAGGAGCCACCGTGGCCTTTGACGCGAAGCTTATCTCGGTGAGCCTGGCGCAGCTGCTGGAGACGCAGTTAACCCCGATCGGCCTGAAGATCAACAGCGACCGCGACTACCTGGAGCCGATTTGGCAGGACAGGCCGGAGCTGCCTGCGGCGCCGGCATACCTTCTGGGAGAAGATGTAGTGGGGGAAACGCTGGAAAGCAAGCTGGAGCGCCTGCGCAAGGCGCTGAAAAAGCACCGTGCCGATTACCACCTGATCTCTTCGCTCGACGACTTGGCCTGGCTCTTTAACATGCGGGGTTCCGATGTGAAGTGCAACCCGGTGGTACTGGGCTTTGCGCTCATCAGCCAGGACAAGGCCATGCTGTTTGTTGATACCACCAAGCTCTCCGAAGAGGACCAGGAGAAACTGAGAAAGGCCGGCGTAGAGCTGGAAACCTATGATATGATCGAGCGGGCAATTGCCGCCATTCCGGCCGACAGCATCCTGATTGACCCGCGCCGCAATTGCTACGCCCTGTACAAGCAGCTACCGAAGGAGGTGCGCGTGGTGCAGGACACAAACCCGACCACGTTCTTCAAAGCGGTTAAAAACGAGGTAGAGGTGGAGCATACCCGCAAAACCATGGTGAAGGACGGCGTGGCCCTAACGCGCTTCTTTAAGTGGCTGGAAGAGAACATCGGCAAGACAAAGATCACAGAGCTTTCCGTTGCAGACAAGGTGCGGGAGTTTCGTGCGGAGCAGGAGGGGTTTGTGGGCGAAAGCTTCGATACCATAGCCGGTTACAAGGCCCACGGGGCGCTGCCGCACTACAAAGCCACTCCTGAGAGCGATGTAGAGCTGCAGCCGGACGGCCTGTTCCTGCTGGACTCAGGCGGGCAGTACACCTCGGGCACGACCGACATTACCCGGGTGGTATCGCTGGGCAACCTTACCGAGGAGGAAAGCATAGACTATACGCTGGTGCTGAAAGGCATGATCGACGGTGCCACGGCGCGCTATCCGAAGGGCTCCAAGGGCTACCAGATCGATGCCATTTCCCGCAAGCCGCTCTGGGACTACGCCCGCAACTATGGCCACGGCACAGGCCACGGCGTCGGCTTCTTCCTGAACGTGCACGAGGGGCCGCATGTACTTAACCCCACCCCAACGGCCGTTGACCTGGAGCTGGGCATGATCTCCTCCGTAGAGCCGGGGCTTTACCGCAACGGCAAGCATGGCATCCGAATCGAAAACCTGGTCCTCACCGTGCAGGACGAGCAAAATGAGTTCGGGGAGTTCTATACTTTTGAGCACCTGACCATGGCGCTGATAGACACTGCGCCTGTTAAGAAAGAGCTGCTGGAGGCACACCAGATTAAGTGGCTGAACGAATACCACCAGCAGGTGGTAGAAAACCTCGGCCCGCACCTGCAGGAGGATGAACTGGCATGGCTAAAAGAAAAGGCCAAGGCCATTTAACCCGTACCGGAAGTGTTCTTTAGAGCGGCTGTACCTGGCAAACATGTACAGCCGCTTTTGCTTTTGGGAGCCGCAAGGGCCCGCTTCCCTGCCCCAAATCAAAAACACGGCCCCGCCCGAAACCTTTCCCGGAAAAAGCAATACAAGTAGAGGATTACTTAACGCTACAGCCTATGTTTGTGAAACAACTACTGAATGCTTTTCTTACTGCCGCGGCGCTTGCCACACCGGCCGCTACCTTTGCCCAGGCTGTGCCGCCAGCCGCTACCGAAACCGTAAAGGTGGAGGTGCCGGAGGCCCTGCGGCAGGAGCCTTTTGACGTGGACCGCTTTGCCACCATCCCCAAAAATTTTAAGCTGGAGCTGTACGCCCGCGTAAGCGGTGCCCGTTTCATGGCCGTGGCCCCCAACGGAGACTTGTTTGTGTCGATGCCCTGGGACGGCGTGGTGCGGATTGTGCGGGAGCGGGAGAACGACGTGCCCCAGCAAATTAACTACGCCTCCGGTCTGGAGCGCCCCCACGACATCGTGTTCCACAAGATCGGGGACCAGCAATACGTGTACATCGCGGAGAAGAATAAGATCATCCGCTACAAGTACAGCAACGGCGATGAACAGGGGCAGAACAAGGAAGTGCTGATCGATAACCTCCCCGATGAGAGCCTGCCGGAGCTGAAGGGTAACTACGGCCACGTGCTCAAAAACATCGCGCTCGACTCCAACCACAACCTCTATGTTTCTATTGCCTCTACCTGCAACGCCTGTGTGGAAGACACGCAGAGCAACCCGAAGCGTGGTGCCATCTACATTTACAACGCCGACGGCACGAACGGGCGCCTGTTTGCCGAGGGGCTTCGGAACGCCGAGGGGCTGGACTTTGTGCCGGGTACGAACGATTTGTGGGTTACCGTTAACAACCGCGACCAAATAGCCTACCCTTTCAACGACGGCTCCGGCAACTATGGGAAAGTCGTGCAGAGCTACGTGGACAACAACCCGCCGGAGGAGTTTACACTGGTGCACGACGGGGGCAACTACGGGTGGCCCTTCTGTAACCCCGACCAGCGGGAGGGGATGGAGAACATGCCGTTCATCAACGATGTGCAGCTAAACCCAAACGGCAGCGTAGACTGCAGCGGCATGGACCGCATCAGCCGGGGGATACAGGCGCATACCGCCCCATTGGGCTTGCTGTTTACGCAGGGCACTCCAATGCCGGAGCCTTACCGCAACGGCGCCCTGGTTGCACTGCACGGCTCCTGGAACCGCTCCAAAGCAACCGGGTATAAGATTATCTATTTCCCGTGGCAAAACGGTAAGCCGGGAGACTACATAGACCTGGTGGGCGGCTTTCTCAACAGCGACTCCACCCAGTCCTATGCCCGCCCCGTGGATATCGCCATCGGCCAGGAGGGCAGCTTATATATCTCTGATGATGCCAAGGGCGCCATTTACAGGCTAACCTACACCGGGCCACTGGCTTCTGCGGAGCAGGAACAGCTGCAACGGGCCGTGCAGGTATACCCGGTGCCGGCGCGCGGAAACCTAAAGCTCCGGATAAACGGGCTCAAAAACCCGGAGGTACGGTTTATACTTACAAACGCGCAGTCAGCAAACGTGCTGGACGTGACACACCGGGTCCAAGGCACGCAAAAAGATACGGAGCTGGAGACAGAGGGGCTAGCAGCCGGTGTGTACTTCCTGAGCATTGTGTCCGGCGATACACGCGTGGTGCGGCGGGTCGTGCTGCAGTAGCACAGCGGAAAAACAGGGCAGGCAGAGGCGCAGGGGCAGCGCCTCTGCTTTTTTGTTGGAAACCAGGCGAGCCGTTCTGTTTTCTGGCGTGGCAGGTTTACCTTTGCCCTTTAGGCGTTTAACGCGTCATCACTCCTGAAAAAACAACGATGAGCAGCTTTATACTTTTATTCGGGTGCCTGGGGCTTGGCGTGCTGCTACAGCGCGTAAAGGATTTCCCGATGAATGCTCCGCTGGTGCTCAACCAGTTTATTATCTACATCTCGCTGCCGGCCCTGGCCTTGTACTTTATTCCGGAAGTGGTGCTGAGCCCTGCGGTGCTGCTGCCGGTGGGGGTGGCCTGGATCTGCTTTGCGGCGGCGGCTTTGTTTTTCTGGGGCCTGGGCAGGATGTTCGGGTGGTCGCGTAAACTTATCGGCTGCCTTATACTTACCGCCGGGCTCGGCAACACCTCCTTTATCGGTTTTCCGGTGGTGGAGGCGCTGTATGGCAAAGAAGGGCTGAAAACCGCCATTCTCATAGACCAGCCGGGCTCGTTTATGGTGCTCTCTACGCTGGGCATCGCGCTGGCGGCGGTGTTCTCCAAGGGCCAGGCAAGCGCCCAGGCCATCGCCCGCAAGATATTCTTTTTCCCGCCCTTCCTCACTTTTATGCTGGCCCTGCTGCTCAACGTGCTTAACCTGCACTTCTCAGAGGATATGAAAGATGTGTTTCAGCGGCTGGGGAGCACGGTGTCGCCGCTGGCACTGGTTTCGGTGGGGCTGCAGTTGCGGCTGGAGCGGCGAAGCAGGCACTGGGGCTTTCTGGCACTCGGGCTGGCTTTTCAGCTCCTGCTGGCGCCGCTCCTGATCCTGGCCCTCTACCACTGGGGGCTTGGGGTGAGCGGCGAAATGGTGCAGGTGTGCGTAATAGAGGCAGCCATGGCGCCTATGATCACGGCTAGCATAGTGGCCGCCTCCTATGGCCTAAAACCGCGGCTGGCAAACATGATGATCGGGTTCGGTATTCCCATTTCCTTCATCACGCTCGCGTTCTGGTATTGGCTGGTGCAGGGGATTTAGCGCCGCGCTGTATTTGAAGGGCGTATAGGCACCCTGCCAGCGGCTACGGAACGGGGAAATTCCCGACGCTACTCCTGGTAGGTGTCGAGTTTTATTTTCTCGATGAGCAGGTAGTTCTTAAACTGGTGGATAAGCTTGTCCATCTCCCGCTCTTTCTCCTCCAGCGCCTGCACCTCCTCATCCGAGTCCTGAAGCACGGGCTGCAGGCGGAAAAGGCTGTCCTGGAGCTGTGGAATGGCGGCCTCGGTGTGCTGGCGGAGCGAAGGCTCCATATCAGCGGTAAGGGTGCCCTCAAGTTCCTTTATGTACAGCTCCAGAAACGCCACCATGTGCCAGGGGTTGTTGGGGCGGTTCCAGGTAAAGCTCGTGTTGCAGCGGCGGCAGCGGTAGGTGTTGCACTTCCAGCCGTGCTCGTTGGTGGTAACACCCTGCTTTTTCAGCATGTCGGCCTTGTGGCACTTAGGGCACTGGGCATTGTCCTCGATTAGTTTCTCCAGGCGCTCACGTTTCGTGAGGATGGCCGTGCGGTTGCTGGCATGCGTTAGCAACTGCGTCTCCAGGTTCTGGCACGCCTGCGTCAGCTGCTCGTGCGCTGCCGTCAGTTCTCCTGTCTCCATCAACTGGGTGGCGCGCTTGCTAAAGAAGCGAATCAGTTTGATGAGTTCTCTCTCGTTTGCCTTCAGTGCGTTATTCATACATGCAAAGGTAAGGCTTTAAGTTAAAAAGTTAAACCGTTAGGGGCAGAGAGGCACAAGGCGGTTCCGAAGAAGCGCCAAACGCCGGGAGCGTACCGCTGTGGCAGTCTCTGCAGCCAGCACACACTGCCACAGCGGCATCTTTCTTATTTTTACTGATTCTTTGCCTCCCGCGTTCTTTTGTAGATGCGGATGGCCAGCATAAGTATGGCTGAGAAGAGAATAAGCCCTAAAATGCCCCACAGCATGCTAAGCGAGCTCTTGAGCACCACCAGAAAGACAATGCTGATGAGGAAGAGCGTGGCCACCTCGTTCCAGATGCGGAGCTGCGTGGAGCTATACTTCAGGAGGCCCTGCTGCTGCTGTTTAAAAATGCGGTGGCAGAGAAAGTGGTACACATACAGCCCGACCACAAAGCTGAGCTTCCAGACCAGCCAGCCGGGTACGGAGCCGTAGAGGTACAGCATGGAGAGCCCGAAAATAAGGGTAAGCACAGCCGAGGGCCAGGTAATGCCGTACCAGAGGCGCTTTTGCATCAGGGCTAACTGCCGCTGAAGTATGGTTTTCTCCGGCTCCGGTTTTTCAGCGGCCTCGGCAAAGTATATAAACAGGCGCACAATGTAGAACAGCCCGGCAAACCAGGTAACCACAAAGATGATATGCAGCGCCTTTACGTAGAAGTAACTCATAGCAACGTTTCTTTCCGCAAAGGTACGGCGAAATGTTTAATTGCTGCGTGTTCTCCCGGCGCAAGGGGCAAATCTGTGTTTGTGCTAGCTCCGGTTCTGGCAGCTGCTGTAGTGGCTTTTTGTGCTTGGGTAATTATTACACCTTTGTTCCGCCGGCGTGGCTATGCGCTGAAAAGCGCAGCCTTTGGCGGGCGTAAAAGCAAAAGAGACGCTACTTCGGCGTCTCTTTCACAATATTTCAGTTCAAGCTTAAACAGATCTGCTAAAAACGGGTGTGGTAGGTTTATCTGCCCACAGCCTGAGGTCGAGGCACATGGCGACGTTGCGCAGGAACGGGCGACCTTCCTCCAGCACCTGGATGTGGTTGCTGTCGTAGGTCACCAGGCCATCGGCGGCAAGCGGCTGCAGGCGTACCAGCGCCTGGTTCAGGTACTCCTGTTCCTCGCCCGGCCAGCTGGTGGCAAGGCGGCACATCAGGTTTAGAATGTGGCGGCGGATGCGTAAATCCTCCCCGGTCAGCTCATGGCCTTTCAGCAGCGGAAGTATGCCGGTAAAGACGACTTCTTCGTAGGCCTCCACCTCTTTTATGTTCTGCATAAACGCGGTGCCGGTGTCTGAGATGCTGGAGGCACCCAAGCCGATCAACAGCTCGGTGTGGCGTGGGGTGTAGCCCATAAAGTTGCGGTGCAGGTTGCCTTGCACAGAGGCAACGTACAGTTCATCTTCCGGCAAGGCAAAGTGGTCCAGCCCGATTTCCACGTAGCCTGCCTCCTGCAGGAGGGTGCGGCCGAGTTCGTAGAGGCCGCGCTTCTCTGCCGGTGCAGGCAGGTCTGCCTCGGAGTAGCGGCGCTGGGCCTTGCTTTTCCAGGGCACATGGGCGTAGCTGTAGAAGGCGATTCGCTCCGGGTGCAGCTCTTTTACCCGCTCAATCGTGTGGCGCACGCAATCGGCGCTCTGGTGAGGCAGGCCATAGATAATATCGGCGTTGATGGAAGTATAGCCCATGGCACGGGCCGCATCAAAGATCTCCTTGGTTTGCTCAAACGTCTGGATTCTGTTAATCACAAACTGCACACGCGGGTCGAAGTCCTGAATGCCCACGCTAAGCCTTCTGAACCCCAGGTCATACAGGACCTGCAGCTGCTCTGCGTTGGTGGCGTTGGGGTGCACCTCCACGCTAAATTCCGCCTCAGGGGTTACCTCAGCCTTTTCCAGCAGCCCTTCCAGCAACTTTTTCAGATTTTGGGCACTGAAGAAAGTGGGGGTGCCGCCGCCCAGGTGCAGCTCCGTGATCCGCGGCTTTTCGTCGAAAACAGCCAGGTACTGCTCCCACTCCTGCAGCAGCGCCTGCAGGTAGGGCTCCTCTACTGCGTGGTTTTTGGTAATGCGCTTGTTGCAGCCGCAGTAGGTGCAAAGCTGCTCGCAGAAAGGCAGGTGCAGGTACAGGCTGATGCCTTCCGTGCTGTTGGTTTTCCGGAACGCCTGCTGTACGTGCTGTAGCCACTGTGTCTGTAGCAGGGGTTTCTCGTCCCAGTAAGGCACGGTGGGGTAGCTGGTGTAGCGTGGCGACGGTACGTCATACTTAGCCAGCAGCTCGGCAGGGGTGGTGTTCAGCGTAACTTGCATCTTGGGGTCTCCTCTCTTTATACTTTAACTGCGGCAAAGGTCAGGAGTATCAGCGGCTTAGGAAATGACATTTGTCACCATAAAGCGGCTGTGGGTGTGTTTCTTTGCCCAAATCTGTGTAACTTCACAGGATTTGCCACCTAGTTGCATCGATTATACTATGAGAATTACAACACCTACACTACTACTGGATAAACAGAAAACGATCAGAAACATCCGTCGCATGGCTGACAAAGCGAAGCAAAACGGGGTAAGGCTCCGGCCGCACTTTAAAACGCATCAGTCGGCGCAGGTGGGGGAGTGGTTCCGCGAGTTTGGTGTGCAGGCGATCACGGTATCGTCGGTGCGGATGGCCCGCTACTTTGCCAACCACGGCTGGAAGGATATCATGGTGGCCTTCCCGGTGAACGTGCTGGAGATGGACGCGATAAACGAACTGGCCGCCCGGGTAAACCTGCACCTCGTGGCCGTAAACCTCGACACGGTCACAGCTCTCGCACAGCAACTGCGCCACCCGGTGCAGCTGTCGCTCAAGATCGATACGGGCTACCGCCGCACGGGTATTCTGGCTACCAACTACGCCGAGCTCGACAGCGTGGTGCAGAAGATACGGGAGCAGGACAAACTGCAGTTTACCGGCTTTGTGGTGCACGACGGCCATACCTACAAGCAAAACGACGTCTACGCCATCCAAACCATCTACAACACCTCTGTTTACCAGCTGCACCTGCTGCGCGAGCGCTATAAGTCCAAATTCCCGAACCTGCAGCTGTCCATCGGCGACACGCCTTCCTGCAGCATTATCGACTCGCTGCGCGGGGTGGATGAGATACGCCCGGGCAACTTCGTGTTTTACGACCTGACGCAGCAGCGCATCGGCTCCTGCTCCTTCGACGATATCGCAGTGTGTATGGCCTGCCCGGTGGTGGCTAAGCATCCGGAGCGTGGCGAAATCATACTTTACGGCGGCAGTGTGCACTTCTCCAAGGATGTTATCCTGCAGGAGGATGCCTCGTCTATCTACGGCCGCATTGTGGAGCTCACGCCTCAGGGGTGGTCAGGGCCGGTGGAGGGCATCGAGGTGGTGTCGCTTTCGCAGGAGCACGGGGTGGTGAAGGCCTCGCCGGAGCAGTTTAAGAAGTACAGCGTCGGAGACCTGATGGGGGTGCTGCCGGTGCACTCCTGCCTCACGGCGAACCTGATGCAGGGCTACCTGACAACGGAGGGCGAGCAGCTGGAGCACCTAACGGGCCTGCCGTACCGCGAACTGGTTTCTTAGCGGAAGGTGTAGCAAATTGTTGTCCGGAAATATACCTTTGCAACAGAGGGAGATATGGCAGCAAACACGAAACCACCGTTAAAGAAAGCACCTGCAGAGAAACCTTTTAAGGTGCCTGCCAAGCGCGCGGTTCGTACCGCGAAGCCGCGCAAGAAGCAGCAGCAACAGCCGCCAAGGCGCTTCTGGGCTGGCCTGGCTATTCTGCTGGGCATT
Source organism: Pontibacter actiniarum (assembly GCF_003585765.1). Taxonomy (NCBI): domain Bacteria; kingdom Pseudomonadati; phylum Bacteroidota; class Cytophagia; order Cytophagales; family Hymenobacteraceae; genus Pontibacter; species Pontibacter actiniarum. The sequence goes on from NZ_CP021235.1 coordinate 731,869, forward strand.
ATCCTGCTGGTGCTCTACGTGGAGTACTTCGTTGACAAGCCTGAGCCGGTCTGGCCGGAGGGGCATACCGTGTACGGCGTGGACGTGAGCCACTACCAGAAAGAGGTAGACTGGCAGAAAGTGCGCGAAAATGAGGTTGTCTTCGCCTTTGTGAAGGCCACGGAGGGCGTTTCGCTCAAGGACAGGAAGTATGAGGAGAACTGGGCCGGTGCCGGAGCTGCCGGCATTATCCGGGGGGCCTATCACTTTTACCTCCCGTACCTGAACCCGGAAGAGCAGGCCCAGCATTTTGTTTCCAGCGTGCAGCTGCAAAGCGGCGATCTGCCGCCGGTGCTGGATGTGGAGGTGCGCGGGCGCAAGCCGGTGGCACAGCTGCGCCAGGACCTGAAGGTGTGGCTGGAGAAGGTGGAGAACGCGTACGGCATAAAGCCCATCATCTATACCAACTTCAAGTTTTACGAGGATTATCTGGCCGGGCATTTCGACAGCTATCCGCTCTGGATTGCCCATTACCGTGTGCCAAGGCTCCAGATAGAGAAAAGCAACACCCGTAAACTGGCCTTCTGGCAGCATACCGATGGCGGCTCCATAGAGGGCATTACCGGTTCTGTGGACTGCAACGTGTTTTACGGTAGCATGCGGGATTTACGCGGTGTCTGTATAAAATAGGCGCTGTGCCTGCCGCTTGTAAGGGGGCTACTCGAATAGCCGGGAGGTGCTATCATATAGCTTCTGTTGTCGCGTTTATACTTTGTCTGCCGGAACCATTGCTTTAGAGGGGGCACAAGTTGCACATGCCTGGATCGGGGTGGCTGGTGCCGCCAGGTATGTAATAGAGCGGTTGTCGGAACGGTGTGATTTTTCAACCAGGGCTTCCCAAATGCACAGACACAGACGGTACGTATACATAAAAAAGGCGCAGCCAAAGCGGCTGCGCCTTTTTTATGTATGATTCAGGCAGGCTAGAACCTGTCCGAGTTGCGGTTGTGGTCGCGGTCCCATGTGCGGGTGCGGTTTTGGCTGCCCATGTAGCCGCGGTCCCTGTTAGAGGGGTTAAAGCTGCGGTTCCGGTTGTAGTCGTAGTCGCTGTCCCGGTGCTGAATGCTGGTGTTGTCCCTGTCGCGGGCGTATGTATCGTTCGGGTAGTCTGTGCCACGGCTGCCGCTGAAGCCACTCATGCCGTAAGGCTCTCCGTAGTTCATGTCGGTATTGCCACGGTCGTAGCTGCCCTGCGAGCCATAGTTGCCGGTGTTATAGTCGCGGTTTGAGCTGCGGCTGTAGCCACTGCCCATGTAGTTGCCCTCGGAGCCACCGTAGTTCTGCGTGCCGTAGCCCATGCGCTGGTTGTCGCGGCCCTGGTCTCCGCTGCGGTAGCTGCCGCTGCCCTGGTTGTAGTTGTCGCTGTCGAAGCTGTAGCGGCCTTGGTCTCTGCCCTGGAATCTTCTGGAGACGTCTGAGCCGTAGAGGCCACTGTCTCTCTCGTTGCGGAAGGACGAGCCATGGCTGTCATAGTCGCTCTCGTAGCCGTGGCTGCGCTGGCGGCTTTGCCCGGATGGGTTATAGTTCATGCTGTTGCCCGGGCTGCTCAGGTTGCTCTGTCTTGCCTGGTCTGCAGATCCTCTGCCGCTGTAAAAGTTGTAGTCGCTGCCCTGGCTGTGCTGGCCGCCTCTGGACGACCCGAAGCCCTGTGCGCCGCCGTAGCTGCCCATGTTGCCGTAGTTGCGCGATGAGCTGTAGGTGCCGTATATATCCTGATTGCTGGTGTTACGCGAGCCGCCCATCTCGTTGCCCTGGTTGCCCCAGGTGCCGGTGTTGCCCTCGTTGCCGTAGCCGCCGCGGGCAGAGGAACCGTAGTTGTCAAAGCGGTAGTTGCTGTCCTGCTCCGGGTGCCTGTAGCGCTCTGAGCGGTGTGTCTGGTAACCGCGGTTTTCGTCTCTGTTGCTGCGGTTCGAATAGTCTCTGTTCATAGCTTTCATGTTTTGGGTTAAAAAAGCGATTTATTCTATCATCTTAACGGATAGGGGCGGCGGGGGTTGAGGCAAATTCCTTTCGGCGGTTAGCGGTGCCAGTGCGTGGCGGAGGCGGCAGTGGCGTCAGGCGCAAGGCTGGTGCCCGGTGCTTTTGCAGACCAGTAGCGTATGACCTCTTCCCTGCCGAAGATGAACGTGAGCGAGACAACGGTGGCGATTAAAACGACAGCAACCGCCACGTACCGGATGCTGTCGTAGAAGCCGTGCCGCGTACGCCATACGGCGTAACGCAGCGGCATCAGCAGGGGCTGCAGCATTGCAGCGTGCAGGAAGCGGCGGCGCACCCATTCCATAAACTGCTCCTGCCCAATCACCACGATACTGCCTACTATGGCCACGTTGGTGAGCGCGAACAGGGCCATCATCTGCACATAGGGGTTGTTGTAAAGGTGCCCGTACTCTACCTGGCTAAAGGCTATGGCGCCGATGCTGAGCAGGCATATCAGTATGTTGGGCAGGCTCAGCAGCAGGTTGTTCTTCGGCTTGTCGTCTTTTGGCGTGGGGATGTACGGCACCCGGATGCGGAGGATAGAGTAGACCAGCCCCAGCAGGAACACCCACCAGGTGCCTGTGCGCAAAATGCCCCCGAACAGGTGGAAGCCCTTCTCGTTCTTCTCATGGTACCAGCGCTGCGCAAAATGGCGGATGCAGATGGAGATACAGAAGAAGGGCGTGAACATCACCAGAAACTCACCAAGCGACACGTACCACGGAAACTCCGCCAGCACCAGCGCCATGGCCGGAATCAGGAAGTCGATCAGGTTGAAGAGGCCGAAGAGGTAGTACAGCGGCAGCGTGAAGTAGTGTATCTTTTGGCGGGTTGTAAAGTGGCGGAACAGCTTCGGGTACACCGTGAACAGCAACTCGAAGGTGCCGCGCGCCCATTTGATCTGCTGCTTGTAGTAAGCCGCCAGCGTTGCCGGAACCAGCCCCCGCGTCAGCATCTTCGGCACGTACGTCGATTTCCAGCCTTTGGCGTGCAGCTGCATGGCCGTGTGCATGTCCTCTGACAGGCCCGCTGCGTGCCCGCCAATGCTGTCCAGCGCTTTGCGGCGGAAGGTGCAGTTGGCCCCGATGGCCTGCACCGTGCCGTAGCTGTTCATGCCCATCATCATGGGGCCGTAAAAGCTGTAGGTTTGCTCTGCCGCACCGTAGGCCACCAGGCTTTCTTTTTGGTTACTGTAGCCCTGCACCACCTGCACAAAGCCCACCTCCGGGTCTTCGAAGTATGGCAGCACCTCGTCCAGGAACTCCGGCTGCGGCACATGGTCAGGGTCGAGGATCAGGCAGATGTCCCCGCTGGCCTGCTTCAGCGCGTTGTTTATGTTGCCGGCCTTGGCGTCCACTTTTTCGGTGCGCGTAACGTGCACCACCCCCAGCCGCTCGCAGGCGGCCTTTAGCATGGGGTCGTCGCCTTCGTCGCAGAGGTAGGCGGTGTGGGGGTACCGGATGTTCTGTATGGCCTCCAGCGTGTTGATGATCATACTGCGGGGCTCTCCCGGGCAGTACGTGGTCAGGATGTCTACTGTGAAGTTGGTGCGCAGCGCCGGCCGCTCGGGTATGCTGACGGTGTAGTAGTGGTACCACTCGTGGAGGGTGCGCAGTAGCTTGAACAGGAGCGCCGTCGTCAGGAGCCAGTACAAAGGGGCATAGCCTATGTGGTCCCCGTCGATGAACCAGTACAGGAAGAGCCCCATCGTAACCAGGCCCATCCAGATCATAAAGCGTATGGTGCGCACATCCCGGCGCAGGAGAGGCGGTGCTGACACTTGTTCAGTAGCGGGTGACTTAAAGAAAGGGAGTTGCATGTAAAACCTTTGCTTTAGAATATGTTAAGAGTACAAAAGTGGTGAGGGCAAGTTCTCCTGCGGGAGCCATCCCTATGGTTAGGGCAGCATAAAGAGCATTGGTAATCTGCCCTGTATACTTGAAACAAGCAGAAATGTTATGCGTAAACCCCCTGACTCCACTAATAAATCTGTCTAATTCCTTCCCATACATATGCGCCTCCCTTTGCCACAGAAGCTTCTGCTTTCAACGCTGCTTTATAGCCTGTTATGCCTGCTGCTGCCTGGCTGTAGCGGGAAGCCTGACTTTGCGGACAAGTATGAGCCGAGGGGCAGGAAAGTGGAGGTCGTGAAGCAGGGCGAGCAGTTTGTGCTCCTGCGCAACGGCCAGCCGTACTTTATTAAAGGAGCGGCCGGTTACAGGTATTATGACCGCTTAAGCAAGTACGGAGGCAACTCGGTGCGGGTGTGGCACACCGATAACGCCCGGCAGGTGCTGGACTCGGCGCAAAAGCACGGCCTTAGCGTTACGCTCGGGCTTTGGATGGCGCGGGAGCGGGAGGGCTTTAACTACTACGACAAAGAACTGGTGGCCCGGCAGCGGGAGGAGCTGAAAAAGATTGTGCTCCAGTACAAAGACCACCCGGCGCTGCTGATGTGGGGCGTGGGCAACGAACTGTATGCCGAAGGCTCCAACGTGAAAGTGTGGGATGCCGTGAACGGTATCGCCGAGATGATCCACGAAGTGGACCCGTACCACCCCACCACCACCACCGTGATGAACGTGCCGCACAAGGTGGTAAACCTAATCGCGGAGCGCTGCCCGGCCCTCGATATTCTCTCTATCAACTCTTTCGGGGCGATGCACAATTTGCCTAAAGAGCTGGCTGCCACCGACTGGAAGGGCCCCTACGTTATTTCCGAGTTTGGGGCCAGGGGCTACTGGGAAGCGTACTATACCTGGTGGATGGCACCCATAGAGCAGACGAGCTCGGAGAAGGCCACCTTTGCCCGGCAGCGCTACGAGCAGTCGGTGCTGGCGGATACCAGCCACTGCCTCGGCTCCTATGTGTTTATGTGGGGAAATAAGCAGGAGACAACGCCCACCTGGTTCAGCATGATAAACGAACAGGGCGAGGAGACCGCTATGGTGCAGGAAATGCGCCGGCTCTGGGGCGATACCACCACGCTGAACGAGTCTCCCTACATCGCCTACCTGAAACTGGATGACAAGTTCGCCTTCGACCAGGTGTACCTGCGCCCGGAGCAGACCTTTGAAGGGGCAGCCTTTGCCTTTGACCCCGAGGGCGAACCGCTGCGGCTGCAGTGGGAGGTGCTGCCAGAGTCTGCCCGGAAAGACGGAAACGCTGATAAGGAGCAGAAGCCAGCCGCTGTGCCCCACGTGCTGCAAAAGCAGGAGGGCAGCAAAGTGTGGCTGCGAACCCCAAAGCAGGAAGGCGCCTACCGCCTGTACGTATACATCCGCGACGGGAAAAATAACCTGGCCACGGCTAACCTCCCTTTCTTCGTGACAAATAAGCCGCTTAAATAATATTGTTAGAAAAGTTCAATTGTGTAAGCTCCTGCAATGGCTGTTTGAGCACCAGGCAGGAAGGAATGGCGCCTTTTAGAGTTGTGCAGGCAACAAAGGGGGCAATAATTTAGTACAACAGTCTTACGCTGCTGTGGTTAGCGAAGTGCAAAATTGAGCTGTTTCTTCAGCCTGTGTTTAGCGCCGGCGGCCGGCTGCCTGTTACAATCGGGTGGCTTTGTTTTAACCTTATGCAGAAATCAGAATGGCTAAAGTAATAGAACTACAAGATGGGATACACCGCCAGGCGGCCCATGATTTTTACCGTGAAGCCCTCGGCATATTGGCGGGCAGCAACGCCGACTTTATGGTGGGCGGTGGCTTTGCCCTGCGCCTGTACACCGATATCATGCGCGACACCAAGGACCTGGACGTGTTTTGCAAAAACAGCGACACCCCGCGCATACTCAAGGCTTTCAAAGAGCAGGACTACGAAACAGAGCTCACCGACGCGCGCTGGCTTGCCAAGGCCTTCAGCGGGGAGCACTTCATGGATATCATCTTTAACAACCCCGGCAACCACTGCGCCGTGGACGACAGCTGGCTGGAGCGCTCTACCTCAAGCGAGCTGTTGGGGATAAAGGTAAAAGTGATTCCTGCGGAGGCGCTGATCTGGTCGAAGCTGTATGTGCAGAACCGCGAGCGCTACGACGGCGCCGACATCAACCACATCATACTTCGCTACGGCGATAAGCTCGACTGGAAGTGGCTTTGGCAGCACATGGACGTGCACTGGCAACTGCTGCTGGCACAGCTGCTATCGTTTCAGTTTGTGTACCCGTCGGAGCGCGATATCATACCGAAGTGGCTGTTCGATGAGCTGCTGAGCAGGGCGCAGGAGCAGTTTGACATGCCTCCGCCCAAAGAGAAGATCTGCCGGGGCCCGCTCATCGACCAAACCCAATATGCAACCGACATTACCGAATGGGACTATAAGGTAGTGACGATAAGATCTGTATAATCTATGGCTAACACAAAAAAGACAAAAACAAGAATTGCGGCAGTAGGAGATATACATGTGCGGGAGACGGACCGCGGGAAATGGGAGGAATACTTTGCGCAGGTGTCGCAGGTGGCGGATGTGCTGCTGCTTTGCGGCGACCTGACGGACACCGGGCGTACTTCGGAGGCTGAAGTGCTGGCGCACGAGCTGAAGTCATGCTCCATTCCGGTAGTGGCGGTGCTGGGAAACCACGATTATGAGCGCGACCACCACAAGGGGATTCGGAAGACGCTGGTAAAGGAGAACGTGCACCTGCTGGACGGCGACTGCATTGTGATAGGCGATGTGGGCTTTGCCGGTGTCAAGGGCTTTGGCGGCGGCTTCGACAAGGGCATGCTGGGCATGTTCGGCGAGACGATGATCAAAAGCTTTGTGCAGGAAGCTGTAGACGAGGCCCTGAAACTGGATGGTGCCCTGTCACGGCTGGAGAGCGAGCACACGGACCTGAAGAAGATCGCCGTGCTGCACTACGCCCCCATCAGGGCCACAGTGGAGGGCGAGCCGGAGCAGATTTTTCCGTTCCTGGGCTCCTCCCGGCTGGCAGAGCCGATAAACCGACGCGGCGTGGTGGCCGCTTTTCACGGGCACGCGCACATTGGCACGCTGGAGGGCGAGACGTCCAAAGGGGTGAAGGTGTTTAACGTGTCGAAGCCCATCCTGATGAAGGAGGGGTTTGACCCAGCGGTGTATATTCTGGAAGTTTAGAGGGAAACACACCAGTAAAGGGGGCGGCTGCGTTTATTTACATGCGCCGCCTGTGCTTTAGGCGTACAGGAAACCGGGTGTGATAATTAGCGCTTGGCGGTAAAGTGGTTACGCGCCGGCCCGGGGAGGCCAAACTATAGTTAGAAAATATGTGTTACCTTTATATCCAGTTGTGACGCGGTCTTATTCCATCGCTTTCTACACTTTATTCCAACTCAAATAATCTTTATGGCTGCGCCCAAATTTCAGACACAAAAACAATCCTTTCATGCGGAGTTAAAACGCAGGACACAGGAATACTTCCAAACAACAGGTATTTCCACTACCGGTAACTATAAGCTCTACACCAAAGCCATTATACTTACCCTGGGCCTGCTTCTGCTATACGTACACCTTGTGTTTTTTACGCCTGAAAGTGCTTTGCTTGCGCTGCTGGAGTGTGCTGTGCTGGGGATTATCACGGCGGGCATCGGCTTTAACATCTCCCATGACGGCTCCCATGGCAGCTTCAGCAAAATAAAGAAGCTGAACGAAATGGCGGGCATGTTTCTGAATGTGCTGGGGGCTAACGAATTTATGTGGAATACCAAGCACAATGTAATTCACCATGCCTACACCAACGTAGATGGCGTAGACGATGACCTGGATGCCGGTCCGTTTTTAAGGCTTTGCGAAACGCAGAAGTTTCGGAAGATACACCGGTTCCAGCATTTCTATTTCTGGGCCGCCTATTCACTGCTTTTCTTCTTTTGGGTGTTTTTCTCTGATTACCAGAAGTATTTCACCAAAAAGGTGGGTACGATGCCGCTAAAGAAAATGAAGGCCTCGGATCACATTATTTTCTGGACCTTTAAGGTTTTCCACCTGGCGTTTTTTGTGGCGCTGCCGATTTATACAGTTGGGCTGCTGCCTTGGGCGCTTGGGTTCCTGGTTTACGGCCTTGTAGCTGGTTTTGTGATGAGTATCGTGTTTCAGCTGGCGCACACCGTGCGTGAAACCCACTTCCCGGTTGTTTCTCCGGTTACAAACAAGCTGGAAGACGAATGGGCGGTGCACCAGCTTAAAACCACTGCTAACTTTGCCACCAACAACAAGCTGGTTACCTGGTTTTCGGGCGGGCTCAACTTCCAGGTGGAGCACCACCTTTTCCCGAAGGTGTCGCATGTGCACTACCCGGCCCTGAGCGTGATCGTAGCCCAGGCCTGCGCCGAATTCGGCATTCCGTACCATAACATACCCGGCATGCGCATGGCTGTTGTATCCCATGTGTCGTACCTGAAGCAACTGTCCAGAGGTTAATCCGGAGCAAAGTATAAAACACAAAAGCCACCCAGAAACGGGTGGCTTTTGTATTTTATACTTTGTCGTTAACTCCGCCTGCGTTCTGCCCCGGCTGGAGAGCGAGCTCAAGCACCTGAAGAAGATCGCCGTGCTGCACTATGCAAGAGTAAGGCCACGGTAAAGAGGCAGTAGGGGAGCCGTAGAGCAACTCCGTTAGCCGGGAAAAGGAATGGCAGGCAGGCCTTTGGCTTTTATACTACACGGGAAGTACGTGTTAAACCTGCACTTCTTTAGCGTCCAAGGTTAGCCTGAAGCAGGTTACTCTTTTCCTGTACGGCTCAGCGGCCTGTCGGGCCAAAGTTCACCGCCAGTTCCGACGAAGGCATTAAACCGGCACAGGTGGGGCTATTGGAGGCTCAACCTGTGCCGGTTACTCTTGCTCTTATCTTCCCCGCTAGATTTTCTGCTGCAGCCCTTGAGGTGGCGGTGTAGCGGGAGGCCTTGCCTGGGCAAAGGCAAGTGGGCCGCGTGCACATCAGGCTTTTCGGTAATTCCTGACCACGCAAAAAGCCGCAGTGTTGGCTGCGGCTTTTTGCGTGGTGTAGGTTCGCGGCCTAGCTGGCCTGCTTTATACTTTGGTTGTAAACAAAGCTTACAAAATCATCGACAGAGTAAACCGGCACCTCGTCCGGAATGGTGAGGCCGTATGCCTTTTCCACCTCCAGGATAATGTCTACCACATCGATGATATCAAGCCCGAGCTGTGTCAGGTCGCGGACCTGTGACAGCCTGTTCGGGTGTACCCTGGTGAGGGTGCTGATGATCTGAATCACTTCATTCTCAATTGCCTGAGTAGTATGCTGTATAGTAATCATGGCGTGTAAGGGTAAATGGTTAAGATGCATTTACAGCGGCTGCTTTGCATAGAGCTGCTGTTTAAAAGCTGCTTGGGCTGGTGTAATAAAGATTGCGAAGGCCAAAAGCCTCCGCAATCTCAAACCAACTAAATAAGTATGAAGAACAGGTATTCTTTATTAATAAGCATGAGAGTGGCTCATTTTGTTGTTTTCCAACTCAGCTGTTTCACGCTCTAGCTCTTCCATAGACTTGTCTTCCAGTTCTATCACTGTTTTCTTGTCCATACCAAGCTTGGCCATAATGCGGTCGAACAGGTAGTAGATAACCGGAACCACAATCAGGGTCAGGAACATGGAGGAGCTCAGACCACCGATCAGCGCCCAGGCCAGACCGTTCTTCCACTCAGCACCTGGTCCGCTTGCCAGGGCAATCGGCAACATACCAATCACCATCGCCAAGGTTGTCATCAGGATCGGGCGGAAACGTATTCTTACCGCTTCAATCAGGGCTTCTTTCACTTCCACACCCTCAGACTTCAGGTTGTTGGTAAAGTCTACCACCATAATGGCGTTCTTGGCAACCAGACCGATCAGCATGATGATACCAAGTATAGAGAAGATACTCAGTGTTGATGCTGACAGCGCCAGGGCAAGCAAGGCACCAATAATCGCAAGCGGAATAGAGAACAGTACCACCAGCGGATACACATAGCTATCATACAGGGCCACCATGATCAGGTACACGAAGACGATCGAAGCCATCAGGGCAAGACCCAGTGTACCGAAACCTTCGCTCTGGTTCTTCAGGTCGCCACCGTAGGCAATAGAAACTCCGTTTGGTGTATCCATGTTAGCAAGGCGCTCCTGAATTTCAGTACCTACCGAACCTGTTGGCCTACCGATAACTTGTGAGTTAACAGACACTGAACTTACACGGTCTTTACGCTCCAGCTTAGATGGGCCGGAAGACTGCTCAATGTTTGCAAACTGGCTCAGGCGTATCTGCTCGCCTTTGTTATTTGTAAAGGCAAGGTTACCAATGTCAGCTGTGTTTCTGCGGTCGAAGTCATCCAGACGGATGTTGATGTCGTAGTCTCTTTCTGAGCCGCGGAACTGGGCGTTGGTGTTACCGCTAAATGCAGTCTGCATACCAGCACCTACCTGCTCCAGCGACAGTCCAAGGCTTGCCATCTTATCACGGTCCACCGACACGGCAATCTCCGGGTTACCATCTTCCACTGATTTTTTCACCTCGGCAGTACCCTGTACCTGCTCCACTTCGGCCATTACTCTGTCTGAGAAAGCCATCAGCGTGTCCAGGTTAGAGCCTGTCATGATCACCTGGATAGGAGACTGGTTACCACCGCCTACCATACTTACAGGCACCATCGTGATTTTAACACCAGGTATGGTTTCTTCCAAGCCAACTTTCATCTCACGAGAGAAGGCGTTAGTAGATAGCACACGCTCAGTGGCATCTACCAGCTGCACGTTCACCTCGGCCATGTAAGCTGTGTTTTGGCCAGCCTGTGCTGAAGAAGTGGTACCTACTGTCGTGAACAGGTTCGTTACTTCCGGATACTGCTCCAGGTAACCTTCTACCTGGCGGGCAGCAAAGTTTGTTTGCTCTACTGTCGCGTTTTTAGGTAGCTCCAACTGTACGATAAATTCACCACGGTCACCGGCACTCACGAACTCACTACCGATAAAACCAGCAGGAACAAGTGCTATGGAAGCCACCAGTAACACGACTGTTGCCGCCATTGTGATGAACTTGTGGTTAAAGGCCCACTTCAAGGCAGCTGTGAAACCGTCAATCACGCGGTCCAGGAAGCGCTCGAAGCTAAGTATAAACCTTCCGAAGAAGTTCTTGTCTGACAGGTGCTCCAGTCTGGAGAAGCGGCTTGCCAGCAACGGAATCAACGTAAAGGCTACGAATAAGCTCAGCATTGTAGAGATAGCTACTACCACGGAGAACTGACGCAGGATATCTGATACCAGACCTGTAGACAAGGCAATCGGTACGAACACAACCACGATTACAAGTGTGATGGAAGTTACCGTAGCCATAATCTCGCGGATACCGTCATAAGCGGCCTGCGCTGGCTTTTTGCCCATTTCCATGTGTCGGTAGATGTTCTCGATTACCACAATGGCATCATCCACCAGAATACCTACCACGAGTGAAAGGCCCAGCAGCGTCATTAGGTTAAGAGAGTAACCCAGCAGGTTCATCGCGATAAACGTAGCGATCAGGGAAGCCGGGATAGAGATCATAACGATCACCGCGTTGCGCAGCGAGTGCAGGAACAGCAGCATCACTACGGCCACCAGTACAATCGCCAGGAACAAGTCATGGATTACGGCATCAGCAGCCTCTAGTGTAAACTCAGAGCTGTCTTTGGCAACTGTAAAGCTGAGTCCTTCAGCTGCATAGGTTTCCTCCAGTTGGTCCAGTGCCTTGCGTGTCAGTTCACTTACTTCCACGGCGTTGGCATCTGATTGCTTCTGGATAGAAAGACCGATAGAGGAAAGCGAGTTAACGCGTGTCAGTACCTCTACGTCTTTCTGTGCATCCTGTACTTCAGCCACATCGCTCAGGCGTACAGAAGCACCAGTGGCGTCTTCTTTCAGCACCAGATTGCGTAGTTGGTCTACTGTTTCATACTTACCAGCTAAGCGGATCAGTGTCTGGCCCTCTTCGTTCTTTACTTTACCAGTAGGGAAGTCAAGGTTAGAGTACTGTATTTTCTGCTGTACCTGCGAGATGGAGAGGCCGTATGCCTGCAGTCTATCCGCATCCAGGTTTACTTTAATCTCACGCTCCTGGCCACCCAGCACTTTGATCTGCGCCATACCTGGCACACGAGAAAGCTCTGGTTTTACTTTGTTCTCGATCAGGTCATAGAACGCAGTAGGAGACATTTTAGCGGTAGCACCAACCTGCATGATCGGCATATCGCTAAAGTCGAACTTACCGAGTGACGGCGGATCTGCATCTTCAGGGAGTTCACCAAGTATGGCGTTGATTTTACGTTGTGCGTCCTGCAAGCTTTGGTCAACGTCAGTACCCTGCTTTAGCTGGATAACGATCACCGAGAAGCTTTCCTGTGAAGTACTTTTTACCTCATCCACGTTCTCCAGCGAGGAGAGAGCGTCCTCAATCTCCTTGGTCACCGAGTTCTCCACTTCTGATGGCGAAGCGCCAGGGTAGAAGGTAGACACGGTTAATACCGGCGGAGAGAACTTCGGAAGAAGCTCGTAGTTCAACGAGAAGTAGCTTGCCAGACCCAATAAGGTAAGTATGGCGAAGATCACTACTACAATCGTTGAGCGTTGTATGGATATTTTCGTGATATTCATCTAATCTGTTTTCTTATAGTTTAAAAGAAGTATGCCCTTAAAGCACAGTCACTTTTGTGCCATTCTTCAGGTTGATCTGGCCAGACTGCACCACTTTATCGCCAGCTTCCAGACCGCCTGTCACTTCTACTTTATTGCCTTGCGTGCCACCAACTTTGATGTCTTTCAGGAAGGCGCTGCCATTGTTCACCACAAATACCTGTGGGTTTTGTAAGCTACCGACGATTGCCTCCCGCTCGATCAGCAGGGCCTTACGCTGGTCTGCAACTTCAAAGTAAGCTGTGCCATACATACCGGCTTTCAGCGGGTTATCAGAAGGGTTGCTCACTTGCAGCTCCACGTTGTAGTTAAGCGAGTTATCGCCTTTGGCGGCAATGGCCTTCACGGTGCCTTCAAATGTTTCGCCACCAACGGCATCTGCTTTAATCTGCACTTTCTGTCCGTCGCGTATCAGGCCAACCTGGCTTTCAGGCACCTTCACGTTCATCTTCAGGTTATCCACGTTCACGATGTTGAACAGTTTTGTACCCGGGCTCAGGTAAGAGCCGACTTCAATGAACTTCTCGTTGATGCGGCCCGAGATTGGCGCTTTGATGCTGGCGTCAGCCAGTCTTTTCTTAGCCGTGATCAGGGCAGCCTCTGCATTGCTGAAGCCTAGTCTGGCATCTTCCAGCTGGCGTTTCGTGATGGCATCACCCTCGGCCAGGTTCTCGAAACGCTCCAGGTCACGCTTGCTCTTGGTGTAGTTTGCCTGTGCACGCACCAGTTCGGCACGCAGTAATTGAGCATCCACCTGCGCCAGCATTTCACCTGCTTTTACACGGTCACCGTTCTGCTTGTAGATCTTCAGCACCTGGCCCTGCGTTTCAGAGAGAAGCGTCAGGTCCTGCTCTGGTATAAAGTTACCTTGTGCTGTAAAAGACTTGTCTACTGCGCCAACCTTAGGTGTGGTCAGGGCAACGGGGATGCTTTCGCTCTTGCGCTCGGCAATGGCAGCGGTGGCGGCCATTTCCTTCTTGTTGTTCATTAATGTATAGCCAATAGCCCCTAATGCAACCAGTACAGCGACGATATAGATTATCTTCTTCATGTTTCTTTTGATGTTGTCTTATTTAGTTAGTGTTTCTAGTTCGCCTCTTGCTTTCAGGTAGTTCAGCTGAGCGACTTTATACTTTAATTTCTCGTTATTCAGGTTTGTTTTGGCCTCTCTCAGGCTTACCTCTGCGTCCAGCAGGTCCGTGAGTGGGGAGATGCCCTCTTTGTACAGGTTGTTGGTGGTTTCATACACCTCCTGGGCCAACTCCACGTTTTTTTCCTGCACTGCTATTGAATTTTGGCTGTTCCTCAACTGGGCCAGTGCGTTGGTCAGTTCCACGGCGGTGTTCGTTTCCAGCTTGGAGATGTCCTCGTTGATCTTTTTCATTTCCAGCTGTCCCTGTTTGATCTGGGCGTCTTTTTTGAAGCCGTCGAAGATCGGGATGTTAAGCTGCAGACCTACCACTGATGTTTTGAACCACGGTACATCGGAGCCAAACAGCTCATCGCGCTGTGTGTTATAGCCATACTGGCCGTAGGCAGACAGGGTAGGGTAGTAGCCAGCCTGTATATTCTTAATACTGTAGCCCTGAAGCTGCTTTTGCGTGTTCAGCAGGTCATACTGCGTTTTCTGGGCAAGTGCCTGCTCTGCTGTAATTACCTCTGCAACCATATTGTCAAGCGGGCTTGTACTGCCGCTCAGCTCCACATCCTGCTCCAGCGGCATGTTCATAAAGAACTTAAGCATGTTCTTCTGCTGCTCATAGGTAGTGGTAAGCGTCTGTAGCTGGTTTTGCAGGTTGGTTGTGTTCACCTTCACGCGGTTAAGCTCTACCTTCGGCACCAGATCGTTTTTGTACTGCAGCGTCATGATACGCTCCAGCTCAGCCAGACGCTCCAGGTTAGCCTCGATGTTCTGAAACTGCTCCTTTGTCTGCAATGTCTGGTAATAGGCTGTACCGATGTTATAGATCAGGTCTTCCTGCGCCATTTCTCTTCGGAGGCGGTACAGGTCCTGTGTGGTTTTGGCGGCCTTCAGGCCTACAAAGTAGGATTGGTTAAACAGTAACTGTGTTAACTTCACATTTCCGCTCGCGGTATAGTCTTTACCAAACTTAACCGGAATGTCTTCACCGGGCTTTCCGGCTAAGGCACCTGGTAAAATCTGTGTAGGCAGCGCAGGGTAATAATCTAGTCCACCGGTAGCGTTTACCTGCGGAAGTCCCTGGCTACGGGCCTCTCTGATCTGCTGGCTTCCGATTTGCTCATCGTAAGATGCTTTCCTAACGTCCTGGTTATTGCTCAGGGCGTACTGAATGGCCTGTTCCAGCGTCAGCTCCTGCACACCGCCTGTGGCAGGCTCCTGGGCGAAAGCAGGACGCATCATCAGTGCCATTGCTCCTATGAAAAAAAACTTCTTAATCACGGTATATCTCGTTTTTATTGTTCTATTTATATTTAATTAGTTCTGAATTTAGAGAACTAAAGGGAGCAAAAAAAATTACTTTTTCTGTTCCTCCCAGCGCTTCAACAAAAGTGGAATCTCGCTATGCAGATACTTCAAGAACTCTGCCAACTCCATGATATCCTTGTTGAACTCCACAGTTTCTTTTGTGCGTTCCGCCACTACTTCCTGCAGCGTAACAGAGAAGTCTGTGATGCTGTCTATTTCTTTGGCGAAAGAGTCACGCCACTTGCGCAGGCTTAGCCTGAAATAGCGTCTTCTGTCTCCGTTAAAGGTAATATAATTGAGCCTGTTCAGCTGCTGAAGCAGGTTTAGCGCATTGCTGGTCGCACTCTTGCTTATCCCGAGCGTTTCGCGTATTTCATCAAAACTCAGCTCCGGCTTATCAGATACATAAAGCAGCCCCATAATGCGTCCTGCAACAGGCTGAATGCCGGTCCTCTCGTGGAAGATGCCGATTCGCTCTATTAACTCCTGTTGCTTTTCACTTAATTTCATAGTTCTTAGTTCTCCCTTCTTGTAATGAGAACATCACAAAGGTATAAAAAGGTTCTTTTGGTTCCTAATTTTGAGAACTAAAAATATGCTTTACTTGGTGACTGCAAATATAGCGGAGCAAACCGAATACCAAAAGGCGCCGTGCCCTCAAAGGCAAAGATAACAATCTATAAAGCCTAAACTTGCGTAGGTTGATAGTATGTGCCAGTTTTTCGGGGCTGCCCTGCAGCCTGTGCTGGCTGATTTACAATTAAAAGCGAGAGTTTCTATGGCTTCACAATATAACAGGTGGTACCACCCATACGAGATCAACGACAACTATAAAAAGCGCGTGGCCTACTTCTGCATGGAGTACGGCATTCACCAGGCCCTGAAGATCTACTCCGGCGGCCTGGGCTTTCTGGCAGGCTCGCACATGCGCAGCGCCTATGAGTTGCGGCAAAACATGGTGGGTATCGGCATGCTGTGGAAGTACGGCTACTATGACCAGGAGCGCAACGAGGACCAGACCATGCGGCCGCATTTCCAGCAGAAGTTCTATTCTTTTCTGGAGGACTCGGGGATTACGGTGCGTGTGCTGGTGAACGAGCATCCGGTGCTGGTGAAGGCCATGGTGCTGAAACCGGAGATTTTCGGTACCGTGCCGATGTATTTCCTCACGACTGACATTCCGGAGAACGACCATTTGGCCCGCACCATTACGCATCGCCTCTACGACCCGGAGGAGCAAGCCCGTATTGCGCAGAGCATCGTGCTGGGAGTAGGCGGGGCTAAGGTGGTGGAGGCGCTGGGAGGTGCCGAGATTTACCATATGAACGAGGGGCATGCGCTACCGCTTGCCTTTAAGCTGTTCGAAGACTACGGCAAGCTCGACGAGATACGAAAGCGCCTGGTGTTTACGACCCACACTCCTGAAAAGGCGGGCAACGAGGAGCACGACATCTACCTGCTGCACAAAATGAGCTTCTTTAACGGCATATCGCTGGATGAGGCGCGTGAGCTAACAGGCATGCACGGGCAGCTGTTCGACCACACGCTCGCGGCACTGCGCCTGGCCAAGGTGGCCAACGGTGTGTCGCAGCTGCACGGCGAGGTGGCCCGCGACATGTGGTACGATAACGAGGGGGTGTGCGAGATCAAATCGATCACCAACGCGCAGAACTTCTCGTTCTGGGCAGATTCGGAGCTTTGGCAGGCCCAGGAGCGGGATGATGACGTGGCCATGGACCGGCGCAAGTTTGAGCTGAAGCGCCAGCTGTTCGCCGTAGTAGCCGACCAGGCCGGCAAGCTTTTTCGGCCTGATGTGCTGACGGTGGTGTGGGCGCGCCGCTTTGCCGCCTACAAACGCGCGGACCTGCTGGTGCGCGACATGCAGCGCTTCGTAGACTTCATTAACAACAAGGAGATGCCGGTGCAGGTTATCTGGGCCGGTAAGCCTTACCCGTTCGACTACGGAGCCATTACTGTGTTTAACAAGCTGGTGAAGATATCACAGCAGCTAGACAACGTGGCGGTGCTGACAGGCTATGAAATCGAGCTGTCGCGCAAGCTCAAGCAGGGCTGCGATGTGTGGCTCAACACGCCCCGCCGGCCCCGCGAAGCATCCGGTACCAGCGGCATGACAGCCTCTATGAACGGCGGCGTAAACGTGTCGGTGCAGGACGGCTGGTTACCGGAGTACGCCCGCCACGGCGAAAACAGCTTTGTGCTTCCTGTCGCAGACGTTACGCAGCCAAACGAGGTGCAGGACGATGAAGACTATAACAACCTGATGCGTATTTTTGAGAAGGAGATCGTGCCGGTGTATTACCACAACCACGATCGCTGGCGGTACATTATGAAGCAAAGCATGCGGGATGTCGTGCCGAAATTTGAGGCAAACCGCATGGCGCACCAGTACTATGAGGAGTTGTTTAATAGTTAAACGCTAGATAATAGACGCTAGAAAATAGACGTTAAATAAAAGACTTTCTAAAGGTCGTTAAAAATCAGGAAGCCACTCAAACTTGAGTGGCTTCCTGATTTTTAACGACCTAATCTAATAGCGTTCTAATGTCTAACGTCTAGAGTCTAAGATCTCTCCGGCACACGCTGCAGGGTATCCATCAGGAAGCCCCAGTACTTTTGAACGGAGCTGATCTGCACTTTCTCGTCCGGGGAGTGGGCGCCGCGGATGTTCGGGCCGAAGGAGATCATTTCCATGCCCGGGTAGTTAGCGCCAAGTATACCGCACTCGAGGCCGGCATGGCAAGCGTTAACATCTGGCTCGCTGTTGAACTTGCTGCGGTACAAATCGCTCATAAGCTTGATGATGGCGGCGTCTGGTTTCGGTGCCCAGCCCGGGTAGGCGCCACTCAGGGTTACCTCGGCTCCAGCCAGCTCCAGCGCCGACTGAATAGCCGCTGCCAAGTCCTCTTTCTCGGAGTCAACGGAGCTGCGGGTCAGGCACAGGACCTTGTAGCTGCCGTCCTTCAGTTCCACGCGCGCCACGTTGTTCGACGTCTGCACCAGTCCCTGAATTTCCGGGCTCATGCGGTAAATGCCATTTGGTGTAGCGTAGAGGGCGCGCAGCAAAGTATCAGCAAAGGCCTTTGTCGCTACCTGTGCCGGGGCATCAGCTGGCTCCAGCTGCACCTGTAGGTTAGGGTCCGTAGACTTGTACTCTTGTGACAGAATAGCGCGTTGCTCGTCTAGGAACTTTTCAAAAGCAGCCTTATCACCTGCAGCAATAGCCACAACAGACGAAGACTCGCGCGGAATAGCGTTGCGAAGCCCTCCGCCGTCTATGGCGCTGATGCGCAGGTCGAACTGCCTGGAGGCATGGTGAAGCAGGCGGTTCATCAGCTTGTTGGCGTTGGCGCGCCCCAGTATAATGTCCATACCGGAGTGGCCGCCTGTAAGGCCCTTAACCGTTAGCCTGTACCCCGCCATATCCGCCTTGGCAGTTTCCTGCTCGTAAGTGCCTGTGGCTGTAATGTCCACGCCGCCCGCACAGCCGATGGTCAGCTCACGGTCGTCTTCTGTGTCCAGGTTCAGGAGGATCGTGGCGTCGAGCAGGCCGCCTTTTAACCCAAGCGCACCAGTCATCCCGGTTTCCTCGTCTACTGTAAAAAGGGCCTCAATAGCCGGGTGCGGAATATCTTTGGAGGCAAGTACAGCCATGATCGTGGCTACCCCGATTCCGTTATCAGCGCCCAGCGTGGTGCCTTTGGCCTTCACCCAGTCGCCGTCCACATACATGTTAATGCCCTGCGTGTCGAAGTCAAAATCAGTATTGTTGTTTTTCTGGTGCACCATGTCCAGGTGGCTTTGCATGGCGATGGTCTGGCGGTTTTCCATACCTGCGGTAGCCGGCTTTTTAATGATGACGTTGCCCGTCTCATCTTCGTAGGTCTCGAGGCCTAGCTTCTGGCCGAAATCCTTGATGAACTTAATGACACGCTCTTCTTTTTTGGAAGGGCGGGGCACCGCATTCAGGTCAGCAAAATTATCCCAAAGCGCCTTCGGTTCCAGGCTGCGTACTTCAGAGCTCATAGTTGGTGTGGTTTAGTTACAGTTAAAAAAGCGGAACGAACCGCAGGCCTAAAGGTACAAAATTCAGGCGGAAAAGCCGGGGGAGCAGGGTAAAGCTCTTGCCCCCGTAAGGCTGCCGCTAGGCCTCCAGTTCTACTGGCCCGCCCACGGGGTAGCCCACACACATGAGGGTAAGGCCTTTTTCCAGGTCCCGCTCCGTCAGCACTTCGTTGTACGACATCCATACTGTGCCGCTGGAGCAACGGGCAATACAGTTGCCGCATTTACCCGCCTCACAGCTGTAGGGCAGGTTGATACCGGCTTTACGGGCGGCGCGAAGGATCGTGGTGGGGTACTCCACCGTTATGCTGTGCGTCTCCCCCCGGTGGTGGAGTGTTACCCGGTGCGCGTCTGTATCGGGCGGCATTTGCTTGAGGGAGACCTTCGTGGTGTTGAAGTTCTCTCTCCGGATGTTTTCCAGCGGTACATCCAGCTGGCGCAGGGCGTAAAAGCACATGCGCATGTAGTTTAGCGGGCCGCAGATGTAAAACAGTGCCTGGTGGAGGGGCGCCGTGGCAAACTGGCGCACAAACTCCTGCAACAGGTCTTTGTACAGCCTTGCCCGCGCCAGGTCAGGGGAGTTGCTGAACAGAAACTGAATCCGCAGGCGGTCTGGGAAGGCAGCGGCTAACCGCTCCAGCTCTGCTTTGTAAATGGCATGCTCCGGGGTTTTGTTGCTGTATATGAGCGTAACGTGCAGGTGCGGCTGTGCGTGCAGGGCCGTTTTGAGCAGGGAATAAACAGGGGTGATGCCGCTGCCGGCCGCCAGCAGGAAGACCTGCCGGTACGCGTGCATGTCGTCTGGCAGGGTAAAGAGCCCGGCGGCGCCCGCCGCATATACGCGGTCGCCCACCTGCACGTCGTCTACCAACCTCCTGGAGAAAAAGCCGTTTTCAATGCGCTTCACGCCAATGCTTAGCGGCTCCTGCAGCGCAGGCGATGAGGTGATGGAGTAGGACCTGCGGACATCCTGGTTCTGGTCGGTGTGCACCAGCGTCAGGTACTGCCCGGCCTTGTAGGGGAGCGGCTTGTCGGGCTCCAGCACAAAGGTTTTGAAGTCCGGCAGCTCCTGGCGAATTTCTGTTACGGTAAGGGCGTAGTGGTCTGTAGCGGGTGTTTTTTTAGTCATGATGCTAGTTCATACGCAAAGTTTCGGTAAACGGTATCGGTGGCGCTATGCGGTTACTGCTCAGCGCCTGCCCTGGGGCAAATGTAACTTCTGCGCCGGAGAAAGGATAGTCCCGGCACTGTGCTTTCTCATCTCCCGACCGACAAATACCCCTAAATTTCGTAATTTCAGGCATTCTGCCCGTTGCGCCTGAAGCCACCGGGCAGGGTACAGTTGATTCTTTATTCTATAACATCCATGAAAAAAGTCACCCTTAGGTCAAGTATACTTTTCTCTTTGCTCACGCTGGGCGCCTGCCAAACACAGAAGCCGGGCACCGGCAGTACCCACAGCGAGCCTATCTGGCAGTCGCAGGCTTACACTATCTACCCGGACAGCGTGGTGCAGGGCGAGCACGTGGCGCGCGCGGTGTCGCCCACCGAGCTGACCTCTAACTATAAAAGCCCGGCCAACGCTTTCCAGAGTCCGCGGATTACGTTTAAGTTCGCCATCAACGGGCGCGATAACGAAATGAAGGCCGGCACCGACCACCATTTTAACTGCCTTGGCGGCGATTGCCAAACCCCTGTTATCACTTTTGGCCAGCAGCTGAACGACCCGTCTGAGGTGCCAAGCGACGTGTACCTGGAGCCAAGCACCAACCTGACCGTGCGCCTGGATATGAACCCCGTGCTGCAGGCGCTGGAAAAGCAGGGCTACTACACCACACCGACGGGAGACAAAATCTACAAAGAGGACTTCAAAGGCGTTTACATTGCCGGTGGTGCCGATCCGCTGAGCTGGGACTTCGACAACTTGGGCGGAAACGAGCAGATGGAGCTAAAGGACGCTGACGGAGACGGTATCTACGAGGTCACCCTGACGCTAAACGCCCCGGAAGACGATAAATCGACGGCTACGCGTTGGGCATTAACCAAAGACATTGCCGCTTTTCCGCAGTACACTTCGGACTACGCTGTAACCGATGCCTTGTACAACATGGCCCTGGAGGAGATGATCAATGCCGTGGAACCGGACAGCACCTTCCGCACCGGTAAGGAGTGGGCCGGCGTCTGGACGCGTGACATCAGCTACAGCATTATCCTGTCGATGGCGCAGCTGCAGCCGCAGGTGTCTAAGTACAGCCTGATGCGCAAGGTGAAAGACGGACGCATTGTGCAGGATACCGGCACCGGGGGGGCGTACCCTGTCTCCACCGACCGCATGATCTGGGCCACCGCTGCCTGGGAAGTATACAAGGCCACAGGCGATGAGCAGTGGCTGCGCGATACCTACCAGATCATCGCCAAGTCGCTCGGAGAGGACATGATGAACGCATATGACCCTGAGACGGGGTTGGTGCGGGGCGAGTCGTCGTTTCTGGACTGGCGGGAGCAGTCATATCCGCGCTGGATGGAGCCTGCCGACATCTATGCGTCAGAGAACCTGGGCACCAACGCAGCACACTTCCAGGCCAACAAAGTTGCGGCGATGATGGCCGAAAAGCTCGGCGACCAAGCGGCGGCGGCAAGGTATAACGGCATCGCCCAAACCATCAAAGAAGGTATAAACAAGCACCTGTGGCAGGAGGAGAAAGGCTACTACGGCCAGTACCTGTACGGCCGGAACTATAAAATCCTGTCGCCGAGGGCGGAAGCGCTGGGCGAGGCGCTGACGGTACTGTTTGGTGTGGCGGATACAGCACGCAGCAAAACGGTGGTGGCCCGTACGCCGATCACGGATTACGGCATCCCCAATATCTTCCCGCAGATTCCGGGCATTCCGCCGTACCACAACAACGGCATTTGGCCGTTTGTGCAGTCGTACTGGAGCCTGGCGGCGGCCAAGGCAGGCAACGACAAGGCCCTGACCGAGAGCATCAGCGCCATTTACCGTCCGGCAGCCCTGTTCCTGACGAACAAGGAGAACTTTGTGGCCGCCAACGGCGACTATGCCGGAACACAGGTGAACTCCAGTAACATGCTGTGGAGCCTGGCCGGCAACCTGAGCATGGTCTACAAAGTATTCTTCGGGATCAACTTTGAGGCAGACAAACTGACCTTGAAGCCGTTTGTGCCGAAGGCCTTTGCCGGTAACCGAAAGCTGACCAACTACAGGTACAGAAATGCAGTGCTTAACATTGAGATGAGCGGCTACGGCAACGAGATAAAGTCTGTTACTATGGATGGAAAGCCGCTGCAGAAAGCCGAGGTGGCGGCAAACCTCACCGGCGAACACAGCATCAGAATAGAACTGGCCAATAACGAAGCGGGAGGGGAGGTGCAGCACGTAGACCTGTACACATCACTGGAAACGCCGAAGGCCGTGTATACTTCGGGTAAACTCAGCTGGCCAGCCGTGGATGGCGCCGTAGCCTACCAGGTGGTAAAGAACGGGAAGGACCTGGAGAAGACGGAAAGCACCAGCCTGGATGTGGACGCCAACAGCTACGCCGAGTACATGGTGCTGGCCGTGGACCAGCACGGGGTTACCTCGTTCGGGAGCGAACCTGTAGTGGTTGTGCCCGAAAAGCATAAGCAGGTGTACGAGCTGGAGAAGTTCGCCCCGAAAGCCGCCTACACGTACCGCGATTACTCCGGGGCCGGTTTTGTGGAGCTGAGCAAGCAGCAGAACAAGCAGGTGCAGGTAAAGGTAACTGTTCCGGAGGATGGCGTGTACGCTGTTGACTTCCGCTACGCCAACGGAAACGGCCCGATCAACACGAATAACAAAGCCGCTCTCCGTACCCTGCAGAAAGACGGTGAGTTTGTCGGAACCATTGTTTTGCCGCAGCGCGGAACGGATGAGTGGAGCAACTGGGGCTTTACCAATGCCGTGGAAGTGCCGCTGCAGAAGGGCAGCCACACCATCTCGCTGACCTTTGAGCCAAACAACGAGAACATGAACGGCGAGGTGAACCAGGCCATGGTAGACTATATGCGTGTCGTAAAAATCAGGTAGCTATACTTAGCTTGGCAGCGAAACTACAAAGGTCCGGCAAACTGCCGGACCTTTGTAGTTTATACTTTACCTGTTCGCTTACCCTGGCTGTACTGTACCAGAGGGCCTGCAGCCCAACTCGGCGACCGCAGGCCTTCTGGGTTATAGGGGTAGTAGGGAATTATTAGTTGCCGCCGGTGCGGTTCAGCTCATCCAGGTTGGTATTACGTTTCCGGGCTTCGAACTTGGTGCCCTTGCTGAAACGGTAGCGCAGGTTCAGGCGCACGCCGCGCTGGCCCTGGTACTGCTCAATGGCGTTGATGTTGCCGTTCAGCTCTGTGTCTACCTTCAGCACGCGGCTTTTAAAGATGTCGCTCACGTTCAGGGCCAGGCTCAGCTTATCATCCATAAAGCTGCGCTTCAGGCCAGCGTCCAGCCACCACTGCGGCTCCACATTGTACAGGCCGTACACCACTGCGCTCTGGTAGTTGGCGCCGGCCTCCAGGCGTATGCCCTTTGGCAGCAGCAAAGTATGGTTTGTGTTGGCGATAAGGGATAGCTGGTCTTTCACGATAACCTGTTGGTCTTTGGTAATGTTGGTGTACTCCTGGTACATGCCGGTCACGTTATTGCTGATCTCCCACTTTTCCGACACCTTAACCGGGGCCACCAGCGTGGCGGTAGCGCTTTTCAGGTCGTTGATGTTGCGCTGCTGAAACACGGTGGTGTTTGTCTCCGGGTCCTGCTCGGGTATCTCACCGATATAGTCCTGCGTAACTGCGTAGCCCAGCACCAGGTTATAGGTCTGCTTCAGGGTATGCGTCATCTCAAAGGAGTTGATGTACTGCGGCTTGAGCAGCGGGTTGCCCTGGGCATAAGTGTAGGGGTCCAGGTAGAAGATGAACGGGTTCAGGTTTTCATAGTAGGGCCTGTTGATGCGGCGGCTGTACTTGTAGCCGATCTGGTAGTTGTCGCTTACCTTCTGCTGCACAAACAGGGTGGGGAAGAAGTCGAGGTAGCTGCGGTCCGTTTTTACCTTCTTTGTCAGCGAGTTACCGCTTGATTCGGTCTGCTCTGCACGCAGGCCCGCCTGCAGGCTCCAGGTATCGCTGAGGGTGGCGTTCAAACTGACATAGGCCGCATAGATATCCTCTGTATACACGAAGTGGTTGCTGCGCTTGGTGTCGAACATCTCCCGCTCGTCCTGCACCTCATAAAAGCGAAGCTCGTTGTCTGACTTTACATGGCTTGCTTTTGCCCCCAGCTCCAGGCTGGTCTTCTTGCCCAGCTTTTTCGTGAAATCCACTTTAGCCGAGAAGATGTCGTACTTGGTGGGATTGTCGTTGCGGAGCAGCTCCACTGAGTCGGGCGTGGTGGCAGGCGGTGTAAAGTACATGTTGTAGAAAGAGGCCTCGTCTTCGCTCCCGATGTGCACGTAGTCCAGGTCGGCAGAGAGAGTGGTGCCCGTGGTGTCCAGCTTGCCCACGTAGTGCAGGTTAAAGGTGCCGTTGGCGTAGGTACCTTCGTTGCGGTTTTTCGCGTCGATGAACTGCGTCTTTCCGTTGCGCAGGTACGACTCCGTGTCGAACGACATGCTGTTGCTGTTATAGTACAGGTTGGCCATGACACCCACACTGTGGCGGTCGTTCAGGTCATAGTCGGTGCCGATGCGCAGCGACGGGTCCACGCGCTCATTCTGCTCATACCCAGTCTGGTCAAACTCCGTTGCCGATCCGTCCTTGCCCAGGAAAACGCGGTCCATCTCCATATCGCGGTAGCGCTTGCGGCTGTTCAGGTTCACGCTCCCGAAAGAGTTGAACTTGCCTTTCTTATGGCTGATCTCGGCGCCGGAGGTGTAGGTGCTCAGGCTGTTGTACTGGTAGCCGGCGTACACGCTGCCGTTCATACCCGAGTCCTGCCCTTTTTTCAGGTTGATGTTGATGATGCCCGAGGCGCCCTCCGCGTCGTAGCGGGCCGATGGGTTGGTGATAAGCTCCAGGTTTTTCAGGTTCTCGGCCGACATGCTTTGCAGCAGGCTCTGCAGCTCTTTGCCGGAGAGGTAGGAGCGGCGGCCGTTCAGCATTACCTGCACGCCGCCCTTGCCGTTGAGCTGGATGTTACCGTCCTGGTCTACCCACACGCCCGGCGATTTGGTGAGCACGTCGTAGGCGGTGTTACCCTCGGCCATGGCGGTGTTCTCCACGCTCACCACCATTTTATCCGGCTCCGTAGTGACGGTGGGGCGCAGCGTCACTACCTCTACCTCGCTCAGCGTTTTCGTGTCCGGCTTTACCTGCAGGCGGCCAAAGTCCTTGCTGAAGCCCGGGGAGTTTACCTCAAACACAGGGGAGATAAACGTCAGGTAGCCCAGGCCGTTCACCTTCAGCTTATAGGTGCCCTTTGCCGGCGTCTTGATCTGAAAAACACCGTCCATGTCAGCGATGGCTCCGGTAACTACTTTTTCGGTCGTTGCTTCCAGCACGGCCACGTTGGTAAAGCCCACGGCCTGCCCGCTTTCCTCCACTACTTGCCCGCGCAGCATGCCTTCTGTTTGTGCATTCACAAAGCTGCTACAGCACATGAAAAGCAGCGCGACGATCAGGTACATTTTTTTCATAGTTGTATTTTGTTTGGCGTTGTTGATGTGTGATTTACTGTTGCAAATATATTGTAAGGTACTTTGTATAGCAAGGTACTGTTGCTGTGTCCGGCCACCTTTTCGACGAACTCCCGGAAATCTTCTTTGAACTGGCTATGCCTCCAGACGGCGGGCTGGTGCAGTAACTTTGCTGTACATGTTTATAGATGAGGGGCAGCGGCAGGAGGTTGCCTGTGGCTGAATTTTTTTTTTCGGATGGGCCGATAAGCAACTGAAGCAAAGGGAGGAGCGGCTCCGGGGGGAAAGGCCGGCACCCCGGGAAACAAAAAAGGCAGGGCCGCCTGAGCCGCCCTGCCTTTAAAATGAATTTTCTGTACTTAGTTCTTAAAGATTTCTTCGGTGCTGCCGCAGGTCATCATGCCTTCGCCAAAGTATGGGTTGCGAATTTCTTCGTTGGAGCTGAGCCAGTAGCCGCCCTCGCCGTCCAGGGCCATCGGGCAGTGCTGGTAGTAAAGCGTGCCATCAGCTGCGCCGTAGGCTTTCGCCATGGAGAACACCGCCTCGGAGAGAAGCTCCAGGTTTTCGCGCTGTGCCGCAACATCACTGGCGGAGGCAATTTTCTGGGCGCTGCTTACCACCTCGGCCGTTTTCTCCTCGGCATAGGCTTTTTCGTCGGTCGTCAGGTTGGCGATGGGCATGGCTTTGGCCACCCGCAGCACTTCGCTTGCCGCCGCCTTGGCCGCTTCTGCGTCAGAGGCTACCAGCGCCTCCTTCAGGTCAAGGTACTCGCTTACAAGCTCCTCCACCTGTGTTTGAAACGGCTCTGCCACGGATGTAAAGTCAGGCGTTTCCACGACAACAGTCGTTGCGGTGGGGCCTGCCTCCATGTCACCGTGGGCCATTCCCTCATGCTGTTCCGTCGCTACCTCTGTGTTGTCTGTACTGTTTTCAGAACATGCCGTAAAGGCAAACGCAGCGACAACGGCTGCTGCAAAAAATGTCTTTTTCATGGTTGATAACGTTGCGTATTGAATAATTAGATTTGGTTTCAGTTTCTTGTACAGCGTTGGCTCTCTGCGCAAAGGAAGCGCTTTGGAGCCCGCTTTTCAAAGTTAATGATTATGCCCGGCCATCGGGTCTGCGCCCTTCTTCAACACAAACTCACTGTAGAGCAGGTAAGCGCCCGAGGTAACCACTTTATCGTTTTCCTGGATGCCGGAGAGGATGGCTACGTTGTCCGCGCTTTCTTCGCCGATAGTAACCATACGCGCCCGAAAAGTGTTTTTACCCGTCTGCACCCACACATGGCTACCGCTGGCATCCTGAATCACGGCGTCGTTTGGCAGCACCAGGTCGGAGCCGTTTTTACCCGGCAAGCTGACGTTTGCCTGCATTCCGGGCAGGTACTGCTCGTTTTTGTTCGGCAGCTCGGCGCGAAGTACGGCTACCTGGCTGCCCTGCCTGTACTCCGGGCTGATGAAGGTGACGCTGGCCGGAACCGCCTCCTCGGCAAAGCCCTGCACCGACACCAGCACCTCGTCGCCGGCCTGCACGTTGGCTACTTCCTGCGGGTACAGCTCGGCCTCCACCCAGATCTTACCCAGCTTCCCCACCCGGTACAGCACTGCCCCTTCGGCTACGTACTGGCCTTCGGCGGCGGCCACATCGGTTATTACACCTGCGGTAGGGGCTACAAAAGTAACACGCGCATCTAGGCTTCCGGTTCTGGCAAGGCTTCTGATCTGGCTTTCTGTAAGGCCATAAAGCAGTAGTTTTTTCCTGGCTGCCTCCAGAAACGAAGCGAAGCGCGGGTTCTCCTCGCCCAGCTCCTGGTTTTGTTTCAGGGCCAGCAGGTACTCGCGCTGTAAGGTCAGGAGCTCTTCGGAATACAGCTCGTACAGCGGTTGCCCTTTTTGCACTGTTTGGCCCGTCTCCTTAATGTACAGTTTTTCTACGCGGCCCTGCGCCCGGCTGCTGATTACGTCTGTCTGGGTTTCGTCGAGCACCAGTTTGCCGGTAAGGATGGTGTTGCTGCTAACATCTCCAAGCTTCACGCGTTTGGTTTTGATGTTGCCCAGGGCGATCTGGCTTTCGCTCAGCATCAGCTCCCCCTTATCGGCTCCATTCTGCGCCACAGGCACCAGGTCCATGTGGCAAATAGGGCAGATGCCCGGCTCGCTCTGCACCACCTGCGGGTGCATGGGGCAAGTATAGGTCGTCTCCGCCGCTGCCTCGCTATGCTGGTCGCTCTGGCAGGCGCCGAAGGCCACGAGCAGCAGCAGGAAGAGTATGTTCAGGTATCGTTTCATCTTTGTCTAATTTTGAATGAGTGACTGAGTGATTGTGTGAATAAAAGAGTGATTCGCTCATGCACTCATTCGCTCAATCACTCATTTATCTTTACAAAACTCTCACTATCCACCATAAACTGGGCGTTGGCGGCAATTATGTCCGTTTGCTCCAGACCGTCTACAACCTGGACCTGGTTGCCCTCTACCGTGCCGACGGTTACTGCCACGGGTTTAAAGGCTCCGTTTGTCTTTTTAAAGGCAACGGAGCGGGTGCCGATGTCCAGCACAGCCTCGCGGGGTACCCACAGGGCTGGGGCCGTAGTATAACTGGCTGTAGCTGAAACCAGTTGCCCTATCCGCGCCAGCTGCTGTTGCCCCGGCAGGTATACCCGTACTTTGGCAAAGTTCTCGCCAGCCTCGTAAAAAGGCTGCAGGAAATCTACCTGTGCCTCCAGCTTTTCGCCGGGCAGTTGCGGAAAAGTTACCTGCACCGGGGCACCTTTGGCAATAGCCGTCACCTCACCGGCAGGTACGTTAAACTCAGCCCACAGCTGGTTGGGGTTTACCACGCGCAGCAGTGGCTGGCCGGTGCTCACGTACATGCCCTCGCGCAGCTGCAGCTCACTGCCTGCCGCCGGGGTAGCCGCACCTGAGCCTGCCATGCCCGGATTTGTGTTGCCGGCTCCCATGCCACCTGCGCCACCGGGTGCTGTAACAGCGGTAGCACTTGGCGTAGCGGACGGCGCGGTGGTGTTCAGGCCGACCACATAGCCATCGTAGGGGCTGTAGATAGCGAAGGTATAGCTGGCCTCGCCGGAACGGATCAGGCGGTTAACCTGTGCCTCAGTGGCACCCAGCAGGCGCAGCCTCTGTTTAGCAGCCTTTAGCAGCGCCTTATCCTCCGGGGCCGATTGCACCAGGTAGAGCAGCTCCTTCTGCGCCGTTACCAGCTCCGGGCTATACACCTCCATCAGCTTTTGCCCCTTGTTGATCGGCTGGTAATTATACTTCACAAACAGCTTTTCAATGCGGCCGCCCACCTGCGCGGGAATGGAGTAGATGCGGCGCTCATCGTAGGTGATCAGGCCCTCCATCTCTACCGTGGCCGGAACAGCTTTGCGCGCTGGCTTGATGGTGTTGATGTTTGCCACCACCGTTTCATTTGTCGGCTGCAGCAGGAAAGCCAGGTCCTCGGTGATCTCTATCTCCACGCCATGTGCCGAAGTTGGCACCAGGTCCATGCCGCAGATAGGGCAGGTGCCCGGCTCATCCTGCACGATCTGCGGGTGCATAGGGCACGTATAGGTCGTCTCCGCCGCTGCCTCGCTATGCGGATCGCTCTGGCAGGCGCCGAAGGCCACGAGCAGCAGCAGGAAGAGTATGTTCAGGTATCGTTTCATCTTTGTCTAATTTTGAATGAGTGACTGAGTGATTGTGTGAATAAAAGAGTGATTCACTCATGCACTCATTCGCTCAGTCACCCATTTTACTTTTCTATCTCACGCTCGTAATTTACGGCCAGTTGGTACAGGGCCTGCAGGTTGTTCAGGTACTCCAGCTGGGCTGCGTTCAGGGCTTCCCAGGCGTCGATCACTTCCGGTAGTTGGGCGGTGTTTTGCTCGTAGGCCAGCATCGTGACATCGTAGTTCTTTTTAAGCGCCGGGAGGATTTTGGTGCGGAAGTTCTCTACCTGCTCCCGCTTGGCGTTCAGTTCCAGCGCCATGTTGCGGACCATGCCCTGCGCCTCGTTCAGGATGTTTTCGCGCTCGCGCTGCATGGCCTCAATCTCCAGGTTCATGGCTTTGGTGTTGGCCTTGTACATCTTGCTGGACCAGGGCGCGATCGGAATGGACACCATGCCCATGGCCGTGAACTGGTTCGGCATCATGTTGTTGCGGGGCGTCATGTGGTCGAAGCGGAGGCGGAAATCGGGCTTGCGCTCCAGCCGCTCCTGCGCCACACCCAGGCGCATACTTTCGATGGTGCGGTCGAGCTGCTGAATATCGCTGCGGTTCTGGTTGAGGTAGGCTGTATCAGCCGCTAAAGCAACGGGAGCCGGTACGTTTATCAGCGTGTCTATTTTAAACGCAAGCTCCTTTGGCAGGTTCATCAGGGTGTTGAGCGTCACGTTTTGCTGCAGAATCTCGTTGCGAGTCATCAGTTGCATGTTCTCTACCTCGTGCAGGCGCGCTTCCGCTTTGTAGATGCTGCCCAGCTTGCCCTGGCTGTAAGGGTAGCGTATGCGGGCCAACTGGAGCATATAGGCCATAATGCGCTCGTTATCCTGCAGCACATCCAGCTTCTTCTCCAGCACGACCCAGTTGTAGTAGGCGGCTTTTGCCTGTGCGCGTAGCTGGTTGTAGAGCACTTCCGCCTTCGCCTGCTCAATGGCTGCACGCGAGTCATACACCGCCTGCTTGGCCCGTTGCTTGGCCGGGTTAGGTATGGCCTGCTCTGCCGAAATCATGTAAGAGCCCTCTTTCTCGTCGCGCTCTATACTTTGGCCGGGGTAGGGCAGCATGAAAACGCCGCCACCTACCATGGGAGCCATCCAGCCGGTGGCACCCTCGGCGTAGGCATCCTGTGCTTTGGCCCGCAGGTCGTACTGCTGCAGCATGGGGTTGCTGCTGCGGATGGCTTGCAGGACGCTGTCCAGCGCTACCGGCTGCTGCTGGGCTGAGGCAGGCAGGCCAACAAGCAGTAACAGCAGCAGCGTGACAGCAGATGCAAAACATCCCCCTGCCCCCTTCAGAGGGGGAATTTGAAGTGTATATCTCTTAATGCTTAACATCGTATATCTCCAGTTTTCCGTGTTTCTTCAGTTCATACTCTTTTGTCATCTCAAACACCACCGGCGTTACCAGCAGAATGTGAATGGAGGAGGTAAACACCCCGCCAATCATCGGCAGCACGATCGGCAGCATCACGTCGGTGCCCACACCGGTTGCCCAAAGCACCGGGATCAGGCCGAACAGCGCCACAGACACGGTCATGATCTTCGGGCGCAGGCGTTTGGCGGCTCCCATGAATACATAGTCGCGGATGTCCTGCTTGGTGATGGTGTCGGAAGAGTTGCCTTTCTCATCCACCAGTTGTTTCATGGCCTCGTTCAGGTATACTACCATCACCATGGCCGTTTCTATGGCCAGGCCGAACAGGGCGATAAAGCCCACTGCCACAGCCACCGATAAATTCACGCCATAGAAGTATACTATAAACACGCCGCCAACCAGGGCAAAAGGTATAGTTACCAGGTTCAGCAGCGCCTCCTTCAGCGATTTAAAGGAGAAGTATAAAATGAGGAAGATGATGACCAGCACCAGCGGAATGATGAACTGCAGCGTCTGGCTTGCCCGCACCTGGTTCTCCCACTGGCCGCTCCACTCCAGGTAATACCCTTCCGGTATACCTGTTACCTCGGCATTTATCTTCTCCATGGCTTCTTCCACGGTGCCGCCTAAGTCGCGCTCGCGCACGTTAAACAGCACGGCCCCACGCAGCTGCGCGTTTTCAGAGTTGATCATGGGCGGGCCATCCGTAAAGTTTATACTTGCCACGGCAGAGAGCGGAATGGTGCCGGCAGCAGCCGTTTGCAGCGGAATCCGTTTGATGCGCTCCACGCTGTTGCGGTACTCCTGGGCCAGGCGTACGTTAATCGAGAATCGCTCACGCCCCTCAATGGTGTTGCCTATACTTGCCCCGCCCAAAGCAGACTCTATCGTCATGTTCACATCATCAATGGTCAGGCCGTAGCGGCCAAGGGCTTCGCGGTTAATGTCGATCTCCAGGTATTTGCCGCCGGTAATAGGCTCCACGTACAGGTCTTTTACGCCGGGCACCGTCTCCAGCGCCGACTTTACCTTCTCCGACACCGCATAGATCGAGTCCAGGTTCTGGCCGTATACCTTCACGCCCACGTCGGTACGGATACCGGTGGCGAGCATGTTGATGCGGTTGATGATGGGCTGTGTCCAGCCGTTCACCACGCCCGGAATCTGCAGTTTAGAATCCAGCTCCTGGATGATATCCTCTTTGGTGATGCCCTCGCGCCACTCTGAGTGCGGCTTCAGCATGATGATGGTCTCGATCATACTTATCGGGGAATTGTCGGTGGCTGTGCTGGCGCGGCCCGCCTTGCCGAGCACCTGGTCTACCTCCGGCACCGATTTGATGATCTTGTCCTGCACCTGCAGAATGCGCTTCGCCTCGGCGTTCGATACATCCGGCAGCGTTACGGGCATGAACAGGATAGAGCCTTCATTCAGCGGCGGCATAAACTCGGTGCCCAGGCTCATGAGCATCGGGATGGACACCAGCAACGCCAGCACGTTAATGCCGATGGTGGTTTTGCGCCACTTCAGGCACCACTTTAGCACCGGCCCGTATACCCGCTCCAGTCCCCGGTTTACCGGATTTTTGCTTTCATCGCGGAATTTCCCTTTCAGGAAGAAGGAGATGAGCACCGGCGTCAGCGTAATCGCCACCACCGCATCCACGATAAGTATAAACGTCTTCGTCCAGGCCAGCGGGCTGAACAGCTTGCCCTCCTGACCCGTCAGCAGAAACACCGGCAGGAAAGAGGTGATCACGATGATCGTACTCCAGAACACGCTGGGGCCAACCTGCTTGGAGGCCTTTTCTATGATTGAGAGTCTTGTTTCTTTATCTAAGTTCATTGCATTCTAATTTTGAATGAGTGATTGAGTGAATGAGCGAATCTTTACCGGGTGGTGTTTTTTCTGGCCTTTGCCAGCACCGACAATATTTCGGTTGTCTCTTTCACTAATGGTGCTGTAGTTGACTTACTTGTAGCACCTGACTCTTCCAGAAGCTCCAGCCAGAACAAAGTCTCATCGGCCTCTTCAATCACTATACTTATCTTCGAGTAAAGTTCTGCTGAAGACCTCGCTCTGCAGGCGGCTCTGTAATTTGCTCCGACAGATGTGGCTGATCGTAAGATTTGACGCTTCATTACAGTAACCTCTTCCGATTTAGGTAAACCCTGGCTGAAGCGAATCACATCGAGCGCGAGTTTTTTGGTTCGCTGTCGGAACTGCTCTACAAATTGGTCTTTCGGTGTTCTATCCAATTCACTCATTCCTCATTCCTTAAAAATTCACACATTCACTCAATCACTCATTCAGAATTTCTCTTACTCGCCTCCGCCAGGTGCCGGTAAGAGTTCTCCACCATCACAATGGCATCGTCCACGATTACGCCGATGGACAGGGCGATACCGGTGAGCGACATGATGTTGGAGGAGATGTCGAAGGCGTTGAGTAGGATGAAGCCGATAGCGACGGAGAGCGGCAGCTGGATGATGATCACCAGGGCGCTGCGCCAGTGGAAGAGGAAGAGGAACACGACCACAGAGGCCACGATCATTTCCTCGATCAGCGTGTTTTTTACAGAAGCGATACTTTCGTTGATGAGGCCGCTGCGGTCGTAGACGATGTTGAACTCCATGCCTTCCGGCAAGCCTTTGCTTACCTCGGCCATTTTCTCCTTCACGTTGGAGATTACCTCTTCAGCGTTCTCGCCGTAGCGCATCACCACAATGCCACCCACTGCCTCGCCTTCGCCATTCAGGTCGAAGATACCGAGGCGGCTTTCGCCGGTCATCTGCACCGTGGCCACGTCTTGTACCCGCACCGGAATGGTGTTGTTGGTGGTGATGGCGATGTTCTCTATTTCCTCTGCCGATTTCAGATAGCCCGTGGTTTTGATGATGTAGCCAATGTCGGAGCGCTCGAACTTGCGGCCACCGGCCTCGTTGTTATTGGCCCGCACGGCCTGGATCACCTGCGGCACGGTGAGGTTATAGTAGGTAAGTTTATTGGGGTCCACCGTTACCTGGTACTGCTTCTGGAAACCGCCGAAAGAGGCCACCTCGCTCACGCCCTCCACGTTTTGCAGCGCAAACTTCACATACCAGTCCTGCACGGCGCGCTGCTCACCCAGGTCCATGCCCGGGGCATCAAAGGTATACCAGAGCACGTGCCCTACGCCGGTGCCATCGGGGCCAAGGGTAGGGGTAACGCCCTCCGGCAGTGCGTTGCCAACCGAGTTCAGGCGCTCCAGCACGCGGGAGCGGGCCCAGTACACATCGGTGTCGTCTTCAAAAATGATGTAGATAAAGCTCATGCCGAACATGGAGGAGCCGCGCACATACTTCACCTCGGGCAGGCCCTGCAGGTTGGTGACCAGCGGGTAGGTTACCTGGTCCTCAATAATCTGCGGGCTGCGGCCCATCCACTCAGTGAATACGATCACCTGGTTCTCCGACAGGTCGGGGATAGCGTCTACTTTATTTGTTTGCACCGAATAGAGGCCCCAGCCAAAGAGTACAGCCGAAATCAGCAGCACGAATACACGGTTGCGAAGCGAAAAGGATATTAACTTCTCGATCATGGAAATGATGTTCTAAACCTAAACAGAAAGTATAAAGCCACGGGGAGTGGCAGCGGGGGAGGGTGCCAAAGTATGATGTACAGGTATGGCAAAGCCGCAACCGATGGCAAAAGTATGCCACAGCTAATCAGCGTGCCAAAGCGGCACCCGGTTCTGTAAGGTTATAGAAGGAAAGACTGCACCAGCACCGGTATGTTGCGGGCCAGCGGCGGAGACTTGTAAAGGGCGTAGCGTGGCGCCTCAGCCTCCTGGGAAGTATAAAACTGCAGTACAACAGCCTTAACCACAGCAAAGAGCTGCAGTTGCTGGTATTGGGTAAGGGTCGTTATTTTGTGGCTGAAAGCGTCGCCCAGCTCCTTCACCTGTAACTGGTGATCCTGGCAGCAGGCGTTATTGTCGGCTTTCTGCTCTTTGGCAGCATGGCAAGGCGGCAGCTTTTTCTGCTGTTTTTGCTCCATCGGGCAATCTGCCTTAGCCCCAAAGAAGGTAACGTCACGCACCTCACCGCCACAGATATGCATGCCCACAGCCACACCCGTCGAGGAGACGAGCACCAGCAGCGTGAGGGTTAGCAATAGGATCTGGCGGTACAGTTTCATGGTTGATAGTTGTTTCCGCTACAAAGGTACATACCCGGTAGCAGGAGCTATTACAAAATTAACGAAAAAATTTACAGAATAACTCCTTCGGGAGCAAAAATTGCGCGCTCGGTTTATTTACCGCCTGTATTGAACTACTGGCAACCCCTTTGCCGTTGAACCTAACGTATTAATTCGGTTTCTTTGCACTTCATGCAGCTCTACATCACATCTCTTAACTCAGGAAGTAACGGCAACTGCTACTACGTTGGCAACCACCGCGAGGCAATCTTGGTTGATGCCGGTATCTCGTGCCGGGAAACTGAGAAGCGCATGAAGCGGCTGGGCCTGTCGCTTGCCAGGGTGAAGGCCATCTTTATCTCGCATGAGCACTCAGACCACATCCGCGGCATTGCGGTACTGGCCAAAAAGTACAACTTACCCGTGTACATAACCCTAGCCACGCTCCAGAACGCCCGCCTCGACCTGGGGGATGTGCAGGTGATCCCGTTCAGTGCCGATGAACCGGTGCAAGTTGGCGGGCTAACGGTGACGGCATTTGTCAAACGGCACGATGCGGCAGACCCACACAGCTTTGTGGTGGGCTATAAAGGTATTAACGTCGGGGTGTTTACAGATATTGGCGCTCCCTGTGATAACCTGATCCACCACTTTCAGCAGTGCCACGCCGCTTTTCTGGAGGCCAACTACGATGAGGACCTGCTGGAGAGGGGGCGGTACCCGTATTATCTGAAGAACCGCATCCGCGGCGGCAGGGGGCACTTGTCTAACCGGCAGGCTTTGGCGCTGTTCGCCGGGTACAAGCCAGCTTTTATGAGCCACTTGCTTCTCGCGCACCTGTCCAAAGACAATAACTGCCCCAACCTGGTTCGGGAGCTGTTTACGGCGCATGCCGATGGCACGGAGATCACCGTGGCCTCCCGCTTTGAGGAGACGCCCGTTTTCCGCATCACCGGCAGCTTTTCGAGGCAGGCAGCCACCACAGTAGGCCAGGGGCAGATCAGCCTCGACTTTGGGGAGGTAGCTTTACACTAGCAACGTCATTTACGCAGTTCGCCAGCCAGCTACTGCTGCACAGGCTGCTTGCGGAGCATCTTTCCTGCCCGCCCCGGGCTGAAATTATCGCCCTCCTTTACCATCCTTCCGTTCACGATAACGTACCGGAAGCCCGAGGCCAGTTGGTAAGGGTTTTCGTAAGTGGCGTTTTCCTTTACATCAGATGGCTTAAAGAGCAGCAGGTCCGCTTTGTTGCCTGCTTTGATAGTACCACGGTCCGGCAGGCCGATGGTTTTTGCCGGCAAGCCGCTCATCTTCCAGATGGCCTCCTCCAGCGGCAGAACCTTTTTATCCTGCACATACGTCTCGATAACCCGGGCAAAGGCACCAAAACCCCTCGGATGGTTCATGGTGGGGCTCCCGTCGGTGCAGATCATCACGTGCGGGTCGGTTAGCAGGGCGTCCTGTAGCGGTTCGTTCATTACGAAGTAGGCTCCACTGGCACCGTAAGGGCCTATGTCCTCCATCAAAATCTCTTCGAAAGGCTTGTTCAGTTCTTTTGCTATTTGCGCCAGCGTTTTGCCTTTGTAAGGGCCGGAGCCAAGTAAGGTGGCCTCGGGCCCGTTGCGTAGAGTCACCCTGTTGCGCAGGTAAGTGCTGAGTGCGTCTCTTTGTGTCGCCAGCACCTGCTGGTAATCGTGCGGCTTCAGTGCCCAGTCCGGGAAGAGCAGGCCAATGCCGGTGTAGCTGGCGGTATAGGGGTAGATATCTGCCGTTACGTTGGTGCCGGTGGCCCTGGCGCTGTCCAACAGCTGCAGTATGTGCTTTGCCCGTGCTTCGCCTTTGCCGAAAACCACCTTGATGTGGGAGATATGCACGGGGCAGTGTTTCCCCTGCGCCAACAGCTCTTTTATTGAGGCCTCTACGTAGGCATCGTCCTCGTTCCGCATGTGGCTCATAATCAGGCCGCCTTTTTCTCCTACTACCTGGGCCAGCCTGTTTAACTCGGCACTGCCGGCGTAATAGCCTGGCATGTACTCCAGGCCTGTGGTCATGCCGTAGCAGCCGGCGTCCAGTGCCTGCGCCAACAACTGCTGCATCCTGGCAGTGTTTTCTTCGGAAGGGATGGAGTCGTAGCCGGTGCCGGAAAGCAGCCGGAGCGTTCCGTGGCCAACGAACATGGCAATGTTCACTGCCGGTTCTACAGCAGCCACGCTGTCCATCCAGACACGCAGGTCTTCCTGGCTCGGGCTAAACCCGTCCTGGCCCAGCGCAATGGTGGTTACGCCCATCGCCAGGAAGTTCCGGAAGTCAGGCGTTGCCATGGGATCGCCGTGGGCATGGGTGTCGATAAAGCCCGGCGTAAGCACCAGGCCCCGTGCCTCTATGGCTCTGTCAGCTGTGTAATTAGCCGTGGTGTCCCTGTCGATCAAGGCAATAGAATCACCGGCTACCAGGATGTTGGCCGCGTAGGGCGCC
Source organism: Pontibacter actiniarum (assembly GCF_003585765.1). Lineage (NCBI taxonomy): Bacteria > Pseudomonadati > Bacteroidota > Cytophagia > Cytophagales > Hymenobacteraceae > Pontibacter > Pontibacter actiniarum. The sequence continues at coordinate 769,480 of NZ_CP021235.1, forward strand.
AGGCCTGTCCCATCTACCACCGTAGCCCCTTTTATGAGCAGGTCATAGGTTATGGCCTTACTGTCGGCTGCCTGCTTCTTCGCCTGTTGGCAGGATGAGAAGAAAGCCGCAAGCAGGAGGAGAGAGAGAATGCGCTGCATGGTGTTGCCTTGATGTTTCATCCCTCAATATAAGTATAAAACTTGCATAAGCGTAACAGTATCAGTTACAAAAAAGCAGTTGAGGCAAAGCGTGAGTACCAGCCGTAGACGACAGTACTACCTGTTTCCCGTTATACTTGGGCAGGGGCGCTTTTACCGGCTGCGTTATTTTCGTTATGTTGCGCGGTAGCAGGAGGCGGCAGCTCCGGCTTGTTTAAAAGGAGGCTTCTGCTGCAGTAGACGCGGTAACGGTAAGGTATACAGGGTGCCTGACACGCTTTACCCGCTATGCCGTAGATGAAACTTATTTGGCCTTCGCCTGCTTATAAATAAATCTGACAAGGAAACAGCATGCTTGAACATTCTCTCTTTCACCGGCTCCCGGACTGGAGCAAAGTTGAGGTGCTGACCAAACACGGTACAGCACTGGCCCAGCGGGAGCAGCAGGATTGGACCATCACCCTCTACTCGCTGCAGCATAATTTTTATGAGCTTTGGGAAAAGGATGGGGTAGAGGTCATCAGCTCCTTTCAGGCCACGGCCAACCCTATGGCGATCCTGCACCCGTACACCGAGCAGATAGATATCCGGAACGTCATCGACTTATAGCGGCGCCGGATTCGGCCATTTTCTTCTCGATTGCCTCCCGGTCGGGGTAAGCAGGCTGTGAGCCATATGCCTCCACGGCCAGTGAGGATGCCGCTGCCGCAAACCGCAGTGCGCCTGACGCGCTTTTCCCTTCCAGAAGGGCGCAGGCAAATGCGCTGGCAAACGCATCTCCGCCCCCGGTTTTGTCTACCACATGTGCGTCGGGAGCCGCAATATGTTCCCGGGTGCCGTCGGTGATCATCACATAGCCCAGCTCCCCCATCTTCACGAGTGCGTTCGGGGCTCCTTTCTGAAGGATGGCCTCACAGGCCCGAAAACCGTCTTCTTTGCTCTTTATTTCAAAGCCCACCAGTTGTTCCGCCTCCGATCTGTCCGGGGTGATAAAGTCTGCCGCTTTATAGTAGCTGGCCTCGACCTGGTTGGTGGGCGAGGGGTCCAGCACGATCTGAAAGCCTCTGGCCCTGGCGGCTTTGATTGCCTGCCTCACAACAAAGGCAGGTATCTCCAGGTCCAGTGTAAGCACAGAGCCTGCGGGAGCGGCCGAAATCACTTTTTCCACCAGGGCAGGGGCGTCCTGCTCCCAGTGCTGGTTGGCGTTGCCGGCAGCGAGAATGCTTTTGTCGCCATCGGGGCGCACAGCGATCATGGCCAGGCCGGTGCGCTGGCCGGGTACACGCCTGGTGTGCTCCAGGTTAACGCCCATCTCGCGCAGTGGCTGCAGCGCCTCCTCGGCTTCCGGGTCATCTCCCAGGCGGGAGATCAAAACTGAGGGGACCCCGAGTTTACAGGCCATGTAGGCCCGGTTGGCCGCTTTGCCTCCGCTGAGCATCAGCAGGTCATCGGCCTGTTGGGTTTCACCCGGTTTCGGCCAGCGGTCCACCCGTACCTGTATGTCCTTGTTTATACTTCCCAATGCCAGTAACTGTCCTTTTTGCATGTATGTTAAGCCTTACGTCTGTTTGATGTTCAGCTTGTTTGTACGGGAAAGGCACAGCTGTGGCTTTTTGTGCCGGGGATTAGCCTGCTGCAAGCGCCTGGGCGGGAAAAGCAATTGTGCCTCAGGTGAGTGATGAGGAGGCTTGGCTTTGGGCCCGGCAGCCGTAGTTCCAGATAAGTATAAGTATAAGTATAAGTATAAGTGAGAGAAGAAAGGTGTGTAACGCGCGCTTCGCTAAGAGTGGCGGTGCAACGTTAGGTGGCGGTGAGAGTGCCAATACGGCTCTAAAAGTCAGGTGGTGTAAATCCTGAGCCAGCCGCTGTCGTAGATTCTTTTCTGCGTAAACGCGTCCAGGTCGTACCACACCTCGGCGACATGCGAGGGCGTGATATAAGTGGTCGCAAACTCTTCAGCACCGTTTATTTCCTTATAGTCCGTGAGCATCTCATAGCCCTCGCTCCGGGCTTTGTAATAGGCCTCGTCTTCATCGTCGAACTCCTGGAGGTGGCGGTTGTACACCTGGTGGTACCTATCGGTGACTAGCTCGTAAAGGCGCTGCAACTCCGGCGTTTCAAAGGACATGTATCCTTCTTCGTCCCTTGTCCATTTTCCCTGTATTTCCATGGCGTAAAGTTAATCGACGTGAGCGAAAACTCCTCCGGGTGCTTTTGTGGTGCACCTGCTGCGCGTGTGTGGCCTTTTCTGAGGCATTCTGGAAAGCAGGCCGTACTTCTGCAAGTATGGCTTACTTCCTGCGGTACAGCTTGATCAGGTAGTAGAAGAACAGCAGGACGGCCACGACCACGAATATCCCGGCCCAGGAGCTGGGGCGCATCACATCGGCGTCATCATAGTCGCAGCTGCTCATTGTAAGGGAGCTGGCGATTAGCAGGAGGCTGTACAGCCAGTGTATCCGGTTTTTTCTCATCATGTTTTGGTCGCTCTGCTTTTAGGAAAGCTGTGTTTATACTTATGACATACGCCGAAGGCTGTGGCAAGAGAGCGGTTTTGCCTAACTGGTTTCTCGGAGCGCTTTAGCGGCGGCCCTGTCGCCAGCATGTTGCTCCAGCGACCGCACCGGGTTAATAACGACTTCGTGCAGTTTCCAGTCCAGCTTTTTCACGCCGTGGTAGGCTGCCTCCATGTTTTCCAGTAGGTTGTCCGTGGAGGTGGGTACCACAAAAACCTCCACGAAGAAAATCTCGCCCGCCTCCCGCATCCTGATCCGCACATCCTTCACCCACACAAGGTCTTTAAAGTAGTCGTAGGTTTTGCCAACGAGGGGGTGCACCTGCTCGTTCTGCACGTGCGTCGGTATCTGGTCTACCAGGTCTTTCACGGAGCTCGTCAGCCTGGTGTAGCCATCCTTGATTACGCTAAGGGATATAAAAAGCGCCGCCACGGAGTCTGCCCACCAAAGCCCGAAGCCCACGCCTATAATACCCAGCATGGCGGCGGAGGCGGTTTGCCAGTCGGCCTTCTGCGTGTTGGCGTCGGTGTAAAGTACTTTGTTGTGCAGGTGCTTGGCGTAGGGCAGCTTTTTACGCCCGATGAGCACCGCCGGACCTGCGCTCCAGGAAAGCGCCAGCAGCATTACCCAGCCCATCCACCACTCGCGGCCGAAGAGCGTTATCGCCCCTATGGTCGGGTGCTCTGCCCGCAGCAGGCTCACAAGGGAGTCGTAGAAGATGTAGAGGCCCATCGCCAGCAGGGCAAAGGCTCCCAGCTGGTAGGCGATGGAGAACACACGGTGATAGCCGTAGGGATACTTGACCGAGGGTTTCTTGTTGAACAGCCCGCTGGCTACCAGAAAGCAGGTGGCGGGCACCATGCTCAGCATGTCCTCAAGCCAGGCCGCTTTCATTGCCTGCGACGAACTCATGGTCAGGAACATGACGATGACCACGGAAATGAGGTAGGCAATTGTCAGCCACTCGAGCTTCTTCGCTTTAGTGAACTGCTTTTTAAGGTCTGCGGGCAGTTCGTGCCACTGTGTCGGTAGGTATATGTCTTTATTCATGGCTATGCTTGTCTATGTATTTGTCCAGGCGCATCAAAAAGGCGTTTTCTCCTTTAGGGATGGCCACCACATATTCCTCCTTGTGAAGCGTGTAATCCGATACCCGGAGGCCGAGCTGCTGTAGCTCTTCCTCTGTGGCTGCCACTAGGTATGGGCCCGGCTGCAACTGATCTACATACACAGGCTGCCCCTCCTTCTTTTTGACGTAAACCGCCGCCTGGCTGTTTCTGCGCACGTGCACCGGGAGGTCTTCTATTTCTTCGGGTAGCGTGCGGGAGGGCAAAGTCCCGACTTTTATTTTCTCGGTGTGGTGGGGTTGGCTAAAGGCCAGGTGCTTTACCCAGGGAGATGTTTTGGTAAACCCGCCGATTGCCATGTCGAGTTCATGAACCTCTACTTTCTCCAGAATGTTGCTTTGCGCGTCTGGCAGCCACTCTATCTCGGCCCCGAGCTCCTTTGCAAAGCCTTTCACCAGCTCTACCTCAATGCCGGAAGGGGAGGCGCCATCCGCCTGTGCCCACTTCCCGTTGCTGGCAACCCCTACCCGAAGCACGTGCCCTTTCACGTTTTCGAGGGTGTGTTCGGGGTCCCGGGGATAGTTGTCACAACCAACCAGGAGCAGAAAGCAACCTAAAACGAAGAAGTGTAAAAGCCGGTTTGAACAGTGCTGAAGTGTGGGCATGTGCATGGTGAAAGGTGAAACATTGGGTCTTCGTAGCGGCGGCGCAAGGGGCAGAGCACTCCTGCAGGCAGTGCCGGAGAAGATTAAGCTTTGTTAATATACTAGCGCAGTGGCAAAATGTTGTACCTGCTGCTCCTGCTGTGGCCACAGGGGCAGACGGCCACAACAGGCCTTGGCGTTTAACTTGCAGCGGCACAGAACCGCAACGAGTGCGAGCAAAGGGATCTGCAGAAGGAACCTAACTTACTGGGGCAGGCATGGCCGCCGTACAGCGGAGTCGTTTTGTTGGAAAAGCGGAGGCGTATCCTGCTGCCTGTAAATCAGTGGCTTGTGGAGTGGCAGAAAAAAAGACTACTATTTTAGAAGGATGACGCAACAAAGCATCAACATCTACGTTAGTATAAGTGGCTAAAAGTTGAAAATGAATGAAGATTCTTTTCAAAAAATTGGTAAAGGCTCCTGTCATGGGAGCCTTTACTGTTTTATAGAGCTTACCGCTGTGGCTGGTCATGCCGTGGCTCCTGTTAACCGGCCTTTTCCCCTTAAAAAGCTTACTGGCCGTAAACCCGACGCAGTACGCGGTTTCTTCTTCATTCTCTACATACAAAAAGAACAGGCTTAACAGGGAAGCGTTTATACTTCATATAAAAGAAACAAGCGCGGCCGTTCTAACTTGCAACGGCCGCGCTTGTTTTGCCTCTCTTCTACGCAAGGCAATGCGCCTAGACAGGCTTAGTGGAAGAACAGGTAGGCTATGAAGATAGCCGCCACAATTCCGGCCAGGTCGGCAATAAGGCCGCAGGTAAGCGCATAGCGCGATTTACGGACACCCACGGAGCCGAAGTACACCGCCAGCACATAAAAAGTGGTTTCGGTGGAGCCCTGGATGGCCGAGGCCAGGCGACCCACAAACGAATCAACGCCGTAGCTGGTCATGGCCTCTACCATTAACCCCCTGGCGCCGCTGCCGCTCAAAGGCTTCATGAAGGCCACTGGCAGGGCCGGTACAAAGTCCGTGTTCATGCCGGTGAGGCCAACCAGGTAACCGATCCCGTCTACCACCATGTCCAGCGCACCGGAGGTCCGGAACACCCCAATAGCCACCAATATCGCCACCAGGTAAGGAATGATGGTGATGGCTACTGAAAAGCCTTCTTTGGCCCCCTCAATAAAGGCCTCGTACACATTTACTTTTCTGATGAGTGCCAGCCCGATAAACGAGATGATGATGGAGAAGAGTATCACATTGCTGACGACGGTGGAGATCACACTAACCTGCTCCTGCGGAATGGTGGTGAAGTAGTAAATCAGCCCCACGATGAGCACAAGCAGTGTACCCAGGTAAGCTACAATCACCCGGTCGAAAAGGTTAATGCGCTGGTAGAGCGCCACCGAGATCAGGCCAACCACCGTGGAGAAAAAAGTGGCCAGCAGGATAGGGATAAAGATATCGGAGGGGTCGGCGGCCCCCAACTGCGCCCGGAACACCATGATGCTGATTGGGATAATGGTCAGGCCGGAGGTATTGAGCACCAGGAACATAATCTGGGCGTTGGAGGCGGTTTCTTTGTCCGGGTTGAGCTCCTGCATTTCCCTCATGGCCTTGAGCCCCAGCGGTGTGGCGGCGTTGTCCAGGCCCAGCATGTTGGCAGAGAAATTCATCAGGATAGAGCCGAACACCGGGTGGTTTTTCGGTATCTCCGGAAACAGGCGGTGGAAAAACGGCCCTACCCACCGGGCAAGTATAGCCACTACGCCACCGCGCTCGCCCACTTTCATCAGGCCCAGCCAAAGGGTCATCACGCCGGTCAGGCCCAGGGAGATTTCAAAGCCGAGTTTGGCGTTGTCGAAGGTGCTGGCAACCAGTTTCTGGAATATATCAACGTCCTGGAAGAAGATGAGCTGGAAGAGTGCTATAACGAAGGCAATCAGGAAGAAGGCTGCCCACAGGTAGTTTAAAACCATTGACTAAAAGGTTGGGTTGGTTAGATTATAGCCCGTAAGATACAAAGCCGCCAGAAGAAAAACCATTGGCCCCTTTGCGGAGCCAACGGTTTCTGAAAATTTATACCGGGAAAGGGGGCAGCGCCTCCTCAAAGCACCAGCCCGTAGAACGGGGAGGGCTTCTCTGCCGCCAGGTCATGCACAAACCCGTTGACAACGGCATAGCGCACCGTGCCACGGGCATCCTGCAGCGTAAAGTCTGCGCCACGGCCCATGCCTAAGCCGTGGTCCGCCTCACCGGTCAGGCTAAGCGCGTTTAGCGGGAGCGCGAAAGGGTGCTGTGGGTCCGGGAGGTCTGCCAGCCGCACGGTGGTGTACCCGCTGGCGAGGAGTTCCCTGGCGCGTTCGGCGGGGAGGGCGGCGATGTTGTCGAAAGGCTCCTCGTACACCTTGCCCGGCACCAGCTGCAGCCCGTCTCCGTCCAGCTCTTCGTAGCCGTAGAAAGTGCTCATGTCGCCCAGCTCCTCCACGATGCTTCGGTAATAGAAGCCCTGCGCTGCAGGCGTCTCCACCTCTTCGCGCAGGATGCCTGCATCCAGCAGCACCTCCCGGCCGGAAGTTTGGTAGCGCACGTTCCGGATAACCAGGTCGTAGAGGTTGCGCTGGTTTTCCGGGATGCTGTAGTAATCCTCCAGTTCGTAAGCGTCGTAGCCCTGCCCGGCAATCAGGTGCAGCCCCGACACCAGGGCGGCAAAGTTGAGCCGGCGGATGTACTGCTTCTCAGGGTCGTTGTGGTAGCCGCCCGACTCAACCAGGATCACACTGGTGCCCCATTTCTGGATATTGTCGCCGAAGGCCCGCGGCTCGTGCTCATCAGAGAACTTCGCTACCTGCCCCGGAATGAGCTGCTGGAGGGCTTCGTTCATGCCCACGATGGTGCGCATAGCACGGCCACGCACCGCGTCAACGGTCTGGGCATGGTCGAAAGCTGGGGCCAGGAAAGAGACCGTGGCCGGCTTGGAGGTGCCGCCCGCTGTGTAGTAAATACTCTGGTCGTGCAGGTTAAAGCCAATGGCGGGGTTTAGCTGGGTACGTAGGTTTTTGAGTAGCTCCGCCTCCGGGCTTTGGAGCCGCTGGGCATCCCGGTTCAGGTCTATCTCCAGTGCGTTCCGCCGTGTAAAGCGCTCGGCTCCATCGGGGTTCAGCATGGGTATAAAGTAGAGTGTGGTATCGCGCAGGATCTGCTGGCGCACAGGGTCCATCTGGTCAGCCTGCTGCAGGAAGTGGAGCAGGTCGAACAGGGCCATGGTGGCGGTTGCTTCGTCGCCGTGCATCTGCGACCAGAGCATCACTTTCGTTTTTCCGGTGCCGGCCTTCACCAGGTAAATATCGCGCTTCTCCACCGACTTCCCCACCACCTGCACCTCGAAGAGCGGGTGGTGCCGGAGCTGCTCGAGTAGCGGAACAATGTCGTGGTGCTTAAACCGCCGGTGGCGGAGGCTCGGTTCTTTATAGGCAGCGTGCTGTTCAAATGCCTGCTGGGCCACCTGCGCAATGGGCAGTGCCTGGCCTTCGGTATGGAAAGAAGTCATCAACAAGTACAGTTTACGGGTAATCTTTTCGGGACGGATAAAGGTGCTTAAATTAACCGAATTCGCCATAGCTATACTTGTTGAACCGGAAACTTCCCTCTCTTTCGCCAGGTGGCACATTACCACTCCTGTACTTGCTGTCACCAAAGAAGTGCAGGCGGCCGCCTCAGGTGGGGGAGGTGCGGCCTCTGCCGGGTCTCTCTTAAAGCACTCGCGCCACCTATAAAACAGCTGCTAAGGATGGCAAATCAAAAAAGCTTTGTAACTTAAAGCAGCAGAAAACCACTTGTGTATGAAACGATTCCCTCTCCGCTGGCAGAAGAGCCTGCCGATCCTCTCCGGCCTCCTGGTGCTTGGCGCCCTTACCTTGACTCACCTGCCCGCCATGGGGCAACAGGTAAAAAAGAAGAAGCTGGTGCAGAAGATTATGAAGCAGCACCCCGATCAGTTTGATAAGATCCTGAAAAACCCGGAGAAGTACCGGGTGCAGATCCTGTACACTCAGATTGACCGGGACGCGCAGAACAACCCCAACTTTACCTCTTACTCGTACCGCGTTGACCCCAAGGAATATTTCTACCCGGCCAGCACGGTTAAGCTGCCTGCCGCCGCCCTGGCGCTGGAGAAGCTGAACGAGCTGGGGAAGGAGGGGCTGAACAAGTATACTTCCCTAAAGATCGACAGCGCCTACGCCGGGCAGTCTGCTGTAACGGCAGACAGCAGCTCGGCAGACAACCTGCCGTCTATCGGGCACTACATCAAGAAGGTGTTGCTGGTGAGCGACAACGATGCCTATAACCGCCTCTACGAGTTTTTGGGGCAGAAGCGCCTCAACGAAGGGCTGCACGAGAAAGGCTTCCGGGATGTACGGCTGTCGCACCGGCTCTCTATTTTCCTGAGCCCGGACGAAAACCAGCATACCAACCCTTTTACCTTTTACAAAGACGGTCAGGTGGTGTACCAGCAGCCAATGGCCAACAACGCCAATCCAAAGCCCAGCCCTTTACCGCAGGCCTATCTCGCCAAAGGCTATTACCAGGGCGACAGACTGGTGAACGAGCCGATGGACTTCTCTGCCAAAAACTACATCTCGGTGGAGGTGCTGCAGGGGGTGCTCAGGAGCCTGCTGTTCCCGGAGGCCGTGCCTGCCGAGCAGCGCTTTAACCTAAGCCCGGAGGATTACGCTTTTCTTTACAAGTACATGTCGATGCTGCCGCGCGAGAGCGATTACCCTAAGTATGACGCACAGGAGTACCCGGACAGCTACGTTAAGTTTCTGATGTTCGGGCAAGACAAGGAGCGGATTCCGGAGAACATCCGCATCTTCAACAAGATCGGCGACGCCTACGGCTTTATGATCGACAATGCCTACGTGGTTGATTTCGAGAACAAGGTGGAGTTTATGCTGACAGCCGTTATTTACGCAAACGAAGACGATATCCTCAACGACGATCAGTACAATTTCGATGATGTGGCCTATCCGTTTATGAAAAACCTCGGCCAGGCGGTTTACCAGCACGAGCTGAAGCGCAAACGCAAGTATGAGCCTAACCTGGAGCGGTTTAAAATAGACTACCGCAACAGCCTTTAGAGTAGCAGCGTGTCGATCCGGTGCGCCTGCACCCTCTGTTCGCACGGCGACCAGGAAAAGATGGTGAAGCGGCCGTCCTGGGAGGCAGTCAGGGCCAGGGCATCGTGCTGGTCGTGCACAAACTGCGCGGCCGAGAGGTGCCGCGTGCCCCCGATCTGGGAGGGGTGCACCGTGGCGGCCCCGCCACCGAGTACGGGTTCTGTGATAGTGACTCGCTCGACGGGCACGCTTTTCATGGGCCGGCCAATCTTGGCGCCGAAGGCCAGGAGCTCATACCTGTCGTTGAGGATGGTGGCCCCGTCGATGGCGGTGAGCCCGGCCAGGCTATCCACCTCCCGGCGCAGCGCCGCCTGCCACGCCGGCTGGCTTTTCTCCTCCTCATCCTGCCGCATCAGGGCCGCCAACCCATCAAAAGCAGGCGTAACGGCATAGAGAATGGGGTGCACGATCGATTCTTCCCAAGTCTTGCTATCAGAAGGGACCACCAGCAGCAAGCCGCCACGGCGGTGCTCGCGCATAGACACCGCCAGCTGCACAAGCACATTAATGCCGTCGTGCCAGGAGGAGCGGGTCGTGAAGCCCAGTAGGGAAGAGAGCATGTTGGGGCAGTCGGGCATGCTGTTTTGCTCTTCGTCTATCATTTTTACCTGGTCGCCTTTCAGCACGGCAACGTTGGCGAACTTGCCGAAGCCATCGATGCGCTTGTGCTTGATTACCAGTAGCCCCGGCTCAGAAACATCCACCACAAAACACAGGCTCGGGATGCTGCGCGTCGTTCCCCACACGCATAGCTCGCCCTCCTTCAGCCAAACGCCCAGGTGGATGCCCGGGCGCTCCACACCCGGCCCCAGCTTGGTGAGCACATAGGAAGAAAAGGGCAGGTGCTGCTGAAACAGCAGGGGCTGCTCCGCCTGCTCTGGCGAAAGGAAAGCCAGCGAAATTCGCGGAGGCCTGCCTTCTTCGTGCCGCAGGCTTGCCCAGAAAGCGGTGTCCAGGATAAGCTCGATGGTTTTCGCACGGGGGGCTTCGGCTAAGTTGGTGTCTCCCTGGTGGCGTGCTGTGGTTAGGTGCTTGTCGAAATGCGCTTCGAGTTGCTGTGCCACGGCACGGGCGGCCTGGTAGGTTGTTTCGCGGTTTTGGGGCATTGTCTGTTTCTTTAGCAGCTGCTGTGTAATAAGTGTGCAGCCCGGAGCTTTACCTTCGCCGCAGCTGCGGGCGTAACATGTAACAAACGGAGAACACGCTTGTTGCCTTTTGGTTTGTCGGGCGTCCGCAACCTCCGGCGCCGGGGCATAAAAAAGTGGCAGGATGCCCCGTCGTCAGACGGATACATCCTGCCACTGTAAGTATGGTACAGCTAACATACGTATAGCTGTTATGTTTATACTTTATATTACTGGTTTACTCCCGGGTCAACTGTTTCAGTTTCTGTAACCGTGTCAGTTTCAACCACCGTTCTTTCTACTTCCAGTTCAGATACTGCAGTGTCGCGGTCAATGACCATCTCGTCATCTGCAGTGGTGCCTACTTCTTCGTTACCTCCACAAGAGTAAAGGCTAAGTGATCCCATTACAATCGTACCTGCTAAGATTAGCTTTTTCATATTTCATAGTTTTTGGTTCAACATTAAAACGCGTCTATCTCAGATAACCTAAGTATAGATAAGTGCCTTTTACTCCATCTACGAACTAAGGTTTTGAAAAGATATAAAATAGCCATATTTGGGCCAGAGCAAGTGATTTCCCCTGCGTTACGCGTCCTTATCCAGCAGCGTGATACTTGCCGAGTTCACACAGTAGCGCAGGCCTCCGGGGGCGGGGCCGTCGTTGAAGATGTGCCCCAGGTGGCTGTCGCATACATTGCACAGCACTTCCACCCGGTTCATTTTATGGCTGTCGTCGAAGGTGTATTTTATTGCTCCCTTACGGATGGGCTGCGTAAAGCTGGGCCAGCCGGAAAGGGGAGAACGGTATTTTTCGCCGGAGCCGAACAAAAGGGAGCCGCAGCACACGCAGGCGTAGCGGCCGGGCTCAAACGAGCGGCAGTAAGCGTTTTTATAGGGCCGCTCCGTGCCTTTCTGCCTGGTTACCCGGTACTGCTCTTCCGTCAGGAGCTGCTGCCACTCCTCGTCGGTTTTCTCTACCCTCCGGTCCGGTTCGGGGTTACTGTACTTGGCGAATTTTATGACGTCTATCCAGCGTAGCATGCGGGGCCTGTTGTGTGGTTACTGCTGAGAAAACGCACCGATAACTGAGAGGGTTCATCGGCAAAGGCTATCTTTGTTCATCATCAATATCAAACATCGACCTTACATGTCCATCATAATAGTAAGTAAAGGCAAAGAGTTGGAGCCGTGGGTCGAGGCGCTGAAAGAAAAGCGCCCCGACCTGGATCTGAGAATTCACCCCGACACCGGAAACCACCAGGACGTGGCCTTTGCCCTGGCCTGGAACCACCCGATCGGTGCTTTTCAGGAGTACCCGAACCTGAAGTGCATCTCCTCCATGGGAGCTGGGGTAGACCACATCCTGAAAGACCCGAACATACCGGAGCAGGTAACGGTTACCAGGATCATAGACGAAAACCTGACGCAGGACATGGGCGAGTTTGTGGCGGCGCAGGTGCTGAGCTACACCCGCACGCTGCAGGAGTACAAGGCGCAGCAGGCGGAGCAAACCTGGCAGCCACTGCCTTACAAGCGGGCGAAGGAGGTGCGCGTGGGCGTTATGGGCCTGGGCAAACTGGGGGCACACGTGGCCAAGGTGCTCACCGCGCTCGGCTTCCAGGTAAGCGGCTGGGCGAAGTCGGAGAAGAAGCTGGACGAGGTAGCGGTATACACCGGTCAGGAGGCATTTGATGGCTTTCTGGCAGAGGCGGAGGTGCTGGTGTGCCTGCTGCCGCTCACCGAGGAAACGAAGGGCATACTGAACAAGGACACGTTAGCCAAACTGCCGCAGGGCGCCTATGTTATCAACGTGGCACGGGGCGAGCATGTGGTGGAAGAGGACCTGTTGGAGATGCTGGACAAAGGGCACCTTTCCGGTGCCGCCCTGGATGTGTTTGAGCAGGAGCCGCTGCCGCAGGGGCACCCTTTCTGGAAGCACCCCAGGGTGTTTGTGACGCCGCACATGGCCAGCAAGACAGACCCCGCCTCGGTAGTGCCGCAGGTGCTAGAAAACTACGACAGGCTGAAGAGCGGGAAACCGCTGCAGAACATTGTTTCATCACAAAAGGGATACTAACATGAACGCATTTCATTACGCTTTTAAGGTAAAGGACATTGCCTCTACCCGCAGGTTTTATGTGGATATACTGGGCTGCGCCGAAGGCAGGAGCACCGAGCACTGGATCGACTTTGACTTCTTCGGTAACCAGCTGTCGGCGCACGTGAGCGCTGATATTCCTGCGCTTGACTATTGCGGTAAAGTAGACGGCATTAGTGTGCCGGTGCCGCACTTTGGCTGTATCCTCAAGTATGGGGAGTTTACCGAGCTTCAGGCGCGGCTGGCAAAGCATGATATCAAGTTTGTGGTGAAGCCTTACACCCGCTACGAAGGAAAGACAGGGGAGCAGCTCACGATGTTCTTTCTGGACCTGAGCGGCAACCCGCTGGAGTTTAAAGCCTTTAAAAATGAGGCGGAGGTGTTTGCCTCCTGATGCGGCGCAATTCTTAGGAATACACCAGCCTCCATGCTCGAAGCGAAGTATGGAGGCTGTTTGTTTTAATGGGTGATCCATTCTCCTTTTCCTGCAACAGCCTGACGACGCTGCTTGACCTACCAAAGCAGGAAAGAGGATTCAGATTTTGCCAGCCTTGGCTACCAGACCTGATTTTAGTCCTTGGGTTGAGCGCCTCGAGAGGTTCCGGTGACGAGCGCTAACGAGGCAGGACGAGCCCTCGCGGGCATGAGCGCTCCAAGGCATGAGGTGAAACGATAGGTGCGTGGGAGCTACAGGATGAACGGAAGCTAGAAAGGATAGCTAGGTTGAGGTTGTAGAAAGTAATGGCTATGCAAGTATACCTGTAGCAAGTATAGCCAAGGCAGTTGGAGGCACAAGCGGACGCTTGCGCCAGGGAGGTTGTTAGCGGAGGCCAAAAAGTATGGCTTTTCAAGCCAGTTGAGTTACAAACTCAACATCATAGTAAGGCACAAGTCTGAAGACTTGCGCCAGCAGGGGCCAGGGGAGCAGTGGATTCCTGTCTACTTAAAGCGAACAGTAACCCTGACTTCCTTGGCAACCAGCTGTCCGTCTTGGGTAGCGGGCTTCCAGCGCGGCCCTTCCTGAATGAGGCGCTGCGCCTCGGCATCGCAGGCGGGGCAGAGGCCTTTAACGACGCGCAACTGCTGCGGCTTACCGTCGGTACCAACCGTGAATGCGATAATTACTTTCCCCTGCTCCGGTACCTCCCGGCTGCTTTCCTGCAGGTACTTTTTATACTTGCGCCTGCCCACCGTGGGGTGGGCCGGAGTTGCTGCCGGTGCGGGCTCGGCCACTCCGTAAGCGGTTACCACTACTTCGCTTAGAGCCAGTTTGTCCGGGGAGAGGGAGATGGTGGCCGCGGTGTCGTTTTTAGCCAAGACTTTCTCCGCCGTTTCGTACCCGATGTAGGAGAAAAGCAGCGTTTGCTCCTGCTCCGGCACTGCCAGGGTATACCTGCCGTCCGCATCTGTTAAGGTGGCAGCCGGCGTTCCTTTCGATAAGACCACTACGCCCGGCAGCGGCTCCCCCTCCGGCGAGAGCACCTGCCCGCTAACCTGCTTTTGGTCTGCGGCCGTGGCAGCTGCTTTTAAAGAGCTGAAGCCCCGGATGGTGATGCCTTTCGTTTTGCCAGCCAGGGCCTTGCCTGCATTCACAGGCTCGGGAGCCAGCGCCATGGTAGCGGCCTCTTCTTTCAGCAGAGAGGCATTGGACGAGTCAAACGGCACAGGTGTGCTTTCGACCGCATCATCAATGCCTGCCAAAAAACTACGATCCGGTGGCGTTTCTTCTGCAAACTTCTGAATATCCTCCACCAACACGTCACATACAATTTCCCCTTCCGCTATCGCCTCTTGGGCAGGTACTTGCTCCTTATCCCGCTTTACCACCGGGGGAGCATACGTTTCAACCTGCGTAATTGCTGCTCTACTTGCCGCCGGAGTTTCAGCTGTGCCCGGAGTATCGGGTGCAGTAGCTGCTGCGGGTGGGGAGAGGTCAAGTAGTGGCGCTTCGGCAGGCTTTACTACAGCTCCTACGGTTGCTAGCTCCTGTGCCGGCTGTTGCTCCCGGTAATTGTAGTAGATGACGAGTACAGCCGAGGCCAGAAGTACAAGTACGGCCGCAGCTGCCTGCCAGAAAACAGGGTCGGGCTTCTTCTTGCCCTGCTCTACCTTGGTTTTTATACTTCTGTTGATATCCGTTACAGCGGCTTTGGTTTGCTCGGCCTCTGAAAGCGCCATGCCTTCCAGCACATCGGCACACAGCTCACAGCCCAACAGGTGCCGCTCCAACTGGTGGTGCAGGGCAGGGGGCAGGTCGCCCTGCTGGTACTGCCGCAGCAGCGCCAGCGAAGGGTGTTCGCCTTCTGGCCAAAGTATGTGGTGCTTATCGTGGTGCATGGTGCTTCTCCATGTAAATTTTCAGGTTCCGTTTGCCGTTCTGGATGTAGCTTTTCACTTTGCTCAGCTCATGCCCGGTCAGGTCGGCAATCTCTTTATAGCTTTTCTGCTGCAGGTAAAACAGCTCTACGCAAGTATACTGCGCTGGGGGCAGCTGTTGCAGGGCCTGTTGCAAAAGCTGCTCCGTTTCCTCGCGCTGCTCCGCCTCTGAAAGATGCAGCGGCTCCTGGTTTTCCACAAACAGGGCCGAAGTTTCATCCAGGCCTGTGCCGGGCTGCCCTTTCTTTGCCCGCAACTGCATGAGACAGTGGTTTTTGGCGGTGGCGTAGAGCCAGCTTTTAAAGTTGCTTACCTCGTGCTGCAGCAGCGCGGTGGCCAGGTGCTCAAACAGGTGCATGGTGGCGTCCTTGCTTTCCTCCTCCTCGCGCAGGTACTTCAGGCACACCAGGTACACCATCTCCGAGTGCCGCTGGAAGAGCTCGCCCAGGTGCTCCAGCTCACCCGTCTGCCGGTACAGGCGCAGCAACTCCGCATCAGAGGGAGGCGGCTTGGCATTGGTGAAAAGCTTGAGGAAGAAGGGCAGCATCTGAAGTATACTTTCCCTAAAGAAAGTAAATTTTTTTCAGATAGAGTTATGGAATAGCTGTGGCGGCTGCATCCTATAGGAAACAAAAGCACAAAACCATGGAAAAACACCTCTACACATTGCTGCTCGCCCTGCTGATGCTGGGGCTGCAGGCACAGGCGCAGACACTTCAGGTGACCGGCACCGTAACCGACGCCGCCAATGGCGCTGCCCTGCCCGGCGTAACGGTAACCGGGAAAGGGACACAAGCCGGCACCGTAACCGACCAGTACGGGAAGTATACCCTGCGGGTGCAAAGCGAAAAAACCGTACTTGTTTTCGGGTTCATCGGCTACATTACCCAGGAAGTAAAGGTGGGGAAGAAGCGTGTGGTGGATGTACAGCTCCAGGCGGACACGCAGGCACTGGAAGAAGTGGTGGTGACAGCTCACGGAAGGCCTAAGGGTATCACCATCCGTGGTGTGGCAACAAGTGCTGTTGTCTCTGCGCCACAGCAGTATTCTTCTGGCTACATGGCCTACGACCAGGCGGCGCTGCACAACACCGAGAACTACGATTATCTGAAAGAGAGTACCTTTCAGGACGCTAAAGAGTCGCCGCTTTCTACTTTCTCCATCGATGTGGACCGCGCCTCCTACAGCAACGTGCGCCGCTTTCTGAACAACGGGCAGAAGCCCCCGGTAGACGCCGTGCGCATCGAGGAGATGGTGAACTACTTTACCTATGACTATCCGCAGCCGAAAGGGGAGGAGCCGTTTGCTGTGTACACCGAGCTCTCCGCCTGCCCCTGGAATAAAGAAAACCAGTTGCTGCACATTGGCCTGCAGGGCAAGGACATCCCGACCGATAACCTGCCGCCATCCAACCTGGTGTTCCTGCTGGATGTGTCGGGCTCTATGGCGACGCCCAACAAACTACCGCTGCTGAAGGTTGGCTTAAACCTGCTGGTAAGCCAGCTGCGCCCGCAGGACAAGGTGGCCATTGTGGTGTATGCCGGTGCCGCCGGTTTGGCGCTTCCGGCCACCTCCGGGGATCAGAAAGAGAAAATAGCGCAGGCACTGGGGCAGTTGGAGGCGGGCGGCTCCACTGCGGGCGGTGCAGGTATAAGGCTGGCCTACCAGGTGGCGCAGGAGCAGTTTATGGAAGGCGGCAACAACCGCGTTATCCTGGCGACAGACGGGGACTTTAACGTGGGCGTGAGCAGCGACGGCGAGTTGGCCCGCCTGATCGAAGAAAAGCGCGAGACGGGCATAGCCCTGACCGTGCTGGGCGTTGGGACAGGCAACCTGAAGGACTCGCGCATGGAGCAGCTGGCCGATAAAGGCAATGGCAACTACGCCTATATTGATAACATCCTGGAGGCAAAGAAAGTGTTTGTGAACGAGTTCGGCGGCACGCTCTTTACCATTGCCAAAGACGTGAAGCTGCAGCTGGAGTTTAACCCGGCCAAGGTAAAGTCTTACCGGCTGATCGGCTACGAAAACCGCACGCTGCAAAGCAAAGACTTTAACGACGATAAGAAAGATGCCGGAGAGCTGGGAGCAGGGCATACGGTAACGGCGCTTTATGAGATTGTGCCGGCGGGTGCCAAAGGCGGCAGTGCCGGTTCTGTGGATGAGCTCAGGTACCAGGAGTCAAAGCTGCGTGCAAAGGCCGCTGCCACAAACGAAATCCTGACGCTGAAGCTGCGCTACAAGGAGCCGGGCGGCAGTAAGAGCAAGCTTCTCTCCACCACGGTGTCCGGGGCGGCAACCGAGGTGAGCCAGGCATCTGATAACCTTCGGTTTGCAGGGGCTGTGGCAGCCTTTGGCATGTTGCTCCGCGATTCAGCGTTTAAAGGCACGGCCACGTATGCGCAGGTGCTGGCGCTGGCGCAGAGCGCACTTGGCAAGGATGCAGAAGGCTACCGTGCAGAGTTTGTGCGGCTTGTCGAGTCGAGGGCCCTGCTGAGCGACAGGCGGTAACCTTGCCATACTTTAAAAACAGCGAGAGCCGCTCCTGCATTGGAGCGGCTCTCGCTGCTAAATCATACTTTGGCACGGGCATTTAACAAGTACAGCATGGCGCTGCAGGAGCAGAAGCCGTCTGCATCAGGTTATGAGCTGCAGGAGAGCATGGAGCAACCGGCTTTCTGGGTAGCCCAGTCCGGACGCTTGGCAAAGAACTCATCAAACGTATCAGAATACGGCTCCTTCATCGCCTGCTGTAGCTTTACGAAAAGCTGCTGCTCTCCGCGCTCGAGCTCCTCAATGGCCTGGTGCAGCAGGTAATTCCGAAGTATAAAGCGCGGGTTGCTGGCTCGCATCCGCTCCTGGGAGGCCTGGCGTGTAATGCTGTTCGTGTTCAGGCGCTCCAGGTACGATGTTATCAAGGCAAAAAGCGCCTCCTTCTCGTTTGGTGCGGGCTCCTGGTAAAAGCTGTCTTCGAAATGCTTTGCCACCTCTTCGGCTGTGCCCATGTACAGTGGCAGGTCGATGAGCAGCTGATAGAAAATAGTCATGTCGGGCTTTATACTTGCCAGCGTTTCATCGAACCGGGTAATGAGCTGCACGTCCTCCGGCCTTACGTTATCCAGCCCCAGCTTTTTGCCCATCATGGCATAATAGCTTTGCCAGTAGGTGTCTTTGTAGGTTTCCAGCGCGGCCACTAGCGCATCCTTGTCGGCCAGGGGGAGCAGGGCACTGGCCAGGCAGCCGAGGTTCCAGTAGCCGATGGACGGCTGTTTGCCAAAGGCATAGCGGCGGCCCGGCAGGTCGGTGGTGTTGGGCGTAAAGTCCGGGTCATAGTCATCTACAAACGAGTAAGGGCCGTAGTCTATCGTCAGGCCGAGGACAGACATGTTGTCCGTGTTCATAACGCCATGCACAAAGCCCACGCGCATCCACTCCACCATCAGGTCTGCAGTGCGTGCAATCACTTCCTTATACCAGTCTATTACCCTGTTTTCGCCCTGAATGTGCGGATAATAGCGGGATATTGTCCAGTCGACCAGCTGTTGCAGGTTAGCTGTTTCCTTGCGGGCGGCCAGCAATTCATAGTTGCCGAAGCGCAGGAAGCTTGGGGCAGCCCGCATTACGATGGCCCCGGGCTCGTAGGCCGCATTGCCGTTGTAAAACATGTCGCGCAGTACCTGGTCGCCGGTAGAAACAAGGCTCAGGGCACGGGTGGTAGGCACGCCCAGGTGGTGCATGGCCTCGCTCATCAGGTACTCCCGAACCGAGGAGCGCAACACGGCCCTGCCGTCGGCACGGCGGGAGTAGGGGGTGGGGCCGGCCCCTTTCAGCTGCAGCTCCCAGCTTTGGCCTGTTGCCGTTTCCCACTCGCCCAGCGTAATGGCCCTGCCATCGCCTAACTGGCCTGCCCAGCCGCCAAACTGGTGCCCGGCATAGCAGGCGGCGTAAGGGTGCATGGAGTCTGCCACGCGGTTGCCGCCCAGGATGTCGATGTCCTCTTGCCCCTCAGGTTTCCGGATGCCCAGCTTTTCGGCCAAGTCCTCGGACCAAGCCAGCAGGGTGGGCTGCGCCACCGGCGTGGGGATGGCTTTGCTGTAGAGGACGCCCGGGGTTTGGCGGGGCCGGAGGTCGCCGCTTTCATCCCCGGGGAAATGCTGTACAAATTCGTTTTTATATTCTTTTGAGCTTAGTCGCTGCATGGGTTTCGGTTAAGTGGGTTCTTTCTCTGAGCCGGGAGGGCTACAGGCCGCCCCGGGTTCTGTTTAACAAATTTCTGACCGGAATAGTTGGCCGCTCGGGGATAGGGTGCCACGCAAAGGCAGGCGTTTGGCAGCTGCGCATATCTATTACAGCAGGAGTGACGTACCTACTTGGACACTATAAAACAAAGCTATAATGGAGAACAGCCACACAAACCAATCCCTGAAAAGCCTGCTTCAAAACCCCGGCGCGCTGGCAGACCTCTTGCAGAACCCCGGCAAGGGCGGCCTGGACTTTTACAACGGGCTATCTACCAAAGAGAAGCAGTATGTGGTTTTTGCAGCGGCGGCAGGGTTGGCTATCTACGGCCTTTACCTTGGCCGCAAAGGGAAGTAGCAGGGGCGGCTTAACGCTTCCTGCCTTTGCCTTTCTTGGCAGCCCTGGCCTTGCCCTGTTCGGTTTTTAGTTGCTTAAACTCCTCGTTCGAGACGGTTACGGTATAGTAAACAGAGCGGAGAATGGTAACGTCGGCATCGTAGTCGTAGGCTGTTTCGATGGATAGCTGCTTGCTTTCGTTCAGCTCGTAGCCGTCGTCTACTTTGTCGTACACAAGAAACTCGTACTCGCCTTCTTCCAGGTGCTTGTTGTCGGTGCGGGCCAGGCAGTCGCCGGTAATCACCAGCGGCGTTTCCAGCTCAACCTCCAGGTCGAAGGGCTGAAAGAAGCGGCCGTCTTTTTTATGGGTAACGTACTCTATCCTGTCGATGTGCAGTGCGATGCCCTCGTTCTTCGTGTTCCGGCTGCCCCGGATATCCTGTATATTTCCTACTAATTTCATATGCGTTCTGGCTATGTAAGGCTCCTGCCGGCCTGCTTCAGCTTGCTACAGTTGTGCGCGCCCAAGCGGGCAGCCGGCCATACTTTTGCTGCGAAGATAAGAAGTATAAAGTTAAAGCGATTCTGCCAGTTTGTTGCTATACTTGCATTATGCAGAATCTTAAGCTTTTTATGCTGATGCTGGGGTGCAGGCCCGCAGGCAGAAACACCGAACAGCATGATATGTTCTTCAGTGTAGGGTATACGGTAAAGGACCTGGTGCCGGAGATTAAAGCCTTCTGGCCTGAGGCAAAGGGAAACATACACGTGGATGCCTGGCGCGAGGTAAACCTGGTCAACGGTTACCGGGTGCGCGTAGTGCCGAGAGAAGCCGCCGCCGGTGTACCCGAAGAAGGAGCCGACAAGCTCTTTTTCCTGAACCTGGGCGGTTACAAGCCCGGCGAGTTTGACGAGTTCCACTACAAGATGCTGGCTGTAGCCAAAGACCAGGGCGACGCCGCGAAGCAGGCCAGGCAGACCGCCTTTTACAAGCACACCGGTTTTAAGGGCGCTGCCTCGCACATCGATGATAAGTTCGGTGTGGATGTGGACGAACTCTTTAAGGTGCAGGACATCCTGCCGCAGGAGGTAAAGGAGAAGTACAGCCTGCAGCTAACCAAGAGCAGTGAAACGGAGGAAGACGCGCTGCATTTAGGGTACTTTCAGCTGCATAAACTGTAGGGAGCGGCACAGGGTAAAGAGGCTGAAAAAAAGTGCCCGGCAGCTTGTCCGGAAAGCGCTGACAGGCCAGATGCAAAACATGCGGCGGCGGGCTTCGTTAGTAAGGGGAGTGCAATAAACCTTAACTATCAGAAGCTATGAACAGAGGAAAAAACGATAACTTCCAAAATAAAAACCACTACGCCGATTTTGATGAGCACGGCAACGCGCTGACCGGTAACACCAACAGCCTGTCGCACTATAACCCGGAGAGCAAGTACGGCTACACCGGCCAACCCGGAAACAACAGCGGGGACAGCCACAGGCAGCGCGGCCACTGCGACACCAATGCCGCACACGCCTACGGCGACTTCAGTGGAGGCACGCGCTACGGAGAGGGCGGCAGCACCGCTGGCGGAGGCTCTGCCTACGGGCACTCCTACTACGGCCTCTCCGGCGACCAGGGCCCGCGGATTACGCAGCACGACAGGCACTGGGACGACAGCAGAAGGTATGACGGCTACGGTGACAGGGAACATTACCGCAACCGCGACCGCCGTTTCTCCGACAGCTTTGGCCGCACCAGCGACGGTGGCTACATCAACGAAAACAGGCCCAACCAAAACTTCAACTACTACGACGACAGCTATCAGAACCCGCGCTTCCGCGATATGGGCCGCGAGGAGAGAGGCTACGGCCGTGGGGAAGGCAGCTATGAAAGAAGAGGCTTCCAGGACAACAACCGCTATGAAAGCAGGGAGCGCAATGCCTACCGCAACGAGGAGCCGCGCTACAGATCCGATAACGAACGCTTCGGCAGACAAGGAAACGAGGACCGCGATCGCTTTTACCGCGACAGAGGCTGGTAAGGCCAGCGTGCCGTGTTACGAAGCCGGCGCGTAAAATTCGCCGCCATAAAAAACAGCCGCCGCTTATCAAGTATAAGCGGCGGCTGTTTTTTATGGCGGCCAGTGCAGGAGGCTTTGCACACCTGTACAGGTCCATCATAAGAATACCAGCCGGGTTGCCCTGGCTGGTATTCTTATGGTGAGGTTTAAAGTTTGCTTTTTATGTTAGGCTGGTGCTACGGTCGCTTGCCCTTTGGTGTATCGGGGCTGGCGCTCTCCTTGCCCTTCTTGGCCCCGCCGCTGGTGCCTTCCCGGCTTGGCTTGTTTTCTCCGCGCGTGTTATCGGCACCGCCGGCTATGGGCCCTGTTTGCCCTGCCCGCTGACGCCCGGCGTTTACAATACCGTCTGTGTCAGCTTTGTTCTTTAACTCATTGCTCTTATCTTTTTTATCAGCCATAGTCTTTTTCTTTGCTAAGGTTTAACATCTGTTTCACTTACACCGGGTTCGTCCGGCTCTTAAAGTTTACGGATAACCGAATGAAGATGGTTGATTGTCAGGGGTTTAAAACCAACTTGGGTATGCTTTCGAGGTGCTAGAGTATTTTGTTTGCTATTTATATTAGTAATAAGTATGGGTTTTATACTTGAAGTATAACTAAGGGTGTTGATTTGCGTATAAAATTAGCAAAACAAAAGAAGGAATTATGAAGCTGAAGATAGATGAAAAACCGTTTCTGCCGGAGGGTAGGCATGTGGTGAAGATAACAGAAGTGGAAGAAGGCAAGAGCGAAAACAAAAACGTTCCGTTCATTAATTGCCGCCTGGAAAACGAGGATGGCTTCGTGAACCAGCGCTTTTACCTGAGCGAGCCGGGGCAGCCTATCCTGGCTGCTTTTCTAAAGGCAGTGGGAATAGACAAGAAAGAGGTCGACTCCAAAGAGCTGAAGGGCAAGACGCTGTCAGTGGAGGTGGAGGAGCGCTCCTATGAAGATGCGGATGGCAAAGAGAAAAACATCAAGCAGGCAACGCACTTTGCTGCAGCTGGCGAAGCAGACACCTCAGACAGGTACTAAACCACCTATAAAGCGATTACAGAAGAACAAACAGAGAAGGAGCCCACGAGCTCCTTTTTTGATGTCTCTTCCCCTCACCGGTACCGTACATAAAGGTAAGGAACCATACAGGCACGGAAGAAATGGTTACAAAAAGAGGCAAGTACAGCACCGGCAGGATAACCACCAAGCCCGGCAAACCCACCGGCAGGGCAGGCGTTGCAACGGGCGTGCAGCCGTTAGGGCTGGACAGCCAAAAGGACGGCTTCATCTACGTGCCCCCAGGGTACGACAGCAGCAAACCAGCTGCATTGGCAGTGATGCTGCACGGTGCCGGCGCTCCTGCCACGCAAGGCTTGTCTTTGCTGCAGCCGTACGCCGATGCGCACAACATCATCCTGATCGCTCCTGCGGCACGTGCCTACTCCTGGGATATTATTGCCAGCGACGCCTTTGGCCCGGATGCCATCTACCTGGACCAGGCACTTGCGCTCGCCTTTGACACGTATGCCATTGACCACCAACAGCTGGCTATCGGGGGCTTTTCGGACGGTGCTTCCTATGCCCTTTGCCTTGGCCTGACAAACGGCGACCTGTTTACGCACGTCATCGCCTTCTCGCCCGGCTTTGCCTACACCCTCCAGACAAGGGGGAAGCCAGCTGTGTTTATCTCGCATGGGGTGGATGACCCTGTGCTGCCCATTGCCCCCTGTAGCCGGCGTATTGCATCACAGCTGCGGCGGCAGGGCGTGGCACTAAAGTATACAGAGTTTGCCGGTGGGCACGAGATACCCGCAGCTATCTCAGCTAGTGCCGTCGCGTGGTTTGCACCTGCCCAGCACTAACCAGCCTCCGCTTAGCGGCAAACGCCAGTGCCGCCAACGCCCCCCCCCAGCCACAGCAACCCTGCTGACCGACAGAAGTATAACGTCAGTATCGGGCAGTGGCAACTGCTGGCAATCGGCAACCAAACCGAAGCGGGGGCAGCAGGTGCCGCCGGGTTAGGTTATTTAAGCAGAGTTACTTAATTTTAAAGACACACTTGGTTGTTTTGCGGAAGGCCGTGTGGAGCGGAAAGATCTATGTCAGGAACTAAATTTGATGGAGAGGGAGAGCAATACCTTATAGAAGCCCTCCAGCAGGGAAATCGTGAGGTGCTGGGCCAGCTTTACGATGCCTATGCCCCGGTCATGCTAGGGGTAATCTCCAGGATAGTAGAGGATGCGGAAGTGGCGGAGGAGGTGCTGCAGGAAACTTTTGTCGCCGTTTGGTCGCGGATAGAGGTCTATGACTACTCCAGAAACAGGTTTCTGACCTGGGCCCTGGCCATTGCCCGTGGCATGGCCCTGGAGGCCGTGAAGGCTGGCAAGTGCAACTCCCTGAAAAAGGCCGCTGCTAAGCCTGCTCCGGAGGGCGCCCAGGCAGGAAAGCCGCAAAACCAGGGGGAGAGCCCGCTCTGCCACCTGGAGCCACAGGAAAGGGCCGTACTGGAGCTGATCTACCTGAAGGGCCGCAGCTGCCCAGAAGCGGCCGCCGCGCTGGGTATAACCGAACAGAAACTAAGACAAACACTACAGAAGGCATTCATTCATTTAAAAGCAGGAAAACCGGCATGAGCCCTATCAGAGAATTTATAGCATCCGGGGTTTTGGAGCTTTATGTCCTGGGTGCTGCCACTCCGGAGGAGGTCCGTGAAGTAGAGCGCATGGCTGCCGCACACCCTGAAGTCCGGCAGGAGCTGAACGCAGCTAGCCAGGCTCTCGGCGACTACGCCCTGGCACACGCCGTGGAGCCCAGAAACACCGTTAAAGCCCTGGTGCTTGCCACCATTGACTACATGGAGCGCATGAAGCACGGAGAGCTGCCTGCCTCCCCGCCACGCATCACCAGCGCGTCCAGGCCGGAGGACTTTGAGCCCTGGCTGAGCCGCCAGGATATGGAGCTACCTGTGGATGCAGATAGCGTGTATGCTAAAATCATAGGCTATACTCCCGCCGCCACCACAGCCATCGCCTGGATCAGAAGCGCGTCTGACTTCGAAGTGCACCACGAGGAGCACGAAAGCTTTCTGATAGTGGAAGGCACCTGTAACATGATCCTCGGGGAGAAAAAATACCCGCTGGCGGCAGGCGATTATTTTGCCGTGCCGCTTCACACGCCGCACAGGGTGGAGGTAACATCTGCCGCTCCCTGTAAAGCCGTTATGCAGCGTATAAGCATCTCCTGATTCCTACAGCCATCCCTTTTTTGCCCGGCAACAGCTGCTTTTGCCTTTGCGGCAGGATCGTCTCCGTAAGGGCCGGAGTGGCTACTCTTTCTCTGTCTGCGCCTCTAGCTTCTGCAGCAATGTCGGGTTGGGGTGCGCCAACGCTTCCTGCATGTCCCGCTCTTCTATCTGCTGGCTTACCTCGCGTGCCTGCTGCACCAAGGCTTTGAACAGGCGGCGGTGTACAGCAAACTGCGGCAGGTACTCCGGGTGCCACTGCACCCCCACCATGTAGTCGTGCGACAGGTGCTCAATGCCCTGCACCACCTGGTTCGGCTCCCGTGCGACAATGGCGATGCCCTCGCCCGGCTCTTTCACGGCCTGGTTATGCAGCGCGTTTACCTCTAGCCGCTGCACACCCAGCACGGAGCCAAGCTTGCTGCCCGCCTCTATACTTACCTCCTTCACCGGGAAGATACTTGCCGGGTTGGGGGCCTCGGTATAAAATGTGTTGATGCTCTTGTAGAGCGTACCCCGGAAGTATACATTGAGCAGTTGCGCACCACGGCAGATGCCCATCAAAGGAAGGTCTTTTTTGGCCGCCTGGTCAATCAGTTGTAGCTCCAGGTGATCGCGGTCGCGGTCGAGGCCAAACTGCGGCTTCCGGCTCAGCAGCTTTCGCACGAAAAACAGCGCCGGGAAGTACAGCCAGCGGGCGAAGCGCCCGATCCGCTTGAAAATGTTTGTGTGCGGCTGGCGTATGGTCTGCTGCAGGTAATCCTCGATCACGTGCGCCTGCTCGTAGGTACTGGGGTCTACGTCGGCCCCGCCGCCAACAATCAGGGCCTGCAGGCCGTCTGCCGTGCGGGGCCTGGCCGGGGTGATCCGCACCGGTTTTCCGCCCGCCAGCCACACCGACAGCGCAGTGAACAACCAGGCGGCTTCGCCTCCTTTGTCTGGCCCTGTAACACCGATGGTGGGCCTGCCGCGGTTTATCTTTTGTACTTGCCTCATGGCAGCCATTGCTCTATTCGTTTAATCCACTTGTTTTCAAAGCCTATCAGCGTGTGCTTCTTCAGGGAAAGGTACTCCTGGCTTAACTGCCGCACGGCTTCCCGGTCCTGGGCCAGCTCCTCAACCCTAATCCAGTTGTTCCATTCCTGCGCCAGGGTCCAGTCTGGTTGTGCAATAGAGCTGTTGGGTAGCCTGTAGTGGAAGGTCTTCCGTGCCTTCACTTTCCCGATGTCGCTGTACTGCTTCAGCAGCTCCCCCTCGAGGGCGGCAAACAGCGGGTACATGTCCAGCGGGCGGTTGCGGTTGGGGTTAAAGGTGTGGTAATCGTGTATAAGGTCCCGCAGGTTGGGATGGTAGGCAGGCA
Organism: Pontibacter actiniarum; assembly: GCF_003585765.1. NCBI lineage: Bacteria > Pseudomonadati > Bacteroidota > Cytophagia > Cytophagales > Hymenobacteraceae > Pontibacter > Pontibacter actiniarum. The sequence continues at coordinate 795,855 of NZ_CP021235.1, forward strand.
GCAGCACCAACTCCACATACGCCTCCGGGTAAGGGTCTATAAAGGGGCTTATTTTGCGTGCCAGGTCTGTGTGGCCCACATACAGCAACCAGGGGTAAAGCAGGACAAAGGCCCTGAGGTAGGTGAGAATGGTCTCGGTTTCGGTATCGGGCAGCTCTACGTTGATGTGCGTGCCAAAGGCGTTGGTCACGAAAGAGGTTGTGCCTTCTGCATGGTGCCTGTAAAGGGCCTCCCGCAGTTTCTCGAGCTGCTGTAGCTGGGTGCACGGCAAAGGCGGGCAGGCGATCTCATAAGGGAAAATCTTGCCCACGATGCTCTCCAGCGCCGTCTCCACCTCGTCCTGCAGGGTGCCGTTCCCTACTTTGATGGTATCAACCTGTATGTTGAAGGCTTCAAAAGCCTTCTTGTAGCGCTGCTCCGTCAGCAGGGTCAGGTCAAACTCTATTGTAAAGTCGCCCAGCTCGGTGTCGGTCACCTGCAGCCGGAAGCGGCTCTCCTGCTCAATGCGGCCTCCGTACAGCGCCTGCACGATCTTGGCAGACGCATCTATGCCCAGGTTGGCATACTCCAGTTCAAAGCCAACGGTGCGGGGCTTACCTTCTTCGTTGTACAGTACAGGTGGTTGCTTAAATGGCATAGGTTGTAACGCTGTTGTTTCCCTAAAAACGGCAACAGGCAAATACAGTTCTGCTGCAGAACCTTTAATCTCAGCCCGCAGCGATGCGGGTGAAGGCAGCTGCAGCGGCATCCGTAAAACCTGCTGCGCTCTATAAGGGTAAAGAAGACAGTTTAAGCAGCAACAAACCCCGCAGATTTGATACGCAAAAGACTCATTTATCTCTTAATAGTAATTGGAATAGCTGGTTGCACGGATCGCGACCTGGATGAAAGAGGCCTTGTGACCGACCAGGCGATGGTGGTAACGGCCCACCCGCTTGCCTCGGCGGTGGGCGCAGACATTCTCCGGCGCGGTGGCAATGCCGTGGACGCCGCCATTGCCGTTCAGTTTGCCCTGGCAGTGGTGTACCCGGATGCCGGAAACATCGGGGGCGGCGGCTTTATGGTGCTGCGGCAGCAGGATGGGACCGTGGATGCCCTGGATTACCGTGAGCGGGCCCCTGCCGCCGCAACACGCAACATGTACCTGAACGAGGAAGGGGAGGTGGTTGAGAACCTGAGCCTGAAGGGGCACCTGGCAGCGGGCGTGCCCGGCACCGTGGCCGGTATGGTGCAGGCCCATGAGAAGTACGGCAGCATGCCCTGGCACGAGCTGGTGCAGCCAGCCGTTGTACTCGCTGCCAAGGGGTTTCCGCTCACCGAAAAGGAGGCGCAGAAGCTGAACGAGCAACGGCTCGACTTTATCCGTTACAACCCCGTGCGGCCCGGGTTTATACTTCGCGACCACTGGCGTGCGGGCGATACCTTGCGCTTGCAAGACCTGGCCAACACCCTAGAGCGGATCCGGGACCGGGGCAGGGCAGGCTTCTACGAAGGCCCCACGGCAGAGCTGCTGGTGGCTGAGATGCAGCGAGGCGGGGGGATAATCTCCATGGCAGACCTTGCGGCCTATGAGGCGGTGTGGCGTGAGCCCCTGACGGCGCAACTGGAGGACTACCGGGTAATTTCCATGCCTCCGCCCTCCAGCGGCGGTATTGCGCTGCTACAGTTGCTGACCATTTCAGAGGACTACCCGCTGGATGCCTGGGGCTGGAACACCGTTGCCTCGGCCCATTTGATGATAGAGGCTGAGAAGAGGGTGTACGCCGATCGTGCCAAACACCTGGGCGATCCCGCTTATTACGATGTACCGGTAGAGGCTTTACTGGATAGGAGCTACATTAAAAGCAGGATGGAGGGTTTTTCGCTGGAGGAGGAAACGGATAGTGACCTGATATCGGCTGGTGTTCCGGCGCCAGCCGAAAGCCCCCACACAACCCACTACTCCATTGTAGACCCCGCTGGCAACGCCGTGTCGGTCACCACCACCCTTAACAGCAGCTTTGGCTCCAAGGTGTTTGTGGCCGGGGCGGGTTTTCTGCTCAACAACGAAATGGACGATTTTAGCGTGAAGCCCGGCTACCCTAACAGCTACGGCCTGATTGGGGGCGAGGCTAACGCCATCGCTCCGGGCAAGCGCATGCTAAGCTCCATGACACCTACCATCCTGGAAAAGGACGGGCAGCTGTACATGGTAATAGGCGCGATGGGCGGCTCCACCATTATCACCACCGTTTACCAGATCATCCTCAACGTAACGGAGCACGGCTTCCCGATGCAGGGGGCCGTTAACGCAGGGCGCTTTCACCACCAGTGGAAGCCGGACTGGGTGCTTTCGGAGTGGGGGGGCTTAGGTCCGCGCACCAGTTTAGAGCTGTGGTGGAAGGGGCACAAAATTGTACCTAAGCCATCGGGTGGCATTGGCAGGGCTGCCGGCATCCTGGTGTTGCCAGACGGCCGCCTGGAGGGCGGCGCTGATCCCCGTGGCGACGATGCGGCGGCAGGCTTCTAACGCACCGAAAGTACAGGAGATACCATCTGGGCCAGTACGCTACACGCTTTTGTTCCTTCAGCACATCGTATGCTGGTTTGGTTTTATACTTAGGTAATACATTGATTTTAAACGTGTTGTGCTGTTGGGTTAAGATTGGGTTACACAGGCTAATATTGTATTATATAGATATAGTGCTGTATGGTATAAGTGCAGTTTCTGAAACTTTGAAAGTGCAAAATAGTATCTATTAGCTGTGAAACAACAGCTGTTTCTTAACTAAAATAGCTGCAAGCACAGAACCAGAGAACCTGATACATATTTTGTACATTAACGGAAGGAAACAAACTTATGCTGGCAATGGATTACCGGGGACCGCAACGGGTCCGCATTGAAAACAAGCCTATGCCCGAGATACTGCATCCCCAGGATGCCATTGTTCGGGTAACCCGCTCCTGTATTTGCGGGTCTGATCTGCATTTATACAACGGCAACGTGCCGGACACACGCGTGGGCGAAACCTTCGGCCACGAGTTTATCGGAGTGGTAGAGGAGGTTGGCCCGGACGTACACAAACTGAAGGTGGGCGACCAGGTGATTGTACCTTTTAACATTGCCTGCGGGGAGTGTACTTTTTGCAAGCAGGAGCTGTACGGCAACTGCCACGAGGCCAACCCACAGGCTACCGCAGTAGGAGGCATCTTTGGCTACTCCCACATAGCGGGTGGCTATAACGGAGGCCAGGCAGAGTATGCACGTGTGCCGTATGCGAACGTCGGCCCAACTGTTATCCCGGACTGGATGCACCCGGACGATGCCGTATTGCTGACGGACGTAGTGCCAACAGGTTACCAGGCGGCAGAAATGGGAGGCATACAAAAGGGCGATACGGTCGCCATATTCGGCGCAGGCCCAATCGGTATCATGGCTGCAAAGAGCGCCTGGCTGTTTGGGGCAGGCCGTGTGATCGTGTTCGACCAGGAAGAATACCGCCTGGACTTTGTGCGCAAGTTTGCACAGTGCGAGGCCTATGACTTCAGGTCTATCACAGATCCGGTGGTGTTTATGAAGAAGCAAACAGACTCCCTGGGGGCCGATGTTTGTATTGATGCGGTAGGCGCCGAGGCGGCAGGTAGTAAGCTGCAAACCATTACCGGGCGTAAAACGCTGATGCAGGCGGGCTCTGCCACAGCCTTGCAGTGGGCCATCAACTCTGTTAAAAAAGGCGGCGTGGTCTCTATTGTCGGGGTGTACGGCCCTACCGGTAACCTTATCCCGATTGGCAATGCGCTAAACAAAGGGGTAACGATCCGGGGGAACCAGGCGTCGGTGAAGCGCCTGCTGCCAAGAATGATCGAGCACATTCAAAACGGCGTTTTCAGCCCAAGGGAGATGATCACGCACCACATCCCATTGGAGGATATCTCCGACGCCTATCGAATTTTTTCGGACAAGCTGGATAACTGCATCAAAACAGTGCTTGTTCCGCCATCAGCTAAAATGTAAAAAGAACCACTATGGAAACAAATACGAAAGACTATGCACATATAAAAGGCTGGGGAATTGATGCCGATCCCAAGAACGACCCGACCTACCCGATGCGGAAGCGCTCCAACGAGGACCATGGCGGGTATAACTGGGACCGGCCGCCGCAGCAGCCTATCGATGTAGAAGTGCTGCACTCAATAGAGCGGCCAAACGTGACGGCTGTCTTCGGCACCTCAAAACCGCCGAAAGGCCTCAGCGGCATGATCCGGCGCTATGCCTTTAAGTATGGCGAGGGCAGCTTTGCCCACTGGCTGCCGCTTATAATGGCAGACCGTGTAGATGTGGTGGAAGGCATTCTGGATGACCTGAAGCGCGGCAAGGTGCCAAACATCTGGGCAGAGCGGGGCATGAATGCCTCCTGGAAGTATAACAAACAGGAAATGATCAAATCGTTTGCCGTGACAGCGGCCGTAACGACTGCGGCCATACTGCTGCTCTCGCGCAAGAAAGAATAACAAAGAACGCTGTGAAGAAAAGCACCTGAAGAAGGCCGTATAGGTCTTATTCAGGTGCTTTTTGCTTTGGCGTAAGTTTAGCCTTGCCTGCCGGCTCTCGGCTAAAGGCCAGTAAAGTATAAATCAGCGTACTATGAGAAAAGGGTAGGCAATTTTTTATTGCTGAAATTTGATCTAAGGCCATAACTTAGCAGCACAAGTAAGCCCGTTACACGCAATCTTATACCTTATGGTCCCTCGTCTCACCACGCCAGCTGGCGTTACCGCTAAACTATACCTGTTGCTGCTGGTTTTCGCGTGTTTGCTGCTGCATAACCCAGCCACTGCGCAGGTCATCTACAAAGGCGGCTCTAATGTGCAGCTCCTGTACGGGCGTAACCTGGAGCGGTCCGGTGAGTTGGCCACCGTCACTTTCGAGCACTTTGGAGACTATGGGGCGCTGGAGCAGTTTGGCTTTGCAGACTTATCGAACAGCGCTAGCCTGGCAAGCCCGGATCTGTACCTGGAGTGGTACCCTAAAGTGAGCCTGAGCCGCGCCACGGGGCAGGAGTTAACGCTGGGGCCAATCAGTGATGTGCTGCTGGCGGGCGGGGTAAACGTGCTTTTCGGAGGTGCCGAGGATTTCTTTGTTTACCTGGCCGGGTCCGCATTTAAGTTCAGGATACCGGGCCCCGGTCTGCTCCAGCTTGAGGCCTACTATTACAGGCAGGATGGCCGGGCCTACAGCGGCACCTACCAGTTTACCCCGAGCTGGGATGTTCCGCTGCCTGTTTCGGAGAAAGTACGCCTGCGGTTCCGTGGCTTCATGGACTTCATTGGCGACCGTGGCCCCGGCAGTACCCAATACCTTACACAGCCCCAGCTTTTCCTGGACCTGGGCAACCTCTGGGCTAAACCGGGGAAGGTGTTCCTGGGCTCTGAGTGGCGTTACTGGAACAACGTAGCCGGCATTGAGGGGCTGGATGAGTCTGTGCTGCAGGCAAATGTGCTGTTCAGCCTATAGCCACCGCCACGGCTCTCAAAAAGCTGACTCGGCTTTGCCTGTGCTGCTTTTCTATACTGCCTGGGCCACAGTTGCACCTATATTAGGCGGCTGCACCAGGAACAGGCTTTCAGCTTAACCTCATATACCTCGCCCGGCTATACTTGCTTAACTTTGTTCCTGGCTTACGCGTTGTTGTTTTTAGGGAACACCGGTTTTTATACTTAGGTAAAGAAGCCTAAGTGCAAACAACTTAAAACAGGCGCCATGGAAAAGTATCTCGGAAAGTACAGCCCACAACTCTACGCCATCCTGCGCATCGTGGCGGGCGGCATGTTTACAATGCACGGAAGCCAGAAACTGCTTGGCTGGCCGGGAGACGGCAATACCGTGGAACTGGTCTCCCTCATGGGCTTTGCCGGAATTATTGAACTGGTGGGCGGCCTTATGATCCTGTTTGGCTTTTTTGCCAGTTGGGCGGCTTTTATTGCCAGCGGCGAGATGGCCGTGGCTTTTTTTAAAGCGCATGCTCCCCAAGGCTGGAACCCGGTCATGAATGAGGGCGAAACGGCTGTGCTCTACTGTTTCCTGTTTCTGTACATTGCTGCGCACGGGGCCGGTATCTGGAGTGTGGACGCCGCCCGAAAGGGAGAGCATAGGGGCTAGCCCTTTCTCATATTCATAGTACGTTTCAAATCTTCTTTCGCCTGGGCCGCTACTGCTGGTTAATTCTTCCAGCACCTCATACTTATGTGCCGCCCGGCGAGTAAAGCGTGTCGTTATAGCAGTACACAAAATCAGCCGCAGGTACAGGGGGTAACATAGCCTCGCTGCTGCCACCCCTTCTTTGTTTGTGTTATGCGAATCTCCTTTAACAGAGGGTAAAAATAAATATGGCTTGTATATGTTGTATGAATTAGAGAATTTAATAGTTTCGGAATAACATCTCAGAACCGCTGCCAGCAGCGGTTCTAAAGAAACTAACAGCTCTTCCCTTACAAGCCACTATGAATAAAAACATGCAGCGCCTGGTAAACATTGCCGGCAAAGAAAGACGGACTATCATTGGGTTGATGTCAGGTACGTCTTTGGATGGGCTAGACATAGCCCTTTGTGATTTTGTCGGGCATGGCACGCACACCAGCGTTTTCCTTCGCGCGTTTACCACCACCCCGTACAGCAGTGAGTTTAAGAAGCAGGTAAAAAGTATCTTCTCCAAAAGGCAGGTTGACCTTGAAAGCGTCTGCCTCATGAATGCCTATGTAGGCAGGTACCATGCGGACCTGATAAACGCCAGCTTGAAACAGTGGCAGGTGGAGCCGTCTGAAGTGGATGCGATCGCCAGCCACGGGCAAACAATCTATCATGCCCCAGCCTCCCTGCATAAGATAGACGGCATGCCTGACGCCACCTTACAAATAGGAGATGGAGATCACATTGCCGTTAAGACAGGCATTGTAACGCTGAGTGACTTTAGGCAAAAACACATTGCCGCCGGTGGCGAAGGGGCACCACTCGCCGTGTACGGTGATTACCTCCTGTTTTCGGAGGAAGGGCAAAACCGCATTATGCTTAACATTGGAGGCATTGCCAACTTTACCTTTCTGCCAGGAGACCTTGATACCACACGGATTTTCTCTACGGATGTGGGGCCCGGCAATACCCTAATGGATGCCTATATCCAGTCCCGTTTCCCCGACAGGTTTTTTGATGCAGACTCCGAACTAGCTCTCTCAGGCACTGCTAACGACGGGTTGGTAGCGGCTTTATTAGATCATCCTTTTTTTGAACAGGGCTTCCCGAAAACAACAGGGCCTGAGCTGTTTAACCTTGCCTACCTGGAGCAGGCCCAACAGAGATCGGGTACAGCGCAGCTTTCTCCAGCGGATGTGATGGCAAGTTTAAACCAGTTCTCGGCCATTAGCATCTGTAACGCACTGAAAAGAACCCTGGGCGCGGAGCGCTTTGAGGTGTTCCTGAGTGGGGGCGGTATGCACAACCCTTTGTTGATACGGAACATAGAGCAACGCCTTACGGGTGTGGTGATCAGAGATACAGCTGAACTGGGAGTATCCCCGGATGCGAAAGAGGCCGTGCTTTTTGCCACCCTTGCCAATGAGTGCCTGGTGGGCGACAAGCTTGACTTTGGCCCGGGGAAAATGCGCATCCCTTCGGTGCACATGGGCAAAATAAGCCTTCCTGAATAAAGAAACACAAATCCAACTAACATTCATGTACAGTGTAAACTAGTTTCCTATGAGAGAATTCTACTTTAATGGGTGGTCTAACCTGAAGGTCACTTTAATGTGCGCGCTCATGCTGGTCTTGCTAGGCCAGGTCGCTTTTGCGCAAAGTACGCGTTACACCGTGACGGGCACCGTTACGGATGCCCGAACAAAGGTTCCGCTGCCGGGAGTTGTTGTAAAGTTTCAGAACAGCAATAGTGCAACGGCCACCGATGCAAACGGAAAGTACAGCCTGACAACAACGCAGGGTGCCGGAACTTATAACCTCACGTTCTCTTACATTGGTTTTAAGCCGGAGACAAAGCCTGTTACACTTGGCTCTGCTGCTACTGTGGTTGTTGATGCCCAGATTAGCGAAGACGTTGTTGGCTTAGATGAAGTGGTTGTTACGGGCACATCCGTGGCGACCAGTAAGAAGCAACTGGGGAATGCTATTTCTACCGTTTCTGCCGCTTCTCTGCAAAACAGTGTGGCAACGTCTGTAGACCAGGCCCTGGCAGGAAAAGTAGCTGGTGCTCAGATTTCGCAGAACTCTGGTAACCCAGCCGGTGGTATCAGTGTGCGGTTGCGCGGTACAAGTACCGTGGTAGGCTCAGGCGACCCCATGTACATTGTGGATGGCGTCATCATCAACAACAACTCCCCTGAACTCATCGACCTGGGCGGCTATGCCCAAAACCGCCTGGTAGATATCAACCCTAATGACATAGAGCGTATTGAGATCATAAAAGGAGCAGCCGCAGCGGCTATCTATGGCTCACGCGCAAGCAATGGTGTCGTACAGATCTTTACCAAACGCGGCAAGGCAGGTAAGCCAAAAATTGCTGCCTCTACGCAGTTCAGAGTAAGTGAGGTCCGGAAGACGCTGGATTACAACGACTACCCTTTCCGCTTTGTGGATACCGACCCAGGTAATCTCACGCAAGAGCCTGTGCAGCGGTATGACTTTCAGGACAAGATCTTCCGCACCGCCTTCGGAACAGAGAATAACTTATCCGTGTCAGGCGGCAGTGAAAACACACAGTACTACCTGAGCGGCAACTACCTGAGCAACCAGGGAATCATTGACAATACCAACTTTAACCGGGGAGGGGCGCGCATTCGCATCGACCAGACGCTGAACAACTGGATGTCTGTGTCAGTGGGGGCTAACTATGTGCTAAGCACAAGCGAGGAAATCCCGAACGGTGGCTTAAGCGAAGCGTACGGGGCCCTTACTGGCTTTATCTTCAGTAACAACTACATCAATCCTGAGCCGGTAAACGGGGTGTTTCCTTCAACGGCGCCCACCAGCATTCTCAGAAGAACAAACCCGCTGGAGGCAATAGAGAGGTTTAAGTTCGGCCAACGGACAAACCGCTTTATCGGGGATTTGCAGCTGATGCTCACGCCCATCCCTAACCTGAACATCAACTATACGCTGGGCTACGATAACGCCACACAGATTGCCACAGGGTTTATACCGGTGGGCAACACAACACCGTCGTACGATACCGGATACTCACGCCGTGCCGACCGAACGACTTATCTTTTAAACAACGACCTGAACGCTTCTTATAGAGCCACTCTGGCAGACTGGCTGGAGTCCACAACTGGCGTGGGAGCTACTGTGCAAGTAGATAAGGTCTATGCCACAGGTATTACTGCCACGCAACTCGGGCCGATAGCGGAAACAACTTCAAACGGAGCCACCATTATTTCTAGTGAGTTAAGAAGTGACATCAACATCTTCGGCTTCTTTGCGCAGCAGACCTTTGGCATTGGCGACAGGCTCTTCCTTACCGGGGCTGGCCGATACGATGTGTCCTCTGTTTTCGGTGAAGACAACAGGTGGCAGTTCTACCCAAAAGTGAGTGGCAGCTACCTCATCTCTAACGAAAAGTTCTGGGAAGGCCTGTCGCAAGTGATTCCCATTCTAAAAGTGCGTGCGTCTTACGGGCAGGCTGGTAACTTAACGGCTATCGGTGCCTTTGACCGCTACACGAACTACGTTCCTGTTTCTCTTCCAGGCTTGCCCGGCGTAATTTCCTCTACACTTTTAGGTAACTCTGGCATTAAACCGGAGAGACAAGTAGAGACTGAAATAGGTGCCGATATGAGTTTCCTGAATGGAAGGTTAGGGCTTGAGTTTTCCTACTACCACAAAGATGTGAAGGACTTATTGCTGTTTGTCAACTTAACCCCTTCTTCAGGTTTCCTGAACCAATACAGGAACGTGGGTACTCTGACCAATAAGGGCTTTGAGTTAATGCTGACGGGAGCACCCGTACAGAACGAGAACTTCAAGTGGACCTCTACTGTGACATTCTCCAAGAACAAGAACGAGGTGAACAACATTCCTGGTGGCTTGCTGCTGTTCCCGGGTGGGTTTAGCCAGGTAGCTGCAGTCGATGGCTATCCGCTGGGGGCATTCTATAGCACATACTTCGCCCGCAATCCCGATGGATCGTTGCTGCTGACACCTAAGGGGCTGCCACAGGCAGAAAAAGAGGGCCGTGACCCTGAAACGGGCCAGCCAACTGGAGCAACAAGTAAAAAGGTTATCGGAGATCCGAATCCAGACTGGACCGGCTCCTTCATCAATGAGCTGACAGTTGGGAAAGGCTTTTCATTCCGTACCCAGTTCGACGCGGCTTATGGCTTCGAGGTATTCAACTTTACCCGCCGTGTAGGTGAGCGTGACTTTTACGGCGGCTTGGCTGGCTATGAACCGGAACTGAGAGGAGAGGTACCTAAAGGTACTTCAGCTGCCCTGTTCGGTATCTTCGAGAACTACATTGAGGACGGATCATACATCAAGCTGAGAGAGCTCTCTGTGGCGTATGACTTTAAGCCAGCGTTTTTAGGCGGAAACAACATGCGCTTAACTCTAGCTGGCCGCAATCTTTTCTCTATCGACGATTACAGTGGATATGATCCAGAGGTGAATGCAGCAGGGCAGACAACAGCTGTTCGTGGCTTTGACTTTGTGGAAGTGCCGATCCCAAGAACCTATGCTTTGGGTGTTAATGTATCGTTCTAGTTGCCTTTACTTCAAATTGAAAAAGACATGAAAAATATAGCTTCATACCTTAAAATAAGCCTCTTATCGGGGGGCTTGCTTTTTACCAGCGGCTGCGAACTCGATATTCCCAACCCGAATGCTGCCAACGACCTGGAAGTTCTTAACTCACGCGACGGTATCCTGGCCTTGAGTGTAGGATTAAGGCAGTTCTACTCAACCTCCGGGCTGGAGGCTGCTTATCTTTATCCGGGTGTAACGGCCCGAGAGCTGAAAGGAGTGGCCACTTTTACAAACGTACTGGAATTAGAGGAGGGGGGAACGGCGTTGCCTACCTTTAACGGAAACATACTTGGCTTGTGGTCCAGGATGCAGCGCATCATGAGCATGAGCGAGCAAGTTCTGGAGAATGCTCCTGAAATCTCGTCTTTAGAAGAAGGAACATTGAGCGGCGTGTTGGCGCATGCGCATTTATTCAAAGCTATTGCTTTGGGAAACCTGGCAATGGCTTTTGAACAGGCAAATACGGAAACAAGTATAGACGTAGACGGGCAGGTTACTTTTAAGCCCAGGGCCCAGGTGTTGGCAGAAGCGATTAACCATCTGAATGAAGGAATTGCCTTACTTAATGCTACGCCTGCCTCACAAGAGTTCACGACACTAGTGGCAGGCCCTGCGTTTAAACTAAAGAACACGCTTTATGCTTATAACGCGAGGTACAACCTCTATGCCGGGAATTATGAAGCGGCACTCACGAACGCCAATCTTGTGGACTTGTCTGTTACCTCAGAGTTCGCCTACAGTACGCAAAGCCCTAACCCGATTTACAACACGCTCTTCGTGCTGAAGTACTTCAGGCCACGCGATAACTTTGGGCTGCCTGCAACGCTCTTTGAGGAGGGAGATGCACGCTATGACTTCTACCTGACAACGCCGGAAGCTGTTGTGGCAGGTGACCCGGTTAAGACGCTAAAGGGTTTCTTCGATACCCCAACTTCCAGCATACCAGTATATCTGCCAGATGAGATAAAGCTGATTAAGGCGGAGGCTATACTACGTAGCAATGGCTCTCTCGAGGAGGCTTTAGCGCTGATCAACGAAGTAAGAACCCAGGAGTCGGGCGACCTGTTCGGCGTTAATGCCGCCTTGCCGGCATACAGTGGGCCTGTAACCAAAGAGGCACTGCTGGTTGAAGTGTACCAGCAACGTGCTGCCGAACTGTTCTTAACTGGCCAACGCTGGGAAGACAGCCGCCGGTTCGATCGCCCCGGGCCGTTGGATGAGGACCCTGAGCGTAACAGAAACTATTATCCTTACCCTGACCAGGAGCGGCTAACGAACCCTAACACACCTGCTGATCCGGCGATTTAAACACGCAGCGAACTCGCCTGTAGGCTAGCTGCAGTAAAAGCCTCCTGTTCAAGTGCTTGAAAAGACACAAGAACGGGAGGCTTTATTATTTTCTTGCCGGCATACAGCGCCTAACAGCTGCTGTTACGCGCAACTAGTTGCTGATTCCTGAAATGTACGCTGCTATTTCCTCCTCTTTTTCCTGCAGGCAGTCATAGGCGAAATTTGCTATGACGTCGTTTGCCATGGTGGAAAGTACGCCAAAGATCCTGGCCTGGCTGATAACTTCTTTGTCCCAGGCGGAGGCCATGACCATGATCGCGTAGCCATTGTAGGGCGTAAGGTCCATCAGGTTTGGGGAAAGGCTAGGGGGAGGCCACTTGTCTGCCGTAATGCTGTAGCTCCCCTGTTCCCAGCGGGGCGGCGTATTCACTTTATCGGGCACGGGTTGGAAATAACCGTCTACCACAGGCCCCATAAAAAGCACGTTCACATCCTGCAGCGCATTGGGTATTACAGCTTTTGGATTTGGTAAGGTAGTGCCCGCCTCATCCATCATTTCTTCGGGAGTATCCATATTAAAGTACGTTAGAAGCTTTAGATACTGTAATCCGGGCCCAGGGTTGTACCAGGGCTGGCATCCAGCGGCAAGCGCCTGCTTAACGAGGGGTGAGCGGGGTGCCGGTCGGGGCGGGGGCGTCGCTGCCGTTATGGTCTAGTAGCACCTCATCAATAAGCCGGTGCGCCAGTTCCTCCTCCAGGTCAAGAGCGGAATACAGGTACTTCACAAGCTCAGCTTCTTTGTCGATAACAACACCGTCGGAGAGGGCCAGCTGTATGGTGTGGGCAAAGAGGCGGGGCTTATGCTCGGGCGCAATCCACTCCACCGAGTTATCTATCATTTGCTTGCTGCCCAGCTGTGCCTGTTTGTAGAATACTTTTCTGCTGTAAGCCAGCACATCATGCCCCTGGAACAGCGGGTTTTTGGCCAGGGTGTCAGACAAAACATCGAGTTCTTCATCGGCAACGTTACCGTCAACGGCGATAAAGGCGTTCATGATAGCAATCCACGCCTCCTGCTCGTTCTGCGGGGCGTAAAGGGGAGCTGTCTTTTTTGGGGGTGTGTTGATATTTTCTTCCATCTATCTAGGTCTTATTCCTGTTACGATGTTACGCAGGTCGCTGTTTAGGGGCCTTGGCAGGTAAAAGCCAGGCGCGCGAAGGCCCGCTACAGGCAAGTGCTGCCGCTGCGGCAGTGATTTCTCTAAACTGCAGGTCGCCCTAAAATGTTATGAAAGAGGGTGAAAAGGCAGGCTTTTACCGAATTTTTGAACTCGTGAGGGTGGTTCAGCAGCATGTGTGCCACCAAAAAAGCAGGTGTACACGCTCTTTAGCCTGTTGGCATTGCATGCTTACGGCCACCGCACCAGCACGAGCTGTTGAGGCTATTGCGCCAGGTAAGCCCCGTCAACGGCATAGTAGGCCCCGGTCACAAAGGAGGCTTTATCAGAACTCAGCCAGATGACCAGTTCTGCCACCTCTTCTGCTTCGCCGAGCCTGCCGATAGGGTGTAGCTGCGCCAGCATCTGCAGGGTTTCGTTTTCCATGCCAGCCTCGGTTAGGAGCGGCGTTTTGATAAAGGCCGGCCCTACCAAGTTTACGCGTATGCCCTTGGCGGCGTACTCCAGGGCTCCGTTTTTAGTCAGGCCCACCACGCCGTGCTTGGCCGCCACGTAGGCAGCAGAGTTGGCAAAGCCTACCTGGCCGAGTATGGAGGAGTTGTTTACAATGGCCCCGCCACCGTTCTGCAGCATTTGCTTGACCTGATAGTGCATGCAGTAGAACACGCTGCTCAGGTTTACCGCAATTACCCTGTTCCAGCTCTCCACGTCCATCTCGCCAATGGGTTTCGCCTCCCCGCCAATACCGGCGTTGTTAAAGGCAATGTTAAGCTGCCCGTAGTGTGCCACCGCCTGTTTTACCAGGTTCTCGCAGTCCTCGGGTTTGGCCACGTCAGCGGCCACGAATACCGCCTCACCACCACTTTGCTTTATTTCCTCCACCACCTTCAGCCCTTCGTCTTCTTTGATATCGGAAACAACCACCTTGGCGCCTTCACGCGCGTACTGCAGCGCCGTGGCTTTGCCAATACCCGATGAAGCGCCGGTAACCAGTGCCACTTTGCCTGTAAACTGTTTTTGTATAGTGCCTTTCATGCCGTCCGAAGGTTTGGTGTTAGTAGCGTAATGTTATTGTGCGGTGCAAAGTTCGCCTGTTGGCTCTTTCAAATAAATGACCTGTGTCACTTTCTCCTGTTTTAACCTCCCCGCAGGTGCTTCTTTAAGCCAACTAACAGGTGCGGCAGCTGTCAGTAAGAAGCTGAAAGGCGTTAGGTATGAAGAGCGGGAGCGGTAAGTATGGCAACAGCTGCCGGACAAGCGGAACTTGCCTGCCAAGGGTGGTGTAAAGCAGCAAGAAGGCCCGCGCAGAGTATAGCTTAACTACCTGCTAGCCTCTCCGTAGAACCAAGGGAGAAACGACACAATCAGAAAACAAACGAAGACTATGGCAGATACAAACAAACCATCCTTTCCGAAAACATACACGATAGGCGGCGACTTAACCCTAAACAGAATGGGCTATGGGGCCATGCGCATTACCGGAGAAGGCATATGGGGCCCTCCCAAAGACAGAGACGAGGCGATCCGGGTACTGAAGCGGGCAGTGGAGCTGGGCATCAACTTTATTGACACGGCAGACAGCTACGGTCCTGATGTGTCGGAGAAGCTGATTGCGGAGGCGCTGCACCCTTACCCCAAGGACCTGTTGATCGCTACGAAAGGAGGCTTTACCAGGTCAGGGCCCGGAGAGTGGCACGTGAACGCGCACCCCGACCACCTGCGAAAGGTACTGCACGGTAGCCTGGAGCGCCTCAAATGCGACAGGATTGACCTTTACCAACTGCACCGCGTGGACCCGGACGTGCCCTATGAGAAAACGCTGGAGTTTTTACAGCAGGTGCAGGAAGAGGGCCTGGTGAAGCACATCGGTCTTTCGGAGGTAAATGTGGAGCAGATTAAAAAAGCGCAGGAGTACGTGAAGGTTGTTTCTGTGCAGAACAAGTATAGCGTAGACTTCCGCGACTGGGAGGAGGAGCTGGACTACTGCCGCGCGCAGGATATGGCCTTTATTCCCTGGAACCCGATTAATGCCGGCAATATTGACGAGCTGGCGCCGCTGAAAAACGTGGCCCAAAGGCATGAGGCCACACCGTACCAGGTGGCTTTGAGCTGGTTGCTGCACCGGGCCCCGAACATCCTGCTCATTCCGGGCACATCCAAAGTAAAGCACCTGGAAGAAAACCACAAGGCGGCTTCTATCGCGCTTTCTGATGAAGACATGCAGGAGCTGGAGAAACTGCGGCAGCAGGGAAAGTAAAAGCTTAATTTTAGACCCGGGCAGGTGCCGGTAGTAGCTGTACCTGCCCGGGCCCTATGGCTACCGGACCTGTACCTGGCTAGTCCTCATCATCCCCGTACCCCTCGTAGTCCTCATACTCCTCCTCCTGGTCCTCCTCAAGTGCCGTAATTCCTGCCAGTCTCAGCAGCTCCGCTACCAGCTCCTGTTCTGCCGGTTCATAGGTTAGCTCGCCCCGCAGCAGAAACCTGTTGGCATCCAGCAGCACCTCGTAAATGGGCGTGTGGATGTGCTTGGGTATTTTAAGCAGGCGCGGGTCGTGCTTGGTGAAGGGTGTGGCCACTTTCGAGCTGAACAGGTAGGGGATTAGGGTTTTGGAGCAGCTGATGGCGATGCGGTGTACCTCGTGGTGCTCAAAGTATGCCTGCAGCCGCTCATTGATGTTCTCAAAGAACTCTACCGTTTCGCCGAGGCGCACCCGTGAGCCTGCCCGTGATTTGCCTTTGGTTTTAAGGTATTTGATCTGGCTTTTCCCTTGCTTCTTGCGCACCATGTAGGAGCGGAACACCTTGTGGTCAAGGTTAAGGCCCTGCTCAAAGTACCCCAGCGCGCAGTTGCCCGACTGTATCAGCAGGATGACGTAGTTTACCTGTGTGGCGTCTGTGCCCGGTGGCGGCAGCGTAATCGGCAAGCGGAAGTATACCTGCGCATCACCTTGCTCGTTTAACAGGGCCAGTCGGTGCTTCTCCCGGTCATACTCCGTCGGGATGCCCTTCTGTTGGATGGCTTGGAGCAGCTCTGCAGAGTGTTCTGTCGGTATAAAGCGGTTCATAGGCAGCAGGTATAAGGCAGTGAAAATAAGCAAAACTACCTGTAATACGGCAGCCGGGGCGGCTGTTTTCAAATGTGCCTGTACTTGGTTTCTTTCTGGAAAGTATTAAGCGGGGCAGCACGTGCAGTTCTGTGTTGTGCCGTAAGTGCTTTGGCGCTTGTTAGTTGTGTAGGGGGAGATACAGAAGGGAGAGGTAAGAAGAACGCAAGAAAGGAGGTGGTGTTCCCTTCTTGCGTTCCTGCCTGAGTGTTATTTCAGTGTGTCTACCTCGAAAGAGATTTTGGCGTTTACGCCGTAGGAGACAATTTTATTGTCCTGCACGTTCGCAGTCATCTCTTTAATGTAGATGGACTTAATGTTCTTCACAGATTTTGCTGCTTCTTCGAGCGCTTTGTGCGTTGCGTCGTCAAAGCTCTTTTCTGATCCTGCAATTACCTCTATTACTTTTACGATTGCCATAGCTTGGTTAGTTTAAGTGTTTAACTTGTGTCGTACTGTTCGTGTACGGCGCTTAAAAAGAAGAGGTTAGTCAATTGCTTGTAAATCAGGATTGTTGGTGGAGGATGAGGCTGCCGTTAGTGTATTGTATAAGGGTGCTAAAGGGCATCAGGTTATTACACTTTCTGAGCGCCGGAAAAAGGAAGCCCACACACCGAAATGCATGGGCTTTTTATAGCTAGCGTAAGGCCACAGCCAAGTGCCGGTGCGGCCTGCTTTAGCGCCTGAGAAGTTTAAAAATGCTCCGTACCGTGAGGTATGCAAACAAACCGCTAACCGCCACGATTTTCATTGCCGCCTGCGGATCGCGGGCGGTGCGGAACCGAGTGTTTCCGTCCTTCATTTCGATGTAGCCGATAGGGGTGAGCATCATTCCGCCGCCACCGCCGCTACCAGCGCCTTCGTCATCTCCTTTCCTGCCGCCACCGCCTCCGCCTCCAAAGCCGTACACTGCCCGCGCGACAGGGATAACGGTTACGCCGTCACGCTCTACCGGAGTACCGAAAATGCGTGCGGCGCTGGCTGTGCCTCCCAGGTTTTCGGCTATACGTTCTACCAGAGACGGTTGTGCTGCACTGTTCTTCTCCTTGTTAGTGTCTTCCATATTTGTATCTGTTTCGTTATCCATCCGAGTTGTTTCCTGCGCTAACTGCTGCAGATGCATATCTACGGCACGGCCGCAGGCCTCGTTATCCTCCTCTTCTTTACCGGCAGTATCGTTGGCAAAGGCCCCGGGGACTTATAGGTAAAAGGGGAGTAGAAGTCTTCCGCCCGGCAATGCTTCAGGCATAGTGCCAACCAAGGCAGGTAGTTCGGTAGCCAGTGTTACCGGCGGCACCCGCAGTTGAGTGCTTCATGAAAGGTCCAGCTACAGAACAACCGCTGCCTGGCCTAGGGGTAAAAGTATCGGTCGAAGTATTTTAAACCGGTTGCCATTCCGGTGCAGTATGGCTCTCCCGAGGGGCAGAGAAGGCGCTGCGCGGGGGGAGGTCCAGGTACGGGTAGCTGACCTTGGATAGGTACAGGCCTTGCGGATGGGCAGGGCTCAGGTGCTTTGGCGCATTTTCCGTGGAAAGGTAGCTTTCAAACTCCCCCAGGCTCAGTGTGCCGCTGCCTACCTTCAGGAGCTGGCCTACAAGTATGCGGATCATCCTGCTCAGGTACCTGTTGGCGGCTATCTGAAAGCGAAGCCTGTCGCCGCGGCTGTCTGTGAGCCAGCGGGCCGCCGTTACGTGGCAGATGGTGCTCTCGTGCTCTGCCGGCGCGAGGCACAAAGACCTGTAGTCGCTGTAGCGGGGGAGCAACGCCGTTGCCGCCTTCATGGCCTCAAGGTTCAGGTTGTTGACCAGGTACAGCGAGCTCGTGTGGCTCAGAAATGGGTCTTTGTACGTGTGGATGAAGTAGTCGTAGTTTCTCTGGGTGGCATCGAACCTGGCGTGCGGCAGGCCCTCCATCGGCAGGATGTCGAAAACGGCAATGTCAGGCGGCAATACTTTGTTTAGCCGGAAAAGCATATCAAAGGCCCAGGGCTCCGCTACATCCAGGTGGAAGAAGAACTGGCTGGCGTGTACTCCGGCATCCGTTCGCCCGCACCCGACTATAGCGACGGGTGCCTTAAGGATTTTGCCCAGGCTCTCTTCCAGCACCTGCTGCACGCCTATCCCGTAAGGGTGGCGCTGCCAGCCTTTGTAGTTTGCCCCCTGGTAGCCGATGTGGAAAAAGTATCGCAATGACTTTGGTATTGTCCGTGTCGTAAACAGCCGTGAAGATACGCGTCTTCGGAGTAGGATGAGCTACTCCGAAGGCTTTTCTGCTAGAATGCTTGGGTCTGCACCTGCACTTAAACTGGCAACGCGCGGGTGGAGCGTCTCAGTCCCTCGTAGCCGTTTCCGGAAGCAAGCGCTTCAGGAATGGGGCTGTCTTACTCTCAGCTGCGTTTGCGACCTGTTCGGGCGTGCCAGCCGCCACAATCTTTCCGCCTTCCTCGCCTGCACCCGGACCCACATCTATAACCCAGTCGCTGCCCGCCACGACACGCATGGTATGCTCCACTACAATGACGGTGTTGCCGGCTTCCACCAGGTTGTCGAGCTGTACCATCAGCTTTTCCACGTCGGCAGGGTGGAGGCCGGTGGTTGGCTCGTCGAGCACGTAAAGGGTATTGCCGCGCTGGGCGCGCTGCAGTTCGGTGGCCAGTTTAATGCGCTGCGCCTCCCCGCCGGAAAGCTCTGTGGCAGGCTGCCCAAGGCGCAGGTATCCCAGCCCCACCTCGCGCAGCACCGTAAGTGCCCGGTGTACCGGCGGCTCCTCTCCAAAGAACTCCCATGCCGTATCCACGGTCATGGCCAGCACCTCGGCAATGTTCTTGCCCCGATAGGTTACCTCCAGGGTTTCGGCATTGTAGCGGGCACCGTGGCAAACGGGGCAGGGGGCGTACACGCTCGGCAGAAAGAGCAGCTCCACCATCACAAAGCCCTCGCCCTGGCAGTTTTCGCAGCGTCCTTTGGCTACATTAAACGAGAAGCGGCCTGCGTCATACTTGCGGGCACGGGCCATGTCCGTTGCTGCGAACAGCTTGCGCACGTGGTCGAACAACCCGGTGTAGGTGGCCATGTTGGAGCGGGGCGTACGGCCGATCGGTTTCTGATCTACCCGCACCAGCCGCTTTATACTTGCCATTCCTTCGGTGATCTGCCCGCCGGATTTCTCTGGCTCGGCACGCTCGAGTGGCTCGCCTTCTTCTTCCTCTGTCGGCATTGCCTGCCCTAGCTGCTCCGACACCAGCTCGACCAGTGCCTGGCTCACCAGGCTGGATTTGCCGGAGCCCGAAATACCGGTTACCGTTGTAAACACGCCTAACGGGAACTCCGCCTCAAGGTCCTGCAGGTTATTACGCGTCACGCCGCTCAGGCGCAGCCAGCCGCTTGGGTGGCGCGGGGCGCGCACGGGTAGTGCCGCGCTGCCAAAAAGGTAGTGTGCCGTGTGGGAGGCGGCTACCTGCTGCAGCCCTTCCGGTGTGCCGCTGTAGAGCACCTCGCCCCCTTTTTCGCCTGCATTTGGCCCCACATCCACGAGCCAGTCGGCATGCCGGATCACGTCGAGGTTATGCTCTACCACGAACAGCGAGTTGCCCGCCTTTTTTAAGCCTTCCAAGGCCTTGAGCAGTGCCAGGGTATCGGAGGGGTGCAGTCCGGCCGATGGCTCGTCGAGCACATACACCACCCCGAACAGGTGGGAGTAGAGCTGCGTGGCCAGTCGCAGGCGTTGCAGCTCTCCCGGCGATAAGGTAGGTGTGCTGCGCTCCAGCGACAGGTAGCCCAACCCCAGGTCGAGCAGCACGTGTAGGCGCGCCACCAGGTCCTGGGCAATGCGCTGCGCCACCAGGGCCTGCTCCGGGTGTGCGGCCGCCTGCTCCGTGCGGCCTGTGGCTGTACCCTCGGCATAAGGGACCAGTATGCTCGCTATTCGCTTCAGTGGCAGCCGCGACAGCTCCGTTATGTCGTAGCCGGCAAAGGTTACAGACAGTGATTCCGGGCGCAGGCGCTTGCCCTGGCAGTTAGGGCAGTCGGTGCTCAGCATAAACTGCATCACGCGCTTCTTCATCTGCGCGCTGTTGGTATTGGCAAAAGTATGGAACACGTGCCTCCTGGCGCTGCTGAAGGTGCCCATGTAACTCGGCTCTTCCTTCCGCTGGAGGGCGCGCCGTGTTTGCTCCGGGGTATAGCCCGGGTAAACGGGCACTACAGGCTGCTCATCGGTAAACAGAATCCAGTCGCGCTCTTTCTGGGGCAGCTCCCGCCAGGGCCGGTCCACGTCATAACCCAGCGTTACAAGGATGTCGCGCTGGTTCTGGCCGCCCCAGGCCGTTGGCCAGGCAGCAATGGCCCGCTCCCGGATCGTGAGGGAGTCGTCTGGCACCATTGATTTTTCGGTTACCTCGTAGATGCGGCCCAGGCCGTGGCAGGCAGGGCAGGCTCCTTCGGCAGTGTTCGGCGAGAAGGCCTCCGCGTAAATAATTGGTTGGCCCGGCGGGTAGTCACCGGCCCGCGAGTACAGCATGCGCACCAGGTTCGACAGCGTGGTGACGCTCCCGACCGAGGAGCGTGTGGTCGCGGTGCCGCGCTGCTGCTGCAGGGCCACAGCTGGCGGCAGTCCCTCAATCGAGTCTACCTCCGGTACTGCCATCTGGTGAAACAACCGCCGGGCATATGGCGAAACCGACTCCAGGTAGCGCCGCTGTGCCTCAGCGTAGAGCGTACCGAAGGCCAGCGAGGACTTGCCGGAGCCAGACACGCCGGTGAACACCACCAGGGCATCGCGCGGAATGGTCAGGTCCAGGTTTTTGAGGTTATGCTCGCGTGCCCCGCGCACCGTTACAAAGCCGGAAAACTGTTTCGCTGTAGTTGTGTAGGAGTCTTTTGCCATGCACGAATATAAGCAGATTTATGCGGCCCGCCGGAACAGGCAAGGGCAAATCTCCCTCCTGTGCGAGTTCTGAGGGTAAATTGCAAGCACCTGCGGCAGGCCGGCTACCGCTGCAACACTCCGCCGCTCAGGACCGCCTGGCAGGAACAGCCTTCCTCTAACCGCTTCATACCAAGTATAAAACAGGGCTTGGGCTGTAGCCGGTTCGAGGAACGCTTTGGCGTGAGTTTCCGGTGCGTGTGCCCATGGTTGAGAGGCCGGGAGCAAGGGCGTTTAAATTTTAATAAATAACACTATTGCTGTATTTCTTATTTAATATATTGCGCCAAATAATAACTTTTACCAATGAGCAAACTTAAATTTATCCTGATCTGGTGCCTCCTGTTAGGTGCCTTTGTATCCTGTGGTGACAAAGAAGACGAGGAGAACCCGGAGCCAGCTGCTGAGCTGGACTACCTGCCAACTACCAAAGGAAGCACCTGGGCCTATGGCGGAATCATGCCCTACTCGTATCGTATAACGGGTGAAACTAAGGTGATCGATGGGAAAACCTTTTATGAACTGGAGGTTACCCAGGGCACGCAAACATCTACATCCTACCTGCGAAAGGAAAAGGGCGTGTATACGGCTATGGGCTTGGTACCCAACTCAGGCAATCTCAAAATAGATGTTTTGAAGGACAATGTTCCTGTTGGGGAATCCTGGGAGCAGATGCACACAATTCAGGGTGCCGAAACGAAGAGGGTTTCCACCATCATGGAAAAAGGCAGCTCTAAAACCGTGGAAGGCAAAACTTACCAGGACGTGATTCATGTGAAGGTGGCCACAACTTATTTCTATGGAGGTATGCAGGTAGTTGACCCCAATACCGCCCACTATTATTTTGCAAAAGGTGTCGGTCTGATCCTGACGGAGTTGGAAAGCTTGGGGCAGGTGCCGCTGCTTACCTACGATGTGAAGTGAGAAATATCCTTGCTTGCGCTGGCAAGCAAAGAAAGGTACTAAACATAGAAAGGCATGCTGCAGAAGTGGCGTGCCTTTTCTCTTTTAGG
This sequence comes from Pontibacter actiniarum, assembly GCF_003585765.1. Lineage (NCBI taxonomy): Bacteria > Pseudomonadati > Bacteroidota > Cytophagia > Cytophagales > Hymenobacteraceae > Pontibacter > Pontibacter actiniarum. The sequence continues at coordinate 818,149 of NZ_CP021235.1, forward strand.
AGGTGGAGTGTTTAGCATTATTCCGGCGTGCACAGCCGCTGCTGAATGCCCGCTGCAGTTTGCCACGGAGGGCTACGTGGCAGGAGTTAAACCGGCAGGCGCTATCACCGTTTACTATAGAGAGTGAATTTTTTGAACAAACAAAACCACAAACTATGAACAGACGAGATAGAGAAATCCGCTACAACAGCGAACCAGGACTTGACTACAGAAGGTACGATGGCTATAACCGCGATGATGAGCACTACCACAGTGCCCGCAACTTAACCGACAGGTTCGAACGGGACTACCAGCGTGAGAGAGGTCACCGTGACCAGTACCACCCGCAGCACACCTACCACGAAGGCAACATGGGAAACGCCTATGAACGCCTCAGCAGGGAAGACCGCGACTACGGAAACGATACCCGCAACCGGCGGGATGACTACTGGGACCGAAACAGAGGATACTCCGACAACACCGGACGTGACCGCGATAACAGGTACAGCGGCTTCTGGGACAGTAACAGGGGAGAGCAGGACCGCTACAGCAGCGGCCGGGGCTATGGCGACAGAATGGAGAATTACGGCGCCTCTGACCGCTACAACAACGCTCCTAACCGAAACGACTACCCTCGCGCAGGGGAGCAGAACTACTATCCCGGCTCCGGAGGTGACACCAGAAGATCGCGCTACGAAAGCAGAAACGACCTCGACTGGCGTGATTCCGACAGAGACAGGTACCAGGCCAACCGCTATTACTAAGCGGGCATGATACAAACAACACAGCCGCTGCCAAACAGGCAGCGGCTGTGTTGTTTTGGGGCAGTCCAGGCCAACCTTGAGGTGACGAGGCGCACTTGCTCTCGATTTTTTTACCGCCGGAGGTGGCTGCTGTTCCTACCGCTTTTGTCTCCGTTTACTGTGCTTGGCATACTTCCTACCAGCTTTGCTGTGCCTGCGAGCGCCGCAAAGGAGGTCGCCAAGAGGAGGAGCACAGGCTTCTGGGAGGCTTACATCGCAGTATAAGTTAGTACGTGTCTTCGATCCATACTTTGCGGGCCACCCCCATGCCCACCTGGTTTCCCTGGCCGCCGCCTCGTATCAACACGGCGGCGTGCTGCCCCTGCCGTATTTCGCTCAGGCTGATAGACTGCCCGTCCGGGCCGATGATTTGCGTGGTTGGCAGTACGAGCACGTAGGCCCTGTTATAGCGCGATTCCGGCGAGGCACCAAAGGCTTCAACCTCCAGCATAACCTGCCCCTGGTCGTACCGGCTCGTAACGATCGTGCCCCTGATATCCACCCTTTGCGGGGACAGGCGCTGGCCTTCTGCGGTGGCCGCATCTGTGGCGCTGGTACTGGTCCGGCACCCCGTTAGCGACAGCGTGGTGAGAAGAAGTAGGAGGAAGTAATATTTTTGTAAGTATTTCATTCGTATGCTTTTATATGTTCTATACTTCATGCAACGGTACTCGGTGGCTGTAGGATACACGGAGCAGTGCCGCAAAGCAGATCCTTTGGAGCATAAAAAAAGCGCGGGCTTTTAGCCCGCGCCAGTAAGCAGAGTTATGTGCTTGTTGTTTCGCTATTTTCCACGAACAAATCTCCAGGTATAAACACCTACCCTGGATGTTGTTTTATCCTCGTCCGGCACCTCTTCCGGGAAACCGGCCCAAGGTCTTTCTTCTACCCAAACCATGGCGGTGTCTGATAAAGCGGTTACGGTGTAGTTTGTGGTAACCGTGTCCTGGTGCAGCTGTATGAAAGTAGAGTCGTTCTTATCCGGGAAACTATAGGTCCATACGTCTTTATCGGAGCTTCCTGGCAGGGTTACCGTCATGCGCTGGCCGTTGAAGTTGAAGTACGCCTGGCGTTTTACAGAGTCGGCATACATCACGGTATCGGTATCTGAATAGTAAATACGCTTCACAGAAGTGTTGGTCCAGTCGCCGCGCATGTCAGCATCAATCTCTGAAACCGCTGGGATGACGGTTTCGCTGTCCTCATCGTTGCAGGAGGTAAAGAAAAGGGAAAGGCACAAAGGAATACATATGAGCTTTTTCATATAAAGTACAATTTAAGTAAATAAAGGGTTTAAACTAGAAGCGTAGATCTTTACCGATAGTGTGGGGCTTTGAGTTTTTTCGCTTCCATAGTACGTGCTGCAAAGCGAAGGGTTTATCAGAAGGTTGCTAAAAAAGAAAGAGGCTGTAGAAGTAGCTGTGAATCATTTGGCTAAAAAGCTGCAAATGCGCGGCCTGGGCTACACCTGCAGGAGAGCATACTTTTTGAAGGGGGGAGGAGGTGAGTTTTCTTGATGGGAGAAGCACTCTCTGTCTGAAAAGGCAGCTTTTACGACTACTATAGACGCCGTAAAAGCAAAGCGCCTGCCAGGCATGAGCCGGAAGCTCATGCCTGGCAGGCGCAGCAGCAAGGGGTGCTATGCAGGGCAGGTTGCTACTTCAACAGCTTATGGGCCGGTGCGAGCCGGTGCGTGGGCGAGCTCTCCACGGCTTCCTGCAGCAGGGCCAGGTGGCCGCCGCCGTAGATCACCAGAATGCGGTCGTCGGGGCTCTCGGTAATGCGCTGGATGTTTCGGAAGATGCGCAGGTTACGGTTAAACCAGGTGGCGCTGTACCAGTCTACACCGGTGTAGTCGTAGGGCTGCTCTTCGTACTGAAAGGCCTCCCGGAAAAAATTTTCATGCTTGCGGCGGATGGACTCCGGCTTGTTCCAGTCCTGAACTAGCCTGTAAACAGTACTCGGCTGGTTACCCGCCAGCTTCTCCACGGAGTCGCGGGCCAGTGCGGTTTGGCGTAGGTACTTCCAGAAGGGGGCCAGGCGTTCCTTTACATCCTCCCGCAGCTCCAGGTCTTTACCTCCCGGGGTTTCGTAGCCATCGAGGTTGCCCCAGGCGTTGATGCAGTACACGCGCGGGTGCCCCAGCTGTTTGGCCAGCCGGAAACCCAACTGGTACACTTCGCTTGTTTCCAGCTCATAGCGGCCGTCGAGGTAGGCCTGGTACAGCGAGTCTATCCTGGGCTGTTCCTCCGGCATCAGTTCCAGGGCAATCTTAGTGGGCTTAAACCTGGCCACCCTGCTGGCAATCTTCTCAATGTCGCGCTGGCTTTGCTCAGACATGATATCGATCTGGTCTTTTTTGTCGGTCGTGATGATGTCTTTGTTGTGGTAGGCGAAGTGAAACGTGCCCAGGAGCATAACCTGCGCGCGCGCCTCCTTATCCTTTTGTTTCGAAACCTGCGCCTGCACAGGCGAGGAGTAGCTGCCCGCCAGGAGGGCCGCCGCGAGTAATAACTTTTTCATAGGTTGGTTAGTTTTATTTTGCTGAAGATGCGCTAGAAGGGTCCCGGGTTGTATGCACCAGCAAAAGCACCCCTTAAGCTTCTCTGCCTCAACACATTTTTTTTCTATGGGGCAGATGATGCTTAAACCTCTAATAGCAATACAAATTTCCGGTGTTTCAGGCCCGCGCTCAATGGACAAAGTGTTGCTTGTCCTGGACATTTGCGTGGCATGCTGCAGCTGGTACAGAATAGTGGTTGTTGCCTTATAGCCTGCCGGGGAGTGGGGCGTGTTGCGCTAGTGGAGGGTGATTTTAACTCTTACTGCTGCACGTGCTGAAGGTGTGGCTGGGGACAAACGAAAAAGGCACGAGCTACAAGCTCGCGCCAGCGGAGGCATAAATGTGAGGAAGGGAGGCAGCCTTACAAAGTATAAAATACGCTTCCTTTCCCTCCGTCACGTCTTTTTTAGTTTTCCTCCTTATACAGCACCATCCCGGCGTGGTAGAGAATGCCTTCTCGGAACTCTCCGTCAGCGGTAAAGCCCGTGTCGTCTTTATAGTCGATGTGGTTGCCGGTTACGTTGTAACTCCCCTGGTAAGCACTTTTCCTGTTACCGCGTGCTTCGTCGTAGCGGTTGCCCGGCAGCAGCTCGTGGCGGATGTAGCCATCGGCTGTTACCCACATGCCGATGTAGGCTTTGGTTTCTTCTATGGTTGTTGCCATGTAATCTTTTTTTGAAGTATAACTTGCTTGATTGTTTCTGAACAGGAAGCGCTTACCTTCCCTTGAGGAGGTCGTTTCAGGTTGATTTATTTTGATTGTTAGCGGCTGTACTCATGCGTGGCTGTGTGTTGGACCGCTGGCCCAGTCGGATTGCAAATCCAACATGCTACTGAGGCACGGATTAAAAATCCGCGCCAGAAATGGAGCGTGCAATAAGCTGGGGCGCTGGAGTGTCCTATTTTGGTGGTGCTGGCGCAAATCTTCAGATTCGTGACTTATCAATAATGTTGAGTCTGCGACTTCACGGGCTCGCAGAACCCAGCAACGATTAACTTCTCAGTAGCGTCACTAAGGGCACAACTTCATCCATGTGCCAATGTATAACTGACCTCTGCCGTCTAGCGAGTCGCAGACGCGACATTACTTTAAGACACGGAAATTACTCCCACGCCAGTTTTAGCGCTAAACAAATTCAGTGGAAGTTGCCATTGCTTTATATTCCTCCATCGTTTGCCGGATAAGGTCATTCTTCTGCGTGGCAGCCGCATACGCATCCTTGCCCAGGAACAGGTGCACGGGTGGTGCTGGCTGCTCACTTAGTTCTATCAGGATCTCGGCAGCTCTTTCAGGGTCGTTGGGTTGGTTGCCGTTAATGTCGTGGAGGTGTGCCTGCTCTACGGCACGGGCACTTTCGTAGGCCGCTATAGGGTTGGCGGCTGTTTTAACGGAACCGCTTGAAAGGAAATCGGTACGGAAATAACCCGGATACACCACCGATACGTGTATGCCAAAGTCCTTCATTTCTTCGGCAAGTGCCTCTGTAAGGCCTGCTACCGCAAATTTAGTGGCGCAGTAGATACCAAACCCAGGATAGCCTCCCGTGTATCCGCCAATAGAGGCGATGTTGAAAATATACCCTGACTTCTGCTGGCGTAAGTATGGCGAAGCGTGGCGGATAACGTGCAGCGACCCGAATACATTTACATTAAAGTTATCCTTTACTTCTGCATCACTCAGTTCTTCTAAAGTGCCTATCAAGCTGTAGCCGGCATTATTTACCACCACATCTATGCGCCCAAAGTGGTGCACGCAGCTGGCAATAGCTGCTTTTACATCATCGTTGTCGGTCACGTCCATTGCCAGGGGTAGAAACAGGTCTGATGCTTCTCCTACCGCTTGCTCAAGCGACTGCACGTTGCGGGAAGTTGCCGCTACACGATAACCGTTTGCTAATAACTTTTTAACGAAGGTGAGCCCCAGTCCTTTGGAAGCCCCAGTGACAAACCATACTTTCTTTGCGTCCATAGTTTTATGATTTTAGTGATGGAACAAAGGTAGCGTGGCAGTAGCCGGTCAGGGTAACGAAAAACTAACCTTACCTTACGAAATGCTAACACTTCTGAACTGGGTAGGGTTGAGTTGAAGTTTTTTCTTGAAGAAGTTATTGAAATGAGTCACCTCTGTAAAACCGAGTGCAAAGGCAATTTCAGACACGTTCCAGTCGGTGTGCTTTAAAAGGATCTTGGCCTCCTGCAGCAGGCGTTCGCTGATAAGGTCGGAGGTGGTTTTTTGCGTGGTTTTCCTAACGGCCCGGCTCAGGTGGTTCACGTGGATGGAGAGCTGGTCGGCAAAGTCGGAGGCAGATCGCAAGATAACCCGCTGCCTGGTATCTTCTATCGGAAATTGTCTTTCCAATAACTCCAGAAACAGCACAGCTATTCTGTGTGACGCATCGGTGTGCTGCTTTTCGGCCTGTTGGGCAGGCTGCATTTTGGCAGTATGGTGCAGAATCTCAAACACCAGGTTTCGGAGTGCATCATACTTGTGCGTATAAGTAGAATTGATTTCCTCGAACATGCGCTCAAACACAGCCTTTATTTTAGCAGCCTGCTCGTCGGTCAGTTCAAACACCGGGTTTCCGTGGGGTCGGAACATCTCATAGTTGTTCAGATTGCCGAAGTGATGGAAAAAGGCTGGCGTAAAAACACAGAAGAAACCTGACTGCTGCTCATCAATTTGCTCCCAGTTATAAGGAATCTGCGGGTTGGCAAACAGCAGCGCCTGTTTCTGTATCTCTACCACTTTATCGGCATAATGTACTTTGTTCCGGCCGATAATCAGGCTGATCTTAAAGTAATCTTTGCGGCTATATGGAATAGGTTTGGAGTGGCAGCCTACAAAGTCGTCGAGCTTAAACACGTTGAAATGCCCGATCTCCCTGCGGATGTTATCAGGCACCCAGTTCAGTTTGGTTTTATAAAACTCCTCAATCGTTTCTGTTCGGCTCATAATGCTATTTACGAAATCCTGCGCATTTGTGGGTGCTTCTGTTTACTGTTTAAGCCCGATGTTACTACAAAAAACTCTTTGATAAAAAATCACCTAACAGTACTCGTCCAGCAAACAATTTGAGAATAATTGCTACTTGACGAAACAGAGGCAACAAGCATAATTTTCACTTGATCATTTTTTTACCCCTCTGGCACAGATGTTCATCTGTGGTAGAAGAAGCAATTTAAAGACCTCGCGGTGTCCGAAGGTCCCGCGAGCGTTTGACGCTACAAGGCAAGAGCCTAAGTGAGACAAGAAAAGTGAATTAATCGCAAACACAGTAACTGAAGTATAAAGCCCCTTCCTCCACTGTAGTAAGCATACAATTGCTGCTATTATTTTTTACGCAGCTCGTACAGCTACTATAAACCCGCACCAGCGATGGAGCTGACAGGCAGGAGGTTTCTAAAATTATCCTTAAATTGGTTCATCGTTTCCTTTCACCAGACTAACCTATGCGCTATACTTTAAAACCCCAGCTGCTCCTGCTGCTTTTGTTCCTGAATTTTTCTTCCTGTGCTGTTAAAGAGCAAGCGGATTCCAAAACAGAGGTGGCAACGTGGGAGGAGCAGGCTGCCCGCGTGACCATTATGCGCGACAACTTTGGCGTGCCGCACGTGTATGGCAAGACAGATGCCGATGCGGTTTTTGGGCTGTTGTATGCCCAGTGCGAAGATGACTTTAACCGGGTGGAGCGCAACTACCTGTGGGCTACCGGCCGACTGGCAGAAGTTGAAGGGGAGGAGATGCTGTACAGTGACCTGCGTGCCCGCCTCTACATGACAGAGGCAGAAGCTAAAGCCCAGTATGAGCAGAGCCCGGAGTGGCTGAAAAAGCTTTGCCAGGCTTTTGCCGATGGCATCAATTACTACCTGCACACGCACCCGGAGGTAAAGCCAAAGCTGCTGACGCGCTTTGAGCCCTGGATGCCGATGTACTTCAGCGAAGGCTCCATCGGCGGCGATATCGAGAGTGTTTCTACCAAAGGCATCAAGGCTTTCTATGGGGAAGATAAATCGCTTGGAATGAATAGTTATGGATTGGTGAAGCCGGGAATTCTGGAAGAACCAAAAGGCTCGAACGGTTTTGCGATTGCAGGCAAGCACACGGCTTCCGGCGATGCGATGCTGCTGATTAACCCACATACGTCTTTCTTCTTTAGAGGAGAGGTGCATGCGGTGAGCGAAGAGGGGCTGAATGCTTATGGAGCAGTTACCTGGGGACAGTTTTTCGTGTACCAGGGCTTTAACGAGAAAACCGGCTGGATGCATACTTCTGCCTACGCCGATGTGATTGATGAGTTTGAGGAAACGATTGTAAAGCAGGATGGCAAGCTGTTTTACAAGTATGGTGAGGAGCTGCGCCCTGTCACGACGGGCAAGGTAACGCTGGCTTACAAAGATGGGGGTGAGCTGAAGCAAAAAACCTTTACCACCTACCGCACGCACCACGGACCCATCACGCACAAAAACGGCGACAAATGGGTAGCTACGGCCCTGATGTGGAAGCCGGTGGATGCGCTGGTCCAGTCCTATACCCGCACCAAGAAAAGCAACCTGAAGGAGTTTAACGAGATGATGCAGCTACGCACGAACTCCTCTAACGCTACCGTGTATGCCGATGCGGAAGGTAACATTGCCTATTACCACGGTAACTTCTTCCCGAAACGCGATACCTCTTTTGACTACTCCAAGCCAGTAGATGGCAGCAACCCTAAAACCGACTGGAACGGCCTGCACCCGCTGGAGGAAACGATACGGCTCATAAACCCGGCAAATGGTTGGATACAGAACTGTAACTCCACACCCTTCACTGCCGCAGCTGAGTATAGCCCGAAAAAAGAAGATTACCCGGTATACATGGCGCCATCGCCTGAAAACTTCCGGGGCGTGCATGCTGTCCGCCTGCTTCAAAAAGCAGATAACCTGACGCTGGATAAACTAATAGAGCTGGCTTACGACCCATACCTACCGGGCTTTGAGGTGCTGCTACCGGGGCTGGTAAAAGCTTACGATACCCAAAAGCCAAACGACCCGAAACTGAAGCAGGCCATAAATGAGCTGCGCAACTGGAACTATGCCGTGTCTAAAGAATCGGTAGCGATGTCGCTGGCGCATTTTTATGCCACCAATGCCTTGCGTAATGGCAGTGCCCCGAAAGGCCTGAACCTGATGGAGCGTTTCGACTACTATACCAACACTGCACCGGAAGCGGAGCGCCTGAAGATTTTCAGCGAGACCATCACCCAACTGGAGAATGACTTTGGCCAATGGAACACGCCCTGGGGAGAAATCAACCGCTACCAGCGCCTTACCGGCGACATACAGCAGCCGTTCAACGATGCGGTTCCAAGTATACCGGTAGGCATGGCGTCGGGCAACTGGGGAGCGCTGGCTTCTTTTGGAGCCAATACCTACAACACCAAGCGCCTGTACGGCACCTCCGGCAACAGCTTTGTGGCGGTAGTGGAGTTTGGTGATAAAGTGAAAGCCAAGACCATGCTCGCTGGCGGCCAGAGCGGAAACCCTGCCTCTCCGCACTTCGATGACCAGGCACAGCGCTATGCCGATAGGCAGTTTAAAGACGTAGCCTACTACCGCGAAGACGTGGAGAAAAGAGCCAAAGCAACTTATCATCCAGGGCAAAAGGTGAGCTGGTAATCTTGTTTAGCAGCGAAAGATCATAACGGATACCAGAAAGCATACTTCAGCTAATCATCAGCGGCTTTCTGTTTGAATACATAGAACTGCTTGTTCGATGGGTAATACTGTTTGTTTTGATACCCTAAAGGGAAGAGAACCAGAATCTTTTAAAGCCCTCAAAAACAAGAATTCTGGTGCGGCTGCCGACACCTTTGTTTATAGTTTCGGAAATAGAATGATAGGAATGGCTTCTATAGTTGCAGTAGCATGGCTACTTCTGAGAATAAAGCATTTTTTTTAAGCTATCGTTAGAATTTACTCATTAAGAAAAGCCAATCTGTTAGCACAGCACACGGTGTTAGTTTGGGTGATATAGCACTGCTACACTTGCCAAAGGTATAGCTGCGTGGAAAGTATAGGCAGGAGCTGCAAGCGTGGGGAACGAAGATTTATCAAGATATCATAGCAAATTGTGCAGCTTAAATTATTTGCTTCAACAGCCTCAAAAACAGAATATAAGAGCTATATTGTACTATACAGTTTAATGCTAAAATAATGCAAAAGATTTCTCGCCTGATCAGAATTGCACTGGTGCTGTTGGTAGCGTATCAGGTGCCCTTGCAAGCCCAGGACCGTCCAAATAAAGGGTATATTGGCGTAGGGCTGGGGCCAAGCTTTTTAGTAGGTAATAATAACGTTAAAGCCGGAACCGGACTGAATCTGAATCTGCTCAATGTTGGCTATACTTTTGGTAAAGGCTTTGGAGTGACCGGAACATGGGCGGGAGGTGCGCATATCTTTGACTTGGATGCTACAGTTAATAACCAAGGAACTACTTATACTGTCCCAACAGAAGTTGAACTGAGCTACGGTACTCTAATGATCGGCCCGATGTACACCCTGCAACTAACAGATAACTCGTCAGTGGATTTTAAAGCCAGGCTGGGGCGCTTGTACACCCGTGAAGAAGCTAAATCAGATGATGCTGCTTCAGAATCTGAGAAATCTACTCTAAGTGCTTCGCTTGGGGTAGGTTATCGTCAAAAAATAGCAAACCGCTGGTGCCTGATGCTTTCTTCAGACTATTATGCGGGCAGGCAGCAATACAGCTTTGCAACCGGCCAGAATGCTCACATCTTAAACTTTACAGCTGGGGTGGGTTTTGTATTGTAGCAGTAGACATCCCAACGCTTTATGTACTGCTGTTTCCTGAGCTTGGATGGCGCTTGTGCTATCTCGTAGCCCAACTGTTTTCTTGCTAAAGTTGTAGCTGCTTAGAAAAGACATGACACGAGCTGCAAGCTCGCGCCAGCAAAGGCCAGCTTGCGGTGTTGGGTATACCTCCAGGTTGCGCCCAGAAATGTATATGTTGCGGCACGATACACGTAAAGCAAATAAAGCACATCACATAAATATGAACTTGACAGTAGGTTGTAAAGTAGCATGGGCGGAGTCGGTGTACACGCCTTATGTAGAAGGGGAGACATCAGACTTTATCGGCGAGCGGACGATAACCGGCAGGATAACGGCAGAAGGCTATGCGAAGAAAACGAACTACCATTTCTTCACGATTCATGTGTATAGGGCCGAAGGGGTAAACGCGGAGGAGATAGAGCCGAACAGCAAGATCATCAGGCGGGGAATAGTGCTTTATCCTAAGTGCAGGATATTGGCTACCCCAGACAACTATGAGGAACTGGTAAAGGAAAAAGCAGAGCGGAAAGAAAACAGCAGCCCCGTATGTTACGCCCATCTGAAAGATTTTCGGGAAGGCTTCGAAGAGTAGTGCTGTGCCAAATTAAAAATTAGAAATTATGAATTAGAAATGAAGCGGGAAAGCTTCTAACATGAATTCTAATACGATAAGCTGCTTTAAGAATTAAATCGGCGCAGCCCTAGCTTTGCAACAGTGGTTTTACTGACTTAAAAATCTCATTGCTGGCGCGAGCTTGCAGCTCGTGCCTCCACTCTTCAGGCAATTTCATCTCTAGTACCCCTTTGCCACCGCTAAATTCTATCTCTTTCTGAAAACATAGCTTTCTAAAAGCAGGAGCTGCAAATATGTGCCAGTGAGGAGAAATCTAGATGATAATTTAAGATTGACGTGCACAGACTTTCTCGCAATTCTTACCTTTATAGCTTTAGAAGCTTAACTAATGACAAAGCGCGAGCAGTATAAACTAACTTTTAATAAAATTAAGAACCGGGTTTACTGCGGGCAATCTGAAATCACGACTGAATCTTATTTTCTATGCAGCTTGCTTAACCAGTTAAGTGATAGAGAGCCTGAGTATCTGCTTGATGAAATTAAGCTAGCAGTGGCTGGGCAAGATTTTGATGCGTTCTATTCTGTAGATGGGGCACTGTTTAGCGATGGCGTCCACATACAGCCTCCAAATGCAATCATCAACGAGAAATACGAAGTTAAACTAGTTGATTTAAAGCAACTACTTGATGAATGGATAGCTTTTGTAAGAGCATCGTAAAGGCTTGCACCATGCAGTTGTCTCAGAAGTTCGTTTTAAGATGTTGATGCTATGTTCGAAAAGTATAAAATTTAATTTTATGAGAAATGCCTGAGCAATCCAGTTACAGGCGTGGATAGAGTTGTGAAAGGTTTAGATACACCTATCGAAGATAATGATATCCTTGTCCGATTCTTTGATGACTATCAAAATGTAGATGATATCGATCCATGTAGTCTAAGTTTAATTGACGATCCACCGCTGGCGCGAGCTTGTAGCTCGTGACTTTATGCTACACGAGATCCATCTCCAGCACCCCTTTGCCACCGCTAAAGTCTATCGCGCTGCTATACTTCCAATGGTCCGGTTCCGTCACAAAACCAGCCTCCACAGGGTTGTTGTGGATGTAATCGATTTTCTGGTCTATCACGGCAGCGCTCAACAACTCAATAGGTTTGTTATGCTGCTGCCAGAACTGCCGGTGCTTTACGTTGCTGTTTTTCAGACCAGCCCGCTCCATCAGCCACAGTATCCACTCTTTCCTGCTCTCCTGGTTGTGCTCAGCAATGGCTTTTTGCAGCTGTTTGGAAGTATAGGTTTTCAGCTCCTTCAGCAGCACGCTCGGGTTGTTGGCCTTGGCCCGGAAGATGAGGTGCACGTGGCTAGGCATGATGCACCAGGCATAGATCTCCATGCCTTTGTTTTTACGGCAGTAGTCCAGGCTATCGGTAAGTATGGCAAAGTACTCTTCCCGCGTGAACACGTCTATCCAATAGACTACCGCAAAACTCACAAAGTATAGCCCTTCCTGGTTATGGAATTTATACTTCCTGCTCATGTAATGGATTATACTATATACAGCTGCTTTCAGGTTTTAGCAAATTGCTTGGCTGCTGGTATAAGGTGCCTAGTGTGGTTCTGTGCTAGTGCGAGCTTGTAGCTCGTACTGTTACTCGTGCTGAAGGTATTGCTGCGTGGAAAAGAAAAGGCACGAGCTGCAAGCTCGCGCCAGCGGGGGAACTTCTTGCTCTTTTAAATATTTTGATTAGCATCAATTATTTTTATCTTTGATATGTAGTTCAATGATGCTAGATTGAATTCTTAGTTGTTCTACTAATCATTACTACCTATTTATTAGAATTGAATTAGTTTTTAAACTTTAATTTAATTAAAGTTTTGTCGGGTGTAAACCAGACACTTATTGTATTTTTTACCTTTGGAAGCAAGCTAATAAGCTGTTGCTCCCCAAGGGGAGCAACAGCTTATTAGCTTGCTTCCCTTTGTAATTCGATTCTAATAAATAGGTAGCTCTATGTAGTTGCTACCTTATACTTCCCCTTAAAAATGAGAGTTAAAAGGTTTGACAGAATAAAAGTTGAAAATGATATCATCAGTGAAATAAAAAAGTCAATTGTTAGTCAAAGAGCGTATATAAAGGCAGAGTCTCAGATTGTATTTCTTTTTGGAGCGAAATCTAATACGCAGAGAACAACAGCACGCGATTCTTTTTATGACTACACTAAAAAGCATTTACAAGACTATTTATTCCTGTTAGCAGAAGATTTCTATCGTAGCTTTGGAGATTCACCCGTTGACTTATTAACTCTTGAAGATGAGTTGGCTTCTTATACTGATTGTGTACTTATTATTTTAGAAAGTCCTGGTGCAATAGCCGAGTTGGGTGCTTTCTCTTTGAAAAGCGAATTAGTGAAAAAGATTTTGGCTATAAATGAGAGAGCATTTATGAATGAAGATTCATTTATAAATAAAGGACCTTTAGCCAAGATTCAAAAAGAATCTAAATTCTCTCCTGTTATTCACGCAAAATTTGAATCAATACTTGCTTCAATAGGTGAAATTGAGAAAAGTTTAAGCAAGAACCTGCAGAGAAAGAGATCAGTAAAAGTTGAGTTTGATACATATGACAAGTTCAACGGTGCTAATTTTAAGAAATTCAGACTAATGCTTGTAAGAGATTTAGTTACACTTTTCTCCCCAGTAAAGTTCGAGGAAATATTATATATACTTAGGTATATCTATGATACAGACAAGTTCTTGAAAATCAATTTTGAGTTAAGTTTTCTTATTTCTGTAGGTCTTATAAGAAAGGAAGTAGACTTTTACATAAATACTTACAAGCATGATACTTACTTCTATAGTTTCCCTGATTTAAATATTATTGATTTAAGAGCGAAAGTTCTAAACTATTATTCAAAATACTCAACATCCCGAATTAGCCATTTGAATGAAGATTATTGAAAAAATATCTAATATATATGGGCTAAGTTTCAACGAAACAAAAAATCTTATCAATACTGCTCAGAACAACTATAGAATTTATAAAATTCCTAAAAAAACCACAGGAACTAGAACGATATATCATCCATCAAAACAGGTAAAGGCAGTACAGTATATATTGATAGATTTAATTTTGAAAAAGCTGCAGGTTCATAATGCTGCGGTAGGTTATATAAAAGGAGTAAAAGCACCCATAAAAAGAAATGCAGAGCAACATGCAAAATTTCCTTATTCAATAAGAATTGATTTCAAAAATTTCTTTTCTTCGATTTCTTTCTCTGACTTGAAGAAAGTTTTAGAAAACTCAAGTTTAGAATTATCTTTAGATGATTATAAAGTATTGGAGTTAGTATTATTCAAAAATGGCTTACCTATTGGTGCTCCTTCTTCTCCTCTAATAAGTAACATAGTTATGTTTGAACTTGATGAGTTACTGGCTAGAGAAGCTCTGAAAGTTGATTCCAATTCTTTATACACTCGCTATGCAGATGATATTGTCTTTTCAACATCAAAAAAGAATGGCTGTAAAGATTTCTTAAAAAAGCTGAAATCTGTCCTTATTAATTATAATCACCCAAAGTTGACCATCAATAGTTCTAAGACAAAGTTTATGTCTAGAAAAAGTAAGAGGATGGTTACAGGCCTTATAATCACGCCACAAGGTAAAGTTTCTATAGGAAGAGAAAATAAAGAGTTTATTAAAATGTTACTTTACCAGTACAACAAGAAGCTCCTGAACCCTGAGCAGGTATCCTATTTAACAGGGTATCTATCATTTATTATTGATGTTGAACCTGCTTTTTTCAATACTCTGGTGATTAAATATGGAGCTGTTGTATCAAATCTTTTGAAGAAGATTTGATACTCTAATAATTATTTTTGTTAGATAGTACTATACTAATAGGTGTATATAGTAGCCAATCTGTTGCGACATCAAAAACTAGATTTTATATATTACCCCCTTGCCTTTCAACCCATTTACCATAGACTTACCCGTTCGGGAAATCATACCTGCCGTTAGGGAGCACCTGGCGGCGCAGAATACGCTGATCGTAAACGCCCCTCCCGGAGCCGGTAAAAGCACTTTGCTGCCGCTGGCTATACTTGATGAAGTATGGCTGACCGGCCAGAAGATCGTGATGCTGGAGCCCCGGCGCCTGGCGGCCAAAACCATTGCCGAGCGCCTGGCGCAGCTGTTGGGCGAGGAGGTAGGCCAGAGCGTCGGTTACCGCATTCGTTTTGAGACCCGCATTTCCGAGCGCACCCGCATCGAGGTCGTCACCGAAGGCATCCTCACCCGCATGATCCACAGCGACCGTGCGCTGACGGGCATCGGCATTGTGATCTTCGACGAGTTTCATGAGCGCAGCATCCATGCCGATGTAGCCATGGCCCTGAGCCGGGAGGCGCAGCACACGCTTCGCCCGGACCTGCGCATTATGGTGATGTCGGCTACCCTGGATATGCCCCAGCTCACGAGCCTGCTCAAGGCCCCGGTGGCACAAAGTATGGGGCGGCAATACCCCATCGAAACGCATTACACCGGCGATGCCGACGACCGCATGCTGCCCGAAATGACGGCAAAAGTTATAAAGCAGGCAGCGCAGGAGCAGGAGGGAGATATCCTGGTGTTCCTGCCCGGCGAAGGCGACATCCGAAAAGTAGAAACTATCCTGCGCAGGGAGCTGCGCAATTTCCAGATACACCCGCTGTTTGGTATGCTGCCCTTCGGCAAGCAGTACGCCGCCATTATGCCCGACCGCCAGGGCAGGCGCAAAGTGGTGCTGGCTACAAGTATAGCCGAGACCAGCTTAACCATAGAAGGTATTTCGGTGGTGGTGGATACGGGCTTCGGCAAAACCTCCCGTTTCGATCCGAAGTCTGGTTTGTCGCGCCTCGAAACGGTGCGCATCTCCAAGGATGCCGCCGACCAGCGTGCCGGTCGCGCCGGACGTTTGGGCCCTGGTACCGCCTACCGCATGTGGAGCAAAACCACGCATGAGCGCATGGCCCCGCACCGTACGCCCGAGATTATGGAAGCAGACCTGTCGTCGCTGGTGCTGGACATGGCGCAGTGGGGCATTACCGATATCCGTGGCCTTACCTGGCTGAACCCGCCGCCGCGTGCTGCCCTGCAATATGCCACCGACATGCTGCACCAGTTGCAGGCGCTGGAGCATGGCCGCATCACAGAGCATGGCAAGCGCATGCACGCCCTGCCTTGCCACCCGCGTATTGCGCACATGCTGCTCAAAGCCGAAGAAACCGACCAGGTGGCGCTAGCAAGCGACATTGCCTCCGTGCTGGAAGAGCGCGACCCGCTGGACCGCAACGCCGGCATCGACATTAATTTAAGAGTAGAAGCGCTGCGTCGCTACCGGAAAGAGCAGGGGCAGGGCAAGCGTTTCAGCAAGATAGAGAAGATAGCTCGCTCGTACCGCTCTTTGTTTGAGGTAGATCCCGAGAACGGCAGCTTTGATGACTATGAAACAGGCGTACTGCTGGCGCATTGCTACCCGGAGCGTATTGCTTACGCCCGCCCCGGCAATAATGCGCAGTTCCAGCTGGCTAGTGGCCAATATGCTTCTGCCGGTCACCGCGACGACCTGGCGCACGAGTCCTGGCTGGCTATTGCGCACCTGCACGCAGGCACTGGCGATAACCCCGGCCGCATTTTCCTGGCTTCACCGCTCAACCCCCGCGACCTGGCTCCGCTCGTAAAGCAGCAGGAAAGCTACCACTGGGATGTGAACGACGGCGAATTAACGGCTTCGATGGATACCCGCATCGGTAGCATTGTGCTGCAAAGCAAGCCGCTGCCACCACCCGACGAGAAGCACCGCATACCTGCCATCTCCGAAGCCATTAAACTGGAAGGCGAGCACCTGCTGGACTTTAACGAAGAGCTAACGCAGTGGCAAAACCGCGTGCTGAGCCTGCGTAAATGGCGACCGGCAGAAGGCTGGCCCGACGTAAGCACCAGCACCCTGCTCATGACCAACTGGGACTGGCTGCGCCCACACCTTTCCGACATCGAGCACCCCGACGAGCTGATGGAACTGGAGCTGCTGCCGATACTGGAAAAGAAGTACCTGGATGAGGCACAGCGTGAGAGGCTGGAGGTTTTGGCACCTGCAAGTATAAATTTGCTAGATGGATCAAGTATAGAGCTGGAGTACAAGGCGCAGGGCGAGCAACCAAAGCTGGAAATACGCCTGCAGGACATCCTGGCCTGGGAAGAAAGCCCCACCGTAGATGCCGGCGAAATGAAAGTAGAGCTGCACCTGCTCACCCCGGAGCTAAAGCCGATCACCACCGTGTCCGATCTGGCTTCTTTCTGGAAAGGCAATTACCGCGTTATCAAGCGACAGCTGGAAGCAGTATTTCCGGAAGTGAAGTGGGAGAGGTAATTGTCTGAATCAGGATTTGCAGGATGAAAAAGGATTGGCAGGATTAATGGATAGACAGGATTGTACTTGCATAAGTAGCATTTATGACTACTGCAACAGCATTTGTATTCATTTCAAAATGTTAGAATAGAGAAGCATTAACCTACAAAGACGCTCGCGAACCCTTCGGACACCGCGAGCGTCTTTTTTTGCCTGCCACCTTTCCACGAGCAGGAGCCAACAACATTGCGTACCTTTTGCCCGTAAAGCAGCCTTAATACGGCGTGTCCCGGAAATAAAGCACTAATCCGTATTGCTTATCCTGTTTTTTTACCCAAACGAATACCGGCCTCGGAACGGCGCAAACCAAAAGAGAACGCCCGCTGGCCTTCTGCAAAGCAGAACGTAGAAGCTTTAATCGTAGGATTAAAACCTTAAAAAGATGATTCAGAAAACATATTTGAAAACCAAGGACCAATGCAAGGTTAAGTTTACAGTAAGCATCGAAAACGCAGAAAGGGTAGAGGTGGTAGGCCTTAACAACGATTGGGACAACCCGATTGAGATGAACAGGAAAAAGGGAGGCACGTTTGAGACGGTGCAGTCGCTGCCGAAGAACACGCAGCACGAGTTTAAGTACTTGGTAAACGGGACCGAGTGGCGCAACGAGCCGGAGGCCGATAGCGAAGTTCCCAACGAGTTCGGCGGCACCAACAGCGTGCTTACCGTGTAAAGAATCAATTCTAACGGCTTGTTGTTTCCTGGTATGTTTCAGGATAAAGAAAGCCTGCCCCTACACAAAAGCGCCCTTGCTATACGTAGCAAGGGCGCTTTTGTGTAAGTATACTATGAGGCAAGCCGCAGCGCCGGTGAGCAACCTACAAGGCTAGCTCCGGCACTGTGCCAGCTTTTCCGGCTTAGTTATTTGGCCAGGCGTTCCACGGAATGCGGATCAGGATCAGGATCAGGGCCAGCGCATAAAAAATGGCAATGCTCTTAAATCCTTTCTCTGTTCCGATCTGGCGCTTGGCGCGGGAATAGCCTACCGTGATCAGCACCACGGCGATGATCATCGTAAGCGGGTGCTCTAAGATGTAAAGGCGGGAAACAGAGTCTCCCATGGCTTCTCCGGAAAAGTTAGAGAGGCCAAGCGGCGATACAAAGTATAAAATCACGCCGATTACCCACTGCAGGTGCGCCGGAATCAGGCCGAACAGGCTTAGTTTCCTGTGCTTGTCTGCGAAGGGCTTGTTGCCGAACATACCGCCGAATGCTACCGCCAGGCTGACGAGGAGCCCAAGCAGCACGAGATAGGTCATGTAGGAGTGTAAATGCTGTAATCCTGTATACATGGTGTTTTTTTATTGATGGATGGTGTAAAGATATAGATTATTCCTCCAAATCAACAGCAGGCAGGGCCCAGCTTCTTACGAGTGGCTGACATAATACAGAAACTCCCCCACACTCTCCCCAAACCTGTAGATGACATACATGGCTAAAACAAGCAGGATCAGCCTCACGAGCTTACTGTTTAACAGGGAGGTATAGCGGTTCATGGTGATAGAAAGTGTGTGGTGTTTGCTGAAAAGGAAAAGCCCCTGCACAGGCGGTGGTGCGCTGGGCAAGGGCTTCCCCGGTAAAAAACTCTGGTGCTAAACGGCCTGTAGTTCTTTGTTCTCTTCGGCTGTTTTGTCCCACTGATCTGCGTTCTGGATGCCCAGCTGCTTCGGGTGGAACACCGGGTCGAGTCCGGCTTTGCGTTGGGCCTGGTAGTCTTTGAGGGCACGCAGCGCCGGTTTGCGCAGCAGCAGGATCGCCACCACGTTCAGCCAGGCCATAATGCCCACGCCAATGTCGCCCAGCATCCAGGCCGATTCTGCCGTCTTCACAGAGCCGTAGAAGGTAGCGGCCAGAATAAGGGCCCGCAGCGCCCACAGCATCCACTTGTTGCCCTTGGCATTCAGGTAGCTCAGGTTGGTTTCGGCAATGTAGTAGTAGGCCATGATGGTGGTGAAGGCAAACAGCAGCAGGGAGATAGCGACAAAGCCGCTGCCCAGCGAAGGGAAGTAGGTATTCACCGCCTGCTGCGTAAACTCAGGGCCAAAGGCCACCCCGGGCAGGTTCTCCACAATAAAGCCTCCCTCCGGGTTTACCACGTTGTACTGCCCTGTAAACAGGATCATAAAGGCCGTGGCCGTACAAACAAAAAGCGTATCCACATACACCGAGAAAGCCTGTACCAGCCCCTGTTTGGCCGGGTGGCTAACTTCCGCGGCCGCTGCGGCATGCGGGGCTGTACCTTGCCCGGCCTCGTTAGAGTAAATGCCGCGCTTCACGCCCCACGAAATCGCCATACCGAACACACCGGCAAAAGCAGGCTCAACGTCGAAGGCGGAGCGGACGATCAGGCTGATCATGGCAGGCACTTCCGTCACGTTCATGGCAATAATCACCACCGTCATCAGGATGTAGGCACCTGCCATAAACGGAACGGCTACCTCGGCTACTTTACCGATGCGCTTTACGCCACCGAAAATGATCAGGGCCAGAAGCGCCGTAACCGCTGCTCCCGTTACGGCCATCGGCACCCCGAAGGCTGTGTTGATGCCGGAGGCGATACTGTTGCTTTGCACGCCCGGTAAAAACAGGGCCATGCTGATGATGGTGGCAATGGCGAAAACAACGGCATACCACCTTACACCCAGGCCTTTCTCGATGTAGTAAGCGGGGCCGCCACGGTACTCGCCGTCTTTTACCTGCTTGTATATCTGGCCCAGGGTAGCTTCGATGTAGGCAGAGGCGCTACCGAGGAAGGCAATCACCCACATCCAGAAAACCGCACCCGGCCCGCCCATGGCAATTGCCGTGGCGACACCGGCAATGTTGCCTGTGCCCACCCGGCCGGCAATGGCAATGGAAAAGGCCTGAAAGGAACTCACGCCCTTCTGAGACGACTCCCCATGGAAAAGCAGGCGAAGCATTTCGCGGATGTAGCGCACCTGCACAAACCTGGTTACGATTGAAAAATATATACCTGCCCCGAGGCAAAGTATGATGAGGGCATTGCTCCAGACGATGTCGTTTATAAAGCTGATGATGTGTTCCATGGTGTGTAGTTAGGCAGGAGTGGTGAGGTGTAGCGTATGGTTTAAACTAGTTTTTATAGTGAATCGGGAATTCAGAACCTTAAAATAGGGGAATTTTTTTAGAATAGCATGCTCCGCAGCCGCCAAATAAAGGAGCACCGCCTATCGGTTTGTACTTTACTACGGTCCCTTTCACGCCGGGGAAGGGCCGGAGTGGATTGATATACAGAACAGTAAGGCTTTGACGTGATGAGAGGCAGCCGTGGCTTTTGCTGGTAGGCTGAGTAGCCGGAAGCGGCACAGGCTGGTGACAGGCCCGGGGTGGCTGGTAGTTTGCTGCTCTCGCTACAGCACCGGGGTGTTGCTTCGGCTGTACGGCTTACTCTTTACTAAAAGAACTCATTTTCAGAGGCAAATAGATCACGCGCGCCTGTTCATAAAGCCAAAGACTAACGGCGGCCACAAAGGCACGGCCTGAGGGCGTAGTTGTGCCCTCAGGATGGAGTATGGCGCCGGGGCTGGGCTAAGTGCACCGGCCCCGGTTCTTAGCCCGGCCTTTTCTTCGTGCCCCGTGTCGGTGGGGCCGTGAGGGGATCATCCGGCCAGTGGTGTTTGGGGTAGCGGCCACGCAGGTCCTTGCGCACCTCAAAATAGCCGTTGCTCCAGAAGCTGCGCAGGTCGCGCGTTACCTGTACCGGGCGTGAGGCAGGGGAGAGCAGGTGGAGCAGCAGCGGTACTTTGCCGCCGCCAACACGCGGGGTGTCCAGCAGTCCAAACACCTCCTGCAGGCGCACAGCCAGCACGGGAGACGCAGCATCCGAGTAATCCAGGGCAATGCGGGAGCCGCTGGGCACCTGCAGGTGCGACGGCGCCAGCCGCTCCATTTCCTGCCGCTGCTCCCAGGCCAGCTCCGCAAGCAGTATTTCTTTAAAGTCTAGCCTGGCCACCTGGTCCAGGGTGCGCAGGCCGTGCAGGTGCGGGGCAAGCCAGCTATCCATACTTGCTGCCAGCGCTGCATCAGAGGTGTCCGGCCAGTTTTCCGGCTCCAGCCGGTGCAGAAAAGCCAAACGCTGCCGCGTACGCAGCGCCTCCTCCGACCATGGCAGGCGTTCCACTCCCTTTTCTTGCAAAGCCTGCAGCAACGCTGCTGCTACCTTGTCGGCGTCTGGTTTGGAAACCGTGCTTTCCTCCACTAACAAAGCCCCCAGCCGTGTCAGGTGGCGGGCCACCACCTGCTGCGACCCCTCGTGCCAGCGCACCTCCTGCAGTACCTCCACCTGTTCCGAAAAGTGCTCCAGCAAATCTGACTTAGCCAGCGGAGCCGCCAGCAGGATACGCGGCTGCTTGCCCAAATCCAGGTGCGCTATACTATAAAACTCCGCTTCGCCGAATAACTCGGTGGCGAGGCTGGCCCGCTGCCCGCTTACCAGCCGCACACGGCCCGGGGCTTCGCGCTGCGCCAGGCGGTCGGGGTAGGCCAGGGCGGTTAGCAAGCCCGCCAGCTCCGGGTGTAGGTTGCCTGTGGCATCGCGCAACCGCTGCCGCAGGTTCTGTGCCTGCTCCTTTACGCGCCGCAAGGCGTTCTCATCCACCACAAAACCTGGCGTGACGGGGCTTTTACCGGCTATAAGTTCCAGGCGGAGCTGCAGGTCGGGTATGCCTTCGCCCCAGCCCAGCTGCAGGGGCTTCAGCACATCCCGCTCCGACAGCAGGGCTGCCAGGGCACAGGCCGTTGCTCCGAAGCCCAGCTCATGGCCGCGCATAACCAGGTGCCCCAGCCGCGGGTGTATCCCCAGCGAGGCCAGCGCCTTGCCGTGCGGCGTGGGGTTTCCGGCAGCATCCAGGGCTTCGAGCCGCTGTAGCAGGTCTTTTGCCAGGGCGAGGGCAGCGGCCGGGGGAGAGTCGAGCCAGTTGAGGGTCGTCGCATCCTTCACGCCCCACAAAGCCAGCTCCAGTACAAGGCCTGTCAGGTCGGCGTCCAGGATCTCGGGGCTCTGCCGGGGCGGCAGCTGCATCTGGTCGGCCGTGGACCACAGGCGGTAGCACACGCCGGGGCCAAGCCTGCCTGCTCGTCCGCGCCTCTGGTCTGCCCCGGCCTGCGACACGGGCACGGTGGCCAGGGTCGTCAGGCCGGTGCGGGGCGTAAACCGGGGCACGCGCGCAAAGCCGCCGTCAACCACAATCGTAACGCCCTCAATGGTTAAGCTCGTTTCGGCTATACTTGTGGCCAGCACCACTTTGCGTTTGCCTTTGGGAGAGGGCTGGATGGCGGCAACCTGCTTCGAGAGAGGCAGGTCGCCGTGCAGCAGGTGCAGCTCTATGGCGGGGCCAAGGGTGTTTTCCAGTTGCTGCGCCACTTTCTTTATCTCGCCCATGCCCGGCAGGAAAACCAGCAGATCGCCTTCGGCCTCCTGGCTAAGGGCCTGCCGGATGGCCTTGGGCGTTAGAGTGGCCAGGCGTTGCGAGGGGTAGTTGCCGGCGGCTGCCACCTCCGCAGGGGAGAGAAAGTGCGTCTGCACCGGGAACAGGCGCCCTTCGCTTTGCACGACCGGTGCCTGCAGCCACTGCCCGATGGCGGTGGCATCCAGGGTCGCGCTCATCACCAGCAGGCGCAGGTCGGGGCGCAACACAGCCTGTGCGTCCAGGGCCAGGGCCAGCCCCAGGTCTGCCTGCAGGTTGCGCTCATGAAACTCATCAAAAATAATGGCCGCCACCCCCTCCAGGGCCGGGTCGTCCTGGATGATGCGGGTCAGGATGCCCTCGGTCACGACTTCTACACGGGTTTTCCGGGATACCTTGTGGTCCATGCGTACCCAGTAACCCACCGTTTGCCCTACAGGCTCCCCTAGCAGGTCGGCCATACGCTCGGCAGCAGCCCGCGTTGCCAGGCGGCGCGGCTCCAGCACCAGGATTTTCCCGTCACCCCGCCAGTCGGCTTCCAGCAAGGCCAGCGGCACAAGCGTGGTTTTACCGGCGCCGGGAGGGGCTTCCAGCACGGCACGGTTTGATGTGTTCAGGACCTGCAGCAGCCGCGGCAGTGCTTCTTTAACGGGTAGGTCCGGAAGGTGGTGAAG
Organism: Pontibacter actiniarum; assembly: GCF_003585765.1. Classification (NCBI taxonomy): domain Bacteria; kingdom Pseudomonadati; phylum Bacteroidota; class Cytophagia; order Cytophagales; family Hymenobacteraceae; genus Pontibacter; species Pontibacter actiniarum. The sequence goes on from NZ_CP021235.1 coordinate 841,443, forward strand.
TAAGTCTGTTGTAGGCATAAGGCTACAAAGGTCGGGATTTTGAGCAAAAAGTATAACTGGTTTTGCGCCAGGCGAGGTATGGCCGGGGCACAGCAGGAAAGAAGCGAGCCTGCCTGCCGCGCGCGGAGGCGTAAAAAGCGAAAGCCCGCAAGTGAATGACGGGCTTTTGCTTTTTGGGAGTATTTGAAATGTGCCGACACCGAGGGGATCAGCATCTTCCGTGTGCGTACAGTGGCTTGTATAATGGAATTACGGGCAACGGAATAACTGCTTGTCCTGGGGTTGGGAGCGCCAGGCAGCGTTACTTATGCGATAACCTTCACATTAATTGCGTTGAGGCCTTTGGGGCCTTTCTCCACTTCGAAGTTGACTTTGTCATTCTCCTTCACCGTGCCCGATATCTCGTTCTGGTGTACGAAAATGCTTTCCTGGGTCTCATGGTCTTTTATAAAACCATAGCCTTTGGAGGTGTTAAAGAACGTGATGGTGCCCTTTCGGATCAGGTCCGCCGGGTCCAGGTCTTCCTGCTTCGGCACGCCGATCTGAATATCCTCCTGCTTTACAACCTTCTTCTTTTTGGTCGGGTCCGGAGGCGTTGTGGTGATGTTACCTTCATCATCCACGTAGGCGAGCATTTCGTCTATGCCTTTTCCTTTATTGGAGTTGGCTTTGCGCTCTTCCTTCTTCTGTTCTTTGTCTTGTCTTTTCTTTAGCTTTTTCTTCTCTTTTTCTTTTTTACTGAAAGTTTCCTGTGATTTGCCCATAATGTGCTCTTGATCTTTGATGTTTATTAATATACTTCCTGCGGACCCTAAAGTGTTACAGTCCTCTGCCTAGTACTGGAACAAGAAGTTGGTGCCGTTACGAATCCACTTCTCAAAGAAGGAGTTGTCGTTGAATTCGCCGGACAGCAGTTCTGTTTCTGGGAGGATGCTGTTGGAGCGGGAGCTCATAAAGCGCTGTAGGACGTCCTGGTTGTTCGGAACCCAGTCCTGGCCCTTCTTAAGAGCTACGCAAAGGTACTCGCGCGTTGTTGTGTCTACTAGATATTTTCTGTTCATTAGAGGAGGTTACAAGATTTGATGTCAAACGGAATGGAAACAGAAGGATGAAGAGAGGGCTCTCAATCACCCGGAAGTAAATAAAAAAGCCTTACGCATGTAAGGCTTTTTTATAGTAACTAATATGTTAAAACTAAGCACGCTTAACGTTAACCGCATTTAGTCCTTTTCTTCCTTCTTGCAGGTCAAAAGTTACTTCGTCGTTTTCTCTGATCTCGTGTACCAAACCTGATACGTGTACGAAATACTCCTGATCTGAATTTGCTTCTTTAATGAACCCGAACCCTTTCGAGTCATTGAAGAATTTTACTGTTCCGTTATTCATGTGATTTTGTTTGTTATACACCTACTACATTTTTAGCGGTGTATATGTTCATTATTTTTGACAATTTACGCCAAATAATTTACAATGCCGCATCAGTGCATTAAAATAAATTAATTCTTTATAGCTGGCAGGGCATGGGCAGCCATAAAAAGCGCCCCAGCCACGGCCAGTTGCCCTGGCTGACGGCGGAGCCCTTACGGCTAGGAAAGATGCGCCCGTCGCCTGCCGCTGTGTCGGTATGCCACGGTGTCTGGTTATGGGGCGAGGCTGCAGCTTGGCATGCTTTTGGCACAAGAGCAATGCGGGGTTTAAAAGCCTAAAACAGCATTATAGGAGGTTCCGTTGATGTTTTAACCGTTAGGTTTTGCGCCCGCATAGGTATCCGGCTGCCTGCTCGGCACCAATGCCGGTTCTTTTTCCTTTTTTTATTCGTGTTGTTGCAGTGATTGAGGCCCTGGAATTACAGATTGAAGAAGTCATTCCATTTTAAATTTCCTCAGTTAAAGCACCTACATGTCCCACAAAGTAAAATTCATTAACACCAACCAGTCTGCCTTTTTTGCCACCACCCGCAAAAGGGTGGAGCTGTACTTCAAGGAAAACAACCTTTCCAAAAACGGAAATGGGTTGATGTGGACCAAAGCCGTGTTCTTTCTGGCCGGGTTCTTATCGCTGTACCTGCTCATACTTTCGGGGTGGTTTGGCGTTTGGGCTATGCTGGGCCTGGCCGTGCTGCTTGGGGCCTTTGCCGCCTTTATCGGCTTTAACGTTTGCCACGATGCCATCCACGGCTCGTTTTCCCAAAACAGCAGGGTAAACAAGGGCCTTAGCTACTTTTTTTACCTGATTGGGGCCAACCCCTACCTCTGGAACATCTCCCATAACATTGTACACCATACTTACACCAACATTCCCGGCCACGACGAAGACATTGAAGTGGCGCCCGGTTTGATCCGGCTGGACGAAAGTGAGAAAGTGAACAGGGTGCAGCGCTACCAGCATTTGTATGCGTTCTGGCTGTATGGCCTGGCGTCGCTGTCCTGGGTGCTGCGCAAGGACTACGTGAAGTTCTTTCAGAAATCGATCGGGCAGCACCGTGCAAAGCACCCTAAAAAAGAATACTTCAACCTGTTCTTCTATAAAATACTGCATTACTTCCTCTTTATAGGAGTGCCCGTGCTGGTGCTACACCTGAGTTGGTGGCAGGCGGCCCTGGGTTTCCTGGCCATGCACCTGGCAGAGGGCGTGGTGATGGGGCTGGTCTTTCAGCTGGCCCACGTGGTGGAGGGAACCGACTTCCCGGTGCCGAACGAACAGGGAAATGTGGAGGAGGCGTGGGCCGAGCACCAGATGCGAACCACGGCGAACTTTGCCCCCAAGAGCGCAGTCGCCAGCTTCCTGCTTGGCGGCCTGAACAGGCAGATTGAGCACCACCTCTTCCCGAAGGTATGCCACGTGCACTACCCGGCCGTAGCCGCCATTGTGCGGAAAACAGCCGCAGAGTTCGACCTGCCTTACCTGGAGAGCCCCACATTCTTCGCGGCCTTGCAGTCGCACTACCGTACCCTCAGGAGATTTGGCAAGGAGGCCTACCGGGAGCAGGCCAGAAGTATGGCTTTGGTAAGCTAAGGAGCCTTGCTGCCCGCTAACCACTAACGGTGCGCATTGAAACCGTGTGCCCGCAACACCACAGCGCCTGCCCGGAAAGCCCGGGCAGGCGCTGTGGTGTTTTACAGGTCCATCTGCCCGGCAGGGGGGAAGGGGGCTAGGGCTTTTCAGAGCCCTCATCTACGGCTTTGATGAACTTGGTCAGGCCGCTAAAGTATGTTTTCTGGTCGTCGTACATGGCCATGTGGCTACCGGAGGGGCAGTGCAGGTAGCTCCCCTTGGGTAGCTGGCCTGCCATCCACTTCATGTGTTCAGGGTCCATGGTGTCGTGCTGGCCGCCGATGGTTAAGGTCGGGACGGTGATTTTAGGAAGGTCGGCAGAGCGGTCCCAGTTTTTCAGGGAAGCATTGCCGGTGATACCGAACTCGCTGTGGCCCTGCATCTGCACATACACTGTCTGGTTCATGTGGTTGAACATACGGTTTACAGGGTCCGGCCACCTCTCTATCGGCATGCGCAGCGCGTGCTTGGTGTAAAAGTTCGGCAGCAACAACTCCATGTACCGGGGGTTGTAGAAATCCCCGTTGGCCTCTATCTGCTTCAGCTCGGCCAGCACCTGCGGGTCCATCTGCGGGCCCAGTACTTCCTCGGCATACGCGTTATAGGCCGGCACGCTCGACATCATGTTGGAGATGATCAGCCCTTTGAGGTGCTGCTGGTACTTTAAGGCGTACTCCATGGCCAGTATGCCGCCCCACGAGTGCCCCAGCAGGTAAAAGTTGTCCTTGTCGAGGTGCAGCGCCTGGCGCACCTGCTCCACCTCCTCTACAAAGCGTGCCGTGTTCCAGAGGCTGGTGTCCTGGGGCTGGTCGCTGTAGTGGGAGCCCAGCTGGTCGTAATAATAGTACTCGATGCCTTCCTTTGGCAGGTAGCTGTCGAAGCACTCAAAGGCTTCGTGTGTGCCACCGGGGCCGCCGTGTAGCAGCAGCACTTTCATGGTAGGGCTGTTGCCGACCCGCTTTGTCCAGACATTGAAGGCTCCTTTTGGCGTCGTGATTTGGATCATTCTGGCTCCGCCGCTCAACTCATCCTCTCTGCCGGAGCTGTCCAGGTAAGAAGGTGCGGTCGTGTTGGTTGCCGTTGCCGGGGCCTCGGCCGGAGCTGAGCAACCCTGCAGGACGCTGAAGCCCAGGAGTAGGGCAGAGAACATTACTTTCATATGGCGATCGGTTTAAGGAAGCGAGGGGCACTCGTTAGGTAAATATAAGGAAGGAAGCGGTAAGATGCTTGTTATCAGATGCCTTTTTGCGCTGTTGCTTTTTGGGGGTAGCTGTGGCGGCTAACGAGCCTTGCCACTGTGGCGTGTCTGGGGGCGGAGAGGCACACCAGCTGCCCACCACTGCTGCTTTAGCTGTACCAGCGCAGTTAAAAATCCTTTCTATTTATTTGTTGTTTAGCCATTAACATAATTGATTTGTATCTTTCGCTTGGGAGTTTACTCATAAAGCCTATTTTTACGTATAGCCGCTGAGTGTATTCCCTAACTAAACGCGCTAAGTGCCGAAACAGGTAAAGCCGCTTCCCTTACTTTACATGACATCACACTATGAACGTAGAACCTGACGCCGTATCGTCCTACAGCCCCAGTGAAACTACGCTGGACCAATACCGGATCTTAGTTGAAAGTATCGCCGACTACGCTATCTTCCTTCTTGACACCACAGGCCATGTGGTTACCTGGAACACCGGCGCCAGGCAGGTAGAACAGTACGAAGCGGAAGAGATCATTGGAAAGCATTTCTCCGTATTCTATACAGCCGAGGATAAGGCAACTGACAGCGCCGCCAAAGAGCTGGCAGAGGCCAAAATTAGAGGGAGGTATGAGGATGAGGGCTGGCGCGTCAAGAAGGACGGCTCTGTGTTCTGGTCCAATGTGGTGATTGCCCCGGTGTACAACCCGGATGCGGAGCTGAGCGGCTACTCTGTCGTCGTACGTGACCTGTCGGAGAAGAAGAAGGAGGATGATGACCTGTACCGGGCTTACCAGGAGCTGAAGGAAAGCGAGGAAAGGTTCCGGCTCCTGATCGAGGGCGTGACCGACTATGCTATTCTTATGCTGGACCCCGCCGGTAACGTGGCTACCTGGAATGAGGGGGCCAGGCGCATGAAAGGCTATGAAGCCGAGGAGATTATCGGGAAGTACTTCTCCAAGTTCTATAACCGCGAATCGATTCTGCAGGGCTTCCCGGATCATGAGCTGAGGCAGGCAAAGGCAAACGGCAGCTTTGAGGATAACGGCTGGCGCTACCGCAAAGACGGCACCGCCTTCTGGGCCAACACCGTACTCACGGCTATTTACAACGCCGATAAGGAGCTGATAGGCTTCTCAAAAATTACGCGCGACCTGACGGAAAAACTGCGGATGGAGCAGCAGCTGTTTCAGATAAATGAGGAGCTGAAGGAAAGCGAGGAAAAAAGCCGCCTGCTGATAGACAGCGTGAAGGACTACGCTATTCTGATGCTGAACCCGGAGGGCATCGTGATGAGCTGGAATGTGGGGGCGGAGCGGATAAAAGGCTACGCGGCAAAGGAGATCATCGGAAGGCACTTCTCTACTTTTTATACGCGCGAGGCGATCGAGAAAGGCTTTCCGCAGTATGAGCTGAGAAAGGCGCTGGAGTTCGGCCACTTTGAGGATGAGGGCTGGCGTATCCGCAAGGGCGGGAATGCCTTCTGGGCGAACGTGGTGATCACACCGGTCTATAACTCAGACAACAGGCTGCTGGGCTTTGCCAAAATTACCCGCGACCTGACGGAGCGCCGCCGCAATGAGGAGCTCATGCTGAAGAACAAAGAGCTGGTGAAGATCAACAACGAGCTCGATAACTTCGTTTACGCTGCCTCGCACGACCTGAAGGCCCCGATCACCAACCTCGAGGGCCTGCTGACGGCGCTGGAAGAGGACCTGGGCCAGGACCGGGGGAAGCATGAGGCCATCCTGCGCCTGATGGAGGGCTCTATCGGCAAGCTGAAAGACGTTATCGCTGACCTGTCCGACGTTACCAAACTTAACCACGCGGAGGCAACCGCTGAAAGCGTGCACATCCCCGGCTTGCTGGAAGAGATAAAGGGCAGCCTGGACCCGATGCTGAAGAGGAGCAAAGCCGAAATCGCTATCGAGGACCTTGCGTTTGACAGGCTGAGCTACCCGCGGAAAAACCTGCGCAGCATTCTGTTTAACCTCGTGTCCAATGCCGTGAAGTACTCTGACCCGCAGCGCAAGCCGATTATAAAGATAAGCAGCAGCATTACCAGTGACGGGGACTATGTGCTTTCGGTGGCGGATAATGGCTTGGGTGTTGCCCCGCGGCAGGTCGGGAAGATCTTCTCTTTGTTTAAGCGTGCCCACGGCCACGTAGAGGGGTCCGGCATTGGCCTGTACCTTGTGAAGAGGATTCTCGATAACTCCGGGGACAGTATTATGGTGGACAGTAAGGAGGGGGTGGGCTCTACCTTCAGGGTCTACTTTAAGCAGCAAGATACCCCTGCCGAAGTTAAAAAGTAACCGTTACGCATCGGCGCTTCTTTGGGAAAACGAGGGCACCGCTCCAGCAGAGATGGGGGCGGTGCCCTCGTTTTTTCGCACAGGTGTACCTGGCCCCGGCTCCTATGCCAACGCAACCGGGCGCCTTAAGGCAGGCAGCGAGGGTACATAGCGACGGGTGGCTCTGCACGGCATACTTTGCCTAACCAGCCAGCTTAGCAGCGTTGGTCTGGCTAAGCCGCACGTTGTTTCGGACGAAACACCTTGTTGTCGACGGAGTAGCGGCCCGGGCCCACGATCATAAAGAACAGCAGCAGCGCTGTTACGAGCGCTGAAAGCAGCAACTCGCCGTTACCCAGGTTTACCCCGCGCTGCGGGTTTACAATCAGCATCGCCCCGATCAGGATCGGGAACTGGCAGAGCACGGCCAGGCGTGTCAGCGCGCCGAAGGCAATCATAAGCCCTCCAACAATGTGCACGATACTGGTCAGCAAACTTGCCCTTCCGGCCGAGAGAATCTCCTGGCTGGAGCTGAAGATGTAGAACACATCAGACGTGTGCTCCAGGAACATAATACCCTTTACAAACAGAAAAAGCCCGAGAACGACGCGTAAGCCGTCCATCCACAGAGGATTGTTGGCGCTGTTTACTCGGTCAGGGCGGTGGATTTCGTGTGCAACATTCATGGCGTAAGGTTTTTATGCAAAAGATAGCTATGTATAGATGTACGTTTTTTTCACTTGTTCGGGTTTACCGGCGCCCGGGCCGGCGGCAGGGAGTGCCGGGCCGCTGGCGTAAAATTTGAAATTCGCTTGACGGTTTTAGACTTATCTTCCTACCTTTGTTAATCGAATGAACATTCAGTTAAGGAGGGAGCGCTCATGGAACCGATAGCAGAAAAGAAAAAAGCGATTTTTGAAAGCACGCTGGAGCTGGTAACAGAGCACGGTTTTCATGGTACGCCCATGAGTTTGGTGGCAAAGCGGGCAGGGGTAGCGGCCGGTACCATCTACCACTACTTCGAGAGCAAGGAGAAGTTGATCTGCGAGCTGTTCGAGTACGTGCGCAAGCAGGCCGTGGAAGTGGTGCTGAAGGAAGTGCAGAGCGACCTGCCGTTCAAAGACTGCTTCTTTAACCTCTGGTTCAGTCTTTTTTCCTTCTATAAGGAGAACCAGAACGTGTTAAAGTTCTTCGAGCAGTTTACTAACTCCCCCTACAATACAGAGATCGCCGTGCTGGGGCAGGATGAGTTTCACCGCCTGCTGTTCCGTTTCTTCGAGCGGGGCATCCAGGAGGGGCACCTGCGCGACATAAGCCCTAAGATCCTGGGCGTGCTGGCCCACAGCAACATCATCTCCACGGTTAAGGTCCAGGTAACCGGCCGGTGGGAGGTGCAGGACGGCGAACTGGAGGTTATCCCGCAGATTCTCTGGGACGGCATGCGGGACAGGTAAAAACGCCTTTATACTTCTGTATGTCAGTGAAATACGCTTTTTATCAATAATGTTTAAACATATAATCTCTTAAACGCTTAACTATGAAAAAAATGTGCCTATGAAAGATTCAAAAGTAGCCACCGAGCAGTGGCTGCAACCGTTAACAAGTCTTAATTAAAGTTCAGTACATCAATTGCATACATGAAATTAACAAAACAACTAAAGCTATTGCTTACGGTGTGCCTGCTCTTCCCGACTTTGCTGCGGGCACAGCAGACAGCGGTTGTGGCTACCGACAGCCTGACGCTGGAGCAGTGTGTAGCTTTTGCGCTGGAGCACAGGGCCGAAGTAGAACAGGCGCTCCTCGACGAAGCTATCGGGCAGCGGGAGATCAGGGCCGACCTGGCCGGCTGGTTTCCGCAGATAAACGCGAACTACGGCGGTACGCACAACATTAAACTGCAGCAGCAGCCCTTCGGTGATAACATCGTTACGCTGGGCCAAAAGTATACTTCTAACCTGCAGCTGGAGGCAACCCAGACCCTCTACAGCAGTGAGCTTTTGCTGGCCTCCAAAGCGGCGCGCTACACCAGGGAGCAGCTCGAGCAGCAGATCATCAACACGAAGGTTAACTCGGTTGTAGCCGTTAGCAAGGCCTTCTACGATGTGCTGCTCACACGGGAGCAACTGCAGATACTGCTTGTGAACCTGGAGCGCCAGGAGAAGCAGTACAACGACGCCAGAAGCAGGTATGAGGTAGGCTTGGTAGATAAAACAGACTACCAGCGCGCGGCCATTACCCTGGCCAACATCCGCAGCGACATAAAACGCGCCTCCGAGAGCATCGAGGCGAAGGTGGCCTACCTGAAGCAGCTGATGGGCTTCCCGATTGAGCAGGACCTGAACCTGGCCTACGACTACGGCCGGATGGAGGAGGTTGTGCTGATAGACACGACCCAGATCGTGAACTTCGCAGACCGCATCGAACTGCAGCAGCTGCAGACGCAGCGTCAGTTGCTGCAGCTGAACACCGCCTATCGCAAGTGGAACTTCCTGCCAACGGTATCAGCCTACGCCAACTACAACTGGCTGTACTTTAACGATGAGTTCTCCGAGCTGTATAGCCAGTCGTACCCAACTTCCGGGGTGGGCCTGCAGGTTTCCCTGCCGATCTTCCAGGGGGGCAGAAGGTACCAGAACCTGAAGATCGCCCAGCTGCGGGAGCAGCGCCTGGACATCGAGATAGAGAACACCCGCAAGGAGATCAACACAGAGTACCTGGCTGCCCTTGCCGACTATAAAAGCGACTACGTGGAGTGGCGCACGCTGCAAAACAACCTGGAGTTGGCGCAGGAGGTGTACGATATCATCAAGCTGCAGTACAACGAAGGTGTGAAGGCGTATGTGGACCTTGTGGTGGCAGAAAGCGAACTCCGCGCCACGCAGCTCAACTACTACAACGCCTTGTACAATTTGCTGGCCAGCAAGCTGGATTACCAGCGTGCCTTGGGTAGCATAGACATCAATCGATAAAATCAGAGAAACTAAGAATAATGAAGAATAGATACGCATGGCTGCTTTCAGCCGTCATTAGCCCGGTTATACTTTCATCCTGCGGTGGAGATGAGGCAGGCCAGCAGCAGATGAACCCTGCCGCGATGGCGGTTCCTGTGAACACCTACCAGGTGTCGGAGCAAAGTGTTACAGGTAAAGATACCTATCCCGGAACGGTGGTGCCGCTGCAGGAAGTGGAGCTTCGCCCGCAGGTGTCCGGCTACATCACCAACATTTATGTGGAGGATGGCCAGCGCGTAAAGCAGGGCCAAAAGCTTTACGAAATAGACCAGAGCAAGTACCAGGCAGGCTTACAGCAGGCCCGGGCAAACCTGCAGAGCGCCAAAGCTAACCTGGCCAGGGTGCAGAAAGACCTGGAGCGCTACGAAAGGCTGGCTGAGCGCGACGCGATTGCCAAACAGCAGGTAGACTACGCCCGCACGGAGGTGCAGACGGCCAAGGCACAGGTGGCCTCGGCTGAGGCACAGGTGCAGAGCGCTTCCACAGACGTTGGCTACGCCGTGATCAACGCACCATTCAGCGGTACCATCGGCATCTCGCAGGTGCGCGTGGGAGCGCAGGTTTCGCCTGGGCAGCCGCTGCTGAACACCATCTCTTCGATGGACCCCATCGCTGTGGACTTCGCCATTAACGAGCAGGAGATTCCGCGCTTCGTAAAGCTGCAGCAGGGCAACCAGCCGGACTCACTCTTCACCCTTACCCTGAACAACGGTGAAAAGTACCCGCACAACGGCAAACTGTTAGCCATTGACAGAGCCATCGGGCGCCAGTCTGGCACGACTACGGTGCGTGTGCAGTTCCCGAACCCGAACGCCGTGCTGATACCGGGCATGACGGTGACGGTGAACGTGCTGAACCAGGATATCGGGGATCAGCTGGTGATACCGAACAAGGCTGTTGCTGAGCAGCTGGGCGAGTTCTATGTGTATGTAGTGCAGGGAGACTCTGTGGTGCAGCAGAACGTGCAGCTGGGCACGCGCGTGAACGGAAACGTGGTGGTGCGCGAAGGCCTGAAAGAAGGGCAGCAGATCGTAGTGGAAGGTATCCAGCGACTGCGCCAGGGCGCCAAAGTACAGGTAGGCGCCCCGCAGGGCGGCCAGCCTCAGGCAGCCGGCGGCAAGCAGTAATTTCCAAAAAAATTAATTGAGCAACATGATTTCAGATGTATTTATAAAAAGGCCCGTCACCTCTATAGTGATCTCTATAGTGATCGTGCTGGTGGGGGTGCTGGCTATGATGAACCTGCCTGTTACGCAGTACCCGGATATTTCACCGCCTACGGTGTCGGTAACTGCGAACTATACAGGGGCCGACGCGCAGACGGTGGAGCAGACACTGGCTACACCGGTAGAAACGCAGATCAACGGTACGCCGGGTATGGCTTACATTACCTCTACCAACACCAGTACCGGCCAGCTGAACATGACGGTTACCTTCGAGGTAGGAACCGACATTGACATTGCCACGCTGGACGTGCAGAACCGCGCCAGCATTGCGGAGCCAAGCCTGCCGGAAGAGGTAAGACGCCTCGGGGTGACGGTGCGTAAGCGTAACCCGAGTATCATGATGGTGATCGGTATTTACTCGCCGGACAGAACCCATGACGTGCAGTACCTGGACAACTACACCAACATCTATGTAAAAGACGCGTTGATGCGTGTGGAGGGTGTGGGTGACATTACTTCCATCGGGCAGGACTTCAGTATGCGCCTGTGGCTGCAGCCGGATAAACTGGCGCAGTACAACATCGGTGCCAGCGAGATTATGGCTGCCATTCAGGAGCAGAACGTGCAGGTGGCTGCCGGTACCGTGGGTGCCGCCCCGCAGTACGACAACCAGGCTTTCCAGTACCCGATCACGGTGACAGGCCGCCTGCAGACGCAGGACGAGTTCGGCGACATTATTGTGCGCACCAACCCGGCCGACGGCTCTGTTGTGTACCTGCGCGATGTGGCGAGAATCGAGTTCGGCCAGTTTGACTATGGCCGTTCGGCTACCATTAACGGTAACCCGGCCACCATGATGCTGATTTACCAGGCACCGGGCAGTAACGCCCTGGAAACGGCCGAAGGTATCTACGCAGCCCTGGATGAGCTGAAAAAGTCTTTCCCAGCCGATGTGGACTACATTGTTTCGTTCGAGACAGTGTCTGTGGTGCAGGTGTCGATCAACGAGGTGGTGCACACCCTGATTGAGGCCCTCATCCTGGTGATCATCGTGGTGTTCCTGTTCCTGCAGAGCTGGCGTGCAACGCTGGTGCCGATCCTGGCGATACCAGTTTCTATCATCGGTACCTTTATCTTCTTCATCCCGCTTGGCTTTACCATCAACACCCTGACCTTGTTCGGCTTCGTGTTATCGATCGGTATTGTGGTGGACGACGCCATTGTGGTGGTGGAAGCGGTGCAGCATTACATCGACCATGAGCGCATCTCGGCACGCGAGGCAACACGCAAGGCCATGAAAGATATCACGGCTCCGGTAATTGCCATTGCCCTGATACTGGCAGCGGTGTTTATTCCGGTAGGCTTTATCCCGGGCATTGTGGGCCGTCTGTATCAGCAGTTCGCCATTACCATTGCCATCTCGGTGCTTATCTCTGCCTTTGTGGCCCTTACGCTAACGCCTGCGCTTTGCTCGCTGATGCTGAAGCCGATGAACGTGAACCCTGACTCCAGGGGCATCAACAAGTTCTTCTATAAGTTTAACAACTGGTTTGCCCGCGTTACGGAGTCCTACTCGGTAGGTGTGCGCAAGAGCATCAAGGCCACGCCGCTGGTGCTGATCATCCTGGTGTGTATCTATGTGGGTACCGCAGGTATGTTTGTGACCAAGCCATCGGGCTTTATACCTACTGAGGACGAGGGACGTCTGTTTGTGTCCGTGGAACTTCCGGAAGGCTCCTCTAAGAGCAGAACCGAAGCCATACTTGCGGAAATGGGTGAGATAATGGCTACAGTGCCTGCCGTGAAGAACTACACGGCTATTTCCGGCCTGAACGCCATTAACTTCTCCTTTAAGTCGAACAGCGGTACTTACTTCCTGCAGCTGAAGCCGTGGGACGAAAGAGAGAGCGAAGCTGACCAGCTGGCCGGTGTAATGGCTACCCTGCAGCAGCGCTTTGCCGCACTGAAAGAGGCAAACGTACTGGTGGTAGCGCCGCCTGCGATTCCAGGCCTTGGCCAGTCAGGCGGTTTCAGCTTTGTGCTGCAGCAGCGCCAGGCCGGCGATGTGAAGGAGTTGGAGAGGGTGATGGGCCAGTTCCTGGGAGCAGCCAACGCCCGACCTGAGATTGCGATGGCCTATAGCTTCTTTAACGCCAGAACGCCGGGCTACCACGTAGAGGTAGACCGTGAGAAGGCGAAGCGACTGGGGGTAAACATTGCGGATATATACTCTACCATGGCAACGTACATGGGTAGCCGCTACGTGAACGACTTCACCCGATACGGCCGGAACTTCCGCGTGGTAGCACAGGCAGATACATCCTACAGAATGGATATCGGCGACCTGAGACAGTACTATGTGATGAACAGGCAAGGTGAGTCGGTGCCGCTGAGCGCCCTGGTAACTACGGAGGTGGAAGAGAGAGCCGCTGTGATTTCGCACTACAACCTGTTCCGCTCCGTGGATATTAACGGTAGCGCCGCCCCTGGCTACAGTAGTGGCCAGGCCCTGCAGGCACTGGAAGAAGTGGCCGCAGAGGTATTGCCGGCAGGTTACGGCTACGAGTTTACGGGGCTGAGCCGCGAGGAACTTGCAGCAGGAAGCAGTACGATCTACATCTTCTCGCTGTCGATTATACTTGTACTGCTGTTGCTGGCCGCGCTGTATGAAAGCTGGTCGGTGCCGTTCTCGATCCTGTTCGCTATTCCGTTGGGTATGTTTGGTGCCATTCTGGCGCTTACGCTGCTACCTAAGCTGGATAACAACGTATACGCCCAGGTTGGTATGATCACTCTGATTGGTCTGGCTGCGAAAAACGCCATTCTGATTGTGGAGTTCGCCAAAGAGCGTGTGGACCGTGGCATGGAGCTGCTTGAGGCAACCATCGAGGCGGTGAAGCTGCGTCTGCGGCCGATCATCATGACCTCCCTGGCCTTTATACTTGGTGTGGTTCCGTTGGCGCTCGCTTCGGGTGCCGGTGCGGTGTCTCGCCAGACGATCGGCTGGGTAGTAATTGGCGGTATGCTTGCCGCTACGTTCCTGGCCATCTTTGTGGTGCCGGTGCTGTACGTGGTTATTACCCGACTGGCCTACGGTAAGAAAGGATTGGCAGAGCTGCGTGCGCAGGCTAACAACCGACCGGAAGACGGCGGCGGTTCACCTGAGTATGTTAACCCATAAGTATAAACATCAGCATCAGCACAGTTAGCTGACGCAGGTATAAAAAAGAAGCCCCGGCCAACACTGGCCGGGGCTTCTTTTTTATACCTACTAGGGTTTACCGTTTTTCCTTTAGCTGCTCCAGCAGCCGCTCAATCCAGAAAATCAGGAACAGGGCCACCAGGTTAACGCCTATGAACCGCTGCCCCAGGTCGGTGCCGATGCTGAAGTGGAAAGAGGAGAGGGCCAGGCGGAACTTGAAGATCCAGCCAGCCACCATGTCCACGCCCACACCTATCCGCAGGCCCGCCACATACTGAAAACCATAGGCGCCAAACGAGAAGTAGATTACCTGCAGCAACTGGTTTATGAGCGACAGGACCAGCCCGCGCTTCTGGTTCCGAAAAAGCATGCGGCCGCAAAGTATGGAGAAAACGTAAAGCCCTCCCGCAAACAGGCCCACGCGCAAGGCCTGCTGCGTAACGGCCATCTCTCCGCTAAACATTACCCAAACTGTAAGTGCAATGCCAAGCACGCCGCCAACTATCTGGTAAATAGCGATGGCCTTGATTTGATTGTGAATTTTGTTGTTCAACTTCTAAACCCCGTGGGGCTGCTTAATTTTAACTTTCCTTTAATGTATCCGTCTCCGGTTACGGTAGGCTAAATTAAGCATTTTACATGCGATATCCTTGGTGCTGCGGCAAGGTTCGGGTTTTGCGGTGCGGATAAACCCTGCTCCGGTGCCGGTGCCACCGGTGCCGGCACTTTTCTGCCGGCTGGTGCGGAGCCTCTGAAGGAAGCCGTAGCCCGTAAGGAGCTTCCCCTGCAGCGGCGCAGGGTGTGCAAAAGGGTAAGTTATGCCGCTTCTTTATACGTACAAAAGAGAAACAGCGCATAGCCCCGTAAGTGCCTCATGCAAAGCACAGCGGCAGGCGCGAAGGAATAACGTGTGGCGCGGCAAGTGCGGTGGAGGATGGTCACTGGCTTTACTATGGCGGGGAGAGGCCGTATATTTGCTCTTCCGGTTTTCTGCTGGCAGCGTGCTGTTGCGTGCGGCAACCATCCGTTTACGAGAATCAACCCCATGCTTAAAGAACTCTTTGCACTAAAAGAAACAGACAGGAAGTGGCACTTGCCCGTTGTGGCGGGGCTTTGTATCGGTGTGCCCGTGCTGGTGGGCTACTTTACCGGGAACATGCAGAGTGGCAAACTGGCCTCCATGGCAGCCCTGGTTATACTTTACATTCAGTCCCAGAACATCGCCCGAAGGATGATTGTACTGATGGCCTGCTCCTTTGGCATTATGGTGTCGTTCACCGTGGGGTTTGTTTTCGGTTTTGATCCTTTGGTCGCCTCCCTTGTGCTTGGCATCTATGCCTTTACGGTGCACCTGGTGCTGTACTACCTTAAAATGGTGCGCCCGCCCGGTAACTTTTTCTTTATCATGACTGCGTCTGTGGCCATTTCGATGCCGCATAACCTGGCGACCGTACCCCATAACATCGGGCTGGCAGGAATCGGGACCATGTTTGCCTGCACCCTGGGGCTTATCTACAGCATCATTACCCTGCGCAAGTCGCCGGCAGACAACGAGGTGATTACCCTGTCTAAAAACCGGTACGTTAACTTTGTTGAGTCGGTAACGTTCGGCTTTTTTGTCGGCCTCTCGCTGCTGCTGGCTTACCTGCTGGAGCTGGACACCCCTTACTGGGTTCCTACCTCGTGTGCCGCCGTTATGCAGGGCGTTAGCGTGAGCCACATCTGGCAGCGGAGTGCCCAGCGCATTTTAGGCACTTTCATCGGTCTGGGCCTGACCTGGGCCGTTCTGCTGCTCAACCCGTCCCTGCTGGCCATCTGCATCGGCATTATCCTGCTGCAAATAATTGTGGAGTTCCTGGTGGTGCGCAACTATGCCCTTGCCGTTATCTTTATCACCATACTCACCATCTTCCTGGCCGAGACGGGCACCGCGTTAACCGCAGACCCGACCCAGCTGATCAAAGCGCGCTTCTTTGACATCCTGATCGGGAGCGTGGTGGGGGCTTTGGGCGGTGTGCTGCTGTACAACGAAAAGCTGCAGTACCTGGCAACGCGTCAAATGCGGAAGACGCGCATCAACATGCTCCGGCGCAAATAAACCTCCACCTGCGAGCGCGCTTTAGGTGCGTTAACAAAAAGAGGCAGCCCCAGGTCCGGGGCTGCCTCTTTTATACTTTATAAGATGCAAAAAGCTTAGGCCTGCTTTACCAGCTGCACTTCGCCTTGGATTTTCAGTTCCTCACCCAGCATCACACCGCCTGTTTCAAGGGCAGCGTTGTAGTTGATGCCCCAGTCTTTGCGGTTGATTTTACCGCTGATGGAGAAACCTGCCTTCACGTTTCCCCAAGGGTCTGTGGCTGTGCCGTTATCCTCCACGGTAAGCTTTACGGGCTTGGTGGTGTCCTTTATTGTCAGATCCCCGTGCAGGGTAAAGGTATCTTCGTCGATCTTCTCTACTTTGGTAGAAACGAACTTCATGGTAGGGTGCGCTTCCGTGCCGAAGAAATCGGCGTTGCGCAGGTGCTCATCCCGCTGCTCGTTGTTGGTATTGATGGAGGCGACGTCTACATTGGCCACCACTTGTGCGTTCGAGAAATCGGTATCCTCTGTTTCTGCCGTTACATCAAACTGCGTAAATTTACCTGTAACGTTGGATATCATCATGTGCTTGATCTTAAAGCCCAGCTCGCTGTGCGTCGGGTCTAAGTTCCATTTTGTTGTTGCCATAATACTTGTTGAATAGTTTTACTTTTGTAGCTGCAAAATTGTAGGAAATAACCGCGGGGCTCAATACCAATATTCCCTTAACAAAGACCAATTTTACGGATGTATACGTTACCGGTTTCTGCTGGAGGGGTATTTCGTTTATAAAAAGGCCCGAAACAGGCTGTAAGGTTCAAGTTGCACTGTGGTTAACGTATGCGCTGGTACAGCCGTTCGGCCGTCGCGGCCAGCCTTGGGGCGTGTACCTTTTGTGGCCCTACACCGTTTAGCAAGGTGCAGCCGGGCTTGCGGCTTTTTGGCCCCCGGCTGTTACCTTTGGGGCTGCTAACGTCACGTTTAAAGACAGGAAATGCCTGATTCACTCACTTCCCATGCTGCTGTGGCACCTATGCTGGGCATCAAGTCCACCATCAGGTACTATATGTCGCAGCAGAAAAGCGCACAGCAGACCTTCGGGATGAACAAGTATACCAGCCTGGACTACGGCGGTGACTTTGCTGTGCTGAGCAACGAGGGCGGGGCGACCCACGGCTCGCCCATCAAAACAGACCACTATGCCCTGATCCTGTGCCTGCGGGGCAGCAGCACGAAAACCGTTGGGCAGTTTACCTTTGAGGTGCAGCCCCAAACGGTCCATTTTATCTCCCCCGGCGTTATAAACTCCTACGAGAACTCCTCCGACGACCTGCTCCTGTACATGCTGCTCTTCAAGCGCGAGTTTCTGTACGAGAGTTTTATCAGCGCCTCCGTGGTGGACAACCTGCTGCAGATGAACCCGGACTACCCGCCGATGTACACCCTGGACGACGCCAGCTTTAAGGCCATCCGGAGCGGTCTGGAGAAGATCAGCGACGAGTTTGACAGGGGAGGGGCTTTCCACCTGAACATCATCCGGCTGCAGACTCTGCAGCTGCTCTACGAAATGAACCGGGCCTGTGAGGCGTGCCTGCTGAGCTTCACCAAGAACATGAACCGCCAGTACCAGCTAACCCACGCCTTCCGGATGCTGGTGGAGGAGAGCTTCCTGACCAAGCGCACGGTGAGCGAGTACGCCGACCAGCTGAACATATCCGCCAAGCACCTGAGTGAGTCTGTGAAAAAGGAGACCGGGGAGAGTGCCCTGGAGATCATCCACAGACGGCTGCTGCGGGAGGCGCAGTACCTGCTCTCTTACTCCTCCCTGAGCATTAAAGAGATTGCAGAGCACCTTAAGTTTGACACCGCCTCGCACTTTAGCCGCTTCTTTAAGCTGAAGACAGGCCTGAACCCGAGTCAGTACGTGGCGGACGCCTCGCTGTAAAGCCTCCGGCGGCGTTGCGGTATACTTGCTAAAGCCGGCCGCAGCAGCTGCAGGCATTTCATAAAGCAGGGTAAGGGTATCTATAAATTGTTTTGTAACTTTGCCTTAATGAACTTCCTAACCGTCATCTGGGGTATTCTGATCTTCGCTATGGCCTGCCTCCCGTGCATGGACAAGGAGGAGGTGCTTGCCCCAGACGCTACTGCAACGGTGCAGGCAGACAATTACCACCACGACGGGGCCGCAGGCGAAGACCTCTGCTCCCCTTTGTGCGAGTGTAACTGCTGCGGGGGCATTTCGCTGACGTTCCAGGTTCCGGCCCTTTCAGAGCCGCAGCAGGGCCCGCAGTCCCCTTGCTTAAGCATCTATGTTTCTGCAGGCGCTGCTTCTCCTTCTTTCTCTTTCTGGCACCCGCCAAAAGCCTAAATCCACATCCAGGGGATACGTACGCCCTTTCGTCACAAAATCAGCCGCCACTAACCTGGCTGTTCGGTTTTGCTGGTTTCTGTATGGATTTAATTTAACCTTAAATGAATGTTTGATAAGATCATCAGTTTTTCAATCAAGAATAAGCTGGTCATAGGGCTGTTTGTGCTGGCCCTGATCGGCTGGGGCACCTACTCCCTTAACAGGATTCCCCTTGATGCGGTGCCCGATATTACCAACAACCAGGTGCAGGTAATTACCCAGGCCCCCGACCTGGCCACCCAGGAGGTGGAGCAGTTTATCACCTACCCGATGGAAACGGCCATGTCCTTTATTCCGGACGTGGAGGAGATCCGCTCCATTTCCCGGTTTGGCCTTTCTGTGATCACCATTGTGTTTGAAGAGGATGTAGACCCTTACCTGGCCCGGCAGCTGGTGAGTGAGCAGATTAAAACCGCGTCGGAAAATATTCCGGAAGGCTTCGGCACACCGCAGCTCGCCCCCATGGTAACCGGCCTGAGCGAGATTTACCAGTACACGCTAGTGGAGGAGGAGGGCTACGATACGGTGTACAGCCCGATGGAGCTCCGCAGCATCCAGGACTGGATTGTGAAGCGGCAACTGGCCGGGGTGCCTGGCGTGGCAGAGGTAAGCAGCTTTGGCGGCTACCTGAAGCAGTACGAGGTAGCCATTGACCCGGAAAAGCTGCGGAGCTACCACCTGACGGTGGCCGACGTGTACCGGGCCATTGCGCAAAACAACCAGAACACGGGCGGCTCCTATATTGAGCGGGCGAACACGGCCTACTTTATCCGCGGGGAGGGCATGGTCAGCTCGCTGGACGATATCAGGAGCGTGCTCATCAGGAATGTAAACGGCACGCCCATACTGGTAGGCGATGTGGCGAAGGTGCAGTTTGGCCATGCCACCCGCTTTGGGGCCATCACCCGCAACGGCGAGGGAGAGACAGTGGGCGGCCTGGTGCTGATGCTGAAGGGGGAGAACTCCTACCAGGTTACGCAGGCGGTGAAGGAGCGCATGGCGCAGATTCAGAAAAGCCTGCCCGAGGGCATCCACATCGACCCTTTCCTGGACCGGTCCAGTCTGATTGACCGCGCCATTGCCACCGTTACCCGGAACCTGGTAGAGGGAGGGCTTATCGTGGTGTTTGTGCTGGTCCTGCTGCTGGGCAACTGGCGCGCCGGCCTGGTGGTGGCCTCTGTCATCCCCCTCTCCATGTTGTTTGCCCTGGGCATGATGCATGTGTTTGGGGTGTCGGCTAACCTGATGAGCCTGGGCGCGATAGACTTTGGCCTGATCGTAGACGGTGCCGTGATCATTGTGGAGGCCATCATCCACCGGCTTTACGGCTCCTTTAACGGGCAGCGCCTCACGCAAAACGAGATGGACGCGCAGGTGGGGGCAGCCTCCCGGCACATCCGCAAATCGGCGGCCTTCGGGGAAATCATCATCCTGATTGTGTACCTGCCTATACTTGCCTTGGTGGGCATTGAGGGTAAAATGTTCGGGCCGATGGCGCAGACCGTCAGCTTTGCCATCCTGGGGGCGTTTATCCTTTCGCTCACCTATGTGCCCATGATGTCTGCCCTTGTGCTGAAGAAGAAGATCGTGGTCAAACGGAACATCTCGGATAAGATCATGGACTTTTTCCACCGCCTGTACGAGCCGGTGATCCGCTTCGCCCTTGGGGCAAAGAAAATGGTGCTGCTGGTGGCCGTGCTTATTTTTGCCGCAAGCTTGGTCGTTTTTTCCCGCATGGGCGGGGAGTTTATTCCCCAGCTGGATGAAGGCGACATTGCCGCCCACCAAATCCTGCCTACCGGCACTTCCATCAGGCAGATGGTCGCCGTCTCAAAAAAGATTCAGGATCGCCTGATGCATGATTTCCCAGAGGTGAAGGAGGTGGTCACTAAAATAGGGACATCGGAAATCCCGACAGACCCTATGGCCATGGAGCTGGCCGATATCATCATTGTAATGAAGGACAAGGAAGAGTGGGTGAGTGCCACCTCAAGAGAGGAGATGTTCGAGAAAATGGAGGCGGTGATTAACTCCGTACCCGGTGTGGGCACAGAGTTCACGCAGCCTATCCAAATGCGCTTTAACGAGCTGATTACCGGTGTGCGCCAGGATATTGCCGTGAAGATCTACGGAGAGGACCTGGATGTTCTGTTCCGGAAGGGAAACGAGGCCAACGAGCTTATCAGCCGCATAGAAGGGGTTGGTGGCACAGTGGTGGAGCAGCTAACGGGCTTGCCGCAGATACAGATCAACTACGACCGGGGCAAAATGGCCCAGTACGGCCTTGCCGTAGAAGACGTGAACACCGCCATCAACACGGCTTTTGCCGGTGGCACGGCAGGGGTGGTGTTTGAGGGCGAGAGGCGTTTCGACCTGGTGGTGCGCTTCCAGGAGAGCTTTCGTCAGGAGATAGACAACGTGCGGGACATGTATATCCCGTTGCCCTCCGGCGGCCAGGTGCCGGTAAAGGAGGTGGCGAACATCCGCTTTGAGGAGGCGCCGGCCCAGATCTCCCGCGACAATGCCCAGCGCCGGATCGTGGTGGGCGTTAATACGCGGAACCGCGATGTGGAGAGCGTGGTGCAGGACATCCAGCAGGTGCTGGATGAGCAGCTTGAGCTGCCGCCGGGCTACTACATTACGTACGGAGGCCAGTTTGAGAACCTGATAGAGGCCACCCAGCGGCTTTCTGTCGCGGTTCCTGCCGCACTGTTGCTGATCCTGGTGCTCCTGTTCTTTACGTTCGGCTCTATGAAGCAGGCCTTGCTCATTTTTACAGCGGTGCCGATGTCGGCTATTGGCGGTATACTGGCGCTGTGGCTGCGGGGCATGCCGTTCAGTATCTCGGCGGGGGTGGGCTTTATCGCTTTGTTTGGCGTGGCGGTGCTGAACGGCATTGTGCTGCTTTCGGAGTTTAACAGCCTGAAAAAAGAAGGGGTTAAAGATATTCGGGAGCGTATCCTAAAAGGGACGCACACACGCCTGCGCCCTGTGATCATGACTGCCTCGGTGGCCTCGCTGGGCTTTTTGCCCATGGCGCTCTCCACCTCCGCAGGGGCGGAGGTGCAGCAGCCGCTTGCCACAGTGGTGATCGGCGGGCTGGTAACCGCCACACTGCTGACACTGGTGGTGCTGCCGATTCTATACTACTACCTGGAAAGAGGCTTCCGCCCGAAGGCACAGCCTGCTGCGCTGTTGCTGCTGATGGGGGCTGGCCTGCTGTGCAGCCTGCAGCCCGCCAAGGCACAGGAGGCCGCGGGCAAGGTGCAGGTGCTAAGCCTGGAGCAGGCGATACAGGCTGCGCTGGCAAATTACCCGGGGCTAGAGCAGGCAGAGCTGCAGGTGGCGCAGCAAAGGGCGCTCCAAAGCACGGCCTACGATTTCGGGAGGACCAGCCTGTACCATCAGCGGGAAGAGACCAACGGCGATGAACTCAAGGGCGTGGCCTCCTTTGGCGTGCAGCAGCAGCTGGACTTCCCCACCACCTACCTCCGCAAGGCGCAGTACCGCCAGGAGCAGCTGGAGCAAAGTATAAAGTATAGCCAAATGACAGCAAACGAGCTGGTAGCGGGTGTAAGCCAGGCATACAGCGCGTGGCTGCTGGCAGAGAGCAGGCTCCGAATTGCCGGGCAACTGGACAGTACCTACCAGCGCTTTGCCGCCGCGGCGCGCCTGCGCTTCGAAACAGGCGAAACCGGCAAGCTGGAAGCTCTCTCTGCCGCGAGCCAGGCTAAAAGGATCGCCCTGCGGTATGCGCAAGCCTCGGCTGACTACAAAGCGGCGACGCAACGCCTGAAGACCTGGATGAATACCGATGCCGCCATTGCCTCAGGCGGAGCCGGGCTTTACAAGTTTGCCGGGGCGTTTACGCTTAATGAGGGAGTACTGCAGCAGAACCCGGCCATAGCGTACCATGCCCAGGGGCTGGACGTGGCGGCGGCGGCTTATAAAGTGGAGCGGTCGCAGTTTCTGCCGCAGATTAACCTGGGCTACAGCGACCAGACGGTTAACGGGCAGGAGGGCTTTTACCTCTACCGGCTGGGGCTGGACATTCCCCTGCTGTCTTTCTTCGCACAGAAAGGAAGGACACAGGCCGCGCGCATCCAGCGCACGATTGCAGAAAAGCAGCTGGAGGAGCAAACGCTGGCGCTCCGGCGGGAGTGGGCGGCGGCTGTGGCGGCCTTAGAGAAGGCACAGGCCGCTCTGAGCTTCTATGAAAAGGAGGGCCTGCAGCTTGCCGAGGAGCAGGAGCGCACGGCTGGCTTTGGCTACCGGGAGGGCGCTGTAGACTACATCGCCTACATCCAGAGCCTGGACCAGGCCACGCAGCTGCGGGAAGAGTACCTGCAGAGCCTGCAACAGTACAACCTGGCGATCATCGAGCTGAACCGTTTGGCTGGCGATCTCTCAGGTATCTATCAACTATCAGAAATCAACAAATAAAGAACACGATGAAACGCGCAATAAAGAATAGTCTGGTGCTTATACTTTTATCCCTTCTGGTGTTCAGGTGCGGGCAGCCGGAGCCAGTGGCCGAGGAGGAGCACGCACACGAAGAAGAGGCAGGCGGCCATGCGGAAGAGGGCGGCGAAGAGGGAGTAGTGGAACTGAGCGATGTGCAGCTGGCCGCAGCCGAACTGGCGTACGGCTCCCTCGATAGTATCAATGTGTCGGCCTTTGTGAAAGCCAACGGCACGCTGGACCTGCCTCCGCAGAAACTGGCGGCGGTGTCAGCGCCTAGCAGCGGCTTTGTGCGGCAGGCGAATTACCTGGTGGGCAACTACGTGAAAAAGGGGACGGTGCTGGCCGTGTTAGAGAACATGGACTTTGTACGTTACCAGGAGGAGTACCAGAACGTGCTCAGTAACCTGGATTACCTGGCGGCCGAGTATCAGCGCCAGCGAAGGCTGGACTCCGCGCAGGTGAACTCCAAGAAGCAGTTCCAGGCCGCCACTGCTGCCTACGAAAACGCACGCTCCCGCAAAAACGCGCTTGAAAAGCAACTGCGTTACCTGGGCATCTCACCGGCAAGTGTGGCGAAGGGAAACATCTCCAGCACCATTCCGGTGCGGGCTCCGCTGAGCGGTTATATCACCAAACTGAACGTGCACAACGGCGAGTTCGCCAGCTCTGAGCAGGAACTGTATGAGCTGGCTGACCCGCGCCACATGCACCTGGAGCTGAACGTGTTTGAGCAGGACGTAAACAAGGTGTCGATCGGGCAGCCCATCCACTTTACTGTGCCAAGTGTAGGGCAGCAGGTGTATGACGGCGAAGTATACCTGGTCGGGAAATCCTTTGACCAGGAAAGCAAAACCGTAAAGGTGCATGGCCATATCGAGGGGGAGCACGGAAGCTTTATTCGCGGCATGTACGTGGAGGCCAAGATCTACACAGGCAAACAGCAGGTGCAGGCGCTGCCGGAGGAGGCAATCGTGGAGGATGAAGGAAAGTCGTACGTTTTCATACAGGCGGATGATGCCCACGCACAGGAGGAAGAGGGCGGCCATGATGAGGCCGGGGAAGTACACGGCACCTCCTTTAAGCGCGTGCAGGTAGTGACGGGCGAGCGGGAGCAGGGCTTTGTGCAGATCACGCAGTTACCGGAGCTCTCCGCTGGCGCCAAGATCGTGACCAAGGGGGCCTATTATCTCTTTGCCGAAATGAAAAAAGGCGAGGGAGGGCACCATCATTAAGGCATTAAACCCTGCTGCACTTGCCTCCAGGGCTTTAGGGCCAGCTGCACCTACTGGTGGGCACCTCCGTAAGCTAGAAGAGGAAAGCAGCAATTGCACCAGGAAGAATCTTTTAGAAGAAGGATATGACGAAGAAAAAGACATCGAATGAAAATATAGAAGAGGATTTTAAACCACTGGAAATCACTTCGCCCCGCACGGCGGAGGCCCCCGGACCAACCGTAGGCGATACGTGCTGCTCCCCCGGCGGTAAGGCCAAAGCGGCAGGAGCAGAAGGGCACGAAGAGGCGGAAGAGGAGGCAGAGGCGTCTTACGTGCCCACGGCCATCAGCCTTTTCCTGCTGTTGGCGGGCATCCTGCTCGACTTCCTGGACACGCCCTGGTTCAGCGGCTATGTGCGGCTCCTGACCTACGGTGTGGCGTATGTGCTGGTGGGTTGGCGCGTTGTGTGGCACGCCATCAAGAGCCTTCGGGGCAGCTTCTTTAATGAGTTCTTCCTGATGAGCATGGCTACGCTGGGGGCCTTTTACATCGGGGAGTATGCCGAGGGCGTGGCGGTAATGCTGTTTTATGTTATCGGGGAGCACTTTCAGGAGGCGGCGGTGCTGCGCTCCCGGCGCTCCATCAAAGCGCTGATAGACAACAGGCCGGATGAAGTAGGGCTGGTGTCGGAGCAAGGAATCGTGACGGTGAAAGCCAAAGGAGTGCAGGTGGGCGATGTGGTGCAGGTAAAGGCCGGGGAGAAGGTGGCGCTGGACGGCGTGCTGCTTTCCGAGAGGTCCTCCTTTAACACCGCCGCCCTCACAGGGGAGTCTAAGCCTGATACCAAAGCCAAAGGGGAGCAGGTGCTGGCAGGCATGATCAACCTGGACCGCGTGGTGGAGCTGCAGGTAACCTCCGCCTATGAGAACAGCGCCCTATCCAAGATTCTGAGGCTGGTGGAAGAGGCTGGCAGCCGCAAGGCCAAAACGCAGCAGTTCATCACCCGGTTCGCCAAAGTATACACGCCCATTGTTTTCTTTCTGGCCGTGGGGCTCACTTTTTTGCCCTATTTCTTTGTGGAGGATTATGACTTTAACCAATGGCTGTACCGCGCGCTCATCTTCCTGGTAATCTCCTGCCCCTGTGCGTTGGTTATCTCTATTCCGCTCGGCTATTTCGGGGGGATCGGTGCGGCTTCGCGCAACGGCCTGCTGTTTAAGGGCTCCAATTTCCTGGACCTGATGGCGCAGGTAGACACGGTGGTGATGGACAAGACGGGTACCCTGACGGAAGGCGTGTTCCAGGTGCAGCAGGTAGAGACGGTGCTGCCGGACAGGGCCTGGTTCTTGTCCGCTGTTGCCGCGCTGGAAAGTAAGTCTTCCCACCCCATTGCCCAGGCAGTGGTGGCCGAAGCGGGGGCTGCTCATCAGCGCCACGTGGTAAAGGATGTTGCAGAAATCTCCGGGCATGGCTTGAAAGGGGAGGTAGACGGGAAGCAGCTGCTGGTGGGCAACGGACGCTTGCTGGACAAGTATAACGTTCGCTACGAGCCGGGCCTGAACGAAATTGTAGAGACCATTGTCATGGTGGCCGTGGATGGAGCCTATGCTGGTTACATTACCATTGCCGACAAAACAAAGGCAGATGCGCCACAGGCTATCCAGCGCATGCGGAAGCTGGGCGTGAAAAGGCTGGTGATGCTCTCTGGGGATAAGGATACAATCGTGCAGAAGGTAGCCCGGGAGCTGCAGCTGGACGCGGCCTATGGCGGGCTGCTCCCGCAGGACAAGGTCCGTAAAGTGGAAGAGCTGAAGGCGGAAGGCAGAACAGTGGCTTTTGTGGGCGATGGGATCAACGATGCGCCCGTGATCACGCTGGCAGACGTGGGGATGGCCATGGGCGGCCTTGGCTCCGACGCCGCCATTGAGACTGCAGACGTGGTGATCCAAACTGACCACCCCGCCAGAATCGCAACGGCCATTAACATAGGCAGGAAGACGAAGCAGATTGTGTGGCAGAACATTGCCCTGGCCTTCGGCGTAAAAGCCATTGTACTTATTCTGGGTGCCGGAGGGATGGCCACGATGTGGGAAGCGGTATTTGCAGACGTAGGCGTAGCCTTCCTGGCCATCCTGAATGCCGTGCGCATCCAGCGCATGGATTTTGAATAACCAAACAGGAACAGAAGCCACCCTGGCTGTACGGCAGGTGAAACAGCTACACGGGAAAGGCCTTCAGTTATGCTGAAGGCCTTTCCCGTGTAAATGGTAACGGCATAGGCAGGCATCAAAACGACATGCCACGTATAAACTAAGCAGGCTGTAGCGCCTTGTGCCGGGAGGGGATGCTGTAAAGTATAAGCCCGACGGTGACAAGCAGCATACCGGTGTTGCCAAGCCAGTTGGGCCATGCAATGCCTAGCAGCAGCACTTCTCCAAGCACTGTTACAACTATCTCCACGGACTGCGTTGCCTCTACTGCCGCCAGGGAACCGGCATCCAGCCGGGCCAGGTGCATCGCCTTAAAGAACAGGATACACCCTACTACCCCGGAGCTTAAAGCGATAAGGAGTACTGCCAGCAACTGCTCCTGGCCGGGCAGGCCAACCTTCGCATAGCCGTACAGCATGAGTAAGAGCTGCGCGGGAAAGCTACCGATGGCCGTACCGGCAACTCGCTGGATGGCGCTGAGCTCGTGGCCGCTCTCCTCCACGTGTAGTAAAAGCTTCCGGTTAGCCAGGGGCCAGGTAAAGGCGGCGAGCAGCACCAGGCTAATGCACCACCAAAGCTGTTGCGGCGTATAGCTCCCGTTCTTCTGGCTCCACTGCATGCAGGCGATGCCCACCATGATCAACAGCGAGAGCAGCAGGGCTTTGAGCGGGATTCTGGCGCGGTGGTCTTTGTACAGGAAAGGGGAGAGCAGTATGCCCGCCACTATGGTAAACTGAAAAACGCCCGCCACCAGCCAACCCGGCCCGAAGGAGGCTGCAAAGGTCAGGAAGTAGTAGGACAGGCCGAACGCTACCCCGCCCCACAAGAGCCACACCTGTAGGTTCTGGCGCATGGCGCACAGCAGGTGCCGCAGCTGCCCCTTTGCCGAAAGTATGGCCACGAGCAGGAGCATCAGGAAGAACGAGCGTAAGCCGGCGGTCCAGGCCCAGTGCCCGCCTTTAGCAGACAGGAAGCTGTTCAGGATATAGGTAGAGCTGAAAAAGACGCAGGCTATGCAGCCGAGTACAATGGCTTTGAGGTTGCTGTTGGTTTGCATAAAAAATACATTTCTGCAAAGCTATGGCGGCAAGCCCCTCAGGTAGCAGGATTTTCTGCGGCAAGCATGGTACTTTCAGAACCTCCGTTCCTTAGCTGTGTGGGCGTCAGGCCAGTCATCCGCTTAAAGAAGCGCACAAAGTAGGAGGCATCGTCAAAACCGAGCTCGTAGGCGATTTCTTTAACAGACAAGCTGCTGAAAAACAGGAGGCGCTTGCTCTCCACCAGCAGGCGCTCGTGCTGCATGTCGGCCACGGTGGTGCGCAGGTACTGCCGGCAGAGGCTGTTGAGGTGCTTCGGTGTGATGTTGAGGGCGTCAGCGTAAAAGTTAACGCTGCGGTGCTCACGGTAGTGGCTCTCTACCAGGCTGCTGAGGCGGAACAGGCGCTCACTTTGCCGCGCCGGCGTAATCTTCTCGATCTGTACATGGCACTCCCGCAGCAGGTACTGCAGCAGCACGTACAGGTAGCGCGAAAGAATGGCCATGTCCGGCTGTGGCTCCTGCAGTTCCTTTATCATAAGGCTTACCAGCTCTTCGAAGATCTGCCTTAGTTTATCCGGCAGGTCGAGGTAGGGGTGCTGGTATACGGAGCTGAAAATAACGAAGGTGTCGTGCGCCCGCATCCCGGTTTCCTGCAGAAACCTTTCGGAGAAAGAAACCAGCACGCCCTTCTCCTGCCGCGACTGCCGCTGGTGCGCCTGCCCTGGCCGCAGGAGAAACACCCGGCCAGCCTGTAGAGGGTAGTGCTGGAAATCTATGAGGTTATCGCCCCCCTTTGTTTCCTGCACATACATGATCATGTAGGCGTCGTGGCTATGGGGCACCTCCGACAGCTCACTGGCATATGTCTCCAGGGGCATAATGGTGAGTGCCTTCTGGTTTAGTAAGTCCTGGATGGGGAGCTGCTCAGCGCCTGCGTGTTTCATACGGCAAGGTAAGGAAAGCGTGCGAAGCGGCCACCGTGCCGGCAGGAAAAACCGTGCAACGTATGAGTGCTTGCGTAGCAGCCCTGCTTCCCCGAGCAGTTTTCCCTGTTCTTTCTACGGCTACTTGTGGGCAGCCCTGAACTGCTCCGGCGTGAGGCCGGTGAGTTTCTTGAAGAAACGGAAGAAGTAGGTGTTGTCAAAGTAGCCAAGCTCTGCCGCGATCTGGCTGATTGTCAGGTCGGCGTGTACAAGCAGCCTTTTGGCCTCCAGCAGGGTGCGGTACTGTACAAGCTCAATGGTTGTTTTGCCTAAAGACCTTCTGCAGGCGGCGTTCAGGTGCTTCGCCGTAACGTTTAGCTGATCTGTATAAAACCCCACAGGCGCGTGCTCTTTGTAGTGCCGGTCGATCAGCCTTTCCAGGTTTTGCAGAAGCGCGTGCTCGCTGCCCGGTATTTCTGTTTCAGCCTCGCGTGACAGGAACATGCGCGTCAGCTTAATCAGGAGCACGTCTAGCAGCCTGCTGAGCATGGTGTCCTGCATGGGCATTTGCTGCCGGTACTCTTGCTCCAGCAGCCGGATGCTTACCGTTAGCGCCGCCTCCTCGTCCTCGGAAAGGGTTAGCAGGGGCTTGTTGAGCAGTGCGTTGAAGAAGGGGAAGT
This sequence comes from Pontibacter actiniarum, assembly GCF_003585765.1. Classification (NCBI taxonomy): domain Bacteria; kingdom Pseudomonadati; phylum Bacteroidota; class Cytophagia; order Cytophagales; family Hymenobacteraceae; genus Pontibacter; species Pontibacter actiniarum. The sequence goes on from NZ_CP021235.1 coordinate 870,382, forward strand.
CAAACAGCTTCCGGTGGGGGTACTCTTTGGCGTAAAAATCCGGGGTGAAAAAGATGACAAAGCCATCGGCATCCGGCGAAAGCGTCCAGCTGTGTACCTGGCCCGGAGTCATGAAGAAGACGGAGCCTGGCCGGACAGTGTACTCCCTGAAGTCGATGGTGTGGGAGCCTGTGCCGCGGGTTACAAACAGAATGATGTAGAAACTGTGCTTGTGCGGCTCCCGGATAAACAGGTGCTCCTGCAGGTGGGCGGCAAATGAGCTAAAGTAGAAGTACTGCTCCTTTTGGGCTAGGGCGTTGAAGTCCTGGATCTGGTAAATGGGCAAGTGTTCCTTCTGCATACGAGCTGTTTTGGCGGCCAAGTTAGCAAGGTATTCCGAGAAGGCGCGGATGCTGCTGCAAGCGCTTCGTTTTTTGGTCTGAAAAGTACAGTATATTGGAGCTTTTGTCCCGTAAGAATAGTAAGGTGATATCGTACCTTTGTGTGAGTAAACAAGTTTGGAGAAATGAGCCAGAGAAATTCATTACTATACAGCATTGTGGCGTGTAAATGCCCCAGATGCCGTGAGGGAAGCATGTTTAAAGAGGCCATGTACAGCACGAAGTTTGCAGACATGCACCAAAGCTGCCCCTGCTGCGGGCAGTCTTTCGAGCCTGAGCCGGGGTATTACTACGGCGCCATGTACGTTAGCTTCGCCTTTAACGTGGCGATCTTCTTAGTGTCTCTTTTTATACTTTACCAGTTTGTGGAGGAGGTTACTATGGCGATGATGATGGGCATTGTGGTGGTGGTGGTCGTTGGGTTCCTGCCGGTTATCTTCAGGCTGTCGCGGTCGCTTTGGATTAATATATTTATCAGGTACGAAGGACCCTGCGGCGAAATACCTAAAAAGCTGCACGAATAGCTTACCCTTGTAGGTGTCTTATGCTTAGGCGCCTGTGGTAAGACTTACGGCCATACAAAAAGCCTTCAGCGTGCGCTGAAGGCTTTTTGTATGGAGAGCAGCCCTGTTTTGAGACTGACGTGAAGTCTGTTCTGCTCTACAGGTGCTTCTGTTGCCGTGGAGACCTTAGAAGAGCTTACGGGCAGCCACCACCACTTTTTCGATCACGCCGCCCAAGATCAGGCCTCCTATCGCGCAAACGAAGGCTTTGGCCAGCCAGGCAAGGGCAGGCACGTTCGCTAGGGCCACCTCCAGCTCATGCAGGGCATGGCTCGTAAAAGGGATGCCGTGTGCGATGATCTCCGCCCCAACCCACAGCATGGCTGCCGTGCCAACATAGCCCAGGATACTCAGGAAATGCGGCATGAACTTTACAATACCGTGCCCGATTGCCCTGACGCGGTGGTGGTGATTTTCTTTGGCCATGTGCAGCCCGATATCATCCGCTTTCACCACCAAACCCACAAACCCATACACGGCGATGGTAATGAATATGGCCACGGCCAGCATCACGGCAATCTGGCTGACCAAGGGCTTGTCTGCCACGGTAGCATAGGTGATGGCAACGATCTCACCGGACAGGATTAAATCGGTACGCACGGCGCTTTTAACGCGAGTTTTCTCGAGCTCCTCAGGCGTGATTACTTTCAGGTCATCCCCTGCGCTTTGCGGCGTATCGGCGTGGTGCGTAGCAAACATGGAGTGTACTTTCTCATAGCCTTCGAAGCAAAGGTAGGCCCCGCCCAGCATCAGGATGGGAGGGATGGCCCAGGGCGCAAAGAAACCCAGGATCAGCGCTGCGGGGCTTAGCAGAAGCAACTTGTTGAGCAGGGACTTCTTGGCAATCTGGTAGATGATCGAAAGCTCCCGTGAGGGGTCCAGGCCCACAACGTACTTGGGCGTTACTGCTGTGTCGTCAATGACGATGCCGGATACCTTGCCCGTTGTTTTTGCCACCTGGGTCGGCACATCGTCCAGGCTGGCTGCACTTACTTTTACCAGTGCAGATATGTCATCTAAAAGAGCGAGAAGTCCTGTAGCCATTAAATAGTCGCTTACCGTTTTAAAGAATGTTGCTGTTTTGTGGTCCGTTTTTTACACGCTGACAAAGCGGGTATTTTTCGCCTGGTAAATAACGCGATTTTGGCCGGACCTATGCAAATGCAAGCGGCTGTTTCGCGGGCACTATTTTTTCTCTGCCCGGATAACCTCGTATTGAATAGGCTTAAAGCTGTAGTTGTTCGATTGCTCTGCCGAGCAGGCGGTTAGCCCCACAATAAGGTCCATCTTTGCCTCCAGCAGCACATAGTCGCCGGCCTTGCTGGTAGGCGGGTCCACCGAGAGCTTGCCATCGGGCGCAAACTGCACGTTCATAAAAATGTTGAACGCCGTGGGGACGTCATCAGGCGCGATGTCATACTTTGCCAGGTTGGTGTACAGGTTCTCGAAGCAGCTGGGGTGGTACTCCGGGTTGTCGTACATGATCTGGAAGGTCTCGGGGCTGCAGGGGGCCAGCAGGAAATCGTTGCGGCCGTTGGTATCCTCCAGTATCTCCATCATCTGGTGGCTGCGGTTGCTCCAGAGGTGGTGGCCTTTGGTAATGAGGATGGTTTCCTCAAAGTCCAGCGTTTTTCCGGAGGAAAGCTTTTCGCGTTTATCCGCTGCGTTAAAGAGCACCATATCGCTTACCTGCTCGCCCTGTGGGTCGATCACTTTCAACCTGTCTCCCTTTTGTAGCTTAAATGCGGCGCCGGTTTGCCTGGCTATCGTTTCTATCATTTCTTCTTGTTGCGTGGCTTTTTTTAGTTGCGTGTTTATCGTTTACCTGCCAGGAAAGGGCATTTCCAGTGTTCGCCCACGTGGCGGCCGCTGTACTGCGGGGCCTCCAGCCCCTCGTCGAAGTCCTGCAGCATGGGGTTTATACTTCCGTCGTAGGCTACCTCCCGGTCGCGGATCACCTTTTTCATGTTGTCGTAGGCGCCTTTTGCCCGTAACTGCTCAAACTGCCCGTGCAGGTTGAAGGCCATGGCCGTGTAGCCGAACTTCCGGGCTTTCCGGCTGGCGTTGGGGTGCAGGCCCACTACAAAGAAGGCCGTGCCGCTGTAGCTGAAGCTAAAGTCTGTGTCATTCGGGTTGCTGCTCACCGCGGGGTCCCAGGGGTGCTGGCTCTTGTCGCTGTCGTGGAGCAGCTGTAGCTGTGCCCACAGCTGCTGTTCAAACGCAAGTTCGGAGGTAGGTGCCTCTTCCTTGAAAACAGCGATCATGGTCATGTACTCGCTCTCGGAGGCCAGCGTCTCAGCTATGTAACGCTGCAGGTCCCGGCCTAGCTGCGCGGTGCTTTCGGCGGTGGCCATGCTGCCGTACACGCCTACCCGGATCTGCCGGGAGTTAAAGGCCGCTTTGGCACCCACACAGGGGTAATTTGAGTCTCCGACCTTTTCGGTGAAGTTGTGGTAAATATCCTGTAAAGACCTGTCGTCTGTTGCCTCCAGGTCTTCGGACGTAAAATATGTTTGTGTTGCTCTAGGGCTCATAGTTCAGTTATTTAAGGTGCCGGACAAGCCTGTTCTTTTGCCGGAGCAGTACCGTGGCCGCCTGCCAACGGCAGTGGTGCCTGGCGTACCCTTAGGCAAGATTTATGTTGAGAAGGCGTTGGATGGTAGTTGAGGTACTCTTCTTCTGCCTGTGTTGTCTGCTCGTATGAGACACGCTGGCTCGTCCGGTGCTAAACCTTATACTTTTTCAGGCCAAAAAGGATGCAATTTTCTGAGGCCGGAGCAAAGCTTCGCCAGTCGGCAACCTGTGGCAGCCAGCGGAAGACAAAGCCTGTGGTAGGGCTGCAGGAGGTGCGGGCGGGCAGCTGTGGGAGGTACGCCAAAGAAAGCATCCCCTTAAAGTGATGTTATGCTTTGCTGGAAATTGGTGCTACGCTTTGCCGGCTGCTGCTCGCGTTCCTGAAGAAGATAAGTATAGCTGCCAGGGCAACTACTGCTAAACCAATCCAGGCTGTGGTAATAATCTGTGAACTTGCCTCTGCGTTTAGGTCGCGGTGCTTCAGAATGATACCGTAGAGCGCCCACACGCCTACCAGCCCAACATAAGGGTTAGACCTTGCAAATACCACAAACACTACAATCAGCGTGGCTGCCACAATCATGATCGTAGTCCAAAGTCCCTCACTCAGCCCAAAGCCATCCCAGCCTAAACCAACTAAGGCAGAGCTGATGTTGGCAACAGTGGCAATGATGATCCAGCCAAAGTATAAACTGAGCGGCACCTGCGTAAACCAGCGTGAGGCAGCAGAGCGGGCAGCGTTAAAAATATTCAGCCGCAGGTGTATCAGCAGCAGCGTTACCAGCTGGGTAAGTATAAGCAGCACCGAGATCACCAGCCACTCGTTTACCCAGGCAATAGTCCAGAGGCCGGTGGCCAGGTTGTTTACCATAAACAGGTTGCCCAGGCGCTGCAGGTCTATGTTAGCCTCATGTTCAGGAGACGCTTTAAATGCTTTTATCAGATGGTAAATACAGAAGATGGATAGCCCCAGGTAAATAACGCCCCAGATCGAAAAGGTGATGCCTGCAGGTGTAAACAGCGCCGGGTACTGAGCCGACACATCACCAATGGTCTGGCTATTGAAAACTCCGAACTGCGTAAGCTGCGAGGGTACCAAATGCACCAGGAAAAATAAGGTGTTCAGTACGGCCAGTGTTTTGATGTTTTTCATAGTATAGGTGCGGTTGTCTGAAAGTTATACGTTACGCAAATGCTTAAAATTCAACTATAAATCCTAAGGTTGGCACCAGGTTGCCGTCGTTGTTCTCCAGTACCACGGGTATGGCGTTGCTGCCGTCTAGTTGCAGCGGGTTACCGTCTGTGGTGGCAAAGCCTGAGTTGTCTTCGGTGCGCTGGAACGTATAACGCTCAAAGCCGGGCGTGTTGCTGCCCAGTACATTGGCAATATCCAGGAACAGGTCTAAGGTGATGCGGTTGAGGTTCCATTTCTTGTCGATGCGCACGTCGAGCTGGCTGAAGGGTTGCAGGCGCTCTGAGTTTAGCCTGGCGTAGTCGAGTATGCCTGTCCCTAAAGAGGCGTAGTTGCGCTGAGATGCCTCCAGGTCGAATGGGGTAGCTGGCGCACCACCGGCAAATCTATACTTGGCTCCGAACTCCCAGTTGCGCGGCAGCTTCTTGCCCAGCAAGCCGGACACTAGGTGGCGGTAATCCCAGGCGCTGGACACGTAGTTGCCATCCAGTCCGGCAAATTCACTCACTACGTAAGTATAAGATAGTACCGAGAACACGGTGCCTGTCAATTTTTTCTGGAGGTAAAACTCTGCACCGTAAGCCCTGCCTTTGCCGTTTGTAGCAACGGCCTCGTTGCCGATAGCGCCAAAGTCGCCGCCCTGGTTTGCCAGTGATATGCCGTCTCTAATGGAAACAGGGTAATTGCCGTAGTCTTTGTAAAAGGCCTCCAGGGTAAAGCGCAGGTCTGGGCGTGGCAGAAACTCCGTGCCCAGCACATAATGGATAGACCGGGTATAATCAGCCTGCTTGTTCAGGTAGCGGCCGTCTTCCCGGTAGCCCAGCACAGTATAGACAGGTAGTTTATAGTAAATGCCCGAAGAGGCGTTAACAGTCCACTTGTCGTTGAGCAGGTAAGATACCGCCAGGCGCGGCGACAGCGTTTCCAGTGGGTTATTTCCCTCGTCGGTAAAGGAGTTCATGTCGGTACGAATGCCCAGCGACAGCCCCAGCTTGTTATCCAGCACCGATCTGGACACCTGCCCAAAAGCCCCGTAGCGGAAGAAATCCAGGTTGGTGTCGTAGTCTAGGATTACGCCCGGCTGCACCAGGTTGTTCTGCTCATCGCGCAGCTCTTTCCGGATAACGCTGTAAATGTCGTTGGTAAACTGCACATACTGGCCCGACACACCATAAGCATACCGCCAGCCGTTTTTATACTTGTTCACGTTCAGGCGCAGCTTGTTTTCAGTCTCGCGCGAGCTGGAGTTCAGCGTCAGCGCCTGGTTTTCGCCTTCTTCGGCGGCTTCATACTTTTTCAGGCCATTGTCGAAGGCATTTCGGCTCAGGGCCAGGTTCACGTAGCCATCATTGATGAGCCTTTTCACAGCTACACCAGTGGTATAATTCCATTGGTTGATATAAGGAGTGGAGCGCAGGATGTACTCGTTTTCAGGCGTACTCTCGCGCGGCACCCCAAACGAGAAATCATCAATAGCACCTACGCCTATAAAGGAGATAGATGTTTTATCGTTTAGTTTGTGGTCTATTTTATACTGGAAATCCCAGTAGCTGGGGCGGATAGGCAGGTCAAGCAGTTTGAACAGGAACTCTAAATAGGATCTGCGTGCTGATACCAGGTAGGTGGTTTTTTTGCCCACAGGACCCTCCAAAGTTGTGGCGAACTCGGAGCCGCTCAGGCGTATGTTGCCCGAAAAACGCTCCGGGTTGCCGTAGCGCTGCCTGAACTCGAACACCGAGGCCAGCGCATTGTCGTAACGTGCATCAAAGGCAGAAGAGCTTAATTTAAGGTCTTCTATAAACGAAACATTAAGTATGCCGGTGGCCCCACCGGAGCTGCCTTGTGTGGTAAAGTGGTTGATAAGCGGAATCTCGATGCCATCCAGGTAATACACGTTTTCGTTTGGAGCGCCTCCGCGTATGATCAGGTCGTTGCGGCTGCCGCCCCCGGTGCCGTTGGAGGCCACACCTGGCAGCACCTGCACCACCTTCGAAATATCGAAGTTGCCGCCAGGGTTGCTGCGGATTTCCTCCGTCGTCAGGCTCTGCACCGACAGCGGCGTAACCAGGTCGGCCACGGCGGCACTTTGCCTGCGGTTGGCCACCACCTCTACCTGCTGCAGTTGGCTGGCGGCTGGCGCCAACTCAAAGTTCAGGATCTGTACGTTGCCCACCGTCACATTCACGTTAAACCTCGACTGCGGCTGATAGCCGATATAAGAGCTCTGCACCGTATAGCTACCCACCGGAATACTCTCTATCCTGAAAGCGCCTTGCTCGTTGGTGACGGTGCCTTGCTGGCTATCCACCACCTGCACCGATACACCGATCAACGGCTCCTGGGTATTCCGGTCGCGCACCGTGCCGGTAATAACACCTGTTTGGGCAAAGGCAAACACCGGTAGTAGAAAGGCAAATAGAAGTATAAATCTCATAAAATACATGGTGGCTACGGATAATGCCCTTATTACAGGCTTGGTATAAGATTGTTCAAAAATGCGGTTTAAATTTAATTATCAGCAGAGAGGTTCTTGTAATAATTTACGCAGCAGAGGCAGTTGGTTGGGTCGTGTGGCGTTAGCTAGCCCTCTCGACTCGTAAGTTGCCTTTATCGTCTCGTATCTTCCACCAGCTTTTTTCTGCTTTCTGAGCCTTCTATACACAAAAAAGTGCCTTAACTTCGGTGATCTATTTCTTTGGGTCAATCCTGTCTTAAGCAGCTCCCGTTACCTTTAGTGCAAAAGCAGTTTATTTCCTTTTACTCGTATAAAAGAGAATATTGTAGAAATTAGGGCTTAACAAGGTCAAAAAGCAGCAAAAATAAATAGAGGTAGGCAATGAGTACCAGATCAAGAGACCAACAAAAGAAGCAACGCCAAAAAGAATTTAAAGAAAGGAAAGAACATCAGGACTCCTTGAAAGCCGCGGCAAAAAAAGCTAAACGCGACACATCTAAAAAGGATGATGAGGTGGACAGGGTGCCCAAAACGGAAGACTAAGTAGAGGCTTTCTCGTTCAGAACAGCTGGCGGTTTCATTATTAAATGCCGTGGGGCATCGCAAGAACGTATGCTGTGGTGTAAAGCAATTGTCGCTGACTACTAATAAAGCAAAACCCGTATCTGTGCCCTTTTTTAGTAAAACGGCCGTGTTGGTAGGAAAAGTTAGGGTGCTGGAAGATTGGCCTCCAGTAGCTCCCGCTTGGCTGTTCAAAAATCAAAATGAATTTGTTTATGGGGCGAGGTTGCTATGAAGGAACAGGTAATTTATACTTACTCCCTCCAGCAAGCCGCTACACACTCTCTCTATGCAGTGATAGCGAAACCTCTCGGAGTAAGTAGTTAGGCTGTTTTAGGATGGCATGTCATCAACAACCAGGTCTTGCAGCATGTGTGCCAGGATAGGGGCGCATTTCTCGCGGCAGGCGGGGTAAAACGCACCGTGTTTCCAGAAGGCAGACTTAGGAGATAAGCCCCACCAGAACTCAGCCAGTGCCAGCGGCTTCATGTGGTGCTTAAACGCGTAATGCAGCAGTTTTGGAGCAGCACATTCCCCGGCTCCGGCAGGCGGGTTACTGCCGGCGTTGTTCCTGAAAATTTCACGTAAGCTTTTTTCTTCTCCGGCCTGGTTCAGAAAGTAGTACTGATTAAAAAGCATTGCCTGAAGGGCAATCGAGTTTTCCTTGCGGACTTGTTGAAGCTCTGCGATTTTGTGCTGGTTAACCGCTGTGTGTGCTTCTTTCAGGGAGCTAATTTCCTCGTTTATGCGTGTCAGCTCTTGCATCCCGTTGTTAAGGAAGCTGCCTTCTGTGAGCGCGTCATAAACAGGCGGCACAAACTTAGCATGATGGTAGCCTCCAGCCAGCTTCCCCGAAAAAGCCGCCAGGTAACCTATCTCGCCTTGTGTAGTCTGTACCACCAGCACACCAAACATCTTTCCGATGACTTTTCCTTCCTGGCCGCTTTTCAAACCAAAGTTATGCTCCCACTCATTTTGATGCTGAAGGTACTCCTGTAGTTCTGCAGAAGCCTGTAAGCTAAGGGCATGAGGTTTATACTTATACGGGTAAGTAAATTTTTCTGGCAAAGAAGCGAGTAGGCCTGCATCACGAAGTGGTGTGAAGCATTTATCTGTGGGTACTAACTGGTGTAACAAGTATGCGTGTGTTTTATCGGATCACTTTTGGCTGGCAAATTTAGCAAGAAGGAACAAACTTTAGATGATGCGCCTTAGTGGATTTTGAACTCGGAAGTAGCTGAAACAGAAGAACAGTGGACGTTTAACTATTAGTATAAACTCCATACGCGTTGCGTTTCGTTCACATCCTGTATCAAAGCGCAGATTTTGGTGCAAAAAGAAAGAGGGAAAAGCGATTTTGAAAATCACTTTTCCCTCTTGGTAGACCGAAGGAGTGAATTATCTAACTTTATCCACAGTGATTTAGCAGCCTTAGAAGCATTCCAAGGGGTGGAAGAGTAAGTCTTTCCTTTAAATAACTGACGAGGTAAGGCCCGTATTACGCTCCAATAAACTCTTTTATCACTTTCTTAGTGTCATCTTCGGATGCTAATACTGGTCTTAAATCAAACCTTTTGACCCCAGATTTTTCTAGCCAGTCACTCCAGAAAAGTTTCATGATTTCCATGTCTGTAGGATGCTGCGTTGCACTTCCTGCTTGATTAAGAGACCTATCCTCCATTTGAAGCACTAGTATCTCTAAGCTTTTTAAATTGGGATTTTTAGCTGGTATAATGCCATAGTTGTTCTTCGAGAAGAACAACTTCATGTCACTTTCACCTGATTTCTTGTAAGCTTCCCTAAAGGACTTTATGCGCTGACTGCTTAGATAATAACATTGGTTACCAGAAACACATGCTTGCTTGCCATACATGCCAGCTTCTATGTATCCATCCGTTAGCAAAATCATAATATTTCGGAAGCTGTGAGAGAAATGTTTGCCACCATATTCAAAGCTGTCAACTTTGGTATTGACGGTATTGTTATCAATTCCTTGATCAAAATAGGTCCAAAGGTCGGCTCCATCTGGAGCCTTGGAAGCAACTTTTAAGATACGATCAAACTCGCTTACAAACTTTTGCTGATCACCTGAAAGTGTGGCGCCAGAGCTTCTACCCTTTACATAGTCAATACGGTCTACTTGCTTCTTAAATCTGTTAAAGTCAATTTTAAGATCTTCAACATTTGCGCTGTATTGATTAATAGCTGCTTTACTGATAAAGGATACACCATAAGTGTCTTTCTGGTTTGTTTTACGTTTGTCAACTAGCACATTAGGTAGTATATCCTGTAGTAACGAGTTTACTATTCTTGTGTCACTAACAGGCTTATGACTTCCTAGCCTGTTCGAAAGGTCTGGAGTAATAATAAAGTTATAATGAGTGATAATAGCCGGAGAGGGAGTAGGTGTCTCCTTTGGGCTTAGCTCTAACTCACTCCCTTTTACTTCGTCTGTTGAGCAGGCCGAAAGCATTCCGGAGAGTAAAATTGCTGATACTGTTAGGGTATTAATAAACTTCATAATCTACTTTAAGCTTTAATTCTTCTATCGAGTGTATTGTTGTTGAGTTTTTGTTCCTGCCAATCAGATATAACTTGTGCTGCCAAGCTTGATTTTTCGATAGCTTTGGCAACTGCGTACTCATCGTGCAGGAAATCATTCCAGCCTTCAAGGAAGACATTAATTCTGTCCTTCATGGAATCAACAGAGATTGGCAAGTTGTCATTTTCTATGTGGCTCTTATAGATATCTGTGGTGATATCTATGTGCTGAATTTTAATGGCACTTTCTGTTTTCTTCTTTTCTATCAATCCCAAGCGCTTACTCGGAAGCATGTCTAGTTCTGCCTCACATATAAGTATTTCAGTCCTGCACTGAATGCTGCTTTTCTCAAAGCCTTCAATTTCTTCTTTCAAAGATGTTACAGTTACATTATGACCTTGAATTTCATCTTTGAGCTGGTTAAGGTATACCTGATTCTTGATAAAATTCATATTAGGATTGCGCTCCTCGAAGTAGCTCATCAGTTTATCAAAAACATAAGAGAAAAAGATGAGACCACCAGCACCAAGCACAAACACAAGGTAGAAGTTAACGTCTTTAAATACCATTAGAGGCTCCCATTTAACATCAACGTTGCCTCCTAAATAATTTACTGTGTGTACAGATTGAGCTACTTTATAAGCAATGGCAATATCGATAAGAACCATTCCTACAATTGACTTCCATTTTTGCGTAAACCTACCTGCCAATGCAAACGCTAGAGGGAGAAAGACAAACAGGAAGATAAAGAAAGTGGCAGACCATCCTTTACCAAGAGCGTTACTAATTGCCTCCGGATTGAATACTTCGGCTGGCTCAATAGGGCTACCACTCATCTCCTGAAGCTTAGCATCTAACTCACTAAAAAGAAGAATGTAGGCGGCAGATGAGTAGAACATTATGATGTACAAGAGCAGACCAGCAGTGAGAATAGCTACAGGTATAAGCTCAAATAACCTTAAAGCTGGTTTAATAAACTCTCTCTCAGCAATCTTTACCTTTTCTTCCAGTCCTCTGATCAGTTCTTCTACAGCAGGAATTTTAATTTTCTTTATTCCTTCAACCTCCTTGTCGTTGATAGTTATCTGAGAGTTTAGATTGGCTATTTTGGTAGTTAGATTCTCTTTGCTGATTTCACATTCCTCTTCTATCGTATTTAGCTGTAACTCTAGAGTTTCTTTCTGGGCAATTATACTTTTTGTCTTCTGTTCTTCGATTTTGGTAATGAGTCTATTCTTCTTGTCCTCAACCACATTTATTTCATTGATGAAAACAGAATAGACGCTATCTAGCGCTTTTGTGAGAACTTGTGCGTCACCGTTGTTTGCTTTTGCTCTGTCGTAGCCCTGTTGTCTGAGTAAGCCTCTGTCAAAATTGCTTACTTCAGCTGCGATCATAGAGTCCAAAACTTTCTCATACTCCGTTCTGAAATCTTGAGACACTTTTTCAACTTGTACTTCAGCTGGTTTATGACTAAATGATGGAGAAATAGTTTCCTCTGCTGTGTCATCGAAAGCAGAGTCTTTTTTCTTCGCAAAGATGGAAGTAAGGAGTGACTTTATATTTCTCTTTTCAGGCTCTGCCTTCATTTCATTGGCCTTTTGTTTTATATCAAGAAAATTTGAAACAAGGCTATCCACTGTGCCTTTATGGTTAGTTGCAATAATGCTTTCATGGTTGTTTTTCTTGGCGTTTACAGACCAGTTGTATGATCCGTGGAGAGCAATCTTTCGATCTGTTACACAAAATTTCTGGTGCATCATTCCATAGCCAACATTCTTTACTTTTAAGACTGTTGCTCCTTTCCTGATAAGCTCCTGAAAGTCTAACTTCTCATTTTCCTTATTGTCTGCAACAATAACCTCCACTTTTACACCTTGATCTGCTTTTGCTCCTAATAATGTAAAAAGGTCATTGTCTGTAAACCACGCAGCGGCCACCAATATTTCAGAAGATGCGACCCTGATCTCCTTCTCAATCCTTTCAAAGATTTCAAGATTGTTATGAATTACCTGTTGTTCAATAGCTTCGTTAAGCATGGAGAGTCATTTAAAGTAGTAAGCTGAAAAATGTATATAAATATTGACTTAAGTGAAACACAAGTTGCAGGAGAGGTGCCTTGAGGCGTATTATATGAGCTTCCCGAAAAAGCAGCCAAGTATCTAAGAAAAAGAATACATGAGCTGCAGGCGCTCTATGTAAAAGTTATTGGCGAATTGCCGTTGGAAGAATCTTTGAGAGCATGTAGGACTAAGGCCACTTCTCCTATAGCCAAAGCTGATGTGTGTAGATGTAAGCTGCATTATAAGTTTGTTTTGGTTGCGGTTTGTGATAGCAAAGTCATGCCAACAATTAAATACACCCCTGTTAGTAAGTACAGCAGTATTTATCAAATTAAATATATCAAAAGCTACAGCATGAGTGTCACATTTCAATATATTTAGCTTTTCTGATATATATGATGCTTTACAGTAAAAGGAAGTATAGTAGTCCAAATATATAAAGTGTTATTAATAAATTTACATAGTTCTATGTTAAAATTTTGCTGCTGGGATAGACTGTAGGATAAGCCAAAGCAACTATCTCTTTACTAAGGCTAAGAACCTGAATGTTATGCTATGAAAATTCTCTTCTCCTGGATTGCCTATAATAATAACTTCATCAAAGAAGATGGTAGGTTTGCTGTTAACAACTTAAATGGACCTCACTACCAGTTTCACAAATACTTCTATCAAAACAGGGGGTATGATAACCACACTCTACTGTATGCCGGAGCAAAGCAGGAAGGGTATGCTGAACGCTTAGCGATAAAACTTAGAGGCGACTTTCCAACTCATCAGGTAGAAGAGCTTCTTGCATTGCAGGGTATAATTCATCTTGAGGAGGTAAAGACAAAAGTTGATGGCTACCTGCTTAAGTTCGAAAAGGATATGATGGACTATGCATGCCCCAGTTCACAAGCCTGCTCAAGGCCCTGGTGGCGCAAAGCATGGGGAGGCAATACCCAATAGAAACTAATCATTAAGGTGAGAAAAGTGGATGAGATGCTTCTTCAGCGTTAGCTAAAGAAAAAAGGCCTTCAGCGTTAGCTGAAGGCCTTTTTTGTAGCCCGTAGGGGAATCGAACCCCTGTTACCAGAATGAAAATCTGGCGTCCTAACCCCTAGACGAACGGGCCGTTCTGTCTAATTGTGGTGCAAATATACGGCTCTTTTGATTCATGCAAAACATTCCGGCAAATATTTTTACACTTTTCGCGTAAGGTATTCTGAATCAGCAAGGAAAAAAATATTGGTTTTCCACTATGCTAAATCGTAACTTCGCAACATTATCAAACTCTCAATAAACTAGATACCATGTCTAAAATTAAAGTTGCAATTAACGGTTTCGGCCGAATCGGCAGACTTACTTTTAAGGCCCTGCTTACAAAAGATAACGTAGAGGTGGTTGCTATCAACGACCTGACAGATACTAAGACACTGGCGCACCTGCTGAAGTATGACTCCGTTCACGGCAGATTCAACGGTACGGTGGAGGCTTCTGAGAATGGCATCACCGTTAACGGCAAAGAAATCCAGATCACAGCGGAGCGCGAGCCGAAGAACCTGCCTTGGGGCAAGCTTGGCGTAGACGTAGTATTGGAGTCTACTGGCCGCTTCGTGGATGAGCAGAGTGCCGGTGGCCACATCGAGGCTGGTGCCCGCAAAGTGGTTATCTCGGCCCCTGCGAAAGGCAACATCAAAACGGTTGTGCTGGGTGTGAACGAGGAGGTGCTGACAGGGGAGGAGACCATCGTTTCCAACGCCTCTTGCACCACAAACTGCCTGGCGCCAATGGCAAAAGTGCTGGACGATACCTTCGGCATCGAGAAAGGCTACATCACTACTGTACACGCTTACACTGCTGATCAGAACCTACAGGATGCACCGCACAAAGACCTGCGTCGTGCACGTGCCGCTGCTTATTCTATCATTCCAACTTCTACAGGTGCTGCTAAGGCAGTAGGCCTGGTGCTTCCGCACCTGCAAGGCAAACTGGACGGTGTGGCGATGCGTGTTCCAATTCCGGACGGTTCCCTGACGGACCTTACTGTGGTTCTGAAGAAGCCGGCAACGAAAGAGGAAATCAACGCGGCTATGAAGAAAGCGGCAGAAGGCGACATGAAGGGCGTGCTGGAGTACACAGAGGACCCGATCGTTTCTATTGACATCGTAGGAAACCCGCACTCTTGCATCTTCGACGCAGAGATGACCTCAGCCAACGAAACACTTGTGAAAGTGGTAGGCTGGTACGATAACGAGACTGGTTACTCAAACAGAGCAGCTGACCTGATCGCAAAGATCGGCTAAGCAAAGCGCTGCTTACCCATACTGGCAAAAGCCCGCCCTCCTGTAGGGTGGGCTTTTGCTTTTTACACTCCTAAACAACACGTGTGGCAATAGAGTATAAAGTGACATATATCATCGTTAATATTAAACGGTGGCTATACTTTTATACTGAGAATGAATCAGATCATCCATAAAACCGCACAAACCATGAGAAGAATCTTAGTACCCACAGACTTTTCGGAGGAGGCACGGAACGCCTACGAAGTAGCACTGGCCATTGCAAAACGCACCGGGGCGGCCATCAAGCTGTTGCACGTGGTGCAGCCGGTCTCCTACACCCCGAACTTCAGCGCCACAGGCGACACCATGGTCGGCAACGGCAACATGGAGCAGGTATTTATGATGCAGC
Source organism: Pontibacter actiniarum (assembly GCF_003585765.1). NCBI lineage: Bacteria > Pseudomonadati > Bacteroidota > Cytophagia > Cytophagales > Hymenobacteraceae > Pontibacter > Pontibacter actiniarum. The sequence continues at coordinate 885,385 of NZ_CP021235.1, forward strand.
TGCTCGAGGCAACGAAAGGGCGCATGCAGTCGCTGCTGGATACCTTTCCGCACGAAGGCGTGGATGTGGTGCAGGAGGTGGATGTGGACAGGCCCATCAATAAGATCAAACAGACGATACAGGACGATGAGGTGGACCTGGTTGTGATGGGGTCGAAGGGCTCAAGCGGCCTGGATGAGTTCTTGATTGGTTCCAACACAGAAAAAGTCGTTCGCTCCGCCGACTGCCCGGTTCTGACGGTAAAGCACCGTTACCCCAACTTTGAGGTGGGCGAGATAGTGCTGGCGTCCGACTTTAAACGCGAAGTCCGCCATGCCATGGATCGGTTCAAGGCTTTCCAGCAGCTGTTCGGGGCGCGCATGCACTTAGTATACATCAATACGCCGGGCGCTTTTGAGTCGAGCGGCAACCTGCGGCAGAAGCTTGAGGACACCGCCCAGAAGTATGGCCTGAAGAACTATACCATCAACGTCTACAACGATGTGATGGAAGAGGACGGCATTCTGCACTTCGCCGAGGACATCCAAGCGGACCTGATCATGATGGCAACCCACGGTCGCACAGGCCTCGCTCATTTACTGAGTGGCAGCATTGCCGAAGACCTGGTGAACCACACCCATATCCCGGTGCTGACCTTCCACCTGAAGTAACTGCGGTAGCGCAGTAGCAAAGCCTGACGCCATGCCAGCGTCAGGCTTTTTTATATCCGTCTGAAAAGGGTAATTTTGCCGGACAGGCCATTCCGCCAACAGACATGAGCAAACGCCCGCACATCCGATTTATCGTTAACCCCACTTCCGGCCCCAAAAGCAGCGTGGATGTGGCCGCCCGCATTCAGCAGCACCTTGATCACCAGAAGTATGACCACGACATTGTGTTCACCACGCATGCAGGGCATGCTCCGGAGCTGGCCCGCGAAGCCGCTGAGAAAGGCTGCGAGGTCGTGGTGGCCGTAGGCGGCGACGGAACGGTGAATGAGGTGGCCCGCGGGCTGATTCATACGGAGACGGCGCTGGGGATACTTCCCAAAGGGTCCGGCAACGGCCTGGCGCGGCACCTGCAATTGCCTATGGCGCTGGATGGCGCGCTGCAGGTGCTGAACAAAGGGCACATCACCACCATTGACAGTGGTAACATCAACGGGCACCCCTTTTTCACCACAGCCGGAATTGGTTTCGACGCTTACATAAGCTCGGTGTTTGCCGGAAACAAAAAGCGGGGCCTGCAAACGTATGTGGAGCTCGTGATGAAAGAAGTGCGCAGCTACACGCATTTACCCGTAAAAGCAAGTATAAACGGCCAGGAGCTGGACACAGACTGCTTTGTAATGGCCTTCGCCAATGCCGCGCAGTACGGCAACAACGCCTACATTGCCCCTATGGCCGATATTCAGGACGGGCTGCTGGATGTGTGCCTGGTGCGCAAGCTGGACTTTATCAAAGCCCTGCACCTGAGCTACTGCATGCTTACCAAGCAGCTTGCCAACAGTGGTAGCGCCGAGTACTTTAAAACCGAGCACGTGCAGGTGCAGACCGAGGAGGCGATGATGTTCCATGCCGACGGCGAGTACCTGGGTAAGGCAGAGGCGTTTGACGTACAGATGCTGCCGCTTTCGCTCAAGGTGCTGGTGCCTTGAGAAGTGATGGGTGTGGAAGCAGGAACAGGGCTTTAATAGCCGTGCACGAGGACAAGGTAGCTGAAGCGTACCTAGCCCTGCAGTTATACAGTTTACAAGTATAAAAGAAAGACTATGAGCGATAAAAATAAGAAAGGCCGCCAGGGTGTGGTATACTCTACCAGCCAGGACTTTAACTACAACTACGAGAGCGAACAGGAGGAGGAAACACTGCCCCCTCAGCAGCAGAACCTGAAAGTGCTGCTCGATAAAAAATCAAGGGGCGGCAAGCAGGTAACGCTGGTGTCGGGTTTTGTTGGCACAGACGATGACCTGAAGGACCTCGGGAAGATGCTCAAGAGCAAGTGCGGCGTTGGCGGCTCTGCCAAAGACGGCGAAATCCTTATCCAGGGTGATTTCCGCGACAAGGTACTGCAGGTGCTGCAAACCGCAGGCTATAAAGCCAAGAAGTCAGGGGGGTGAGTTTAGGGGAAAGAGGGCTAAAGCGTCGTACTTTCTGTCGCTCTTTACTTTCCTTGCAGCTCTTTCAGAAGCTTTGCGGGCCCCTGCAACACAAAGAAATTGGCCGTTTGCTGTACAAACACCTTACCGGCAAGTGCAGGGGCGCGGGGAGGTACAGGTTTGTAAACCAATAGCAGCTGCTCTTTTCCTTTGGCCTGCACCTGCAGGTAACCGGCGGCTGCCAGGTACTGTTGCAGCTGCTGCAGTGTGTAGGCCTGGGTAGGCAGGCGCAGCTCCGTGCGGCGGTACAGCAGCAGCATGGCAAGGCTGAAGAGCAGCGCGAACAGCGCGCCGTCCTGTGCTATCTCCTGCAGTGCGGCGCCAGCTGCACCTGCTGTAAACTTTCCGCTCAGCGCGTACCACACCGCCGTTAGCAGGCTGTACATGCCAAAAAAGTACAGGTTCAGCTTTACAAACCGCAGCAACGAATAATTCTTCATAAGGAACAGAAATCTTTAAAGCGTGAGGAAGACGCACTGCAAACCGGCGCTACCTTCTGCTACACAACGTACATCGCCGCGCTCACACGTGCCTAGGCCTTGTCCACGATCCGCTGCAGGTCTTCGGGCGTGTCGATGCCGATGGTTTCATGGTGGGTGAGGGCAGTGGTGATGCGGAAGCCGTTTTCCAGCCAGCGCAATTGCTCCAGTGACTCAGCCAGCTCCAGCGAGGAGGGCGGCAGCTGCGTGATCTGCTCCAGTATATCGGCGCGGTAGCCGTAAATACCGATGTGCTTGTAGTAGGTATGCTGCTTGTGCCAGATATCGTTCGGTATGTTGCGGCAGTAGGGGATGGGCTGGCGGCTAAAGTACAGCGCCTCGCCATGCTGGCTGATAACAACCTTCGGCGCGTTGATGTTGAACAGCTCTTCCGGCGTTTCTATCTTCTTGATCAGGGTGGCCAGTTGCGTGTGGGGGTGCTCGAAGCACCTGGCTACCAGGTCTATCTGTTCCGGGTGGATAAAAGGCTCATCGCCCTGTATGTTGATGATGTACTCGTAAGGCTGATCATGCCGCTTATAAGCCTCAAAGCAGCGGTCGGTACCGCTCTGGTGCTCCGTACCGGTCATGACGGCTTTGCCGCCAAAGCTTTGCACATGCTCCCGTATCCGCTCATCATCTGTTGCCACCAGAACCTCGGCCAGGCCAGACTGCTTTGCCTGCTCGTATACCCGCTGAATCATGGTTTTGCCTTTGATGTCGGTGAGGGGCTTGCCAGGGAAACGGGTGCTGGCGTAACGCGCCGGGATAATGCCGAGTACTTCCATTGCTTGTATGGGTTAAGATGATACCCAAAGATACGCAAGTGCCACCGTAAAACCAGCGTTCAAACCAGGCCCGGTTTCTTTTCTTGCCTGCGCCCCCTTTTCGTGCAGACCGGCTGTAGAGCCGCCGGCAAAAGGTGGTGTGCCGCTACTGAAACAGAGGTGACTCCTCCGGGGCAGGTTAGAAAGCGGGGCCATGCGGTGCTACTTTTCGCCTTCGGGGCTTCGGGAGGTCATTTGCATAAGGGTCGCAAGTATGCTCAGGCTGAGGTACAGCAGTTTTTTCATAGTATAGATCGGGTGCCATACTAAAGGGAGCCATACGGGAGGTAAAAGGTTGCATGCCCCGCTGATATTATAACGCCTCCACCGCCAGCACCCGAACAGCCGGCATCACGCGAGGCTGGGGCAGCATGCCGCAGCGGCGGTCGATCGGCTCCGGCAGGGGCACGTACGAGAGCTGCACCCGGCTGCTGTCGCGCTCTTTAAAGCTGGCAGGTATGGCCTCCTCGTTTTCGGGCAGGTAGCGCTCGCCGTCTATCTCCACCTCAAAGCCGCACCCGTCTGCGGCTATTTCACCGGTCCAGTGTAGCGTGGCAGTGGTGTTCTGTTGCATAGCTGATTCATCCTGTGGCGTGGTGCTTTGGCAGGAGGCAAGGCAAAGCAGTGGCAGGGCCAGGTACAGAAGTGTGCGTCTTATTTGCATCGTGAGGGGCTTTTAACACTGTTTTATGTTGATTTTACTTCTACTCGCTTCACCCGGAGTGCGAAGGTGCTCTGATCAATCACCTGCACGGTATCGCCCTTTTCGATAAAGCCTTCGCGGGCCTGTGCATCGTAGAGTACGTCGTCTATCATAATGCGCCCGGAGGGGGCCATGCGGGTGTAGGCGACCCCGGTTCTGCCCACCAGGTGCTCGGCTGTGTTGGCGGAGCGGTAGCCTTCGCGGCTGTTAAACGTGTTTTGCAGCACCACATGCTGCATAGAGCGGCTGTTGAGCAGGCGGTTCCAGGTGAAGGCGATCACCACAGCGGCGCCTATCATGCCCGCCAGCACAGACACCATACTTTTCATCAGGTTCTCAGAAGGCACAAACGTAAAGTCGAAAGCCTGGTTGTTGACCATCACCAGCACCAGCGATACAACGGTGAGCGTAATGCCGCTGATGCCTGTAATGCCGAAGCCGGGCACGACAAACAGTTCCAGCATGATCAGCACAATGCCTGCCACAAACATCAGGATTTCCCAGTTCTCTGCCAGGCCGTTGAGGTAGTATGGCACCAGGTACAGCACGCCGGCCACCAGGGCCGCCAATAGTGGGAAGCCTATGCCCGGCGTCTGCAGCTCAAAGTATAAACCACCCACAATAACCAGCAGCAGGATGCCGCTGATAAACGGGTTCAGAAAAAAGGACACGATGCGGTCGGTGGTGCTCAGCTCGTAGTTGATGAGCTGCGCATCCTGCAAATGCAGTTCCTCCAGCACTCCCTCCACGTTAACAGCCACCCCGTCGCAGAAGCCGTACTTGATCGCCTCCGTTGTGGTGAGCGTAAGAACCTGCCCGGCCGAGAGGGTGCTGTCTACGCTGGCCTCCACCATCGACTCGGCCAGGTGCGGGTTGCGCCCGTTGGCCTCCGCGGTGGAGCGCATAATGGAGCGCATGTAGCTCTGGTACTTACCCGGGGCTGCCGCGCCGTCGGCCCCCACTACGGTGGCGGCGCCAATGTTCGCGCCGGGGGCCATGTAAATGCTGTCGCAGGCCAGGGAGATAAGCGCACCGGCCGAGGCGGCGTTCTTGTTGATGAACACATACACCGGCTTGGGGTACTCCAGAATGCGCTTCCGGATCTCGTCGGCGTCGTTTAGGGCGCCGCCGAAGGTATCCAGCACCAGCAGCACATGGTCGGCACCCACTTCGGTCGCCTCTTCCAGAGCCAGCTCCGTGTAGCGGTTGGTTCTCGGGTCAATCTCCGACTTCACCTCCATGACAAACACTTTGGGCCTCGCCGCCTGCTGGGCAAGCGAGAAGAAGGGCAGCAGGAGTAGGCAGAGCAGCAGATAGTAGGTGTGCTGATGCCGGTGCTTTGGATAGCTTTTCATAAATTTGTGGACTGGTAAGAAACCAATATCAGGAGATAATATAGTAAAATCCGACGGCATATCATACCTCCATTGTTTACATACGATTTTAAGGCTGCGGTGTGGCGCATTCGGCTGGATAGCACGACCGGCAACATTGCCCTGGAAGTGCGCGACCCGGAGGTGCTGCTGACGCGCTTCTATACCCTGGATACGGAGAAGTATACGTTAAAAGAGCTGCCGCTGCCGCAGGTACAGGCCTGGTGGCAGGGGCTGGAAGACGCGGAGCAGGGCATTTTATACCTGCACGGGTACGGGAACAGGCAGCTGGGGCAGCACAAAGGCATTGTGGCCATTGCGGAGGCGGACGGAAGCAAGGGGTGGGAAGTGCCCGAACTGGCCTTCTATGGCATCTCGGCCGCAGGGCTCGTGGCCTATGACCCGGAGCAGCCCGAGGCCCCGCTGCAGGTGCTGGCGTTAGCAACCGGGCAGCCCACAGGTGTTACCCTGAGCCAGTGGCAGGCGGCTGCGGCAGTGGCGCAGTTTAGCCCCATCCGTTACCGATACTGTCTTTACCCGGTGCTGTACCGGGAAGGGGAACCTTATTTTGAGGAGGTGCGGGCCTTCCTAGGGGCGCAGCTGCGGGTGCAGGCCGTTAAGGCCATAGAGTATGCCGAAACCGGTGCAAACCTGGTGGTGAGCTTTTACACGGAGGAGGCCGCGGGCAAACTACGTAATGAACTAGCCATTTTCGATCTGGAAGGAGTTTTGCACCAAAAAGTGCAACTTGGCAGTGGATTAAGTGGCATTGGTTCAGATACTTTTTTTATCTTTAAGCACAATTTACATTTCATCCAGAATAAAGACATTCTACAGGTTTTTCGACTTTTAGCCTAGCCAATTATGATACGATCTCTTTTACTCACCCTTGTAGCAGTGCCTGTGCTATCTCTTTCGGCTAATGCCTTTGATTTAGCGGCGCGCCGCGACTCTGTAGGCACAGAGCAGAAAAACGGAAAGCTGTTTGTGAAACATAAAGTGGAGCCGAAGGAAACGCTGTATGCGCTCTCCCGGAAGTACGGCGTGCCGGTAACGCAGATTGTGGAAGCGAACCCCAAAGTACAAACGTCCATCATGATAGGCCAGATCGTGCTTATCCCGCGCGGCTTTGTGTCAGTGGGGGCTACTGCCGCGGCAAACACGGGCGCCGCGCCTGCTGCCAGCAACCGCACCTACACCGTTAACCAGATCGGCAATAAGATGCACACGGTAGAGCCGCAGCAGACGCTTTACTCTATTTCGCGCCTGTACAATGTGTCTGTGGAGAACCTGAAGTTCTGGAACACCCTGCAGGATAACACAATTGAGATCGGGCAGAAACTGATTGTGGGCACCGGCGTCGCACAGCCTACCCAGAAGCCGATGTACATGCCGGAGCCGGATGACGAGATGACGCAAAGCAGTGCCGCCAACGCGCCTGTTGCCTCTACTGCGCCAGCTACCGCAGCACCTGCGGCGGCTACAACTGCCGCCCCCGGCAAAACCATCACCCTGACTGCCAACGAGCGCGAAGAGGAGGAGTACAAAGACCCTAACCCGTCTAAGGGTGTAAACAAGATGATGGAAAGCGGGATGGCCGAGATGATTGACGCCAAATCGAACGATACAAACAAGTACCTGGCGCTGCACAAAACAGCACCGGTAGGCACCATTATGCAGGTAAAGAACGCTATGAACGGCCAAGTTGTTTACGTGCGGGTAATCGGTAAGCTGCCGGAGACTGGTGCAAACGATAAAGTGGTGGTGCGCCTTTCCAAAAAGGCGTATCAGAAGCTGGGAGCCGTGGATGAGCGCTTCCGTGTGGAGCTGTCTTACATGCCTTAGTGCACTAGCGTTACAACATAAAAAAGGGGAGCCAGCGTATAGCTGGCTCCCCTTTTTTATACACTGCTTTTTAAAGCTCTCCCTGCTGGTATAGGCGGGCACTTGCGCCAGCGAGGGTGTTTAGCCAATAGGAAGGCGATTCAAAAAGCAGCCTAAACGGCAAGAGCGGCTCCAAAGGGATGCCGCTCTTGTCGTTTTATACTTAATGTAAGGAGATTACTTCGGGTCGTAGGCCCACTTCAGGTAAATGGCACCCCAGGTAAAGCCACCGCCGAAAGCAGCCAGAATCAGGTTATCGCCTTTCTTCAGCTGGTTCTCATACTCCCACAGGCAAAGCGGAATAGTGCCGCTTGTGGTGTTGCCAAACTTATGGATGTTGAGCATCACCTTCTCGTTATCGAGGCCCATGCGGTTGGCCGTCGCCTCGATGATACGCTTGTTTGCCTGGTGCGGCACGAGCCAGGCAACATCTTCCCCGGTCAGGTGGTTGCGCTCCATGATCTCGGCGGATACATCGGCCATGCCTTTCACGGCGAACTTAAACACCTGCTGGCCTTCCTGAAACGCATAGTGCTCACGGGCCTGTACCGTTTCAACAGTGGCAGGTTTGCGGCTGCCGCCGGCTTTCATGTGCAGGAACTGTGCGCCCGTGCCGTCCGACTTCAGGATGGAGTCCTGGATGCCCAGGCCTTCTGTGTTCGGCTCCAGCATCACGGCTCCGCCGCCATCACCGAAGATAATGCAGGTAGCGCGGTCTGTATAGTCAATGATGGAAGACATCTTATCCGCCCCCACCACGATCACCTTTTTGTATTGGCCCGACTCCACAAACTTAGAGCCTGTTACCAGGGCGTACAGGAAGCCGGAGCAGGCAGCCTGCAGGTCGTAACCGAAAGCGTTTACCGCGCCTACCTCCGCTGTGATCAGGTTTGCCGTTGCCGGGAAAACCATGTCCGGGGTAGTGGTGGCGCAGATCAGCAAGTCGACTTCCTCTGGCTTGGTGTTGGTTTTCTTGAGTAGTTCTTTAACTGCCGGTACCGCAATGTGGGATGTACCCTGGCCTTCGCCCTTCAGAATGCGCCTCTCTTTGATACCCGTCCTGGAGGTGATCCACTCATCGTTGGTTTCCACCATCGTCTCAAGCTCCTTGTTGGTGAGCACGTATTCTGGTACATAACCACTTACGCCAGTAATGGCAGCAGTAATCTTACTCATTTGCTAAATTGTTAAGGTGATAAAGATTAAGGCAGGCAATTTAATAAAAAAAACTTGGCATAACCTGTCAGTTTCTTTAAAAAGAATCTTTAAACAGACTATGCCAAGCTTTGAAGCAATTTGCGGGCTGCCGCTACTTATTCGCTAAAGTTCTTACGGAAACGCTCTGAGATTTTGGACGAAGCCATTTTCTGAGCCTGTAGCACCATGTTGCAGATAGCCCTCGGGCTGGAAACACCATGGCCTATCACGGCGTTGCCGTTGATACCCAGAATTGGACTGCCGCCTTCGGCCTCGTAGTTGAATTTGTCGAAGAAGGGGTCGTGGATACCCTTCTCGTTCAGGATGTCATACAGCGACTCCGCCATCTTCAGGATGATGTTGCCTGTATAGCCATCACAAACGATCACATCCGCTTTATCGTTAAAAAGGTCGCGCCCTTCTATGTTGCCGATAAAGTTGATGCCCGGGTTCGCCTTCAGGCGCTGGTAAGCGGCCTGCGTCAGCATGGTACCCTTTCCTTCTTCCTCGCCAAGGTTCATGAGGCCTACTTTCGGGTTCTGGATGTCCAGCACGTACTTGGCGTAAATAGAGCCAAGCTCGCCGAACTGCTCCAAAACCTCCGGCTTGCAGTCTGCATTAGCCCCGACATCCAGTATAATCCCCAAGCCACCTTTTAGCTTAGGCACAAGACCTGCGATGGATGGCCTCAGAATACCCTCAACGGCTTTTACGCTGAACATGGCTCCTACCAGCATGGCACCGGTGTTGCCGGCACTGCAGAAAGCGTCAACCTTCTGCATCTTTAACAGGCCATAGCCAACGGCTATGCTGGAGTCGGGCTTGTGGGTCAGGGCCTTGGTAGGGTGTTCACCCATTTCAATTACCTGGCTCGCGTTCACAACGGTTATGTTGCTGCCCGTGTAACCATATTCTTTGAGCAGGTCGTTGACGACATCTTCCTTGCCTATGAGCACGATGGATGCGCCAGCGTCTAACTCCTGAGCGGCCTGGATAGCACCCTTGACAACAGCCTCAGGTGCAAAGTCACCGCCCATGGCGTCTAAAGCGATTCTCATTTACAGGGGGTGTTAAATTATACAGAACTTAAACTAGGGTAAGCTACTGCTTACTGGGCGTTCGTTGTATAATTTTTGATTGCCAATTTGCCTTTGTGATACAGGTCGCCTTCTACCACATATGCATGGTGGTACAGGTGAGGCGTGTCCGTTGTAGGGCAAAGTGCAATGGCTTTTTCAGAGAGGCCTTGATGAGTTCTTCTCTTATCTCTTCTGGTCTTCGAAATCTTACGTTTAGGATGTGCCATTTTTAGTTGAAAATTTACTTACGTTTATACTTTATACTTCTGAAATTCTGTTAGTTCAGGTTTCGGAGGGCGTCCCAGCGCGGGTCCGCATCGTCCTCGTCGTCCTCATCCTCGTCTGTGTCGGCGCCGGTGCGGGAGCTGTAGATCAGGATGTCCTGGTCGTCGTCCTCCTCGTCCTCGTCTTCCTCCACAAAGCGCGGGTGCAGCTTCTTCATCGGCAGCGCCAACCCGATGTAATCGTACAGGTGCTGCGCAATGTTGATGGACTGCGTGTTTGATGTAATTTGCCAAAGGTCGTCATCCAGCTCCAGGTTCTCGTCTCCGTACTTGATGCGGAATGTTGCCTCCACCTCCAGCGGGTAGTCAAACTCCTCCAGGCTTCTGTCGCAGGTCAGGCGAACATGCCCCCTGACATTGAAGTGAAAGGTAAGCAGCGACTCTGTCTTATCCAACTCCACTTCAGCGGCCATATGCCCGCCAAGGATGATCTCTTTCCCGAACTCTTCGAAAAAGTCGTCGTCTAGCACAAACTCGTACACATGTTTCTTGTTGCTGAGTTTGGCAATGCCGATTTCGTAATCTCTTAGCTTCATCACAACCGACTCTTTATTGCAAGACGCAAAATTAGAACATTATTCTGAGAAATAAAATACTCCGCTCTATTTATAAAGCAGGTTTTGCCTCCATCTGCCGCTTCCGGATGATGTCGCAGGCAAGGAACAGCGCCTCGCGGAAAGAGGTTTCATTTGCAATGTGCTTGCTGGCAATGTCATAGGCCGTGCCGTGGTCCGGGGAGGTGCGCACCACAGGTAAGCCCGCGGTGTAGTTTACGCCACTCTCAAAGGCCAGCGTTTTAAACGGAATCAGGCCCTGGTCGTGGTACATGGCCAGCACGGCGTCAACCTGCCGGTACTGCTGCATCCCAAAGAAGCCGTCGGCAGGGTAGGGGCCAAACACCAGGTGCCCGCGCTCCTTCATCTGCATAATCGTAGGGCGGATTACCTCCTGGTCCTCTTTGCCCAGCAGGCCTTGCTCCCCGGCGTGCGGGTTAAGGCCCAGCACGGCCACGCGCGGCTTCAGGATACCGAAGTCTGTGCGCAGCGACTCCAGCAGGATGGTCAGCTTGCGGATCAGCAGTTGCTCCGTTATCCTGCCTGGTACCTCCTGCAGCGGCATGTGGCCGGTTACGGTGGCTACGCGGAGGTCGCCGCTCACGAGCAGCATCAGGCTTTCCGGCGCGTCAAAGTAGGAGGTCAGGAACTCTGTGTGGCCCGGGAATTTAAACTCCTCCGCCTGTATGTTGTCCTTGTTGATCGGGGCCGTCACCAGTCCGTCGAGCAAACCGGCTTTCAGGTCGCGTGAGGCCGCCAGCAGCGAGTCCAGCGACGCCTTCCCGGATTCCGCTGTCGGGGTGCCGGGGTTTACTTCCAGGCCATTGTCCCAGCAGCTTACCAGGTTCACTTTGCGGGGCACCAGCGCCTGTGCCGAGTCAACCTGCTGAAAGTTGAAGTGGTCGGCACCCAGTGCCTTGCGCACTTTGTTCAGTAAATCCGCAGCACCGTAAATAACCGGTGTGCAGTAGTTCAGGATGCGGTTGTCAGACAGCGTTTTGATGATCACCTCCGGCCCGATGCCGTTTGTGTCGCCGATGCTGATGCCTAATTTTACTTTATACTTGTTATCCATGTTTGGTTATCGTGCCAATGCGCTAAGGTAGTTGTAAACAAGGCGTACGCCCGTGCCGGTCGCCATTTTGCCCCGGTAGGAGTCTTCGCTGTGCAGGTAGGCAGTGCCGGCAATGTCGAAGTGCACCCAAGGGTAGCTGGTGAACACTTCCAGGAACTTGCCTGCCGTGATGGCGCCTGCGTCGGCCCCGCCCAGGTTTTTAATGTCGGCCACGTCAGACTCCAGCTGTTTTTTATACTCATCCCAAAGCGGAAACTCCACGATACGCTCGTGCACGCTTTCCCCGGCTTTTTTCAGATTGCTCATAATGTCGTCACCTGCCGTGCCCATGGCCACAGCGGCTTCTTTGCCGATGGCGCGCATGGCAGACCCGGTAAGGGTGGCAAAGTCAAGCACCAGCTCCGGGTTATACTTCTTGGCAAAGCTCAGGGCGTCGGCTAGTAGCAGCCTGCCTTCGGCGTCGGTGTTCAGTACTTCCACGGTCGTGCCGTCAAACATGGTGATCACGTCGCCGGGGGCCACCGCTTGCCCGCCGGGGCGGTTGTCGGTGGCAGGCACCAGGCCGATCACGTGCAGCGGCAGCTTATTTTTGGCCACGGCGTACAGAATGCCGGCCACAGCGGCGGCACCGGCCATGTCAGACTTCATGAAATCCATGGAGTTTGGCGTCGGCTTCAGGCTTAACCCGCCTGTGTCGTACACCACGCCTTTGCCCACCAGCACATAAGGCCTGGTGTTTTTGGCGTTCTCCGGCTTCCACTCCATAATCGTGAAGGTGGCAGGCTCTTCGCTGCCCTGGTTTACGGCCAGCAGGCCGCCCATTTTCAGCGTCTGTATCTTTACCTCGTCCAGCACCTCGGTTTTAAAGCCGGCCTCTTCGCCCAGCGCCTCCAGCTGCTCGCTAAACTGCGTGGCCGACTGGTGGCTGTGCGGTTCGTTTACCAGGTCGCGGGTCTGCAGCACGGCCTCCAGCACGTTTGCCAGCTCCTGTACCTGCGCCTCGGTCACCTGCTCATCGGCGATGGTTATACTTTGCAGCGGGCCTGCTTTGGCGTCCTTGGTTTTATGCTTGAGGTAGGTGTAGTTGCTCAGGTACAGCCCCTCGGCCAGGTATAGCCCGGCTCCGTTGCCCGTTGTATCCCGTATGGTGATGTTTTCTATCTTATCCGACTTCAGCTGCTTGAGCAAAGCATGGCCTGCCTGGCGGGCAGCCTCCTTTTGGGCGTTTTCTGACTTCGCCTCCGGCGCCACCACTACGTACACGCGGTGTGAGTAGCGGTTCAGGGAGATGAGCTTTGCCTCCTGCTTTACCTGCTGCTGTACATACTGCTGCTCCTCTGGCTGCAGTTCTGTTAGCTGCCCGGCCTTGTCAGCCGCTGTAATCAGGGCCAGGTGGGCATTTTTAGCTAAGCTTGTATCGTATTTAAGTTGTGTTGGCATCTCTCGTTCGTATCTTTGGGCTGCAATATAGTAAGTATAATACGTAATGCGAAAAACGGCACGGGCAGCTACAGTGGTCCGGCTTCGTATACAATAAAGGTATAACGGGATTGCGCCGAAAAGTATACTTTGCGGCCGCAAGACCATAAGCAACACAACGTGAGCAACGTAAGACCCAAGAAGCACCTGGGCCAGCACTTCCTGGTAGACCAGAACATAGCGATGAAGATAGTGGAGCAGCTGACGCTGCCGGGCAATGTGCCGGATGTGCTGGAGATAGGCCCGGGCATGGGCGTGCTCACCAAGTACCTGCTGCAGCACAAGGAGTACCGCACCACCGTGGTGGACATCGACCGCGAGTCGATCGCCTACCTGCAGCAGCACTTTCCGGAGCTTGGCGAGCGCATTATCTCCGCCGATTTCCTGAAAACGGACCTGAGCACGCTGTTCCCGGGCCGGTTCGCCATCATCGGCAACTTCCCCTACAACATATCGAGCCAGATTTTCTTTAAAGTGCTGGAGCACCGCGATGTGGTGCCCGAGGTGGTGTGTATGATCCAGAAGGAGGTGGCCGAGCGGCTGGCCTCGCCTCCCGGCTCCAAAGCCTATGGCATTCTGAGCGTGCTGCTGCAGGCCTTCTATACCATCGACTATAAGTTTACCGTGAGCGAGCACGTCTTTAACCCGCCGCCCAAGGTGAAGTCTGCCGTTATTGGCCTGGTGCGCAACAACGTGGAGAAGCTGGCCTGCGACGAGAAAATGTTCCACCAGGTGGTGAAGCAGAGTTTCGGGACGCGCCGCAAAACACTGCGCAACTCACTCCGAATTTATAACTTGCCGCCCGAAGTGCTGGCCCAGCCGGTTTTCGACAAGCGTGCCGAGCAGCTTTCGGTGCAGGATTTTATAGAATTGACACAGCTGATAGAGCAGAATAAACAGTAGCAGGATGCAGGTAGAGATCACACGTGAGTATGTTGACCAGGTAGAGGAGGCAATAGAGCGCCAGGACAGGGATTTTATCCTTAGTACGATGGCCGACATGCACCCCGCCGACATTACCACGGTGCTTTACGAGCTGGACTCCAACGAGGCGCGCTACCTGCTGGACCTGCTGCCCTCGGAGCTCGGCTCCGAAATCCTCAGCGACCTGGACGATGATATCCGGAATGAGTTTCTCGATAGCTTCACCAGCCAGGAGATTGCCCGCTATGTCAACCTGATGGATTCCGACGACGCCGTGGACATCCTGAACGAGCAGTCGGTGCAGACGCGCGAGGAGGTGATTGCCCTGCTCGACAACGAGGAGAAAGCCGCCGCGATCCTGGACCTGCTGCATTACGAGGAAGACTGCGCCGGCGGCCTGATGGCCAAAGAGCTCATTAAGGTGAACCTGAACTGGCGCGTGCGGCAGTGCATAGACGAGATCAGGCGGCAGGCCGAGCAGGTGGAGCGCTTTTACACGGTGTATGTGGTCGATAACCGCGACACCCTGCTGGGGCGTGTGAGTGTGAAGAAGCTGCTGCTCTCCAAAGACGATACCCAGGTGAAGGACATCTACAGCGAGGATGTTATCTCCATTGAGTCTTACAAGGATGAGAGCGAGGTCGTGAACGTGATGCAGCGCTACGACCTGGAGGCCATCCCGGTGGTGAACATACAGGGGCGCCTGCTGGGCCGTATCACCATTGATGACGTGGTGGACGTGATGCAGGAGCAGGCCGAGCTCAGCCGACAGCTCATGACGGGTATCTCTGAAAACGTGGAGGAGGACGACAGCGTGCTGCGCATCTCCCGGGCGCGTTTACCCTGGCTGGTTATCGGGATGGTCGGCGGAATGCTGGCGGCCCAGTTCATGGGCATGTTCGAAAACGATATTGCGCTTTTGCCTGCGCTGGCGCTGTTTGTGCCCCTCATTACGGCCACGGGCGGTAACGTAGGCATCCAGTCGTCCTCCATCATCATCCAGACCCTGTCTTCCAACGAGGTGATGTTTGATAACATCGGGAAGCGTTTCCTGAAGGTGCTGCTGGTGGCGCTTCTCAACGCTGCCATCATCTCGCTGCTGGTGTTTTCCCTCACCTACCTCTTCCGCCGCGATATTTCCCTGTCGCTGGTGGTGTCCATGGCGCTCTTCTCGGTGGTGATGCTGGCCTCCCTCATGGGAACCATCACGCCGATGATCCTGGACAAGTTCGGCATTAACCCGGCTGTAGCCGCAGGCCCTTTTATTACCACCGCCAACGACCTGCTTGGGCTCGCCATTTACTTTGGGGTGGCGCACCTGCTGTACAGCTTGTGACAACGTATGGCTGACCTGTTTAAGACAAGGGAGTATAATAAGCGCAGTGAAAAACCTGACCTACAGCCGATCAGCCTCATAATATTTCTCTGCGGGTTGATTTTATATGTACTATGGCCTGAGGAATGGTATGCGGTTGTGTTTTTTGTGCCGGCTGCTGCACTGTTTTATTTCCAGCGGTACTATGTAGATAGTGGCAGGCAAAAGCTCTACGGCTCTTTAGGCAGGTACCTCACCTTCGCGTCAGAAGGTGTTCGTGCCAGGGGCAGGCTTTTCCCTTATGCAGCGGTAGAAAACCTTGTGGTGGAAGTTAATGACTTTGACAGAGAGAGGCAATTTACCATCTATACGGTTTCTGTTGAGCGTGGCGTGAATAACCGTATTTCCTTTCGCTTTCAGGATCAAAACCATACTTACCCGTTTTACATTGAGTCTCAGGCGCACCAGCAGGAGCTCAGGACCGTACTGGATGCCTTGCTGGCTTCCGGCGTAAAGATCAAAGTATATTATAAAGGGCATCCTTCCACCGTATTTTAGCAGACCATGACTGATAAGTTACCTCAAAGTATAAAAGTCCTCATCATAGATGAGATCCACCCGAGCATCTTTCCCATGCTGCAAGGTATAAACGTGGACGCTGACTACCGGCCGGCTATAAAACCGGAGGAGGTGCGGGAGGCGCTGCAGGGCTTCGACGGGCTGGTGGTGCGCAGTAAGATGCGGATCACGGCGGAGACCCTGGCGCTGGCCGACCGGCTGCGCTTCGTAGCGCGTGCCGGTGCCGGCGTAGACAATATCGATGTAAAGGCGCTTGAGGAGCGCGGCATCGCCTTGCTGGCCGCCAACGAGGGCAATAGCCAGGCGGTGGGGGAGTTTACGCTGGGCCTGCTGCTGTCGCTGCTGCGCGGTGTCTCCCGGAGCCACAGCCAGGTGCAGCGCAAAGTATGGCTGCGCGAGGAAAACAGGGGCGAGGAGCTTGGCGGGAAATCCGTCGGCATTATTGGCTTCGGAAACATGGGGCAGAGCTTTGCGCGGGTGCTAGCCGGCTTCGGCTGCCGTTTGCTGGCGTATGACCGTTTTGCCCCGGGCAAGGTGGCCTCGCCTGTGGCGCGCGTGTCTTTGGAGGAGCTGCAGGCGCAGGCGGATGTGGTCAGCCTGCACATCCCCTATATAAAGGAGAACCTGCGCTTTGCGGATGACGCCTTCTTCCGTGCCTTCTCAAAGCCGGTCTGGTTTCTGAACACCTCCCGCGGGGATGTGGTGGACCAGCAGGCACTGGTGGGGCACCTGAAGGCCGGAAGTATAAAAGGAGCCGCCCTGGATGTGCTGGAGAATGAGAAGCTGGCAACGCTTACGGCGCCGCAGCTGCAGGACTTCGACTACCTCTCTGCCGCACCAAACGTTATCCTGACGCCACACATCGCCGGCTGGACGCATGAGTCTTACGTGAAGATCAACGAAGTGCTGGTTGGCAAGATAAAGCAGCTGCTGCACAGCTAAAGCAACCAGGGAGTGCCCCGTTGCCAAGCGGGGCAGCGATAAAGTTGGACAGGGGCGTGGTGCGCCATGGTGCGGGCCTTTAGGCAGCACTTCTGCCGGCGCGGCAAGTATAAAGCAGTGCTGGTTCTCGGCCTCCCGGCAGGAAGGCGCCAGAAATAAATTAGGCCATGTAACGTAAATATTTTTATCTTTGCCTTACATGATTGCTGTGGGGGAGGAGCCCTCCGGTACTTTTGAATTGCAAAAAGTCAGGCTTATGCTATACTTGGCGGCAACCTTAAATATACCTGCCGCCGCACTGGAAAAGAATTAAATTATTTTACATATTTGGCAAAAAGAACGGTTATGCACGCCATAGCCGTTCTTTTTGTTTTTGTGTTTCAAAACGTGAAAACCGAACTATGAGCAACATCAATTATTACACTGCTGAGGGACTGCAAAAGCTGAAAGACGAATTAGCAGAGCTCAAGACAAAGGGCCGTGCCGAGGTGGCACGCCAGCTGGCGGAGGCGCGCGACAAAGGCGACCTCAGTGAGAATGCCGAGTATGATGCCGCCAAGGATGCCCAGGGCCACCTGGAGCTCAAGATCTCCAAGCTGGAGGAAGTGGTAGGCAATGCCCGCCTGATTGATGAGTCGAACCTGGACACAAGCAAGGCACTGATCCTGTCGAAGGTGAAAATCAAAAACCTGAAGAACAACATGATCGTTGACTATACTTTGGTAGCCGAGGAAGAGGCAAACCTTGCCTCCGGTAAGATCTCCGTTAAGTCGCCGATCGGGAAGGGCCTGCTGGGCAAGTCGGTAGGCGATGTGGCCGAGATTACGGTGCCAGCCGGTAAAATTCAGTTCGAGATATTAGAAATCAGCCGATAGACTATGGAAGCTTCGATATTCACAAAGATCGTAAACGGAGAGATTCCTGCTTACAAAATAGCAGAGGACGACCGCTACCTTGCGTTTCTGGACGTGTTCCCGACGGCAAAGGGCCATACCCTCGTGATACCGAAGCAGCAGGTAGACTACATCTTCGACCTGGATGATGACCTGTACCTGGGCCTGATGGCCTTCGCCAAGAAGGTAGCCCCCGCCATAGAGAAAGCCATCCCCTGCAAGCGCATAGGTGTGGCCGTGGTGGGGATAGAGGTGCCGCACGCGCATGTGCACCTTATCCCGCTCAACAGCATGCAGGACATGAACTTTGCCAACAAGAAGAAGTTCAGCCAGGAAGAGTTCGAAGAAGTAGCCTCTAAAATAAGAGAGGCCTACCATGCCTCGTAAATAGATGGAGATAATATTTTAGGAAGCCGGTGCTGCACAAGTGCCGGCTTTTTTGTTGCTACCTGCTTTTTGCTTTGCCCCTGAAGCGCTTCAGGAGAGGCCGGCCTTGCGCTATAATTTTATGATTTATGGAGCGATGCAGTGGCTAACTGTGTTGTTCCCAGTCCTTGGGTTGAGCGCCTTGTGCCTGTTGCGGTGCCCGTAAGGGCAGCCTGCAGCGGAGCTAATAGAGGGCCGCTACCCCCGGAGCAGCTTCAGGCACACAGCGCGATGCCCTTATCGAGGGCCCCTACCCCCAGGACGAGCCCTCGCGGGCATGAGCGCCCCAAAGTATAAAGTGAAACGTTAGGGACTTGGGAGCTGCAGGATGAACGGAAGATCGAAAGGGTAGCTTGGCTGTAGATGCGGAGAGCAGTGGCAATGGAAGTATAAGCAGGGGCAGTCGGAGGCACAAGCGGACGCTTGCGCCAGAAGAGAGTACGGCCAAAGCTGTACAGGTGTGGCTCTGCGAGCCAGTTGAGTCACAGACTCGACATTATAATAAGACACAAGTCTGAAGGCTTGCGCCAGCAGGAGTGTTTAAGTATAAACAGAGGCAATCAAGGCACAAGCGGACGCTTGCGCCAGGGGCATGGTAAATTAGAACAAATAAGTAGTATGAAAAGGCGCTATTTACTAGCCAGCCTATCGGGGTTATCCGTTAAAAAGCTCTTCCACGACTTGCCGCCCTGCTTGGCATTGTTGCCTTTCTGGTAATGATGGCAGAGTGCCACACCCAGCGCATCGGTTGCGTCGAGCAGCTTGGGGGCTTCCTGTATCTTCAGGATTTGCATCAGCATGGCCGCTACCTGCTCCTTGGAGGCATTGCCGTTTCCGGTGATCGACTGCTTGATCTTCTTCGGGGCGTACTCTACGTAAGGAATGTCGCGGGAGAGGGCGGCAGCGATGGCCACGCCCTGCGCACGGCCCAGCTTGAGCATACTTTGCACGTTGGTACCGTAAAAAGGCGACTCAATGGCCAGCTCGTCGGGCAGGTACTCGTCGATAAGCTGTATCATGCGGTCAAAAATTTTCTTTAACTTGATGGCGTGGTTGCTGTAGCTCTTCAAGTGGATAACGCCGTACTGTAGCACTTGTACCTTAGGCCCAGTCACTTCAATCAGGCCGTAGCCCATTACCTGTGTGCCGGGGTCAATGCCAAGTATAAGTTTATTAGGCGGAAGTGCAGAAGAGTAAACCATAGAGGTGCAAAATTAAGACAATATCTTGAACATCAATCCCCATAAAAGATTCCTTTTGCTTCTGGCGAAAACGCTGGTGGCCGGTCTCACGCTGTTCCTGCTCTACCAGGCGATCTGGACGGCACCGGACGCATTCCTGAGCTGGCGCGAAATCCTGCTGCAGGCCGTGCAGAGCCCGCTTCGCTACCTGTTTGCACTCGTGGCCGTGCTTATCCCCGTGAACTGGGGCTTTGAGGCCCGCAAATGGCAGCTGCTGGGGCAGAAGCTGGAGCCCATTTCTTTCCTGCAGGCCTACCGCGCCGTCATGGTGGGGCTCACCCTGGGCTTTATCACCCCCAACCGCCTCGGCGACTACGCGGGGCGCGTACTGGAGCTCAAGAGCAGGCAGCGCCTGGAGGCTATCGGGGCGATTTTTATCGGGAGGTTCTGCCAGTTGGTCGCTACTGTGCTCGCCGGCTCGGGTGGCTTGCTGTACTTTATCTTTATGCTGGGCTGGCAAAGCTACCCGGAAGTGGCGCTAAGCCTGCTGGTGCTGCTGCTGGCCCTGTGCGCGGCCATGCTGCTCCTGCTCTACAACGCCAGGGCGATGGTGGCCATTGTGGCAGCTGTAAAGCCCCTGCGCAGGCTCGTGCCTTACCTGGCAGTGATGGGCACCTACACCTCCAGGGAGATGACGCGGCTGCTGTGGTTGTCGCTGGGCCGGTACACGGTGTTTCTGGGCCAGTTCATCCTGCTGCTGATTCTTTTTAACGTGCACCTGAGCCCGCTCCAGTACCTGAGCGGTGTATCCGGCACCTTTTTTCTGAAGTCGGTGGTGCCCTCCGTCAGCCTGCTCTCAGACCTGGGGGTGCGGGAGTTGTCTGCGATGTACCTTTTTGGCTTGTTGGGGCAGGAGCGGCTGCAGGTGCTCAGCGCGAGCCTGAGCCTTTGGCTGCTCAACATTGCGGTGCCGAGCGTAGTAGGGCTGATCTTTGTGCTGCGCCTGCGCCTGGCAAGAAAGGGAGTGGCGGCATGACCTGGCTGCTGACCCTGGTGCTGCTGGCTTACGGCTGGATAATTGTACGCCGCTGGTGGGCCTGGCAAAAGATGCCTGTTGTGCCTGCCCCGGCGGCCTACCAGCCTGTTACTCCTGTCACCGTCATAATTCCGGTGCGGAATGAGGCAAACCACATCCTGCACCTGCTGGCAGACCTGGACCGGCAGCGCTACCCGAAAGAACTGCTGGAGGTGTTGGTGGTAGATGACAGCTCCGAAGACGAGACCGCGGCCTGCGTTGCGGCGTTTGCAGCGGAGAGTACCTTGCCTGTTAAACTTTTTCAGTTGCATGATTATGTAAAGCAGGAGGGGAAGAAAGCCGCCGTGCAGCACGGGGTGGCGCAGGCACAGGGCGAGCTACTGGTGTTCACCGACGGCGACTGCAGGGTAGGGGAGGAGTGGCTCCGGTCCTATGCCTACCTCTATGAAACGGAGCGGCCTTATTTCATTAGCGGGCCCGTTAGCTTCCGGCCTACACCCACACACTTCGAGCGGATGCAGTTGGTGGAGTTCGCCAGCTTGATCGGTATTGGAGGTGCCTCTATTGCGTTAGGCAAACCGAACATGTGCAACGGCGCCAACCTGGCCTACCGGAAAGATGTATTCGAGAAAGTAGGGGGCTTTGCCGGCAACGAGCACATAGCCAGCGGCGACGACGAGTTCCTGCTCCACAAAGTGGATAAGTCTTTCTCGGGGAAGGTGAAATTTCTGAAAAATCCTAAAGCTATAGTTTACACTGAGGCGCGTAAAACACTGGTTTCCTTTGTGCAGCAGCGGGTAAGGTGGGCCAGCAAGTGGAAGAGCTACCAAAGTGTGCCGGTGCAGCTGGTGGCGCTGTGTGTTTTCCTGGTCAACTTCCTGCTTTTCCTGGCTATACCGCTGGTGCTGTGGGGCAGCCTGCCGCTAGGGGCCTTTTTGTCTGCGTATGCTGTCAAATTTGCGATCGATTTTTTATTTTTAAGTTTGATCCTGGGCTTTACGGGGCAGCAGAAGTACCTCTGGTACATGCTCCCCCTGCAGCTCGTATACATTCCCTACGTGGTCTTTACAGCTATATTCGGCCTTTTGGGGCACTATCGCTGGAAAGGCCGAAGCATTAGAACCCTATGAGCAACAATGAGTTTGACATACTGGACGAGTTATACTTTGTAACGGCGTACCCCGATTTAAAAAGCACGCTTTCTTTAACCGATAGCGAGCTTTGCGCTGCCCTTCAGTCACTTATACAGCAGGGGTATGTCCGCATCCTGTACCCGGACCAGGATACGGAGCACACGTACGACGAAACCACCTTCGGGCAGCACTGCCAGCAGTACTACTTCCTGGCTACGAAGGCGGGGTTAGTTGTACACAACTCCATTTAAGCCTGCCTAAGCAACCTCTAAAGCCTGCAGGTGCAGCTGAGTCACTTGCCTCTCCGTTCCCGTTAGCCGGGAAGGGAGCAGCTGTAGCTTAAAGTTGTTGTGATGCTTGTCGGGTTAAGGGGTTGACAACAAAATGGATAAGTATGGCTTTAAGCCCTGGTGCAGTCTGCAAAGGGTAGAATTGCGTGTGCGCTAAAAAAGCTCAAAACCTCTGAACAATTTGGCGCCTTTCTAATTTAACAGGTATGCCGCTTTATATCCCTAGCAGTAGGTATTTCATGTGGAGGGGCAGCTGCTTATTTTGGAGGCTGGTTTTGTAGGTAACTTCCTCCTTCCGGAGGGTGTTTTGCAATACGTTTGGTAGTCGTTGCGGTGCCTTGGGTGCACCTCCGGGGGCTGTGCATAAAAGGCGTTGGGCCAGAAAGAGCTGGTGGTTTGGTGGTTACCGCGCCGCGCATTGTTTAGGGGGCAAACTCCAGAACAAGCCGCGCCGCATTATCGTTAACCCCACTGCACCGTGCCTGCGTTAATCGAGCGGAGGCAGCCTTTGAGCCAGCCACGTATGCGTTGCCGTGCAACGTGCGCTGTTGGGGCACCGGAACGCGCGTTCCAGTGGAGGATCGCCCTAAAGTGAGCTTTTATTTGTACTTTTACTTAAGTTTTAGAACAGCTTTTGTTACAGGTTTCCGCCTAAAAGAGCTGACGATCCTAAAAGTTACGATACCGAATGTCTGATATACTAGTACCGAACCCACAGCAGGAGCTTAACCTGAAAAAGCTGGAGCTATCGGCGTTGCTTGAGATTACCCAGGCAATTAACGATAACCTGCCGGAGGGTGCGCTGTACAAAATCTACCGCTTCACGCTGCTGGCCCAGCTGCAGATCAGCCGGCTGACCCTCTTTGTGCATGACGAGGGCTGGCACTGCAAAGTATGCGCTGGCACGGAGCAGGACTTCACAAGGGTGCCGCTCCCCGAGCAGATCCTGCAGGTGAAGGAAATCACCAAGATGTCGAAGCTGCAGGTAGACAAGAAGTGGCGCTGCTTCGATATCGTTATTCCGATCCTGCATAACGGAAAGGTGCTGGCCTTTGTGATGATCGGTAAAATCCAGCCGTACTACAACAACCTGGATGCCCTGAACTTTGTGCAGACGGTGAGTAACATTATGCTGGTGGCCATTGAGAACCACCGGATGGCGCGGCAGCGCCTGGTGCAGGAGTCTATCCGCCGCGAGATTGAGATCGCCCGCGAGGTGCAGTCTATGCTGTTCCCCAAAAGCCTGCCCAACGATACCGACGTAGCCATACACGCGAGCTATATTCCGCACTCCTCCATTGGCGGCGACTACTACGACTTTGTGGAGATCGATGCCGACCAGTTTCTCTTTTGTGTGGCCGATGTGTCGGGCAAAGGAGTGCCGGCCTCGCTGCTGATGTCGAATTTCCAGGCCGGGCTGCGCACGATCCTGCGCCAGAACACCGACCTGAGCACCGTGGTGTCGGAGCTGAATAACCTGATCTACCGCAATGCCATTGCCGAGAAGTTCATCACGACCTTTGTGGCGATCTACAACCGCAGAACCCGGGAGCTGAGCTACGTAAACGCGGGGCATAACGCGCCTATCCTGCTTCACCAGGATAATACGCACCAACTCCTAAACGAGGGCTGCACCATGCTCGGCGTGTTTGACGTGCTGCCGTTCCTGAACGTGGGCAGAGTGCATGTGCCGGAGCAGTCGATCGTGCTGTGCTACACCGACGGCCTGACAGAGGTGTTTGACGAGGACGAGGCGGAGTTCGGCATTGAAGGTACCATCGGCTTTCTGAAGCGCAACCGTTTCCTGAGCTCCAAAATGCTGCACCTGCAACTGCTCCGCGAGATTAACCTCTACAACGAGGAGGCAACCTTCAACGACGATATCACGTTGCTTTCCTGCCGCTTTAAGTAGTTTTAGTAAGCATTTTGATACCTTGCGAAGTCGTTGGTAAAGGGCAGGAAGCGCTTGGCTTCTCCTTTTGCCAGGGATAAGCACACCTAAGCCCAGCATTTTAAGTGATCCGCTTCTATAAGACGCCCTGGCTCCTGAAAAAGCTAATGTCCAGCTGCTACACCTGGCACCGGGAGGTGCAGGGAAAGGTGCTGTACCTTACGTTTGACGATGGCCCGATACCGGAGGTGACGCCGTGGGTGCTGGAGCAGCTGGCAACCTATAAAGCCAAAGCGACCTTCTTTTGTGTAGGCGAAAACCTGGCAAAGCACCCGGCCATTGCCCGGCAGGTGCTGGCGCAGGGCCACCTGCTCGCGAACCACACTTTTAACCACCTGAAAGGCTGGCAGACACCCCTGGAGCAATACGTGCGGAACACCGCTGACTGCCAACAGGAGCTGGAGAAGCTACAGCCAAACGGCGGCAGGCTTTTTCGCCCTCCCTACGGCCGTATCAGCAAAAAGCAGGCGCAGGTGCTGGCTCCGCACTACGAACTCATCATGTGGGATGTGCTCACCAACGATTACGACCGCAGCCTGTCGGCGGAGGAGTGCCTGCGGCAAAGTATAAAAAGCACCCAAAGCGGCAGCATCATCGTATTTCACGACAGCCTAAAGGCGAAGCGCAACATGATGTACGCCCTGCCACGCTATCTGGAGCATTTTACCAGGCTGGGCTACACCTTCGAGACCCTATGATTGTATCGGTAGCCTATTTTATACTTTACTTCTCTCTATTTCTGATACTGCTGGCCCTGCTGGTCTTTAACCGCAAGCGCTATACTTTTAAGCATACCCAGCACCCGCGGGTTAGCATCCTGATTGCGGCCCGCAACGAGGAGCACACGATTCTGCGCTGTCTGCACGCACTGGAGGCGCTGGACTACCCCAAGGGCAAGCTGGAGGTGCTGATAGGCGATGACGCCTCTACCGATAATACCCGCGCAGTGATCGACCGGTTCATCCAGGACAAGCCACACTATACGTGTATCACCGTGACCCACACCCTGGGCAAGGCAAAAGGGAAGGCTAACGTGCTGGCGCACCTGGCCAAGCTGGCCACGACAGAGTATTTCTTTTACACCGATGCCGACATTGCGGTGCCGCCGGAATGGGTAAAGGCCATGCTGGCAGCGCTAACGGAAGAGGTGGGAGTGGTCACAGGCATCACGACGATAGCAGGCGACTCCTTTTTCGCCCGGTTGCAGGCCATGGATTGGCTGTATGTACTGGGGCTGATGCAGGTAGTGTCGGACCTGAGGCTACCGGTTACCGCCATGGGCAACAACATGCTGCTGCGCCGCCGCGCCTATGAGCAGGTGGGGGGCTTCGAAAGTATAGACTTTACCATCACTGAGGATATCGCCATCTTTAACCAGGTGCTCCGGCGCGGCTGGCGCTTCCGAAACATCTACGACCGCCAGGTGCTAGCGCTCTCCACACCGGCTGCTACTTTTAAACTCTTCCTGCACCAGCGCAAGCGCTGGATGCGCGGCTCCATGCACCTGCCCTTCTACATGGCCGTCGTCTTTGTACTCCACTCGGCGTACTACCCGGTTCTGCTGCCCTTCTTCGCGTATACGTCGGTGGGGGTGATGCTTTCCATCTTTGCCTTTAAGCTGCTGCTGCAGAGCCTGTACCTGCACGTTTGCCTGCGCCGCCTCGGCCGCAGCGTCCGCTGGTACATGTACCTTTTCTTCGAGCTATACCTGGTCGTGTCTTCTGTCATACTTATCGTGTACTTCTTCCTGCCGGTTAAAACAGTGTGGAAGGGGCGGAAGTACTAGGGAGATGGCAAGTAGCGCCTGCCCCGGATCTTTCGCCCACGGTACCGGAAAGGATGTCTGGCTGCTGTCTGTTGCCTAACTCCTGGCCGCCTGCAAGTATAAAATTCCTAACTTGCGGCTTAAATCGAAGTAACACACCGTCTCGGCCGTGGGGCCGGCGGTAAAAGATAGCTGATACATGAATTTAGTTGATTCGCACGCACATATTTACGCTGAGAAATTCGATGCTGACCGCGCCGAAGCCATGGAGCGGGCACAGCAGGAGGGGGTAAGTAAAATCTACATGCCCAACATCGACCATACTTCTATTGATGCCATGCTGGAGGCAGAGCAGAAGTATCCGCAGGCTTGCATCCCGATGATGGGCCTGCACCCGACCTCTGTTGACAAGGATTTTGAGCGGGAGCTTTACCTGGTGGAGGAGTGGCTGGATAAGCGCAGCTTTGCCGCCGTGGGAGAGTGCGGCATCGACTTGTACTGGGACAAAACCTTCCTGCCCCAGCAGCAGGAGGCCCTGAAGGTGCAGGTGGAGCTGGCTAAAAAGCACCGCCTGCCGATCGTGCTGCACACCCGCGACTCTTTTAACGAAGCCTATGAGATTGTGGCTGCGGCACAGGATGGTACCCTGACAGGTGTCTTCCACTGTTTCAGCGGCACCGTGGAAGAGGCTGAAAAGGTGAAGGAGCTGGGCTTCCTGATGGGGATCGGCGGTGTGGCGACCTTTAAGAACGGCGGCCTGGATAAGGTGCTGCCGTATGTGCAGCTGGAGGACCTGGTGCTGGAGACCGATTGCCCATACCTGGCGCCAACGCCGCACCGCGGCAAGCGCAATGAGCCCGTGTACCTGCCGCTAATCGCGCAGCGCGTGGCCGACCTGTTGCAGAAGCCGGTGCAGGAAGTGGCAGAAAAGACAACGGCCAATGCGCTTAACCTCTTTAAGCTGTAAGGTATGGAGGTTGTAAAAGTAGATATAGAAACCGCCGCGCCGCTTCACCCCGAGGCGTCCATACTTATCATTTACACCGGCGGTACCGTCGGGATGGTGTTTGATGAAAAGGAGAAGCACCTGGTGCCTTTTAACTTCTCACAGATACTGGACCATGTGCCGGAGCTGCGTCAGTTTAACTATCTGGTTACCGTGCTGAACATTGAGCCGGCCATAGACTCGTCTAACGTATCGGTGCAGGACTGGCTGATGCTCGCAAGCCTGATAGAGGAGAACTACAGCAAGTATGATGGCTTTGTGGTGCTGCACGGCACCGACACCATGGCCTACTCTGCCTCTGCCATGAGTTACCTGCTGGAGAACCTGCAGAAGCCCGTTATCTTTACCGGGGCACAGGTGCCGATTGGCCGCATTCGCACCGATGCGCGCGAAAACCTGATCACGGCCCTGCAGATTGCCGCTACCAGGCAGGATGGTAAAAGCGTGGTGCCGGAGGTGTGTATTTACTTCCGGAATCTGCTGCTGCGCGGCAATCGCTCGAAAAAGGTAGAGAGCAGCCACTTCGATGCCTTCAAGTCCGATAACTACCCTCCGCTGGCCGAAACAGGCATCGACATAGAGTACAGCCACGAGAACATTCTGCCGCACCCGGAGCAAGCTTTAATAGTGCACAACCGCATGAGTGACAAAGTAGCCATTCTGAAGCTGTTTCCGGGCATAACGAAGCAGGTGGTGCAGAGCATCCTGCAAGCGCCCGACCTTCGGGGCGTGGTTATGGAAACTTTCGGCTCCGGTAACGCTCCTTCCACGCCTTGGTTCCTGGAGCTCCTGCAGGACGCCCTGCAACGCGGCGTGCACATCCTGAACGTGTCGCAGTGTGACGAAGGCCGTGTAATCCAGGGGCAGTACGAAACAAGTAAGTACCTGCTAAACATGGGAGTAGTGGGTGGAGCCGACATTACAACGGAAGCGGCTATCGCCAAACTGATGTTTGTGCTGGGGCAGGGGCTGGACCATGAACAGACCCGGATGCTGTTGTGCCAGAACCTGCGCGGGGAAATTAGTTTGTAGGTGCTGTGAAAGTATAAGTGCTGCAAACTTGCAGAAGTGGTGCAGATTGTTCTATATTTGCACCACAATAGAGAGTTGTCCGAGTGGTCGAAGGAGCACGCCTGGAAAGTGTGTATACCCCAAAAGGGTATCAAGGGTTCGAATCCCTTACTCTCTGCCGGTAGTGATACCCAAATCAGCTAAAAGCCTGCAAACACATCGTTTGCAGGCTTTTTTTGTTTTATCCTTTCCTAACCTTAGCTTCTCTCCAGCCTGAGGAGGCTGGCTTTCTTTATTCATTCTCCATGTAAGGCTGTCAGTTGAAGATAAGCACTTTCTCCTCGGGCAGGAGCAGGTAGCCGTAGTAGAAGTGGTAGTTGTTGCCGCCCTGGGTGCGGTAGAGGTGGGTGAAATGCCGAAAGCCAAAACCGGAGACCTGGAGTACTTGCCTTCTGATTGTAATTTTCCCTTGCGGGCTGGCTTGCCGGAGGATGTGGCGGTTCTTTTGCAGCATCACGTTTATGCTGCGCATTAGCTGTTCCCTCTCGTCCTTAAACTTGCGCTTATTACCGGCTGCCGCCCGGCACTGGTCGGAGCAGAATCTCTTGTCTGAGCTTCCTGCCAAAAGGCTGCCGCACTGCAGGCATTCCCTTCCGTCTTCTTCCATGTTTTGCTACACTAGCCGTACCCTTACGGTTATATTCTGGTACTTAGGGAACTGTACGGGTAGTTTCCGGCTGAAAGTTAGAAAGGTGTGCTATTAGGCCCATAAACCAAGCACGAGCGATATCTATCACATTTCTTCGCAGCCGGTTATCTCTCTAAACGCTTTGGAACATGAAGGCCAATCATTTATCCGCATCTGACACAAACCATAGGCTGGAAAGCCTTGGCAGCCCACTTGATAATCTGTAGGAATATAATATATTTAGCTTTAAATTGTATAGGAGATGAACCCGAAACAACTTTGCCTGAAAATTGAAGGTTGTGGAAGTAAGGTTCTGTATACTCCAGCCAAAGGGCTAATAACCGGAGGAGTTCCTTATATACAGTAGTTGGTGGTAATAATAACTATAAAGTAAATGCCCGTTTTGAATGATAAGGAATGTAACGAGTTAAATCCCCTTAACCTGATTATCGTTGCGTTTTATAAAAGATATATAAGAAGTGAAGAACACGCACTTAGTGCTTTTTGGGCTAAAATGGTAATGGGCTTTTGTTTAACCATACATCTTTTCACACTTTGGGAAATAGTTGTTGCAATCTTTGGGATGTATAGTTTAAGAAGGTCTATCGTTGAACACTACTTGATATTCCTCATCTTGGGTGTTTGGGTTGGGATGACCTATTTTGTACATAAGTTGACAGTCCCCAATCAGGTGCTTAGGGATATACACTTACATGAAGAAGAATACTTACAAGGACAAAAACTTGGCTGGTTTCATTTGGCTTTTAGCGGTGGATTAACCATTTTGTTTTTACTGCTAACAAAGCCACACCTAAAAATATAAAAATTACTACCACCAACACGGCACAGGCTCCATACTCGGTTATGCCTCGTTCGTAGCCTGTACTAAACGTTAGCAGTAAGCCAAAAGAAATAAATAATGGATGTAATCGCAAAATTTGCCAACAGATTTGTACAACGTCACATTAACGGACGAATAAGAAATTATGATGAAGTTATCGAAGCAGCAAAAGAACAGCTTTATACTATAGATAACCGATTGGATAAGATAAAATTTCTCAACATCATACTTGAGGGAAATAATATAGTGTATGACCAACACAAACCCAATTGTACTGCACCAGATACTTGCCATATAAATTTAGCTCATGAATCCATTACTTACTTCTTGGCTCAGGAGTTAGCTAGACTTGGTGTTCAGCTAAATGAGGACACTTTTACAATTGAAGAAGAGGGATCAGCTGAAGCCAAACTAGATACAATAATAAAAGACTTAGGAGAATTAAAATTGGGGTATCAAATAATATATGATGATTTAAAGAAGGAACTTGAGGAACTAAAGGGACTGTATTTTCTAGGCAAGAAAAAATGGCATCAACTTTTTGCTGGTAAATGCTTGGATATGGTTGCAGGTGGTGTAATTAGCGAAACCGTTTCAAAAAAAATAATAACTGCTTTAGAGCCAGCATTTACAAGAGTTATAGAAAGTTAAAAGCCCTACTGCTAACAAAACCTAAACCTCAGCCTTCGGCCGAAGGCCCACACCACCTCATAGCCAAGACCTTTAGGCAAAAAACAAAATAATGAAGTACACAAGACAGTTCTTTCTCCTTCTGTTACTTATTTCTTTATCAGTACAAGCTCAGGAAAAAAACCAGAGGCATTCGGCTTCCGACACCTGCAAACTCTTTATAAGCAGGATACAGTAGATATTCTGGTGCTCTCGAAGAAAGGAGAGGAGGAAAAGGAGAAGCCGCTGTTCCTCTTCGTGCAGGGCTCGCTTCCAAAGCCGCTCATCATACTTCGGGAGAATGGAAAGCCGTACATGGTGTTTCCCTTTGAAACGAGTCAACTGTTGGACGACTACCACCTTGCCATTATCAGCAGTCCGGATGTGCCGCTTATACTCGAGGCAAAAAAGCTACGGAGCGATATGGCCTACGTTGAGCCTGAGACTAATACCTTTCCGAAAGGCTACGTTATACGTGCAAACCTGGGCTATTATACAGCGCGCGATAAAGCAGTTATTAAGTACCTGAAAAAGCAGAGCTGGATTAATGGGGAGAAAGTTGTTGTTGCCGGGCATTCAGAAGGCGCAGCCGTGGCAGCCGGTCTAGCCGAGGCATCAAAGGACGTGACTCACCTTATCTTCTCCGGGACCAACCCTTTCGGTAGGATGGCGACCATTATCTCCCAGCTGAGGCAGCATGACGACGCAACGGGTACAGCTACAGAAAAGCAGTTTCAGTTCTGGGAGGAACTGGTGAAGGACCCTGAGAACAACAGCATCCAGGGGGAGGTAACCTACAAGTCCGTTTACAGCTTCTCTGTTCCTCCGATAGAGTCGTTGCGCAAACTGAAAATACCTGTCTTGGTGGCATACGGCACAAAAGACATGGCAGCCCCTTTCTTCGATTACATGCGCCTGGAGGCGATCCGCGATAAGAAAAAGAACTTTACATTTATGCCTTACGTGGGGCGTGAGCATAACTTCTTCGGCTTCGACAGCAGCGGCAATATAAACTATGATGATTTTGGTTGGGACAGGGTGGCGCAGGACTGGAAGCATGGCTTGATGAGAAATAGTGCTTCGCTCACCAAAAGCCTGTCAGATGAGCGGTAGCTTTTAACAAAAGCACCAGCGACTGTAAACAAATGGCAGCCCTGTTAGTAGTACTACTAACAGGGCTGCCATTTGTCAATTTGCTCTTATGAGCGGAAGCAAGTATGAAGGTACGGTTGGTTTGGCTTCTCTTTTCAAAAGGAGTACCTTCACCTGTAGGGGCATCGATTGCGCCTGTTTTTGCAACGCAGCTGCAGGGTAGCACAAAACATACTTCTGAAATTTGAGTACAAAAAGCTATACTATCCCAGTTCAGAAAGCGGCAGTTCATAAGGGAGGCGCGTTTGCCTCCTGGTGGGACATCGGAAGCCAGTTCAGCCTCTCAAAAACACTTACACGTTCAGTACAAACCTAACCAGCAACATTATATGGAAAAGACCTATTATAACCCGGCGGACCTGTCCAAGTTTGGCAACATTTCGGAATTGCAGCCGGAAATGGGGCGCAAGTTCTTCGACTACTACGGCGAAGTGTTTAAAGAAGGTGCCCTTACAGCGCGTGAGAAGGCCCTTATTGCGTTAGCTGTGTCGCATGCCGTACAATGCCCTTACTGCATTGACGCCTACAGCACCGACTGCCTGGAAAAAGGTGCCGATGAGAACCAGATGATGGAGGCGGTGCATGTTGCGGCCGCCATCAAGGGTGGCGCGGCCCTGGTGCACGGGGTACAAATGATGAACAAGATCAAAGAGCTGACAATGTAGTACATGGGATCTTCGGTAAAATCACTTAAAGGGCGGCAGCATGAGCTGTCCGATGCTTTTTTCCAGTTAAACGTACTGCAGGCACCTACGCAGCACGGGGACCAGTTCCCTGCTTTTGCCGGGCGCCTGCAGGAGCACGGCCTATACCCGCTCAAACCCACCGGCACCACTATTCTGCAGGTGAACATGGGCAAAATGTGTAACCAGACGTGCAAGCACTGCCATGTGGACGCGGGGCCGGATCGCAAAGAAATCATGACGCGCGAAATCATGCATCAGTGCCTCGAGGCCCTGCAGCAGTCGCCAAACATAACCACTGTAGACCTGACGGGCGGGGCGCCCGAAATGAACCCGGACTTCCGCTGGTTTGTGGAGGAGCTGTCGAAGCTGGGGCGACAGGTGATCGTGCGCTGCAACCTCACCATCATACTTGCCAATAAGAAGTACCACGACCTGCCAGCTTTCTTTAAACAGCATGGGGTGCACGTGGTGTCTTCGCTGCCTTACTTCCAGGCTTCCCGCACAGATGCCCAACGTGGCGACGGCGTGTTCGAAAAGTCGATTAAAGCACTGCAGATGCTGAATGAGGTCGGTTACGGTTTGGAGGGCAGCGACCTGGTCCTGGACCTGGTGTACAATCCCTCCGGGGCGTTTCTGCCGAGCGCGCAGGCCTCGCTGGAGGCGGAGTTTAAGCGCAGGCTACGCAGCGGTTACAGTATCGAGTTCCATAACCTGTTCTGCATCACCAACCTGCCCGTTAGCCGCTTTCTGGATTACCTGGTGCAGAGCGGCAACTACGACACCTACATGGAGAAGCTGGTGAATGCCTTTAACCCGGTGGCAGCTGCGGGAGTGATGTGCCGCAACACCATTTCCGTTGGCTGGGATGGCTACCTGTACGACTGCGACTTCAACCAGATGCTGGAGCTGCAAGTGGAGCAAAGTTCTCCCCGGCACATTCGCGATTTTAACGCGGCAGTTTTAGACAGGCGCAGTATCGTGCTAAACCAGCACTGCTATGGCTGCACCGCTGGGGCGGGCTCGAGTTGCGGCGGAGAAACGGTGAAGTGAAAGAAGTTTAGCGGCACCTGGTCTGGACGAACCACCCGGCAGAAATAGAGCAAGTACAGGCTGGTAGTCCGCTCTTAGCACTTTCCCAGGGCTGTTGTTTACCAGGGAGGTGCCGTGCCTTTTTGTTACATTGGATAAAACAGAAGAAGATAAAAGATGAGTGATTATTTAGAGGCGGCCAAGCTGGTGTACGAAGATGCTGCGAACAATCCGCAGAAAGGGCTCTGCTGCACCACCACGCCTGTCTGGCAGCTACCAGAGCTTGCTGTTCCGTCTAAAATGCTGGAGATGAACTACGGATGCGGTTCTACTGTAAACCCGCGCGACCTGAGCCATAACCCCACGGTGCTCTATGTTGGCGTGGGAGGGGGAATGGAGCTGCTGCAGTTCTCATACTTTACGCGCAGGCCCGGTGCTGTAATTGGGGTGGACCCCGTAGACCGAATGCTGGCGGTGTGTGCCGAGAACCTGCAGCTTGCGGAGCAGGAGAACAGCTGGTTCGAGCGCGATTTTGTAGAGTTGCGCCACGGCGATGCCCTGCAGTTGCCTGTAGAAGACAATTCGGTGGATGTGGCGGCCCAGAACTGCCTGTTTAACATATTCAGAAAGGAAGAGCTGGAGGTAGCGCTTGCCGAAATGTACCGCGTGCTGAAGCCACACGGCAGATTGGTGCTCTCGGACCCCATCAGTGAAGATTACATGCCTGAGAACCTGCGCAACGATGACCGCCTGCGGGCGCTGTGCCTTAGCGGGGCTATGCCGCTGCAGCAGTACATCGATTTCATTACCGGTATTGGCTTTGGCACGGTGGAGGTGAGGGCTAAGCGCCCTTACCGTGTGTTGGCGCCGGGCCAGTACGACACCGAAAGTATGATCTTTATCGAAAGCGTGGAAATCTGTGCCATCAAAGATCCTATGCCGGCTGATGGCCCCTGTGTGTTTACAGGAAAGCATGCCATCTACTTCGGAGAGGAGGACTTCTTTGACGATGGAAAAGGGCACACCCTGCTGCACAACCAGCCTTTGGCCGTGTGCGATAAAACTGCCAGTGCTTTAGAGAAGCTGGGTAGGAAGGATATACATCTTACCGCGTCTACCTGGTTTTACGATGGAGGCGGATGCTGCTAAGGTATCGGGCTTATTAACTACAACAGATATCGTGCACCCTTTGGGCAGGCTGTGAGGCTTTTGTTGAGCAGCAGGCAAGTTAGCGAATGAAGATTCTCTTAACAGCGCTCTTATCAGTTGTGTTTGGGAGCTTTTGCTTTGCCCAAGAATATACCCTTGACTCTGCCTGGACAACTCATGGGCAGCAGTTTCAGGTAAGGCTTGAGCAAGGCGAAGCTTCCAACCTTCCCTCAAACACAAAGATGTCTTTATTTCGGAATGGCGGGTTACTGTTCAGTGACTCCTTATGGTGCAGTAGCCTGTACATGGAGTTAGCGGATATGAACGATGACGGCTTCGATGATTTGCTGCTTTATCAAGGCGCAGGGGCAAGGGCTAACGAAACATATAACCTGTTTCTTTACATAAAGGAGAAGAACACCTATCAGAAAGTACAAAGGTATGCTGAGTGGCCAAACCTGCGCAAAACCGGGATAAGAGGCGTATTAGCGGCCACCATACTTACTGGAACAGTAGAGTACAGATTTTTTGAATTAGACAGGTCGGGAAAGCTAACCGACTTAGGTATTACAGTAGAAGATCGGTCGTTTGATGGGAAAGGCTATCAAAAAGGCCTTAAGAAGGTAAGGCGTTTAAGACACTAGAAGTACGCGGCTCAACAAGCTTATAAGCGAGGCTTTGGCTACGATAAATCCCTGCCTTGTGCCAGCACCCCCTGCAGAACAGGCAAGCTGCCGCAGCCTCAACCAGAGTATTTGCAAGATTGGTTTGAAAAAGATACCTTAGCAAAGGATAATCCTGTCTTTCCTTCGTCCTGATCGCATGCACAACACCGATGACCTCCCTCTTCTCCAGGAAAAATGGCTGCAGCTGAAAGGCGGGGACGGTGATGCCCTTAAATTCCTCTTCGACCGCTACGCAAACGACCTGTACAACTATGGCACAAAGTTTACGCAGGACACCGACCTGGTAAAGGAGTGTGTGCAAGAGATCTTCGTGACCGTTTGGAACAGGCGTGGCTTTCTGGGGGAGCCGGTTAATGTGAAGAATTATCTTCTGAAATCATACAGGCGCTTGCTTTTCAAGCAGCTGGGCACGCGGCAAAACTATGCCGTTTACAGCGAGACTGCTGCTAACTATAGTTTTCAGGTAGAGCTGAGCGCAGAGGAAAGGCTGATCGCACAGGAGCGCAGAAGTGCGGCGCGGGAACGGTTGGAGCGTGCTTTGGCTTCTCTCACGGCCCGGCAGCGGGAGGCGGTTTTTCTGAAATTCCACGAGAACCTGTCGTATGAGGAGATTGCGGAAGTGATGGACATCTCCGTGAAAGCCACCTACAAGCTTATGGCTATAGCGCTCAGCGAGTTGCGTGACAACCTCTCCCAGGATCACTTTATGCTTCTGTTGGTGCTGGCTTTGGTAATGGCCTGCAGCTGTTACATTTAAAGTCTTCCCCTTCAGCTAACTTTCTCAGCGTAATACCTACCTATCCTTTCGGGAGTTATTATTTGCCCCCTGTGCTCCCAATCCTTAAGGTTAAATTTAATTTTTTCAAAAATTTATTCTTGTGCATGGGGTGATTTTCCCTTTTGGCCCCTTATTAGGGAAAAGCACAGCCATGAACAGCCCCGCCACCGACTACAGTAGCTACGAAACAGAGGACTTCCTTAACGACAAGCAGTTTGTTGCCTGGGTGCAACACCCCTCAGCTGATCAGGATCGCTATTGGGAGCAGGTACAGCAGGAGTATCCGCTGAAAGCTTACCAGATGGAGGAGGCCCGGCGCCTGGTCCAAAAGCTAAGCTTCAGAGCCAGCACGATGGAGCAGGCAGAGCAGCAGCAGCTGTGGCGCGCTATCTCAGAGGAAGCCGGCCTTACCCGCAAGTCAGTACCGCTGGCGGCGCAGTGGCTGAGAAAGGCAGGGGCAGCTGTGGTAGCCTTAATGCTGTTGTCGCTTGCGCTGTACTTCTACAACAGCAGCAGACATAAGCAGTTCCGTACGGCCTACGGGCAGGTGGCTACGCTGGTGCTGCCGGATAGCTCTGTTGTCACGCTAAACGCTAATTCAGAGATCAGGTATGCCAGCGACTGGGACGCGGACGAGCCCCGGGAGGTGTGGCTGGAGGGAGAGGCCTTTTTTGAAGTGAACCACTTGCACCGGCAGGGTAGCGTGAAGCCGGGAGAGCGGTTTGTTGTGCACACAGGCGATATGGACGTGGAGGTGCTGGGTACTTCGTTTAACGTGCAAAAGCGCAGAGGAGCCACCCAGGTGGCCCTGCAGACGGGTAAAGTCAGGCTGGCCCTAGAGGGCGCTTCGTCTCCGGTGGTGATGAAGCCCGGAGATGTGGTGGCCTACACACCGGCGAACAGTAAGCTGGTGCAGTGGCAGGCAGACCCGCAGCTAGCTTCAGCCTGGCGCGGAGGGCTGCTCGTGTTTCAGGATACCCCGCTGGCGGAGATACTTACCTACATCGAAGATACCTATGGCTATCAGGTGGAGCTGAAGGACGAAGACCTGGCACAAAGAAGGCTGTCTGGGAGGTTCAGGAGCAGGAATGAAGAGGCGCTGCTGCAGGCTGTAGCGGCAGCCTTGGGCATTTCCATTACCAAGGACCCGGCATCCCGGAAACTCATTATCCGAAACTAAGCTGCACTCACGCCAACCCCTAGTCATGATGAACACCAGGAAAACAAACTGCCTTGTTGGGCTTGCCCTGTGCCTGCTGCTATGTATGTGCCACACCGCCAGGGCACGCCAGCAGGCAAACCAAAAAAACGAAGCTGCCACGGCAGTTAGGTTGCCCCTGGCACAAGTGCTGCAAAAGCTAACAGGGCTTTATGGGATTAACTTTATCTATGAGCAAGGGCTTTTGGCGGGAAGAGAGGCCTCCTACAATGCTGAGCAGTTAAAGAACAGGGCTCCAGCTGTAGCGCTTGAAGAGATCCTGAGGCCTCTCGGGCTGCGCTTCCGTAACATTGACAATCAGAACTACGCTATTTTTCCGGAGGAGGAGCAGGAGAAGACAGCAGGTGCCGGTGGTGCTGAGGTGTCGCTAACGCCCCAGGACGCGCGGCAGGACGGACAGATAAGCGGCCGGGTGGAGGATATGGCGCATGCGCCGGTGCCTTACGCTACAGTGGCTCTTTTTTCTTCGGCAGATTCTACCCATTTGGCTACCCGGCTGACCGACGAAAGTGGTTATTACCTGTTCAAGGGTGTTCCGTACGGAACGTACTTTCTGCAGGTATCCTATGTGGGCTATGATAAAGCGGCCAGCCCGGTAGTTAGCCTGAGCCATGGCAAGCGTGGGGCAGCTATTGGTGTGCTGCAACTTAAAGAGCGTACAGCCTCCCTGCAGGAGGTGGTTGTGGAGGGCCGAAAGCCACTGATTGAACAGGAGACAGACCGCTATGTGATGCATGTGGAGAACAGTGCCCTTGCCAGCGGCAATGCTGTGCAACTGCTTAAAGCCGCGCCGTTTGTGGAGGTGTCACCGGAGAATGAGGTGACCTTGCAGGGGAAGAAGACGATGATCCTGGTAGACAACAAGCCTGTTGCCGCCGCTGCGCTGGCAGAGGTGCTGCAAACGCTCCCGGCAGGCACTGTTTCGCAGGTGGAGCTGATCACCAACCCTTCGGCCAGGTACGACGCGGCCTATGGGGCGGTGATCAACATCGTTACGCGTAAAGATCAGGCACAGGGCCTGACCGCCACCCTCAGAACAGAGGCGTCGCAGGGCGATTTCGGGCGGCTGAACGTTAACGGCAGGCTTACTTACAAGCACCGCGGGCTAACGCTCTTTGGTATGGGAGGGTACAACCGGTTCAACTTTCAGACCCACGATCGCCTGGACAGGCTACTGCGTGCAGAGTTGCCCGGGGGGCTGGTAGAGGAGGAGATCACCCGCACTTTTTACCAGGATATCTACAGTTTTCAGGCGGGGGCCAACCTGCAGGTAGGCAGGAACCAACAAATGGGCGTGCTGGTGGAGGGGCAGCAGAACCAGACGGAGGGCACTTTCGTCTCCTACGACAGGTTCAGCACCATGGGGCTTCCGGTAGATTCGGTGCTGCTGACAGACAGCCCTTTTTCAAATAAACCCCATCACCTAAACTATCATCTCTATTACAGTCTTTTGGGAGATTCCGCCAACAGTGAGCTGTATGTTCTGGCAACCTACACGCCTGTCCGGCGCGAGTTGCAGCAGTATTTCCCGTCTGCCTTGCTGGGGCAAGGCAATGATACCCTGCGCATACCGCAGCCCTACAGAACGACCAACAGTTACGCGTTCGATATCTGGGTAGCGCAGGCCGATTACAGTTATGCGCTTGGTAAAAGCTGGCAACTGGAGGCGGGGCTGAAACACCAAGCAACGGACTCCCGGCAGGTTATAGACTTTGAGGCAGAGGAAGGCGGGCGGCTGTCGCGACAGGCCGGGAGCTCTAGCAACAATCACCTGGCGGAGGCAATTACAGGCGGGTATGGCATCCTTAGTAAGAACTGGGAACAGGACCGGTTGCAGTTGGGTGTTCGGCTGGAGCACACGAAAATGCGCTATGTCGGGCACTATGAACAGGACTACCTGCAAGCCTTTCCGACGCTGCGGTACAGGCGCCTGTTTGGCGAGGCCGGAGAACTTGCCTTTTCTTACCGCCGGACCATCAACCGAGTGCCTTACGATGAGTTGGTGCCTTACACGCTCTACATCAACCATTACACAGTTTTTGAGGGAAACCCATCGCTCAAGCCGCAGTACGACCACATTTTTTCTCTCAATACCAGGTTGAGCCAGCTCGGCATCAACATAACATTTACCTCCAGCGAAGGGCGGTTCGCACAGTTCCCCATCCGGCAGGATTTTGAGACGAGGGTGACATACGCCGCTTTGCAGAACCTGGAAAGCGCTTCTGACCTTGCCGTGGATGTGTCTTACCCGCTGCAGCTAACTTCCTGGTGGAGCACCGAAAACAGCGGTACAGTATTCGGGTGGTCCAGCGCCCGGGGTCGGGTGCTGGGCGAGTCCTTCAGCGCCTCAGGTGCCTGGTGCGCGTTTCGGTCGCTCCATGCGTTCAAGCTGCACCCCAGCGTAACCCTGGAGCTGAATGGCTCTTACAGGTCTGCACGGAAGGCGGAGCTGACCTATACAGGAAGCAACGGAAACGTAAACCTGGGGCTGTTGGTTCAGCTGCTGAAGGGCAAAGGGCAGCTGCGGGTAGGGGCGGAGGAGGTGCTGGGGCAGAACAGC
Source organism: Pontibacter actiniarum (assembly GCF_003585765.1). Classification (NCBI taxonomy): domain Bacteria; kingdom Pseudomonadati; phylum Bacteroidota; class Cytophagia; order Cytophagales; family Hymenobacteraceae; genus Pontibacter; species Pontibacter actiniarum. The sequence goes on from NZ_CP021235.1 coordinate 924,365, forward strand.
TACTATACCAGCCAGAACTTTGGCGTGTACCGCACGCAACGGCACCGCTCTTTTGACAGCCAACGGCTAACGGTAGGGCTAACTTTTAACCTGGGCCAGGCGAAGGTAAAAGCACCTGTTCCAAAGTTAGGCAACGAGGAGGCGGTGGACAGGCTGTAGCGTAAGCTGTAGGGGAGGAGCATACGTATAATGTGCGGAGGGAGAGGCTTTACTTTCTGCTTTAGCTTCTGATGAAGTATATTTTGGGGAGTGGCTTGCTGCTACCGTGTTTGATGAAGCGCCGCCGGGTGCCGTACTTACCCTGCACAGCTAATCCTATGAAAAGGCCTTCTGCAATACATCTCCTACAAAATACGCCAGCGAGGCAGCAAGGCCCCCGAGCAGGAGTGTTTCACCGATGCCCACGAGCAGGCTCCGCTGTGTCACCAGGCTTTTAAGGCTCCCTACCAGTGCCAGGGCCACACCCGTCAGGATGCTGGAATACAGGAACAGCTGCGTGTTGCCCGCATGTAACCCACTACCTGCAACAAGATAGGAAAGCAGTGGGATGGAACCGATCAGCACAAAGCTGATAAAGGTAACAGAGGCCGTTTTAACCGGAGTTTTATCATCCTGAGTCATCCCAAGCTCCTCCTTCATCATGGTGTCGACCCACACTTCTTTATTTGAAGTGATCACCTCTACCACCTGGTCCAGCAACTCGCCCTGAAAGCCCTTTGCTGCGTAGGCCTCCCGTATTTCCTCGACTTCACGGTCCGGCAGGTTGTCTACTTCCCAATACTCCGTGGCCTTATGCCTGTCAAAGTTGTCGCGCGAAGCCTTGGTGGAGAAGAAATTGCCAACCGACATGGAAAAGCCGTCGGCAATCAGGTTTGCCAGCCCCAGTATGATCACAACAGAGGTATTGAAGTTTGCCCCTTCGGCACCTGCCACAACTGCAAAGGTGGTAATGGCACCGTCTATTCCACCATAGACAAACTCAGCAATGTATTCCTTGTTAAAGAAGAGGAGCTTTTCTCTTGCGTGGAGGCGGTCTTCAAGCATAGCGCTGGTTAGGTTAGAGGTTAAAGGCTGTCTCAGCGACGGGTACTCCTCACATCAGCCATACTTCCCCATGTACGGGAAAAGGGGAGGCCGGAAATGTGCGTAAGATGGTAAAGCGCAAGGTATACGTGCTGTGTAAAGTACAGAAAAGCAGTGAGACAGCAAAGAAAGCAGACTGGCCCTTCTTGCTTAGGGCCAGCCTGCTCAGTTTAGCCAGGGTTACTCCCTTGCCATACTTTGCAGAAAGTCCCGTACTTCCTTGGTGTCATACTCCGCCATTCCTTCCTGCCGTGCCACCACCTGGCCGTCCGGAGAAATAATAAACGTAGTGGGGATGGCATTGGAGTAAAACTCCTGCGGAAGCTGACCGGCTGGCATGTACACCGGAAACGTAAAGCCCTTTTTAGCGATAAACTTCTGCACCTTCTCCATGCCGCCTTCGTCTACAGAGAGCATCACGAACGCTATTTTATCAGAGCCGACTTTTTCGTACAGGCTTTGTATGTTGGGCATTTCAGCCACACATGGCGGGCACCAGGTAGCCCAGATGTTCAGGAAGATTACTTTTCCCTTTAGGCTCTCGAAACTGACCGTGCTGCCATCGAGGGTTCTCATCTTAAAGCCTTTGCCTGCCATGTGGCCGCTGTTTGCTGCGCCTCCTGTAGCTGTTTCGGAAGAAACTACGGCGCTTTCTGCTGTGGCCACTGCCGGCACATCGGCTTTTCGTATTCCTGTGGCAAGCAGCAGCCGCTGTACCTGCCCTATTGCCTCGGTATGAAGGCCTGTTAGGTACAGGGTGCCGAAGATAGCCAGCATGACAGCCCAGGCAGGTATATTTTTGAGGGAGAATTTATACTTGTTCATTTTGATTTCTTATGTTGAATGGATGTTCTTTTTAACGTTTTATAAGCGCTTTGCCGTCGCCTGCCTCCTAAAGCCGGAGACCAAGGCAGCGCCACTGCCTTGCATGAATAAGCAGCGGAAGGGGGCGCTTAAAGCTGCTACAGAATGCCTGTATGCACCTTGCAGGTAAGCTTCCCGAGCATGTTCCGCCTACACGTACAGTGCTCCAGGTGTGGCGTTAACTGCTGCACAAAGCACTCACTGCACAGGCGGTAGGTTACCTGCTGCGCCGGATAGGCACAAGTATACTTTAGGAGTGTTGCGGCGGGTCTGGCTCGGCTTTTAAATTAGGGGAGAGGTGCTTTCTTGCAGCCGGTATACTTAGTTTATGCAGCATAAGCGGTGCCTGCAGCTGGTGCTGGTGCAGTGGCGTAACTAAAGCATATACCTGCTGGCCGCAATCTGTGGCAGCGTTTGCATCCTGCCGCCCGGCGGGTGTCTGGTGCTTCAGGCAACCCTTCCGGCAGCTGCGTTTCACCAGGTGCTTTGCTGAGCAGGCTTTCTTCAGCACGCTTTGTGCCTCACCCGGATCACGTAGCACACCATTGCCGGGCTGCGGCAGGGTGAACAGCAGAAGAACTGTGCTGAAAAACAAAAGCAGGTATCCTTTCATATGCTTTTACAAGCTAATAAACTGGCAGCCCTGAAACTGCTGTGCCAGTCCGGCCCAACAGGTGACTTTCTTGCCAGCTATGGTAAAATTACAACATCAGGCATTTAGGAGCAAGCAAGTCCGCAGGTAGTGATGTGGTATAAAGAAGTGGCCTCTGCCATTAATAAACACACCGTTAGCGGTAGCCGAATGTATAAACGTGCCCGTATCTCGGATTCATACTTGCTGTTCTGCTTCATAGGATGTTCAGTGGCAGTAACAGATTCCCCTACCCGTACTTTATAAAAACTCCTCCTGTCAGGCAACCTCTCTCTATCATATAGCATCTACAATATATTAACCCTCTGCTGTAGCCTTATACCGGAATAGGTTAACCTTACCTAAACAACTAAAACTATGATGATCAAAAGAACCCTGCTGCTGCTCTTCTTCCTCGGAAATCTGGCACTTGCTCAAGCACAGCAAACCCAACTGGTAAATGTCGGCAACCACTCCCTGGAGATGATCCAGGCCGGAACAGGAGAATACACCGTTATCTTCGAATCTGGCTTCGGCACACCTTATACAGTGTGGGGCAACGTGGCATCTGAAGTGATGCAAACAAACCAGGTGATGCTGTACTCCAGAGCCGGAACAGGCAACTCTGAACCTAACCCGAACACGCATACTTTGGAGCAGGCTGTGCAGGACCTGGAAACGCTCATCGAAATGGCAACCCTGAAAGCCCCTTTCATTCTGGTAGGCCATTCGTACGGCGCCTTTATCATTCGCGCCTATGCCTCAAAGCACCCGGACAAAGTGAAGGGTTTAGTGTTTGTGGACCCGGCACATGAGAAAATGATGCAGGAACTGAAAAAGGCAGACTATACCAAAGCAGTAAAAGACATGGAACTGCAGAACAGTTTTGTGCCCGCCAAGTTCAAGCAGGAAAACGAGGCTATTAACGCCATATTTGAGAAAGCCGAGCTGCCTGACTTCGGGAAGCTGCCGCAGGTGCCAGCAGTTGTACTGACTTCGGTTCAGAAGCGGGTCAACCCGGAGTTATTCCTGCACGAGCCAAAGGGCGTGGAAGTATGGCGTAACCTGCACAACGAGTTATTTAGCCAGTTTACCAGCGGCGCACATATCATCACCTCCAGAAGCGGCCACAACATACACCGCGAAGAGCCTGAACTGGTAATTAATGCGATCAGCCAGGTGGTGCAGGAAGCCAACAAGCAAAAGCAGCAACAGGAACGCGAAGCCAGAATGGCAGCTTTGGAAGCTAAGATGGCAGAGGCAGCTGCTTACCTGAAGCAACGAAAAGAGCCAAAGGCTGAAGCTGTAGTGTTTGATGCGTTGAAGAACTCCGGGCTCAATGAACCCATGATCAACACGATTGCCTACCAGCAACTCAGCAACCCTGACAATGTGGCCCTGGCGCTGCTGACACTCAAGTATAACACGCTTACCTATCCTCAATCTGCCAATGCATTCGACAGCTACGGCGAGGCCTTCCTGAAAAAAGGGAATCTGAAACTGGCAGAACAACAGTTTCTGAAGGCCATTAAACTTGCCACTGCAGCAAACGACTCCTCCACACTCAAAAACAGCAAAAGCAACCTGGAGAAAATCGAGCAGCTAAAGAAGGCTAAATAACTGGAGGTGGATGGTGCACCGGACTGCTGAATGTTACCAGCGTAAGCGGACAAAGCAAATCTTGTCCGCTTACGCTTAGGTAGCCATAACATGAAAGCGTCTGTTAAAAGTATAAACTCCTTTAGTAATGTACAGAATGAGTTGTAGCAGCAGGAAGCAGCATCTGCTAACAAGCCAATGGTCCCTCAAAACGCCCCAACCACATGGCAAACGCTGCAACGTGTAGTGCGCCTTGAACCTATCCCATGGCCCGGGCTTTTGCGCTGGCGTGGTCTTAGTGCGGCAACCGGTCGCGGAGCAACCCATACATATAGGTGCCGCCGATGGCCCCGGCTACCGCAACCAGAATAGACCAGTAGGCGTGCCCTATGTTCACAAACATAGGGCCGGGGCAGGCACCGGTGAGGGCCCAGCCCAGCCCGAAGATGGTTCCACCGATCAGGTAGCGGGGCACAGACTTTTCTTTGGGCGTAAATACAATCGGGTTGCCCTGGTAGTCGCGCAGCTTATACTTTTTGATGATGTAGGTGGCGAGCGTGCCCAGTACCACAGCCGTGCCGATAATGCCGTACATGTGGAACGACTGGAAGCGGAACATCTCCTGGATGCGGTACCACGAAATGGCCTCCGACTTGCTCATCACGATGCCGAACAGAATGCCGGCCAGTATAAATTTTAATCCTTTCATGAGGTAGTAGTTTTGTTGTGGTGAATCAGGTGCCGGCGGTAAACTAAAAAAGCAGCGGCAGCAGGATGAAGGTGCTGATGAGCCCCCCGATAAAAAAGCCGATCACGGCGATAAGCGAAGGCCACTGCAGGTTGGACAGGCCGCTGATGGCATGCCCCGAGGTACAGCCCCCGGCATAGCGCGAGCCGAACCCTATCATAAAGCCTCCCACGAGCAGCAGCAGAAAGCCCCTTACGGTAAACAGGGCTTCCAGGCTGAAGATCTCCTCCGGCTGCAGGTCGTCGGGTGCTGAAAAGCCCAGCTGGCGAAGGTCCTGTATGGTGGCCTGTGAAACCTGGACCGCTTCGTCTCCGGCCAGGAGCGTGGCCGAAATCCAGCCGCCTGCTATTGCACCTACCAGGAACAGCAGGTTCCACTTCTGCGCCCGCCAATCAAAATCAAAGAACTGCACTCTTTTGCCCGCTCCGCAGGCGCTGCAGATGGTGCGCAGGTTAGACGAAAAGCCAAAGGATTTTCCGAAAAACAGGAGCAGGACCATAACAAAGGCAATGACAGCGCCGGACGTGTACCATGGCCACGGTTGTCTTACTATTTCTAACATGTTGTTGGTTTTGTAAATGATGCTGGCAGCGCTTGCGCATGCTGTGTCGGAAGCGCTGCCAGCGCGCTGTGCCTGTCTACAGCGGCAGGCACAGCTGGTTAATATAAACGTGAAGGCTGACAAATGCCAGTACGCTGGCGTATCGGCTGCACTGGCTTTAGGGATGGGCCGCTTTTATTTCTGCCCGTCTTTGAACTCGTTTACTGCCTCGCTCAGGTCCAGCACCTTTGTCTGCGGCAGTGCAGCCTCCAGAATGCTGCTCCCGGCAGCGGAGCGGTAACCGCCGGCACAGTGCACCACCACCGGCTTGTCGGCCGGAACCTCCTTTGCCCGCTCACGCAGCTCTGGCAGTGGGATATGGATGGCGCTGTTAAAAATTTCCTGGCCTTTTACTTCAGCGCCGTTCCGTACGTCCACAATGGTGTAGTTCTCCGGATGCTCCCGAAAAGCCTCTTTATCCAGGGCAGGAGACGAAACACTAGCCTCGCCTTCGAGTACCAAAGCGCCTGCTAGCAGCTGTTCGTAACCTATCTTAGCGGCTTTGGCAACTAAGTCGTCCAGTTCTCTTTCGCTGGATGCTACAAGGTAAAAGCGCTCCTGTGGCCCGACAATGCTGCCCAGCCATGTTTCGAACTTGGCGCCGTTTTGTATGTTAATTGCTCCTTTGTAATGTCCTTTCTTGAAGGTGTCCTGGCTTCGCGCATCCACCACAAGGGCCGGCTCTTTCGGCAGGTCGTTTTTCTCCAGCCGCTTTACCTGCTTCAGGCTACTCTGGTAAGTAGGAGCGCCTTGCTTGTTCATCGCCACATCGTAGCCGAAGTACTTTGGGATAAATGGCTGGTCTTCTGTCAGGACTTTCACAAACTCCTCCTCGCTCATTGGCTGCAGCGCGTAGTTGCCCGCCTTCTCAGCTCTAATGGTGCTGCTGTTTGCCTGGCTCAGCGCCTTGCCGCACAGTGTTCCGGCTCCGTGCGCCGGGTACACCAGCACATCATCGTTCAGCTTCATCAGCTTTTCCCGGGTGCTGTGGTACATGTGGCGGGCCAGTTCCTCACGCTTGGCCGTTATGTTGCCCGCGCGCTCGCGCAGGTCCGGGCGCCCTACGTCGCCTATAAACAGCGTATCGCCGGAGAACACGGCTTTGTCCGTGCCGTTATGCTCCAGCACGATGCTGATGCTGTCCGGGGAGTGGCCGGGGGTGTGGAGCGACTTTAGCTTTACGTCTCCGAGTCGCAGCTCATCGCCCTCATCGAAGGTTTTGTGCGGGTAGTCGGCACCCACCAGACTATGCGCGTAAATGGTGGCGCCAGTTTTCTGGTGTATCTCCAGGTGCGAGCTCACAAAGTCTGCGTGCGGGTGCGTCTCTATCACACCGATAATAGTGGCGTTGTTTGCTTTTGCAAAATCGTAGTAGGGCTGCGGGTCCCGGGCGGGGTCTATCAGTACCACCTCACCGGTAGCCTCGCTTAAAACAGCATAGCCGAATTGTGCTAGCCCTTTGTCTTCGAACTGTTGTATCTTCATGGTTCCAGTTTTTTATAGCTTGTAAATCCCTGTAAGCCAGTAATAACTTTCAAGGTATAGCACAAAGGTACAGGATGTATGCATCGGGCTCAGTGACGTTTGTCACACAAGCAAATTCTGGTTTATACTTCTGTGAGCCTCCGGTTTGGTTTACGAGCTAAGGGGATAACTGGTGCCTGCTGGTGCTGAGGCCACACACTTTTGCGGCTTATACTTTTAAGCCACTGCAACATGGAGGTGGCACAACGGCTACACCTGCAGAAATGGGTGGTGTTACAGCTCAGGGGCCTCGAAGGAGAGTGCAAGCCATTCGAGCGCCTCATCCTCCCAGAAGAAATAGCGGGTATGAAACTGCAGGTCCGCGCTCTTCACCCGTGCATCCAGCGTTTCATCGGTGAGCTGCTGCAGGATATCGCTGGAGGAGATAACGGCCAGCCGTTTCAGGTTGCTTTGGGCGATCAGCCGTATGGAGGTTGCCGCCAGCCAGTTCTGGTCATCTATGTTCAGAACGCCTAAGCGCTGGTTGTTTATGAGCAGCTTCTCCAGCCTGTACTCCAGCAGAAAGCGCCCTGCCTCCTCAATGCCTTGCCTATACTCCCAACTGATGACGGGCCTTAGCCAACACACCAGGAGGATGCGCTGCTGCTGGCACAGGTTGACTTCAACGAAGTCCGTTCTGAAAAGCATCACGTTGCCTTCTGCGGGCGGCCCGGTGCTGACCGGCTGCTCTGGCGAGCTGCTGGAAAGCGGCAAATTGGTGAGGTCAGGCAGGTTATCGCTCATGGGGATTGCTAAAAGGTCATCTGGGGCACAGCTTTTCTTTTTTATACCAGCAAAAAGCCAGGAGGTTGCCTCTGTGCCACAGCTAAATATACCTGTTTCATAAGGTAAATCCTTCGCCTGTTGTGTTAAGCTTTTGTACTCCTGCCAACGTGGTTCATCGGTAGGTATTACTTTGGCGCTGCGGCGGAGCGGTGTTTTGGCAAGCGCCTGTTTCAGAAAGCTGGCTGTGCAGCACTGGTCTTGCTTGGTGGGCGCACCCGCTCTGGAGAGGTCGTTGTACACCAGCTTTACGCCCAGCCTGGCCACGCACACAGCAATGGTGCGGATGCCCTGGCGATACAAGGGGCTGCTAATGGGGTGCAGCCAACTGGCTGAAAGGTACTCCAGCGACGGACTGTACCGGAGCGTCAGGAATGGTTTACTCATGCGATAAATGGTGCTTACTGGCAGCAGCATCGGCTTTTAAAGCGCTGGCCCAGTGGGCTGATGCGCTGTGCTTTTGTAAAGTTACTGCTCTTGTTTCTCCTTCAAAGATGCGTATAACTCCTGTGCAAGTGTTTGAGTTCAAGATGGTTAGCTGATGGTGGGGCGTGGGCGGCACTTATTGGGGCTACGCTTTTACCTTTACCCTTATAACCAGTACGTTAGGGCTGGTTTCTGCGCCGTTCCGTAAGATTTTGGCCGTGCCGCCAGAAGTATACTTTGTGTGGGCGCGCTTAAAACTGTTTGAGCATGTATATCTCTTGCCCCGGATTGCGTAACAGGGAAGGTTATGTTTGGAGTAAATGATATCCCGAAGTTCTTCCTGGCCTTTTTTCTGGTCCTTCCCCTTATCTCTTTTCTGCATGAGGCGGGGCATGTGTTCTTTGCCTGGCTGATGGGCGGTAAGAATATCAGGGTGACCGTGGGGACAGGCAGTTTGCTGTTTCGCATCGGCATGCTGGAGGTGCGCAAATACTATTTTTGGTACGGCGTCTGCACGTTTGATAACCTAAAGCGCAAGCACCGGTTGGCTAACATCCTTATCTTTTCCGGTGGCACCCTGTTCAACGCGATATCGGCGGTGCTGGTCATTTATCTGATCGAGAACAACCTGCTGGAGCCGGGCATGCTCACGTATCAGTTCACCTACTTTTCGATGTACTACATCTTTTTTGCACTGCTGCCAATGCCGTACCCGGACGGCAGCTACAGCGACGGAAAGATCATACTGGACCTGATCCGCGACAAAAAAACGCTGGAGGCCAAGACATACCGCGTGCAGTGGAACGAGGAGAAGCGCCAATGGTGCGTGCTCGACCATAACAGAGAGCTCATCCAGGCTTTCGAGGATAAACAGGAGGCGTACAGAAAAGCGCATGAAGTAGCGCAGGGCAACAGACCCAGCCGCCTGCTCAACAGCAAAAACGGGGAGGAAGTGGAGGTAAGGAACTACCCCAAGGTGCCGCTGTAGCTCTTCTGCAGTGCCGCACTGTCCCTCTGCCTTAGGCAAAGGCCCCCGTACAGCGAGCCCGCAATATCTATCTTCAGAGCCTTTCGTACCTACAAGGGCATTAAACTACGACCAGACTTTATGATAGCAGCAATATTTAGCTTTTTGGTGATGCTGAACCCATTTGCCCTTTTCCTGTACCTCAAGCCCGTGATGAACGACCTCTCGGATGCGGATTTCAGGTCCGTATTCCTCAAGGCTTCTATGATCTCCCTGTCCATTTTCCTGGTCTTTTTGCTTTTTGGCGATGTGGTTTTCCAAAAGGTGTTCCGCATCAACTTTGAGTCGTTCCGGATATTTGGCGGCATCGTGCTGTTTTCGCTCGCTTACATATTTATTGTGCAGGGTAAAAAGGCCTTTATCCAGATAAAAGGAGACCTGCACGACCTGGCTTCTGAGATTGCCATGCCGTTTATGGTGGGCGCAGGCACGATCTCACTCACCATTCTGATGGCGGAGCAACTGGTGCTGTGGCAGGGTGTCGTGTCGCTCTTCCTGATCATGCTCGTGAACTATGGCGTGATTATGGGGCTGAAGCAGATTCGCAGGAACACGCGCTCCCGTAAAGTGCAGGTGGCTTTCGACAAGAACATGGAGCTGCTGCTGCGGATCAACGGCTTCTTTGTAGGCGCGATCGGTATAGACATGGTGGTAACCGGCATCAGCAACCTGATTACCACCACTGCCGCGCAAGTATAGCCACTTACTTGATCACCTCTTCGGAATACACCAGCCAGATCGGGGTGTTGATGTCCATGTTGTAGAGCTTGGTTGGTACGCTGCCCAGGCTGAGCGAAGGAATCGGGTTGCTTCCCTTCAGGCCGACCACCAGCAGGTCATACTTTCCCCTTTGCAGTTCCATCGCGATGCGCTCGGCTATACTTTTGCCCGCAGCGCGCACCAGCGTGTAAGGCACGTCCACAATTTCCCTGTGCCTTTTCCGAAGGTTCTTAAACTTCTCCTGCACTACCTCCTCCGCTTTTTTAACGGCTTTCTCCTCCGAGATCAGCGGGAAGTACTGCGTTGGCAGTTTGTACACATGCATGATCTCCAGGTACAGGGCCAGCTGGTCGGAGAGGCTCTTGCTGAGCCTGAGGGCGTGCACGGAAGCATCGGAGAAATCGATAGGGGTGAGGATCCGGCCGATGTTGAAGCGGGCTGTTTCCGGGAAAACCAAAACGCTGCAGGGCAGGATCCGGAGGAGTTTAGTGCCCAGCGCGCCTGTACTCTTGTCGCTCATGCGCTTGCCCAGCAGCGTCAGTTTGATGCTGTAGCGTTTGACCAGGTCGGCCAGAATCACCTCCGTGTTCGGCTCCTCGCTTACCAGTATGTCATAGTCGGCCGCGTTGTTAAAGTGCTCCGACACAATATCAGCTATATTGCCCTCTATCTCTTTGCCTAAGTCCACGTCTCCGAAAAGCGCCCTGAAATCATCGCTTAGCTCCGAGGTTTTAACGTTATGGACGAAGTATACCTTCTTTACCGGCAGCCGCTCGCAGATAGAGCGGGTAAAGGCGACCAGTGTTTCGTCTATGTTGCTCAGGTCGAGGCAGACCATCATGGCATCAATTGCAATCATCGCTTCTATGGTTGGTGTGTTGTGTTGTTTTTTGCTTCTTCGGCGGCTTTGGCATCCGGCTTTACGTGGCGCTTGGCCAATACCTCGGCCACCAGCTGCTGGTAGTCTTTCCGTTGCTGGGCCTTCCCGAGCTTGTGCTCCTCTTCCCACTCCTCGCTCAGGCCTCTGTACAGGCTGTAGCACATAGAGAGCAGAATTAAGGCAAACGGCAGCCCGGTAATAATAACGGCTGTCTGCAGGGCCTGTAAGCCGCCGCCTAGCAACAGCACTGCCGCCACGGCTCCCTCTGCCAGTGCCCAGAAAATCCGGATACCCACCGGTGAGTCGGGCCTGCCGCCCGAGGTCAGGCTGTCCACCACCAGCGAGCCTGAGTCTGATGAGGTCACAAAGAAGCCTGTCACTAGTATAATGCCGATAACCGAAAGGACGGTAGAAAAGGGGAGTTGCTCAAAGAAGACGAACAGCGCTGTGGAAATGTCTGTCGAAACAGCCTCGGCCACGGCGGTCTCGCCGGCCAATACCTCGCGCAAGGCCGTGCTGCCGAAAACCGTCATCCAGAGGAACGAGAGCAGCGAAGGCACGATCAGTACACCAAGTACAAACTCCCGGATAGTGCGCCCTTTGGAAACACGCGCGATAAAGATTCCCACAAACGGCGCCCATGAGATCCACCAGGCCCAGTAGAAGACCGTCCAGCCCCCCTGCCAGTTGCGGTCGGAGTAGGCCTCGTTCCAGAAAGACAGCTGCAGAAAGTTGCCGATGTAGGATCCGGTGTTCTGCACGTAGGAGCCAAGTATAAAAACGGTCGGCCCCAGCACCAGCACCGCCACCAGCACCAGCAGGGCTATCCTAATGTTCCATTCACTCAGGATGCGCACGCCTTTGTCCACACCCGTAACCACCGACACCGTTGCGACGCCTGTGATGCCGGCAATCAGGATGATCTGCGTGGTAACGTCACTGCTGATAGCCGGAAACACGTGGTGCAGGCCGGCAGCCACCTGCTTTACTCCCAGACCCAGTGAGGTAGCCAGGCCGAACAGCGTTGCCAGCACGGCCAGGGTATCTATAATATCACCGATAAGGCCGTGGATGCGCTCGCCCAGAAACGGGTAGAACACGGAGCGAACCGTCAGCGGCAGTTTTCGGGTGTAGGTGAAATACGCCAGCGACAGGCCCACCAGTGCATAAATGGCCCAGGCATGGAAGCCCCAGTGCAGGAAGGTAAAGTTCATCGCCTGCCTGGCTGCAGCCGGCGTGCCCGGTTCGCCAAGCGGAGGTGTCTGAAAGTGATTGATGGGCTCGGCTATACTCCAGAACAAGAGGCCAATGCCCATCCCCGCGCTAAACAGCATGGCAAACCACGAAGAGGTGCTGAACTCAGGCTTTGCCTCTTTGCCGCCCAGCCTGATGTCGCCGAACTTGCCGAAGGCCATGTAGAGGCAAAAAACCACGAATACGTTTACGCTCAGGATGAAAAGCCAACCCATGCTGGAGGTAACCGATGCCTGCACCTCGCTGAAGAACACCTCCGCGCTCTCCCGGAAGACCAGGACCAGTGTTATGGTGATAACCAGAATGATGATAGAAGACCAGAAAACCGGGCCGTTTACATCCAGCCCCAGCGATTTTCGTGAGTCACTCCTTGTTACTTTACTCATAGGGTAAATATTATGTCCTTAGAAATAGTATCCCATGTTAACGTTGAAGCGCATGTGCCACTCCGTGTCTCCCGGCGTGCCCTGCGCAAAGGCGTTTGTCCACTCAGGCCCCAGCCACGCATGGTTGTAGCCGAAGGCAGCGTCGGTATAGATATACATAGGGCCGGCGGTGAATAGAGCGCCCAGTACGTTCATGTGTGTATTCTCGAAGCCACTCACGCGTTTGTTGTAGTAGCCATAGTTGTCGTAAACGGTGATGCCCTGTAGCAGGCGGGATTCTATCGGGAAATGATAGGCCAGGCTGGCGGTGTACATCTCGCCTTTGTCTGCCACGTTATAGTTGGCACCGTAGGCGCCCATCTCTACAAAGTCCAGGTCTGCACCATCCGGGTACTTCGGTTGCATGCGGTAGAGCATGGCCTGCAGCTTTAGGCTCCAGGGGCTGTAGCTTGGCTTATACTCATAGTGTACGGCCGCCGCATACCTGGTACCGTTCTCTTCGGTGTCTATATTATATAGGAGCCCTCCCTGCAGCGAAACCCCCAGCTCATGTGCCAGGCTGTCGCCGAGGCGGCGCACCACTTTAAAGTCAAGCTGGTTGTTCTCCTTGTTGCGGCCGGTCACGTCATAGGAGTAGCGGTTGGGGCTAGGCTCTGCTAAGCCAAACACAAACTCCTCTGCACTCTTATAGTAGGCAGCCTGCCATTGCCACCGGCCAGTGTCATGAATATACTTCACACCCATGTCGTGGTCATCCTCAAAGCCGACATAGTAGGTCACGTTAAAGAACCAGTTGTTAGAGTTGTACTGCTGAATGCCGAAAGGCACCTGGTTCAGGCCGACCTGTAGCTGCGAATTTTCAGAGAAGTCGTACTGAAACCAGGCCTGCTTAAGAAAGCCTCCCCCGAAAGCCTCAGAATAATGCCGGTACTCCGCGTTTAGCTTGATGCCTTTATAAGCCGCTTCTACATTAAGCCGAAAGAGGTCATAGCCAAAGTCACCGCCCCGCTCCAGTTGGTCTTCCTTCCAGGTAGAGAGGTTGTAGTTGAAGCGAACTGCCCCGCCAAGCTTTAACCTAGGCTTGTCATCATCCTTTTCCTCCGGGTACTGCGCATAGCAGAGCACACTGGTTAAAAGGGCGGGTAAGAGTAAAAGTAACCTGTACATATACTAGCTTAAAAAAAGGGGGTACAATGAATACCTGATGAAATAACTCCTATGGTTGGACGGTAACGGGCATGAAATGTTACTGCGCCGGCGACAGAAGAGCGGGAGAGCAGTGATGCAGGGATAACAGGAGGCTATAAAAGCACTAGGAATGTGTTTAAGGAGCCAGAGGAGGTAGGGAAGGGGGGAGGGTAAGCTTTATTTGCTTAAACAAAAAGGACTTAGGTGAAGCATTAACGATGTTATGGATGGCCGCGACATACAGCCAGAATCGGAGCGCGAATGCAGAAGATAAGTGCTTCTTTCCCCTCAGTGAAAATAATCTCGCTGAAGTATAGCCACTTGTGCCTTTCTGTGGGTTTTCTTTCCCCCACGCGCTTGCGGGGCGGGGAAAGTTTGCTACTTTTGCATCCCGGTTCAGCAGGGACGGGAGAGAAGGGGGGACGCTAACACAGGCTGCGGCCGCGGTTTCGGGCCCCCGGCGGAGAAAGAGAGACTGAAAAAAAACTGGCCCGGGGCCTTGCGGAACGGAAAGCTTTGCTTACCTTTGCAGCCCGCCTCGGAAGGAGACGGCCAACGGTACTTACCCTTTGAAGGGACGGGCCGGGGAGAGAAAAAAAAGAAAGTTTTTTCTTGTTTTCCGGAAGTTTCCCCTTACCTTTGCAGCCGCTTCCAACGCAAGCCGCGCTACGGAGGTCGGGAAAATAAAGTTCAAAAAAAAATTTTGCGGTTCGAAATAAAGCCGCTACCTTTGCACCCCGCCACGGAGCGAACGGCTCTGAAGGGGAGAGGAAAAAGAAGATAACGTCGCAGGACGGCAAGCGGGGACGGAAGGTCCTCGGAAAGTTCTTTGAGAGATTGCTTGAGACAGAAATTAAGGTAAGACCTTGCGGCCCCCTCGGGGGCCAGACACAAGGGGAGCCGGGGTCGGACAGACACATTTTGCGGTTTTATGCCGCAGGAAGCATATTCTTACAATGGAGAGTTTGATCCTGGCTCAGGATGAACGCTAGCGGCAGGCCTAATACATGCAAGTCGAACGGATCAGGTTCCTTCGGGGACCTGGTTAGTGGCGCACGGGTGCGTAACGCGTATGCAACCTACCTTCCACAGGGGGATAGCCCGGAGAAATCCGGATTAATACCGCATGTGACCACGAGAGGGCATCCGACCGTGGTAAAAGCTTCGGCGGTGGAAGATGGGCATGCGTGCCATTAGCTAGATGGCGGGGTAACGGCCCACCATGGCTACGATGGCTAGGGGTTCTGAGAGGATGGTCCCCCACACTGGTACTGAGACACGGACCAGACTCCTACGGGAGGCAGCAGTAGGGAATATTGGGCAATGGCCGAGAGGCTGACCCAGCCATGCCGCGTGCAGGAAGAAGGCCTTCTGGGTTGTAAACTGCTTTTGTATGGGAAGAAAACGCCCCTGCGGGGGTAACTGACGGTACCATGCGAATAAGCACCGGCTAACTCCGTGCCAGCAGCCGCGGTAATACGGAGGGTGCAAGCGTTGTCCGGATTTATTGGGTTTAAAGGGTGCGTAGGCGGCCCGTTAAGTCAGCGGTGAAATCCCACGGCTCAACCGTGGAACTGCCGTTGATACTGGCGGGCTTGAGTTCGGTCGAGGCGGGCGGAACTGGCGGTGTAGCGGTGAAATGCTTAGATACCGCCAAGAACCCCGATTGCGTAGGCAGCTCGCTGGGCCGAAACTGACGCTGAGGCACGAAAGCGTGGGGAGCGAACAGGATTAGATACCCTGGTAGTCCACGCCGTAAACGATGATGACTCGATGTTGGCGATACACTGTCAGCGTCCAAGCGAAAGCGTTAAGTCATCCACCTGGGGAGTACGCCCGCAAGGGTGAAACTCAAAGGAATTGACGGGGGCCCGCACAAGCGGTGGAGCATGTGGTTTAATTCGATGATACGCGAGGAACCTTACCTAGGCTAGAATGCGCGTGACCGCTCCAGAGATGGAGCCTCCCTTCGGGGCACAAAGCAAGGTGCTGCATGGCCGTCGTCAGCTCGTGCCGTGAGGTGTTGGGTTAAGTCCCGCAACGAGCGCAACCCCTATCTTCAGTTGCCAGCACATCATGGTGGGGACTCTGGAGAGACTGCCTCCGCAAGGAGCGAGGAAGGCGGGGACGACGTCAGGTCATCATGGCCCTTACGCCTAGGGCTACACACGTGCTACAATGGCCGGTACAGAGGGTTGCCACCCAGCGATGGGGCGCCAATCTCAAAAAGCCGGTCTCAGTTCGGATCGGAGTCTGCAACTCGACTCCGTGAAGCCGGAATCGCTAGTAATCGCGTATCAGCAACGACGCGGTGAATACGTTCCCGGGCCTTGTACACACCGCCCGTCAAGCCATGGAAGTCAGGGAGACCTGAAGCCGGTGACCTCAAAGGAGCCGTCTAGGGTAAAACTGGTAACTGGGGCTAAGTCGTAACAAGGTAGCCGTACCGGAAGGTGCGGCTGGATCACCTCCTTTCTAGGGACGGCCCTCGGCTCCCCTAAGGCTTACGTTAACGTCTGTCTCGGCAATTGCTCAAAACTCACTTACTCGGGCGGCCAGGCCCGGCCAGAGAAGCGGGCTTGTAGCTCAGGTGGTTAGAGCGCTACACTGATAATGTAGAGGTCCGTGGTTCGAGTCCACGCAGGCCCACCGCGAATTACCTGGGGGATTAGCTCAGCTGGCTAGAGCGCCTGCTTTGCACGCAGGAGGTCAACGGTTCGACTCCGTTATTCTCCACACCGAGAGTAAACACAAGGCAGGAACGACAGGTTCTTGCTTCAGATTCAGGGAAAGTAGGGCTGCGGCCGCTACCTAGAACTGGAACACGTTCTTTGACATGATGGGAGAGAGACAAAAGAAATAGACTAGGCCCTAGCGATAGGGCCCTAGTGCGAGAGAGGCGGGCCGGCCCACGCTTGTGGGGCCGGCCGAAGACGCAGAGAAGGGCGCACGGGGGATGCCTAGGCTCTCAGAGGCGATGAAGGACGCGACAAGCTGCGATAAGCTTCGGGGATCGGCACATACGAGTTGATCCGAAGATTTCCGAATGGGGCAACCCAGTGTATTGAAGATACACTACCCTACGGGGGGCGAACCCGGGGAACTGAAACATCTAAGTACCCGGAGGAAGAGAAAACAACAGTGATTCCGCAAGTAGTGGCGAGCGAACGCGGATTAGCCCAAACCAGTGCTGTTACGGCAGCCCTGGGGTTGTAGGACCACGTCGTGGGACCAAGTATTGAAGCATAACAGGCTGGGAAGCCTGACCATAGGGGGTGATAGTCCCGTGTGCGTAAGCTGCTTGGCCCTAGTGGTATCCTGAGTAGGGCGGGACCGGAGAAATCCCGCCTGAATCCACCGGCACCATCCGGTAAGGCTAAATACTCCTGAGAGACCGATAGTGAACCAGTACCGTGAGGGAAAGGTGAAAAGCACCGTGAATAACGGGGTGAAACAGATCCTGAAACCGTGCGCTTACAAGCGGTCGGAGCCACTTCGTGTGGTGACGGCGTGCCTTTTGCATAATGAGCCTACGAGTTACTCCTCCCTGGCGAGGTTAAGTGTTTGAAAGCACGGAGCCGCAGCGAAAGCGAGTCTGAACAGGGCGCGCAGTCAGGGGGGGTAGACGCGAAACTTTGTGATCTACCCATGGGCAGGATGAAGGCTGGGTAAAACCAGTTGGAGGTCCGAACCAGTTTACGTTGAAAAGTATTTGGATGACCTGTGGGTAGGGGTGAAAGGCCAATCAAACTGAGAAATAGCTCGTACTCCCCGAAATGCCTTTAGGGGCAGCGTCGTGGTGGAGTCATATGGAGGTAGAGCTACCGATAGGACTAGGGGGAGTCACATCCTACCGAATCCTGACGAACTCCGAATGCCATTTGATATACACGGCAGTGAGGCCTGGGGTGCTAAGGTCCCAGGCCGAGAGGGAAAGAACCCAGACCGCCAGCTAAGGTCCCAAAGTCTGCGCTAAGTTGAACAAAGGGGGTCCAGTTGCCTAGACAGCCAGGAGGTTGGCTTGGAAGCAGCCATTCCTTTAAAGAGTGCGTAACAGCTCACTGGTCGAGCGACAGGGCATCGATAATAATCGGGCATCAAGCACAGCACCGAAGCTGCGGATTGTATTTATACACTGGTAGGGGAGCATTCCAAGGGCGACGAAGGCGTCCCGGCAAGGGGCGTTGGAGCGCTTGGAAAAGCAAATGTAGGCATAAGTAACGATAATGCGGGCGAGAAACCCGCACACCGAAAGACCAAGGTTTCCTGATCAACGCTAATCGGATCAGGGTTAGTCGGGTCCTAAGGCCGAGGCGAAAGCGCAGGTCGATGGACAACTGGTTAATATTCCAGTACCGGCACGTCATAGCGATGCGGTGACGGAGAAGTGAAAGGACGGCGCGCTGACGGAATAGCGCGTTTAAGGGCGTAGGTAGTAGGACGGTTGTGAAGTACGCCGACCTAGCTGAAACCCGAAAGTACTCCGCGGCCCCGGCCAAGGAGATCGTCCCTAATCAGGCTCCCTAGAAAACCCGCTAAGCGTTTAAATGGCTTGCCGCCCGTACCGCAAACCGACACAGGTGGTCGAGGAGAGAATCCTAAGGTGCTCGAGTGAATCACGGCCAAGGAACTCGGCAAAATGGCCCTGTAACTTCGGGAGAAGGGGCGCTTCCTGCTAGCAATAGCAGAAGCCGCAGTGAAAAGGCCCAGGCGACTGTTTAACAAAAACACATGGCTTTGCGAAATCGAGAGATGAAGTATAAGGCCTGACACCTGCCCGGTGCCGGAAGGTTAAGAGGGGGGGTTAGCCGTAAGGCGAAGCTCTGAATCGAAGCCCCGGTAAACGGCGGCCGTAACTATAACGGTCCTAAGGTAGCGAAATTCCTTGTCGGGTAAGTTCCGACCTGCACGAATGGTGTAACGATCTGGGCGCTGTCTCAGCCGTGAGCTCGGTGAAATTGTAGTCTCGGTGAAGATGCCGAGTACCCGCAACGGGACGGAAAGACCCCATGAACCTTTACTATAGCTTAGCATTGACGCTGGGTAACTCATGTGTAGGATAGGTTGGAGGCTTTGAAGCGGCGTCGCCAGGCGTCGTGGAGCCGTCCTTGAAATACAACCCTTGAGTTGCTTGGCGCCTAACCTTGTAAGACAGGGGACAGTGCTTGGTGGGTAGTTTGACTGGGGTGGTCGCCTCCAAAACAGTAACGGAGGCTTTCAAAGGTGCCCTCAGCACGCTTGGTAACCGTGCGCAGAGCGCAATAGCATAAGGGCGCTTGACTGTGAGGCCCACAAGCCGAGCAGGGCCGAAAGGCGGATATAGTGATCCGGTGGTTCCGCATGGAAGGGCCATCGCTCAAAGGATAAAAGGTACTCTGGGGATAACAGGCTGATCTCCCCCAAGAGCTCATATCGACGGGGAGGTTTGGCACCTCGATGTCGGCTCGTCACGTCCTGGGGCTGGAGAAGGTCCCAAGGGTTCGGCTGTTCGCCGATTAAAGTGGCACGCGAGCTGGGTTCAGAACGTCGTGAGACAGTTCGGTCCCTATCTGTTGTGGGCGTAGGAGATTTGAGGGGTCCTGACCTTAGTACGAGAGGACCGGGTTGGACGAGCCTCTGGTGGACCTGTTGTGGCGCCAGCCGCAGCGCAGGGTAGCTACGCTCGGACGGGATAAGCGCTGAAAGCATCTAAGCGCGAAACCCGCCCCAAGATGAGATCTCCCTTAAGGGCCGTCAAAGACGATGACGTCGATAGGCCGCAGGTGTAAAGCCAGGAATGGCAAAGCCGAGCGGTACTAATTGCCCGAGCGCGTCCGGTCAGCAGCACCGGCCCGCCGCTCTCGATTTTGTTTCTCCCCCACAAGTCATGTCATAAAGCATCCGGCACGCATAACAGCCGTGCGCAAGATAATGGTGGCTATGGCCCCGGTGAGCACCTCTTCCCATCCCGAACAGAGAAGTTAAGCCCGGGCGCGCCGATGGTACTGGGGTCACACCCGGGAGAGTAGGTGGCCGCCAACCCCAACAAAGAGCGCCCCCTCCGCAGCCGCGGAGCGGGGCGCTCCCTTTTTACCCCCGTCCCGAAACCGCACCACCCGCACCAGGCAGGGCCTGAAGGAGGAGCGGTGGCGCGTGCAGCAGCACAGCAAGCAGCCGCCAGAGCAACAAGCCCGTGGCAGAGAGCAAACGGAAACAAACACAAAGGCCCCGGCGCGAAAGAGCGCCGGGGCCTTTGCCTTTTTCAGGGCCGGACGGGTTAGCTGTTGATGAAGCGCGGGTGGATCAGGTTCTCCAGCTAAGAAGCGCACAAAGTACCACCTATTCTTCTTTTCCTACGTACGCATCTGTACGAATTAACCCTTACATAAGAACTATGACATTTCATTCGACAAGTGAGAAGCACCTTATTTTTGATGCAGCCCGAAAAGGCGATGTGGACTTTCTAAAGCAGAAGATACAGGAAGGAGCTGACCTGAGTGTCACGGACGGCAGGGGCTATACCCCAATGGTTATTGCAAGCTATAACGGTTACTTAGAGGCCACGCGTGTGTTGTTAGATGCAGGTGCAGATGTGAATGTGCAGGACAATGGCGGCAACACAGCCTTGATGGGAGTTTGTTTTCAAGGATATCCCGACATAGCTACCCTGTTGATAGAAAGAGGGGCAAACCTGGATGCGCAGAACGGGAACGGAGGCACTGCGCTTATGTTTGCCACTTTGTTCGGACGCAATGAGCTGGTTAAGCTGATGCTCGACGCCGGCGCTGACCACACCGTGAGAGATATTCGCGGCTTAACAGCCCTTGACCTGGCCTATCAGCAGGGGAATGAAGAGGCGAAGGCCTTGCTGTTGCCGTATGCGGAGCAGGCCTAAGCCAATAAGCTGCAAGTAAAGCAGGTGTGCCACCGTGCTAGCGCTTGAAATAAATGCTAAAGGTGGTGCCCTTGCCTACTTCACTGTGGATGCGAATGTAGCCACCGGCATTCTCGACAATCCTCTTTACGATATAAAGACCTATTCCTGACCCTTCCACATGATCGTGCAGGCGCTTGAACATTGAAAATACTTTTTTATAGTCGCTCTGCTCAATGCCGAGCCCATTATCTGTAACAGAAAGTACCAGGTGCTCCGGGGTGTTTACCGTTTTAACGGTAATGTGCGGCTTTCTTTCTGGTGACCTGTATTTAAGAGCGTTACTCAGGAGGTTGTATAAAATGCTTCTTATGTTCTTTGCAGAGAACCTTATGGTAGCAGCAGTGAGGTCTGTTTCCAGCTGTGCCTCAGATGCGGCAAGGGTAAGCTCAAACTCCTCCCGGAGTTCAGTCATCACCTCTTCCAGGTCTATGGCTGATACATCTTCGCTGCCTTCGCGTTGGATTTTAGCAACCTGCGTTAAGTCTGAAACCACCTTTTTGAACCTCTCCACAGAGCTTTCTATGTGCGTCAGCAACTGTTGTACTTCTTCAGAGGCTGATGCGTCGTGCGGCAGGTGCTCCTGCAGTGCGTGCACCAAGCCTTCGATGTTGTAGATAGGTGCTTTCAGGTCGTGGGAGGCGGAGTAGACAAAGTTATCCAGGTCTGCGTTGGTGGCTAGCAGTTCTCTGTTGATGCTTTCCATTTCCTGGCGTGCTTCTACCTGCTCGCTAATATCAATGGCAACAGCAATAATGCCGGTAATAAAGCCCTGTGCATCGCGTAGAGGGTGGTACACGAAGTTTAGATACACCTTTTCTGGTTTGCCGTTGCGCTCCAGTACCAGCGGTAACTCGTTTGCTACAAAAGGCACGCCCGTGTTCATGACACCATCCAGTAGTTCTTTAAAGCCCTGTTCTCCAGCCTCAGGTATGGCTTCGAGCACTGGCTTCCCTAGTATTTCCTCCTGGCTGATACGCCAGATCTCGCATACAGCAGGGTTTGCAATATCTACTATGTACTGCGGCCCGCGCAGCATCGTAATGCCAACGGGAGCCTGTTGGAAAATCTCGCTCAGGTACTCCTGCCGCCGAAGTAGCTCCTGTTTTGTCCGTATTCCTGTGATGGAGGTAGCTATCTGCCCGGCAACTAAGCTGTGAAAGCCCTTGTAAGCTTCATTATATTCCTGTTGCGGACTTAAGCCAGCCACAAAGAACCCGATTAACTGTTCATGGCCCGGCCTTAGTATAGGAAGTATAACCGCTTTTGCCGGCGTGCCTGGAAGCGACGGGTCAACAGAAGGGAGGGTTACGAGGGCTCTTTGACGCGTACGCTGTACCTGTGCGAGCGGGAAGGCAGCCTTTCGTTTTCGGAGATCTACAAGCTGTGGGGCAAACCCGGCTGGAACGGTGCCTGATTTACCCACCAGTTGCGCTTCTGTGTCTGTTCCGTTTATCAAATAGATCAGGCTAAACGGCAGGTCATGTTGATTCTGGGCAAGAACATGGCAGGCTGTCTGTCCGGCTTGCTCCAGTGTTTGTACTTGTAAGAGCGCGTCAGAAACATCGTTAAGCGTCTTTAGCCTTCTTTGTGCCAGTACATTGGTGGTTACCTCGCTGCAGGCGCAAAAAATACCCTCTACTTCTCCCGCATCGTTAAAGGCAGGGCTGTAGGAAAAGGTCCAGTAGGTTTCCTCAGCAAACCCTTTCCGTTCCAGAAACATCTGCAGGTTTTCTGCATAGAACTCATTGCCATGCTCCAGAATATCCTTTGTGATACCTCCAATCTGCTCCCATATTTCAGCCCACATATCCTGGGCTCTGGCGCCTAACGCCTTGGGGTGCTTTTTGCCTAAGGCCGGCAAGTAGGCATCGTTGTTAAACATGTATAACTCCTTTGTCCACCAGATAAACATGGGGAAGCCGGAGTTTAACATCAATCGTACATTGGCCTTCAGGCTTTGTGGCCAGTACGCAGGGTTGCCGAGCGGGTGTGAAGACCAGTCGTAGGTGCGCATAAGGGCTCCCATTTCGCCTCCTCCCCGGAAGATGCTCAGAGAGTCGCTGATAGGCTGGGAGTCAGGTTGTTGTGCTTGGGGCATTGATAGGAATGGTGAATAACGCAAAACCATACAAAGATGTTGCTAGCTTACAAGCTAAGCTAAACGAAATAGCGGGGTGAACAGTTGTTCCCAAAAGCAGCTTTTCCTGCTGTCAAAGACCAGGCAGGTAAGGCCACATGTATAGTTGCTTGGTAGGGCTAGTACCTGCTACCATGGTGCCCGGAACAGTCGTGCTGTACGCTACAGGCGCTACTGAAGAGGCTACAGAATAGAAAGCGCATAAAAAACAGCCTCCTCTCTCAAGTGCTGTATGAAAGAGGAGGCTGTCTTAATGGTGGTGATGATGCGAAAGCTAGTGCCGCTGGTTCCTGCGCTGCTTGCTCATCAGGGCGACGGCCGCTGCGCTGGCGGCTGCCACTACGGCACCGGTGATAGCAGGGTGCATCGAGGCGCGCGTGTAAAGGCTTGTTTTCATCACGTGCCCCTTATGGTTGCCGTGTACGTTTCCGTCTTGGCCGGGCTGGTGCAGTGACCCGTCGCGGTGCTGAGCCGGCTGGTCCAGCAACTGCATGTTGGTCATAAACTTCTTGTTTACCCAATCCGCCAGGCCTGGGGCATACTTGTTGAGGCTGCTCATCATTTTGGAGCCGCTACCTATAAAGAGCTCCCGCTCAGGGTGAGTGGCCGCGTGTAAAATTGCGTTGGCTACTTCTTCCGGCTCGTAGACAGGGGGTGGAAGGGTTAGCTCCTGGTCAGTATAATTCTTTGCGTGCTGAGGGTAGGGGGTATTAATACCCGCTGGCTTAATGAGAGTGACAGAAACCGGGGCATGGTCCTCCTCCAGCTCTACGCGTAGTGCGTCTGTGAAGCCTTTTACGGCATGCTTACTGGCAGAGTACATCCCCTGCAGGGGAATAGCGATGTCTGACAGCTCGCTGCCAAGGTTGATGATGGCACCTCCCCGGTTGCGCAGGTGCTGGGCCGCCAGCAGCGATCCGGACACAACGCCCCAGAAGTTTGTATCAAACAGGCGTCGGCTGTCTTCTTCGCTTACATCGGCCAGTTTTCCGTAAATGGAGACGCCAGCATCGTTTATCCAGGTATCAAAACCGCCGAAGCGGTCCACGGCTGCATCGGCTAGGCGCTGCATGTCCTGGCGGCGACCTACGTCAGCCACTACATGTATAACCTCGGCTCCATCGTTGCGGAGCTCCTGTTCTATTTCTGCCAGTGCCTCCTTGTTGCGTGAGGCCAGTACGAGTTTTGCCCCCTTTTTTGCCGCAGCACGGGCCGTTGCCAGCCCTATACCGCTGGAGGCACCGGTGATTACGATAACCTGCTCGCGAAGGGGTTTAAGTGAAATTGCCATAATGTTAAGTTTGTTTTTTGCTGTGTTACAATGTGTCCTGTCATTCATACGCAATTCATGTTGTCAGCTCCCCTGCAAATAGAACTGTTTTGAAGTAGAGAAAAACCTCTAACTTTGAACAGTTACTTATGAAGAGAAAAACATTTACCCCACAGCAAATCGCCAAAATCCTCAAGGAGTTCGAGGCAGGCAAGAGTGCGGCAGAGATCAGCCGTGAGCATGGCGTGAGCCAGGCAGCCTTCTACAAGTGGCGCCAGCGCTACAATGGCATGGACGCCACCGAGCTCAAGCGCCTGAAGGAGCTGGAGGAGGAGAACCGCCGCCTCAAGGCCATGTACGCCGAGCTGGCGCTGGACCTGAAAGTAGCAAAGGAGATAATCGAAAAAAAGCTTTAGCGCCCTGCCAGAAGCGACAGATAGCTCAGGAAGTGGCCTCTTTGCCGGAGGTAGGCATCAGCAGGGCGTGCCGTGTGCTCAAACTGAGCAAGTGCGTCTACTACTACAAGAGCAAAAAGGACGACTCGGCCGTGGAAGCGGCGCTGCGGCAGAAGGCCGAGCAGCACCCGCGGGAGGGCTTCTGGAAAGCCTACCACCGGCTGCGCAGGGAAGGCAAGCCCTGGAACCATAAGAGGATGCACCGGGTCTACAAGAACATCGGGCTGAGTATCAGGAGGAAAGCCAAGAAGCGGCTGCCCGAGCGGGTAAAGGAGCCGCTGCAGGTGCCTGAGGAGGCGAACCACACCTGGTCGGTTGACTTTATGAGCGATGCCCTGGCCAACGGAAGGAAATTCCGCTCTTTTCACGTGATGGACGACTATAACCGGGAGGCCTTGCACATCGAGGTGGACTTCTCCTTGAAGAGCAATCGGGTGGTGTGGGTGCTGAATCACCTGATAAGGAGAAGGGAGAAGCCAAAGCGCATCCGGATGGACAACGGGCCGGAGTTCGTTGCCTCGCTGACGGAGGAGTGGAGCCGGGTGCAGGGCATTGAGTTCGTCTACATCCAGCCGGGCAAGCCGACGCAGAATGCCTTCATTGAGCGCTTCAACGGCACCTTCAGGGAGCATGTGCTGGATGCGCACCTGTTCGACTCGCTGGACCAGGTCCGGCAGATAGCCCAGAGTTGGCTGGAGGACTACAACCACCTCCGCCCCCATGACAGCCTGCAAGGGATGAGCCCGGTGGAGTACGCCAGGGCAAACGCGCAGGGCGTTCACAGTGGATAACCCTCTCAGGTTACCCACAATGAACACCCATAGCAGTGGTAGCAGAAGTGAATTTAAGTTTGTTGAAAATTCTACTCCAAGGCAGTTCTAAAGTTGGGGAGCCGACAATGTCTCAACAAGTTAGGCTGGGCAGAAGAAATGCGATGAATGACCGGAGCCCGGTTGTGAAAGCAGAGCTGACAGAGGCCGCGTTGGAACTGCCGCAGTTACCGGGTTTTGCAGGGGCAGGGGCAAAACGCAACTTTACAAGGTGTTTCTACGCTATGTAGGTTTTAATCACAGTTTACCTTCACCCAAAGATCAAACATGCAAGCTACTTCTGCATCCATCCTTTCCTCGTTACAGAACAGCGAGGCGCCTATTGCGTGGCAACAGTTGCTCACAGACGTTATAACAGCTTTTAACTGCTCTACCGGTACCATCCATACGCTCGACAAGGGGTCGCAGCTGCTAAGCCTGCAGGCGCATAAAGGCATTCCGCCCTTTCTGTTGCCCAAGATGGAGGCCATACCGATAGGCAAGGGCATGGCAGGCATAGCTGCACAGCGCAGAGCGCCTGTAGAAATGTGTAACCTGCAAACGGATGAGTCGGGGGTTGCCCGGCCCGCCGCAAAGGAAACGCGGGTAGAGGGCTCTATCGCCGTGCCGATGCTGCTGGACGGGGAACTGTACGGCACACTGGGCATCGCTAAGCCCATGCCGTATGATTTTACCGAAGACGAAAAAAGAGATTTACTGAAGATAGGAGAGGAAATGAGCCGCCACCTGCGTGCGGGTTCTGTACAGCCGACTCCATAACAGCATCATTGGTAGCCCGGAAAGGCTTCTGTAAACTAAAGTAAACAGGCAGCGCCACCGCGAAAATATTTTCGCGGTGGCGCTGCCTGTTTACTTTTAGATAAGCTGGTGTAGCTTAGTAAAATCCGTTTTGTTTGCTGCTATGGCTTGGGGTGCTGCTTTTCCTTTTCTGAGTCCTCCAAATCCCGTGCTACCTCGGTGGTGGCATCCTTAAACTCGCGTATGCCACGGCCTAAGCCCCGCGCCAGTTCCGGGATTTTCTTGGCGCCGAACAAAAGCAGGATAGCTACAATAATCAAAAAAAGCTCCATACCCCCGAGCCCCAAAAACAACAATATCGTATTGGCTTCCATAATCATGCGTAAAATAGTTCATGCTGATTTTCAGCACTGTTTGTAGTATAGCCTACGCACCCCTGTAGGAAAGGGTGCACAATAGCAGGAAGGTTGGCAAGAGAGCTGTTGTTTTCCCTGGAAACAGCGCTGGTATAACACCTGGCGGCACGGTAAAAGGAAGCGCTGCTGCAGCAAGGGGCAGACTTATGGGCTACGTAGGCAGGGCAGGCGGTGCGCTTTGGAAAGGCTTTGGCGCGAAGCCTCCTTTCAAGAAGCTACTTACGGTGTTTCAATTTTAAAGCTTCGTGCAGGTGGGGCACAGAGGCAGAGGTTACTTCAGGTGCTTCTTGAGCTCTTGCTTGTCCATTTTGGAGCGGCCCCGGATATCCTGTTTCTTTGCCTTTTCATAGAGCTCCTCCTTCGTCATGTCCGACAGGTCCTGCTTACTTCCATCGGAGCCGCTGTCTTGCTCACCTTGATGGTACTGCTTCTCACTGCCTTTGTCGCCGGAGCCTTTCACGTGGTACTCTACTTTATCGGCCTTTAGCCTGTCATCGGTCGGGATAGCCTTCTTTTTACCGTCGCTTGTGGTGGGAAGGCCCTGTGGCAAAACAAACTCCTTATACTTGGTTTTGGTATCCTTGAGAAACAAATGCGGCATGTCCTTAAACTCCGGGTCATCCTCGAAGTCGGCCAGGTAGTATTTGCCTTCGTCCACGGTCTTGTCCTTCTCATGGTCTGAGTCTGACTTTACGAGAATATGCCCCTGGCTTGTCTCCACAACCGCGTACCATTCGTTCTTGTCCAGTGTCAGGATCTGGTGGCCTTCGGTGGTCTTAAACAGTTCGTAATGTCCTTCCTTCTTCAGTTTTCCGTGCATAGCTGCTTTCGTTTTACGTACAGAGTGCCTGCCATTTTTGTACGGCCCCTGCAGGCATGTGGTTAAGAGGCGCAGCCGGTGCAGTAAGAGAGCCTCCGCGGCAGTGGCTAAGTATAAATGCCGGCAAATAAGAGGACTGCTAGTGTTTACATCGCATTTGTTTATATTTCTATGATGAAAACGCGTAGTAAACCTAAGCGGTAGGGCGGGCCGGAAGTACAGTTCTTGCTGGTCAGGTGGCAAAACTTCTTAGGCAGGCGCTATTGCGGTAACTAAACCAGACAAAGACGGGCATACATACATGAGCAGGCTGAACCGATACCAACTGGCCTTTTTTAAATGGCGGAGGCGACAGAGCAACAACCGCATTATGCCTTTCGTGTTGAGCGTGGTGGTGGGGCTGGTGGTGGGGCTGGCAGCCATCCTGATCAAAACCATTATCTTCTACATAGAGCAGTATGCCGTGTACTTTGCGCCGCAGCTGCTTTATTTCCTGTTGCCGCTGGTCGGCTTTCTGATCGTAACAATCCTTAACCACAGTGTTTTCCGGAAGATAGCGTACTTCAGCGGCACCCGGCATGTTATTGAGTCCATCGAGAAGAATGCTTCCATCATCAAGTTCCGGCTTATCTACTCCAAGTTCATCACCACCGGGCTCACCATCGGCTTCGGGGGAAGCTCGGGCGTAGAGGCCGCCATTATTACCAGCGGGGCGGCTGTCGGCTCCAACGTGGGGCGCTTTCTGGGGCTGGGCTACCGGTTGCGCACGCTGCTGATCGGCTGTGGGGTGGCGGCAGGTATATCGGCGGTGTACAACGCACCGATGGGCGGCTTCATTTTCGCACTGGAGACGATACTGCCGGAGTTTACACCCACGCTGCTGATTCCGCTTTTGGTGGCGGCGGCGGCCGGAAAGATCCTGTTTGAGTTTATCATGGGCCAGCACCTGCGCTTCGAGGTGCCGCTAACCGACTTTGCCTACGAGCAGATCCCGCTGGTGGTGCTGCTGGGGGTGCTGGGCATGCTGATGTCGGGCTACCTGCTCAAAACCTACAGTTACTGCGCCCTGTACTTCTCCCGGATCAAGAGCCCCTATCTGCGGGCACTGGTGGGGGGGCTTGCCCTGGGGAGCATCATTTTTATACTTCCGCCCATGTATGGGGAGGGCTATGTAAGTATAAACGCCCTCCTCAACTCCGAGGAGCAGTCGCTGCTGGTAAACTCTCCGTTTGCCGCACTGCCGCGCACAGTTTGGCTCAACCTGATCTTTATCCTGCTGGTTACGATGGTGAAGCCGATCAGCACCGGTATCTGCGTGAACTCGGGAGGGGAGGGCGGCTACTTCGCGCCCTCGCTAATCACCGGCGGGTTCATGGGCTTCCTTTACTATAAGCTGGTCATGCTGGCCTTTCCTTTAGCGGACCTTAACCCCGCCACGTTTATGTTCCTGGGCATGGCAAGCGTGTTTGCCTGTGTCATGAACGCGCCGGTTACAGCTATCTTCCTGGTGGCTGAGATCACCCAAAGCTATCAGCTGTTTGTACCCCTAATGCTGGTGTGCGCCGTGTCTTACTTCCTGAAGTACTATGTGGAGAACCTGCGCCGGAGCGTAGAGCAGCCGAAGGGGCAGGGGAAAGCCTTTCGCGTAGACAGGATTCTGCTGAACCAGCTGAGCATAAAGCAGCTGGTGGAGGAGGATGACACGCCCGTACGGGAGGAGGCCACCTTCCGCACGGTACTGGAGAATTTCTCCACCTCCCAGAAAGACGTGCTGCAGGTGCTGGATACGCAGGGAAACCTGAAAGGCGTGATTACCCTCAACGACATCCGCAAGGAACTGAGCGACATCTCCAACTATGACACAAAGTTTGCGAAAGACCTGATGCAGCCGCCAAGCGTTACCGTGGATATAGAGGAGCCCGCCGCCGATGTGCTGGATAAGTTCGACAAGTATAAACTGTGGTCGCTGCCCGTGGTGCGGCATGGCAAGTTTAAGGGCTTCGTCTCCAAAAGCAGGCTCCTGACGCAGTACCGCAACGAGCTGACACGCGTAAACAGGTTCTTCTAACATAGCGGCGCGCTGCTCAGCAATTAAATGTAGGCTGCCTGTGCTGTTGCCTTTGCCAGTGCGGCTAGCCGTGTGCGTAGAACCAGCCCGCACAAGATGCAGTATACCTGCTTGCAATAGGAAGTAAGAGGCTCAACCAGAGCTAACGCTTCGAACAACACAGAAGATATATGCGCTTAATCACTGTAAAGGCCCCGGAGGGGCAAGGGAAGAACATTACGGAGGTAGCATTTAAGGCTGGTGCCGACCAGGTGTCGGTGCAACAGGCAAAACAGCACACCCCTGACCGGCAGGTCATTACGCTGGATGTGGTAGAGGTAGAGACGGCTACACCCAAGGCCAAGGCGCTGATTGAGGCCATGATGGTGGCGCCTTTCTATGACCCGAAGTCGTTCTCCTTTACCATCCGGCACCCGGAGTCGGTATTTGCTTCGGCTCCCCCTTCCAAGGAAACGTATCCTATCACCAGGCCCAGCACCGATGTGTATGAAGAGCTCTGGCAGTTTGTGCAGGTAACCATAAGCCTTGTGGGGCGGGTGTTTCTTTCTTCTGTTTTACTGGCCTACGGAATGGTGGAGGGCATGCTGCCCCTGATCATCGCCGGCCTGCTCTTTTTGCCTTATCACCACCACATGCTGGCCGTTGGGCTGGGGGCGAGCCTGAAGGAGTGGCGGTTTTTGAGGCAGGGCCTGCTGGCGCTGCTGGTCTCAACGGCAATGATTTACCTGGCCGCCGTGTGTGTGGCCTTTTTTACAGAGCCACCGATCGACTTTCATGAGTTTGGTTCGCCTCTATCGGGGTTTGTGCTCTCCTGCGTCATTGGGGCGGCGGCGGCGCTGGGCTCCATTGATGATGCGGGCCGGAGGGAGCTGGTAGGCCTTGCCGCGACGGCCCACATTTCCATCTATCCGGCCTGGTTCGGGCTCCAAACCGTTTTCGGCTTTTCAGATACTGGTAAGGCAGGAGAGTACCTGCTGAACTTCGGCATTAATATCACCTCCCTCACCCTGGCTGCGGGTATCACTTTTGCCCTTATGGGCATGCGTGGGGATGGCATCCGGCGTTTTATCAACCGCGAAAAGAGTGGCAACGCAGAGCTGCAGTAAGTGCGGCGCAGGCGGCTGGGCAGGCGGTTGCTTAGCTATATGTACAAATGCCAACCACAGGGCTACTACCCAGAAAAGCGGGGTAAACAAAGGCTTTGTCTTGTTTCGTTGAAAAACAGGAGGAAAACAGTGCAATAATTCCGGGCCTAACGTATAACTGTATAGAAGGTTGTAGCAAACAGAGTTTCTGCAGCTACAGCACAGCAGTAGCTGCACAGGTTTGCATTCAGAGGCTAAAAAGAAAGCACAGGCCGAGGCGACACCAAGCCTAAACGCGAAGGCACTGCAAAGCCATTGTAACTGTGGCCAGTGAGAAAACGATAAACCCTATAGATATGGCAACAGCAAAAGCTTTAAAGCAAAAGGCACCTGCGGCAGGAAGGGACAGCGCTGTAGCTGCGCCTCACCTGGAGCAGTGGAACGAAGCAGGGGCAAAACCGAGTGGCTGCATGCGCGGCAACGATAAGCCGGCAAACAACGGAAGCGCATCGGCAGGAATTTACCCGGTGCATGAGGAGCCGGCTCCCGAGCAAATGTCTTATAAAGACTTCATCGGCCTGAACTACGGTTATAAAACCAGTCGTTGAACCCAGTCATTTGCCGCAGCATTCACGTATGCATAAGGCAAGCTGGCCCGGGCATCTTTAGTAGGTAAGTATAAAACACGTAGCGCCAGTAGAGACAACTGGCGCTTTTATTTTGTGTTGCTTCCGGTGAGGCGCGGTGTCCGGCACCACTGCAAATAAGTATAAATAAACCTTAAAGAACTACGTTGATGGAAGATAAAGTTGAACTGACCCCGATGGTAAGCGTGCTGAAGGACCTGCGCGCAGAAGGCTACACCCTTGATTTTAAAGTGACCCCAGATGGCCGCCTCTCCACGATGGATGAGAAGGAATACTATGGGCCTGATGAGGTGCAGATCGTTAACTTTTACCGGTTCGAGGGAGAAAGCTCTCCTGATGATATGGCTATCCTGTACGTGCTCGAGACACGCTCTGGCGCAAAAGGAACCATATCCGACGCCTACGGCCCCTATGCCGACGAAAGCCTGGAGAACTTTATGAAGCAGGTGAAGGACCTGGGCAAGAACCTGGATAAGCGGATATAGCAGGTAGCCAGTTGCATCGGTTGCTGTGTCGTACTCTATGGCATAGGGAGGAGCTTTGATGGCAGGCCGGTTGACCACTAACACAAAAAGCGCCCGGGCTTACCACCAGGTAAAAGTCTGCCTCGGAGAAAGCATTTGCGCAGGTGCCGGTTTTCTACTTAAGAGATGCCGGGGTTATACGTAGCCCTGTGCGTGAAGTATGCAAACAGCCAAACGGGAGATACTCTTAAGTGTAAACGCACATCTATTCGCAGGCTGCGGCGTTAAAAGAAATAGCTCCGGCATTGGGCACTTACAGTACGAATGTACGTAACAGCAGGCGCCGGAACAGTGAGAGGGGAGTTGCCATACCTAAACGGGTGCTGAGGATGGCTTCTCCCTTTTCCTTTTTGATTCTGGTAAGCCAGCCCGGGCAGCCTCAACGGGTTTAAACGGCGAGAGTTCCAACAGCTGGAAGCGCCTGCTGAAAATGGAGCTAAAGCAAGGCAAATACGAGCACGGATTCATCAGGACCCTTGTCAAAGCTTGTGCAAAAGCGGGAGCATCCTCTATAGCGGTATTATCCATTTTAAATAGTGAGTATCTGACGAGGAACACGACAGCCAGGGAGACGGGAGCAAGTCCGGTATGTGGTGCTTTGGAGACCTCTGGAAAGCTATTTAAACCAAAGAAGGTAAGGTATAGAGCTGTGCCTGGGCTGCGTTGGGCAAGTGCCGCTTAGGTAGAACAGCGCGAGCAACCGCCCCATATTTAGCTACACGTAAACAAATATTCGTATTCGGCAGTATGCACATTATCGCTTTAGCTGCTGGAAAAGGTGCAATACCAGCCCCTCTTCCAGCTGTCAAGGATAGCGAGCGACAGCCAGGAGCGTCTGCGTAAAGATCAGAGGCAAATCTGCTGCAGTACCTGTAGCACAACGAAGGTTTTATGTTATGAGCGAAACCGAAAATGGAAGGAGAGTTTCACAATCACTTAAAGAGTATGCCCGCGGTATAGCCGGGGGGTTGCTCTTCAGCTTTCCGCTGCTCTACACCATGGAGGTATGGTGGGCCGGCTTTATTGCCGAGCCGCTGGACCTGCTGGTGCTGATGGTCGTTACGTACCTGCTGCTGCTTGGCTATAACCGCTTTGCCGGTATGCACCCGGATGCCTCCTGGCAGAACGTGTTTATCGACTCCGTGGAGGAAATGGGGATCGGGCTGCTGATTTCTTTTGGCGTGCTCCTGATGCTGAACCGTATCGAACTGGCTCATATGTCTATGGATGAGATTATGGGCAAAGTGGTGATTGAGGCGATGGCTGTTTCTATCGGGGTTTCCATTGGTACGGCGCAGCTCGGTGCCAGCCAGGAGGTGAAAAAGGACGACAGGAAAGCGCGCCAGGAAAACAACCGCAACTCCAAAGTAGCCTTGTCTGTGCTGGGGCTTTGCGGGGCCCTGGTGGTGGGGGGCAACGTGGCACCCACCGAAGAGATCCTGATGCTCGGGGTAGAGGCGCAGCCGGGGCACTTGCTGATGATGGCCATCTTCTCGCTGCTCCAGAGCGTGGTGGTGGTGTTCTTCAGCAACTTCAGGGGCACGGCCAGCATGTCTCCAAACGGTCTGCTTTTCAATATGGCCTTCGACACGTGCATGAGTTACCTTATTGCACTGGCTGTATCGGCCTTTGTGCTGTGGTTCTTTGGCCGGTTCGACGGGGTAAGCTTTTGGGTGGGTTTTGCGCAGGTGATTGTGCTGGGGGTGCTTGCCTCCCTCGGGGCCTCGGCTGGCCGCCTTCTGATAAAATAGATGCAACAAAAAAATATGGACAGGAAGCAAGATCAGGAAACAGCCAACGCGGACAAGAAAAACTGGCTGGAGTGGGCGGTGTTCGGCATCAGCCTGACACTGGTATTGGCTATACTTGCTTACCTGGGGTACATGACCTATGTGCACAAGCCGACGCCACCCGACCTGGTTGTGGAGGTAAAGCCAGACCCCTCGGCTCACTCTCCGCACCGCTACCATGTGCTGCTCCTGAACAAGGGCGGCGCCACCGCCGAAGAAGTGCTGGTAGAGGTGGCGCTGATGCAGGGGGGCAAGGAGGTGGAGAAAGGGCAGTTGCAGATCCCTTTTGCCCCACAGGACTCTAAGAAGGAGGGCTGGGTCGCTTTCTCCAGCAAGCCCAGCCAGGCAGACAGTGTGTTAACACGGGTAGTTAGCTACAAAAAGCCCTGATACGCTTATAGTGGATCTCTCATTTTATACTATACTTTAACACGCATACAGAACTTTGAAATGGCAAAGAATCAAGTATCTGACCGGCATAAGCACCACAAAGAGGCTCCCGTACCGAAGGGCCGGCTGCTGGCAATAGGCGGCCACGAGAGCAAAGGCAACGGCGATAAAAGTGAGGAGCAGGAGCGCAACCAGGATTTTGAGAGTGAGGAGATCCTGAAGTTCTTCGTCTCTAAGCTGAAAGGCAGCAACCCAACCGTGGCTCTTGTACCAACGGCATCCTCCATACCCGACAAGATGGTGGCAGAGTATAAGAAAGTGTTTAAAGAGCTAGGGATTGATAACCTGGAAGTGCTGGATATCCGCAGCCGCAGCGATGCAGCTGAGGAAAGTCACCTGCAGGTAGTAGAGAAAGCAGCCGGGATCTTCTTTTCGGGGGGCAGCCAGCTCAAGCTGACTTCTATCCTGGGCGGCACAAGGCTGCTCCAACTCATGAAGGAGCGCTATACCTACGAAGACATACTTGTGGCCGGCACCAGCGCAGGGGCTATGGCCCTGTCCACCCCCATGATTTATGAGGCGATGACGCAGGGCGGCTACATCAAAGGCGATGTCCGGGTTACCACCGGGCTGGAGTTCATGAAAAACGTAGCCTTCGATACGCACTTCATCCAGCGGGGGCGGCTGGTACGAATGGCCCAGTGCATCGTGACCAACCCCGGCTGTATAGGTATTGGCCTGGAGGAGGACACAGCCGTGTACGTGACCGAGGGAAGGGAGATGGAGGTGCTTGGAAGCGGGCTGATAACAGTGGTGGACGGCATGGGAATGGACTGCACCGACATCTACAAAATAACGACGGGGGAACCCTTTTCTGTCCGAAGCCTGCGCATTCACCTACTCTCAAGCGGTGAGAAGTACACCGTGCCTACGTTTGATCAACTGCACATTTAACCTGTACCTGTGGCGGTGTCCTATAAACCGAGTGGCAGTATAGTGGCAGTGCTGCAGAGCCTGTTCTGGCTCCTGACGGGCGTCTGGCCCTTTGTGCACCTGCCGAGCTTTCTGTGGGTGACCGGACCCAAAGAGGACATCTGGTTGCTCTACACGGTAAGTGTGCTAATTGTAGCCATAGGTGGCACCTTGCTTATGGCAGGCTTGCGGAAACAAGTAACCCGGGAGGTAAAAGGCCTCGGAATTGCCGGTGCAGCAGGCCTGGCCGGCATTGATGTTTACTACGCGTTTAACGATGTGATATGGGACGTGTACCTGTTGGATGCCGTGGCGGAGTCTGCCTTAATTATACTTTGGCTTTGGGCCGGAAGCAAGGAAATAAAAGAAGTGAGGAGCGGAAAGGAGTAAACACCATCAACGGAAAACAAACCAACGCAACAGCCGGATACGAAACTGAAGACGAGGCACTACCCGAAGATCATGGAGCTGCTGCAAGAGGAGGAGCCGGTGCTGAACGCTACCGCCATGCACCGGCGGAGTGTTTCTGTCAACCTGTGACAGGAGTACCTAACGCTGCCGATGCACCCTAGCCTGGTTTCCAGTGCAGATGGGGAGCTGGAGCAGGTGCTGTTTACCATTCCCGCTTACGTCGTTCGGGGCAAAGGCAACCCGCTTTGGAAGGCAATAACACACCTCCTTCGCCAGCTGCCCGATTACACCGACTACACCGCCATCTACATTCTGGCTCATGAGTCCGTAGAAGGTCCTTGGCAGCAGTGGTTGGAGCAGCAGGGGCTGATGCCGCGCAAGACCCTGCAGACGCTCCCGGACGCTCCCGGACGCGGTCGAGGTGACGGTTTGGGCTGAAGATGCCTTTGCGCTGGTGCACGACAACGATGGGGAGCCGTGTGTGGTGCAGTAGCACTCTTACCGTAGGCCCGGCGATGAACTGGCAAGCTACTACGCCAGCCAGCGGTTCGGCTGGAACAGGGCAATAGTGCCGGTATAATTCGAGGGAGGAAACATCCTGACGGGCGACGACTTCTTCTTCCTTGGGGCAGACCACGCCGTCGATACGTTTATTGACCTGGGAGAGCTACTGGTGCCGGACAAGAACCTGAGCGCCAAAAAGTGCCTGTCGCAACTGTACCAGCACCACCTGGACAAGGACAGAACCCTGTACCTGATCGGGACTACGCTGCAACTGCCGGCGGAGCGTGTAAGCACCTTCTCCCGCAACGGAGAGGAATGGCAGGAAGTGCTGTACCTTAAAAATAGGGAAGGCACGGTGCAGCCAATCTTCCATATCGACATGTTTCTTACACTGGCCGGCAGAAACGAGGAGGGGAAGTACCAGGTGCTGGTCGGGGACCCGCGGATGGCGGCCAAACTGTTGGGCAACAACAGCGCCGACCTCGCCACACCAGAAGCGTTCGACGACATTGCCAGGCTGATCAGCAAACTCGGCTTTGAGGTAATCCGCAACCCGCTGCCCCTAACTTATGTGGACGATGAGGAAGAGCGGGTTAGAAAATGGTACTTCGCGACCTAAAACAATGTGCTGGTAGAGATAAAGAACCATGATGAAAAAACGGTGTGGCTTCCTAGTTATGGCCATGGCAACTGGCAGGAGTTGCAGGAAACAGACCGGGACAATGAGGCCCTCTGGCAACGGCTCGGGTTTAACGCGGTGATGCTGGGTGACTTTCATCCTTTTGCCGAGAGCTCCGGCTCCGTGCACTGCATCAAGAAGTATATACGCCGGGAAGAGGTGCCGGAATAGAGCCTGTTTATACTTGTAGCGGTAAGTAGTGTGTTTATCTCCCTGAAGTAGGCGTTCAGGCGC
Organism: Pontibacter actiniarum; assembly: GCF_003585765.1. Classification (NCBI taxonomy): domain Bacteria; kingdom Pseudomonadati; phylum Bacteroidota; class Cytophagia; order Cytophagales; family Hymenobacteraceae; genus Pontibacter; species Pontibacter actiniarum. The sequence goes on from NZ_CP021235.1 coordinate 960,965, forward strand.
TCCCGGTCCACCCGGTTCTGGATGGCGCTGTTGGCATTGCTGACTACTGCCGCAGCATGCCTTGAAACCACGGCTACATGCTTGGCACCTGGCCTCTGCCGCAGCAGGTTGTGCAGGCACCGGAGTCGCCGCAGGCCTGCTTCGCCATGCAACCCCTCCTGATCCTCCTGCTTGTAACCTTTGCCTGTACTGCCTGCCCTTTAGATATGCTCGTTATCCCACAGTGCCACAAGGGGAGCCGCGCCGCCCAGGCTGTACCCGCGCTTCATCATGTTGGTGTTAAAGGCAAAGGCTACTTCCTGCTGCTGGTTCAGGGATACAAGGCCCATGTCTCCGTCCAGCAGGGCTTTGTGCATGGTAACGGCTTTTTCCGAGGCGGTTTGCAGGCCTTCGCCCGCATACTTTACCAGTGCGTATACTTCGTGCGCCAGCACGCCGCGCATAATCACTTCGCCTTTTCCGGTACAGCTCACGGCGCAGTAAGGATTGTTTGCGTAGGTACCCGCCCCAATGAGCGGGCTATCCGAGAGCCTTCCCTTTAGTTGGCTGTTTAGCCCGCCCGTAGAGGTTGCCGCCGCCAGGTTCCCGTTCTGGTCCAGGGCCACGGCTCCCACGGTGTCGTGCCCTTTCAGGTAATCATCGTAGTAGTTCTGGTGCCAGCTCTTAAGCTTTTCCTCCGTTACGAAGTGGGAAGGCGGCTTCAGTTCTAATCCCTGGCTGAGGGCAAACTCTTCGGCACCGGTATCCACCATAAAGTTGTGCCTGCACTTTTCCATCACCACCCGGGCCAGTTTGATAGGGTTTTTGACGTAGCGTATACTTCCCACCGAACCCGACTTCAGGTTTTTCCCGTCCATGATGGCTGCGTCAAAGGCCGTTTCGCCGTGGATGTTCAGGTTGCCGCCTATCCCGGCGTTAAAGAGCGGATTATTCTCCATCTTTTCGATGGCCGCGACAACGGCATCCAGCGCACTGCCACCTTTTTCCAGCACGGCATTCCCGGCGGCCAGAGCTTCCTGCAGCCCCTCCCGGTACTGCGTTTCCTGTTCTTTACTGATGTCTTCGCGCTTTACGGTTTCTGCACCGGCGTGAATGGCAATGGCGAATTTTTTCATAGAGAGAGTTTGCGTGTATGGTTAGCGGAGTGCTGAGGCTTTTACGGAAATAGCACTGGGTAGTTGATCTGCGCAGCGATCCTTTCCGCTTTTTGTACCATTCAGGCGGTGCGGCCTGTGCCTGGTTTGTTATTTATATGGTCATCTAAAGGGCGAAAAGGCGCTCTTATGGCTTCTTGAGCAGCAGCGGGAAACGAATTATAGTGCAATCCGTTCCTAAAAACATGTTTAACGTTTGTTCTCTGTACTGCAAGTGCCTGCTTCAAGCTTCTCAAGTTAACCGCTTCCGCTAGCCAAGGCATTGTCGCAACTGCTTTTGCCAGCAGGCACAGCATCTGTAGCGAACGAAGCAGTGAATCTGAAAGAGGCTAAGTGCCTTTGGGCTGGTCAGGAACGAAGCGGTAACAGGGTAGTCCCATCCCATGCAAAAAGGCAGCAACTCAGAGCACGGAAAAGAGCAGCTGCTTTAGAGGCAGGGGCAGCAAGCCTACGAAACGCGGTACCAGCTGCTAAACTACCTTTTCGGATTGTTTCGTAAACCTGTGCTGGTTTTGCCGTAGGTACAGGCACCGGTAAGGAGAACTATGAATTATATATTATAGACCACGCATGAACGTAAAGCCTTCCAAACTCCCACTTTATGGAGCACTTGCCGCCAACCTGGCCATTGCCATCATTAAGTTTATCGCAGCTGTTATCAGCGGGAGCTCAGCGATGCTGTCGGAGGGAATCCACTCGCTGGTGGATACCGGCAACTCTCTTTTACTGCTGCTAGGCCTGAGCAAGAGCCAGAAACCGGCCGATGTGGGGCATCCTTTCGGGCATGGCAAAGAGCTGTACTTCTGGTCCCTGATCGTGGCCATTCTTATTTTTGCCGTGGGGGGCGGCATGTCCATTTACGAGGGAATTATGCATCTCCAGAACCCGAGCCCGCTGGAGGACCCTACGCTGAGCTACATCATCCTGGTTGTGGCGATGGTGTTTGAGGGCATTGCATGGACGATAGCCTACAAGAACTTTTCGAAGACCCGGGTGGAGAAAAACTTTCTGCGCGCCCTTCGTGCCAGTAAAGACCCTGCCACCTTTACAGTGCTCTTCGAGGATTCCGCAGCGATCATGGGCCTGGCGGTTGCGTTTCTGGGGGTCTTCCTGAGTCACCAGTTAAACAACCCTTATTTCGATGGGCTTGCGTCGGTCGTGATCGGTTTGATACTGGCTGGTGTGGCAGTGTTGCTGGCATCGGAGAGTAAAGGCCTGCTGATCGGGGAGGCTGCCAGCCACCGCACCGTGGAAAGTATAAACAGCATCGCCAACGCTGACCCGGCCGTGGAGCGGATAGCGCCCCCGCTTACCATGCACCTGGGCCCTTACGAGGTACTGCTGGCCATTGAGGTTGATTTTCAGGATGAGCTGTCTGCCACTGAGATCGAGAACGCCATTGCCAGGCTGGAGGCCGCCGTTTTTGAAAAGCACCCCGAGGTGAAGCGCATCTTTATAGAAGCAAAGTCGATTACCGCCAAGAGAGTGCGCGGCACGCTGTAGTTTGTACCTGTAGCACCCAAAAAAGCCCGGCCGCTGCGAGAGGTATATACTTGCAGCGGCCGGGCTTTTTAGAAGAGTACCGGCTGGTTAAAAATCCTCCTTGTAAAGTATGGACATAGAGCTCATTTCCAGCACGCACTCCTGCAGCAGCAGTTGGCTCGTGGACTTTTCTGCCACCACGGCAAAGGTAATGTCCACGATGCGCGGAATGCCCAAGGCCAGGCCCAGTTGCTCTGCCACGGCAAAAGCGCCCATCGAGTTGTAGTTAGACAGGTAGAGCTGGTGCAGGTCCTGCCAAGGGCCTCTGGCCCCGCCGGCAACGGCTATAAAGTCGCCTAAAGCCTGCCGCGCCTTGCCCATTACTTCCCCCAGAAGCTGCCGTACGTCAGAGGGCTCCCGGTCGATGAGGGAGAACAGTTCTCGGGCCTTCTCCTCGTGCTTTTGCTCCTGGCCTGCCATTTCGGCGAGGTACTGCTTTATGTGCGGCTCTTCTATCTTCTCCACCGTGTCCTCCAGCAGTTTTCGGTAGGAGGCCTGTGTCAGGAGCACATTGTCAAACCAGGCTTTGGCGCGGTCCAGCTGCTTGCTCCTTGTTTCCTTATCCAGCTCTATAAGTATCGTTTGCATGGCCTTATCCATTGTTTTCCTCCTTTCTTGTTACTTTCCACAGCACCCCTGTATGGGCAAAAGCCAGCATGTTTCCCGGTGTTACCTTTGCCACGCCGAAATCCAGCACATAGAGGCTCTTGCCGTCCGGGCTGAACTTGCAGGACACGGGCCGCTCGATGCCGCCAGTGCCATGCGTGGAGGCAGGGCCCATCTTTTTGTTGTGCATAAACGGCTCTGCGGTTCCTTTCTCCACATCTACCCGTATAACGCGAAAGCCGTGGTCCAGGTCCTCCGGGTGCGGGGAGTTGAGCGGGGCCAGTGTACCCCACTCAGCCACAAAAAGTTCTCCCTTGTGGCCAAAAGCGTCGGAGCGGGAAAAATCCATGCGGCACATGCAGGAGTGGGGCTGCTCCAGGAAAACAGCCGGGCCAGCCCACTCTGGCGGGTTCTCCAGGAGCAGCTCGGCAGGGGTTCCGCGGCTGGGCAGGTGCTTCTCGTGGTTCACGGGCAAGCCGTCTCCGCAAATATCCGGAAAGCCGTACCAGGCGGGCTCTTTCACAGAGCCGAACGGCTGGCTGGCGTTTTTCACGTGCCAGATGCGGTCCGGGTCGTGGGCAATGGCGCGCTCGCCCTTTTCCTCAAAGTCGTTGTCGGCCACGTACAGCTCTCCGGCATCGTTCAGGGCCATACCGAAGGGGTTGCGTATGCCCCAGGCCAGCAGTTCCACATCGCTTCCGTCCGGGCGGGAGCGCCAGACGGCGGAGTTGCAGAAAAGCTCTCCCTTGATCACCTCTCCCTTTTTAGCCGGCGTGCCGAAGGGCTTGAAAGGACCCGTCTCAGTCATGTAAGGGTAGGGTACCCGCGGGTCACGGCTTCGGACGTTGTTACCTGTCAGTGTCACGTCCTGCCCCGGCACATCGTGGGCGAAAGGGTGCTTGGCCAGGTCCACGGTAAAGCCGGCCGGCAGCGTTACGCCTTGCTGCGATACCGATCCGTTGCCGAAGTACATCATGCCGTCGGGCCCGAAGATGGGGCCGCCCGGTTCGTGCCAGCCGCCGCTCGGCAACTCGTCGATCAGGATTTTCAGCTCTCCGGTGCCCAGGTCGTACCTGGCGATTTGCATGTGGTAGCCTCCCTTCAGCGCCATGTACAAAGCGCCCTCGTGCCAGGTAATGCCCCGCGGGCCGGCCTGTACGTTCATGGTAATGGCTTCGGTCTTGCCGGAAGTATGGCGCACAATCACCCGGGCCGGCATGTAGGGGCGGGTGGGCCAGGAGCTGCCGCCTTCACTCACGAAAATGGTACCGTCATCGGAGAAGGTAACGTCGGTGGGGAAGGAGAGGCCCACCATCACCGGTTCAACCGTGTAGCCATCCGGTACCACAACATCAGCCGCGTCTACTGTCGGCCTGGCCGGGGTAGGGAGCCTGTGCAGGTCCTGCTGTGATGCGCTTGCTGTTTTCAGGGCCGTTTTGTGGATCTGAAAGCCTGTGTTCTCTCGCCTTTGCGTGTTGCTTGTTGTCATAGGTTATCTCTTAGGTTTGGGGTGCCGATTGTTGAGCATGTGTTGTTTAGTCACCATGGAGCCTGTTTGCCATGGTCTTTCCTTTGCCTGGGTGAGGTGGCTGCTGGAATAGCTGTGGCCGTGCGGGAGCCGCAACAGCCCTTGTGTGTATGCGGGATGCCTAGAATGAGTAAAACGGGATTAGGCTGCTTAGGTTGGCCGCTTGCTTTAAGTACAGGCTTTCGGGTGTGTCGGCCAGAGGCCGGAAGTATAAGGCCCGGCTTCGGCTTTGTGCAGCATGAACAACGGCAACCTAGCGAAGAAATACCGAAGCACCTGAAAAAGCGAATGCTTACCGGCTGAAAACGCCCATCAGTTCTCCGCTGGCCAGAATGTGATTAGCCATACCTTCCAAAAGCTCCTCTCTTGTGCTTGCTTCCGGCAGCCGGAGCATGGTGTCCAGCGCATACACCCTGAAGAAGTAGCGGTGCGTGCCAATAGGAGGGCAGGGGCCGTTATACTTCGGGTTACCGAAGTCATTCAGGCCCTGTGTGCCTGCGGCGCTGCCCTCTTCCAGCAGGTTGGTCGGCGCAATGTCCCACATCAGCCAGTGCGACCAGGTGCCGCTAGGGGCGTCCGGGTCGTTCACCATCACCACAAGGCTTTGCGTTCTCTCGGGCAGGTCATCAATCTCAAGGGTGGGATTAATGTTTCTGCCGTCACAGGTGTGTTGCACAGGTATCTTTTCCCCGTACTCAAAGGCCGGGCTGCTAACCTGCAGGCGTGTCAGTGTTTCCATGTAGAATGTTTGCATTTATGGTGAGAAAGAAGGGACAAAGGGAACGGACTCTGAGAGCCAACGGAGGGCAGTGGTAAAGTATATACGGGCATAGCTTCAATCGTATGGTGCTCTTCTTCTGTCATGTACGGGCCGCAGCAGTTGCCAAGGGTGGTTGCTGAGCAGTTACGCAAGCCGCTCCTACTTTGCCTGTACTTCTTTGGGAGTCTATTACTTAGGTTTATAAGTTTTTGATTAGAATATGATAGTTATTTAAAAGTAAATTTATATTTTTAGTGCTATATAGCGTATAAGGCTGTATGTTAAGGTCGATTCATCTTTAACCGCTAAACTCAGCGCTCTATGTCTTCTAAAAAGATCCCTTTACACTTGCTGCGGCGCACCAAAAGCCTCTGTGTTGTTAGCCTGGTGCTGGCGTTTGCCTCCTGTAGTCCCAGGGCTACCATTCCGGATACCAGTGGCACTACGGCAACAGCAGAAACAACTTCTCCTGCCACCCAGGTGCCAAGTGCCGAAAGCACAGGCTACCAAGTGCCGGTTATCTACTACACGCTGGACAACGGCCTGAAGGTCGTGCTGTCGCCTGATGAAACAGCGCCCATCGCCACGGTGGCCGTGTACTACAACATCGGGTTTCGAAATGAACCAAAGGACCGCACCGGTTTTGCGCACCTGTTTGAGCACATGATGTTCCAGGGCTCTGAGAACCTGGGCAAAATGGAGTTTATACAGCTGGTGCAGAAAAACGGCGGCATACTAAACGGCTCCACCCGCTACGATTTTACCAACTACTTTGAGATTGTACCTGCGCATAAACTGGAGACGGTGCTGTGGGCCGAGGCTGACCGAATGAAAGGCCTTAAGATTACCGAGGATAACCTGACGAACCAGCAGGGCGTGGTTAAGAACGAAGTAAAAGTGAACGTGCTCAACCAACCGTATGGCGGCTTCCCGTGGCTCGACATGCCGCAGTACGCCAATAAGAATTGGTACAACGCCCACAACTTCTACGGCGACCTGGAAGACCTGGATGCAGCGAGCCTGGAGGATGTGAAGTCCTTCTTCGACACGTTCTATGCGCCTAACAATGCTGTGGTGGTGGTCGTGGGAGACTTTGAGCCGGCTCAGGCAAGGGAGTGGGTGCAACAGTACTTCGGCGGTATCCCTTCCTCCACCGTTCCGGAAACCCCTAACCTGGCGGAGCCGAGGCAGGAAAAGGAGCAGCGCTTCACCAAAGACGATAAGCTGGCGAACCGCCCGGCCCTGGCCTTTGCCTACCACATGCCGGAGCGCAACTCACCGGAATACTATGCCATGGGCCTGCTGGACCAGATCCTGCTGCAGGGCAACGACAGCCGTTTGCACCAAGCCTTAGTGCAGGACCGCGGCTACACCGGCTCCGTTAGCGGAGGCATCAACGCAGACCTCGGCAACATGTTTAACTACAACGGGCCGATGCTCTGGATGGGCAGCCTGGTGCATGACAAAGATGTGGCGGCTGACTCCATCGTGTCTGTGCTGGACAAGGAGATACAGCGGCTGCAGGAGCAGGGGGTAGACCAGGAGATGCTGGACCTGGCCCTTGTAAAAATGCGTTCTTCGCTATATGACCAGGTGGGCCAGATGTACGGCTTCGGCAAGGCAGACCTGCTGGCAAGCTTTGCGCTGTTTGATAACAACCCTGCCAAAATCAACGAGCTGGAGGAGGAGTTTAAAAAGGTGACGCCTGAACTGATGGAGCGAACCATTCGGGAGTATCTGCGGCCTACAAACCGCACTGTACTAATTGTAAACCCACAGGCTCAGATCTAAAGATATATCCTATGAATAAGCTATTTCCTATTTCGATGAGTGTGCTGCTGGCGCTGGGGGCAACCGTGGCCACAGCCCAGAAGCAGACCCCGCCAGCCGGAGGTGAGCCGAAGGACTTTACCTTACCGGCAAAGCAGGAGTTTACGCTGCCTAATGGCCTCGAGGCGACCCTGGTGCCCTTCGGGGAGGTGCCGAAGGTAACGGTAAGTATGGTGGTAGAGGCCGCCAACGTGCACGAGGGCCCCGACCAGAACGGGCTGGCTGACATTGTGGGCCGGCTGATGGAAGAGGGCACCTCCACCCGTAGCGCCAAGCAAATTGCCGCGGAGGTGGCGCGCATGGGCGGCTACCTGAACGTGAGCGTGGGCTCTAACCAGACGATTGTTTCGGGCGAAGCCCTCTCTGAGTACGGGCCAGAGTTGGTAGCCCTGATGGCGGACGTGCTGGAGAACCCCTCTTTCCCGGCCTCTGAGCTGGACCGCGTGAAGAACGACTTTAAACGGCGGATGAACCTGGCGCGGGCGCAACCGGGAACGCAGGCAGATGAGAAGTTCAGGGCGACACTGTTCCCCAACCACCCCTACGGCCGGGAGTTACCGACAGACGAGCAGGTAGACGCTTACTCACTGGAAGAGGTGCAGAATTTTTACGAGAACCAGTTCGGGGCCCAGCGCACCAACGTCTATGTGGCCGGCAAGTTCGACTCTTCCGAGATGAAGGAGGCGATCAGCTCCTCGCTCAGTGACTGGCGAAAAGGGCCGGAGCCCAATATTCCGGTGGTACAGCCTGTTACCAAGAGCGAGATGATCGTGCTGGATCGTCCGGGTGCACCGCAGTCCACTATCGTACTGGGTTTGCCGGTGCCAAGCGCCTCAGACCCTGATTATATGGAGCTGCGCGTTGCCAACTCCCTGCTGGGTGGCTCCTTTGGCTCCCGCATCACACGCAATATCCGGGAGGATAAGGGATACACCTACTCTCCCTACAGCTCTATCAACACACGCTACAAGGCAGCTTCCTGGGCCGAGAATGCCGACGTAACGACAGAGCACACAGGCAACTCGCTGAAGGAAATTGTGTACGAAATCAACAGGTTAGGAAAAGAGGCCCCCACAGCAGAAGAGCTGGAGGGGATACAGAACTATGAAGCCGGGCTCTTTGTGCTCCGCAACTCCACACCGGGCGGTATTATCGGACAGCTCAACTTCCTGGACCTGCATAACCTGCCGGAGAGCTTCCTGACAAACCAGGTGCAGGATATTTATGCCGTTACCCCGGAGCAGGTGCGTGCCACCACCGCCAAATACCTGCGCCCCCAGGACATGACGCTGGTAGTGGTGGGGGATAAAAAGCAGATAGACAAGCAGCTCAAAAAGTTTCAGGAGGAGATGAAGAAGCCGACTGTGAGCCAGTAAATGAAGGAGGAGAAAGCTGTACTCAGGCTACGAAAGCTGGATTTTTGATGTGATCAGCATTCTTTTTAGGGTAAAGCTACGGTTATCATGTGTTATATTTAAAACCTTTACGTATAGATAGATATGGAAGCATTAATTATAGGGTTGGTGATCGCATGTTATGGCGTGGCGTATGCTGTTTACTACCTGTACGGAAAAAAGAAGCCACGCAGAAAGTTCTACGACCACTACTGGTATAAATAACGGCTACGCAGGAGGCCCACGTGAAGGTGACGGGCTTTTTCTTTTGCTGCGCTTAAATGCCAGGATGTGCACTACGCAAAAACACGGGAGCCGCTGCCTTTCAAGGCAGCGGCTCCCGTGTTTTTATTTCTGCGCCGAAAAAAGGCCTCGGCCACACGAAAAAGTCTCGTGAATCAATGAAACAGCGCCTGCGCTAGTCTACTGCGTCTGTAGGCTCAACATGGATCATGACATCAATAAACTGGGGCAGGTGCTGCTGTATGTTGTCTTTTACAGCGTGTGCCACCACATGCCCCTGCTCCACGGTCATGTTTTTGTCTACCCAGATGTGCATATCGGCATGGTTCATTACACCCATCTTTCGGGTATGGCATTTCTGTACTTTCACGACTGCCGGTATCTCACCGGCAAGCTGGGCGACGCGCCTGTTCAGGGCCGGGTCCAGTTCTTCGTCCAGCAGCTCCCCAATGGCTGGCCTGAAAATCTTATAGGCATTGATGAGGATAATGGCAGCAGCTAAGAGAGCCGCCCAGTCATCGGCAACTTCGTAGCCCTTGCCACCCACGATGCCAATGGTAACGCCTATAAAGGCAGCCCCTGAGGTAATGGCATCGCTCCTGTGGTGAAAGGCATCGGCCTTAACGGCTTCGCTGTTTGCTTCAAGGCCGGTTTTGTGCACGAAGCGGTACAGCAGCTCCTTTGTTACGATAACCACCAACAGGATGATGAGGGTGTAGGGGGCGGGGCTTTTGTGGGGCGACTGAATGTTGTTTATACTTTCTCTGCCAATTAGTATGGCGGCTGCGCAAAGCGCCAGCGCAATGCCTATCGCCACCAAAGCCTCCGCTTTGCCATGGCCGTAGGGGTGGTTATGGTCTGCCGGTTTAGACGACCACTTGAGCCCCAGCCAAAGCATGGTAGAGGTAAAGATGTCAGCCGTAGACTCAATCGCATCCGCAATCAGGGCAAACGAATGGCCAAAAATGCCTCCCACTGCTTTCAGGATAGCCAGAAACGCACTGAAAAGGATTCCGATAAGTGTAGTTTTAAGGCCCTGGTGAGTAGTGGCCTGTGGCTGGTTCTCCATGTAGATCTTTCCCTTCTATCTGCTAAATTCAGCACAGTCGCCGGAGCAGGTATACACCCCGCCTGCCTGCTGGTAAACAACGCTTGCGCCCTGGTGGCAGGCATCTGCCAGAAAGGCGCTGCCAACAAGGGGCCGCAAAACTACTAAAATCTGCAGAAACCGGGCTTTAAAATTCAACAGGAAACAGCGGCAGGGTATATTAAAAGCTGCCCCAGGATGATGTGAGCGTTGTGTACCAGGCATAAAGCTGATGGTCTTTCAGCACGGGCCGCCTGCAGAGGGAGCGCCACCAGGTTTTTGACCAGCATGCCGGTAAAGAAACCGCGGCCGTAGTAAAGTGTACTGTCGCGGGAGCTACAGAAAGTTCGCTAGCGCCCCTCTACCTGTTAAACCGGAAGCCCAGACCCAGCAGGCCGTGCAGTGCCAGGCTTGTCACCTGGGCCTCACCGTCAGCCACTGGAACCTCTACATAAGATGCTGTTATACGGCCCTCGGCAAGTATAAACCAGCGGTCGGCAAAGAAGTAGCGTTTGGCCAGAGCAGCCTCCAGCGCGGGGCCGGAAATGTAATAGCCTTTGTTAAAGATGCCTTTGTTTTCGGGGTAGGGTACGTTTCGTATGGTAGACTCCGGATGGGTGATAACCAACCCGGCTCCTGCAGACCAGGTGAGGCCCTTTGACTGCCACAGGCGGTTTAAGGTGAGAAAGTTGTAGCCGTTGGTGATGGAGAAGCGCTGCACCTCCGGCGGCGTGTTGTCGAGAATGAGCTTATGGTGGGTGAACTTCAGCTCCCATCCGCGGTCACTTTGCCAGGTGCTTACCCGAATGTCGTAGTAAACGGGTGGGGTAAAGGGCTCGGTGCGGTAGTCTGCGTCTATTTCTATGTTTTGGGCGTTGCGCTGCTTTATGTGCAGGGGCGTCCGAAAGTTGTAAGCCGCTCCACCTGCCACAGCCACTTCCTAGCTTCTGCGCTGCCCCATGCCACACACGGGGAGGAGGACCAGTGCCGTGGCCACAAAAACAAAGGTTTTCCATACTTTCATCCCCGCTTCCTCCTTCTTTTACCAACATTATTCAACTAGTAGATACTGCCGCCAGGAGGTAGAGGTTCGCTTACCGGGCCACGACTGCGGGCGCAGTGTACAGCATCTCCTGTATAAGCTGCACCAGGGCTGTCGGGTAAACACCAATGAGCAACAGCAGGCCCGCCAGGAGCACTAAGGTGCCCATGCTGGCTACAAAAACAGAGGGACGTGGAAGCGCCACTGCCTCCCGCGCCGTGTCTGGCTGCTGAAACATCACGGCAATGATCTTAATGTAATAGTACAGGCCAATCACACTGTTTAGCACCAGCGTCACCACCAGGAGCCATTGCTGGGTACTTACGCCAGCCGCCAGCACGTAGAACTTGCCGACAAAGCCAGCCGTGAGCGGAATGCCTGCCAAAGACAGCAGCATGGCGGTAAAGACGGTGGCCGTCCAGGGGCGGCGCCAGAGAAGGCCACGGTAATCGTCCAACTGCTCTGCGTCGCGTGCCTCGCCTGACAGCAGCGCTACCGTACCGAAAGCCCCGACAGAGGTAATAAAGTAGGCCACCAGGTAAAAGGTAACCGCTTCCACACCCATCTGGTTGCCTGCCAAAAAAGCCACCAGTAAATAGCCCAGGTGCGAAATAGAGGAATAGGCGAGGATGCGCTTTACGTTTTGCTGCATCAGCGCCAGCAGGTTACCGGCAAACATAGAGGCAATGGCCACAATGGTGAAAAGGAGCATCAGGGTAGGGTAGCGGAAACCGTCTACTTCCATAAAGAACCGGATCAGCAGCCCCAGCACGCCGCCTTTAGACGCGGTTGCCACAAAAGCCGTAACCGGGGCTGGCGCTCCCTCATACACATCTGGTGTCCACATATGGAACGGCACAACGCTGAGCTTAAAGCCGATGCCGATGATCATCAGGCCAAAGCCTGCAAGCAGCAACAGCGGGAGCTCTGCAAAAGCCGCCATGGATGCGGCGATGCCTTCAAAGGTCATAGTGCCGGTGCTAAAGTATACCAGGGCCATGCCGAAGAGCAGAAAAGCGGAGGAGAAGGCAGCAAGTATCAGGTATTTGATGCCGGCTTCATCGGAGCGCTCCCGCACCCGCAGGTAAGACACCAGCGCATACAGCGCCACGCTCAGCACCTCCAGCCCCAGGAAAAGCGACGCGAAATGTTTGCTGATCACCAGCACGCAGGCACCCAGCGTGGCTAACAGCAGCAGGATATAATATTCCTCTTTCTGCTCCTTCTGCTGCTCAAAGTAGGCGTACGAAAGCATGCTGATGAGCAAGGCGGAAGCCAGGATCAGCCCCATGTAAAACACGGCAAAACCATCTATCACCAGCAGCGGCTCAATGGTGTGCGCCACCGCACCGCGCAGCTCGAAGAGCGAGAGAAAGGCGGCGACAAGAGTTACAGCTGTGATAACGTAAATGAGTTTATGGTTCCGCCATGCCGCAATAACCAGCATGATGAGAAGGACTGCAAACGTGAGGATAAGCAGCGGCATCAGATGGAGAAAGTCGGTCTTGCTCATGGGGAATGGCTTTTACAGTTTAAGGTTTCAGGGTAACAGGAGTATTCGCAACGGCCAGCTAAACTCTTCAGGGAGACAGGTAGGGCTTTGTTTTTACGGCTGCCCCCAAGTACACACTGTCTGCTTTCGCCGGGCTTACAGGGGCCTCAGCAACTATTGCCTTTTCCTCCAAAAGCGGTTGCTGGTAGGCCTGCAGCTGCTGGTTTATACTTGGTTGAGCGGTATCCAACACAGGCTGTGGGTAAAGCCCGAGCCAGAGGAGGAGCGCCACCATGGGAACGCTGATCAGCATTTCGCGGGAGCTCAGGTCGGGCAGTGGGTGCTCTGCCGGCGCTGGCTCAAAAAACACTTTCTGCATGATGCGCAGCGAGTATACCGTAGCCATGACCAGGCCGGCGGTGGCAAAAACCGTAAGCCAGGTGTTGGCCTGCCAGGAGCCGACCAGCGTCAGAAACTCCGCGATAAAGTTGCCGAGGCCGGGCAGGCCCAGCGAAGCCATCACGAAGATCAGGGCCACCACGCCCATTTTTGGCGCCTTTGCCCAGAAGCCGCCCATAAGCTGCACATCGCGTGTGTGCAGGCGCTCGTACAGGAAACCCGCTATCACGAAGAGGGCCCCCGTGCTGAGGCCGTGGGCAATCATCTGCATCACCACACCCTGCAGCGCCCATTCGTTAAAGGCAAACACGCCCAGTATGATAAAACCCATGTGGCTCACACTGGTGTAGGCCACCAGCCGTTTCAAGTCGGTTTGGGAGTATGCCAAAAGAGCGCCGTAAAGGATGCCGACGACGCCCAGCAGCATGGCCCAGGGAGCAAACTCCATTGCCGCCGCCGGGAACAGGGGCAGCACAAAGCGGAGCAGGCCGTAGGCGCCGGTTTTCAGCAGCAGCCCGGCCAGAAGCACGCTTCCCGCCGTCGGGGCTTCGGAGTGGGCATCGGGGAGCCAGGAGTGGAACGGCACAACCGGAAGCTTCACCAGAAAGGCGGCCAGAAAACCGAACATCAGCAAACGTGCCGCACCCGGTGCCAGGGCCGTATTCAGCAGTTCGAAGTAGCTGAAGGTGTACATGCCGGTTTGAGAACCGTGGATGAAGTATAGCCCAAGTATGGCCAGCAACATGAGCAAGCCACTGGCCTGCGTGAAAAGGAAGAACTTGTAAGCCGCATAACTGCGGTTAGCATGGCCCCAGATGCCGATGAGGAAATACATCGGGATCAGCATCACCTCCCAGAAAAAGTAAAACAGGAACAGGTCCAGCGTCAGGAAAACGCCGGTGATGCCCGCTAGCACCCACAGCAGGTTAAAGTGGAAGAAGCCGGTCTTGGTGGTGATCTCCCGCCACGAAATGAGCACTGCCAGCGCGCCCAGGAAGAAGGTGAGCAGCAGCATGAGCAGGCTCAACCCATCCAGGGCAAGTATGAAACTGACGCCCCACTGCGGTACCCAGGGTATTTCGAACTGCACCAGCCAGGGCGAAGCGCCTAAGGCAGCAGCGGGTGTGCCGAGCCACAGGTACAGGGCGATTGCCAGGTCGGCCAGCACGGCGAAGAGGGCGATCCAGCGGGGCAGCACCGGGTGCCACTTTTTGGAGAGCCACGCCAGCAGCCCGCCAGCCATTAAAATCACGATCATCCAGAGCAGTATCATAGCAGTAGGCTTATGGTGAGAATCATGATGGCACCGACGACAACGCCCATCACGTAGTTGCGCAGCACGCCGCTCTGCGTTTGGGAGAGCATCACGTGGAAGCCCTCGGCCAGGCGGGCCACGCCGGTGTAGAAGCTATCGATAACATCGCCTTTGTTGAGGTGGGCCAGGTACACGTATGGGCGCACGAACAGGGTGTTGTACAGGGCATCGAAGCCCCAGCCGGAAAACCAGAACCGGTGCAGCCGCATCGCAAAGTTTGAGCGCTCCAGCCTTTGCAGCAGCGCCGGGCTTTGCTGGTAATACAGGTATGCCACCAACACGCCGCCCAACGACACCACTGCCGCCAGCACCTGGAACAGCCACTCGTTCGCCTCCAGCGCCTGTGCTGCTCTAATACCCGGCAGCACAGGCGCCAGCAGGTCTGAAAACAACGCCACGTGCCCGAAGTTGTGCGGCAGCTCTATAAAACCTCCTGCCAAGGAAAGTACAGCCAGGATAACGAGCGGAACAGTGATTGCCTTACCGGGTGGATGTGCCACAGGCGTTTTGGGTGCGCCGTAAAAGGTCATAAACACCATTCGGAAAGTATAAATGGAGGTGAGGAAGGCGCCGGCAAGCCCGGCGGCATAAAGCCAAACGCTGCCGCTGGGCCCTGCCAAAGTATACCACAGAATTTGGTCTTTGCTGTAAAAGCCTGCGGTAATGATAGGCAGCGCGGCCAGCGAAGCCGCTCCGATCAGAAAGGTCCAGAACACGACAGGCATACTTTTGCGGAGCCCGCCCATTTGCCGCATGTCCTGCTGGTGGTGCAGGGCCAGTATAATGGCCCCGGCACAAAGGAAAAGCAGCGCCTTAAAAAAGGCATGGATCATGAAGTGGAAAATACCGGCCGACCAGGCACCCACCCCCAGCGCCAGGAACATATACCCGATCTGGCTGATGGTGGAGTAGGCGAGCACGCGCTTCAGGTCGTACTGGGTGAGGGCGGAAAAGCCGGCAACAAGCAAGGTGACAGCGCCCACAACCGCTACGGTTAGCTGTGCCACGGGGGCCAGCTCGAAGATCACGTACATGCGTGCGATCAGGTACACACCGGCTGTTACCATGGTGGCTGCGTGTATCAATGCCGATACGGGCGTCGGGCCCGCCATGGCGTCGGGCAACCAGGTTTGCAGCGGCAACTGCCCTGATTTGCCCACGGCGCCACCCAGTAACAGCAGTGCGACCAGCAAAGCGCCCCCGGCACCGACCTGCCATACCTGTGGGGCATCGGTAAGTATAGCCTGTATGTTGAGGGTGCCGAAAAGCTGGAACAGCAGGAACAGGCCGATGGCCATGGCCGTGTCGCCCACGCGGGTGATGGTAAAGGCCTTGCGGGCGGCGTACCCGTTGGCGGGCTCCTTGTACCAAAAGCCGATGAGCAGGTAGCTGCACAGGCCCACGCCTTCCCAGCCCATGTACAAAAGCAGCAGGTTATCAGCCATGACCAGCAGCAGCATAGAGCCTACAAACAGGTTCATACAGGCAAAGAAGCGGGAGAAGTCAGTTTCCTCGGCCATGTAAGCCGTGGAATACACATGGATAAGAAAGCCAACGAAGGTGATCACGAAAATGAAGACCATCGAAAGCGCATCCAGGTGAAAGGCCACGGAAGGCCTGAACCCGGCCACGTTAAACCACTGCCATACTTCCTGGTGATAGAAAGCAGGCCTCTCGGCAAGAAACTGTAGCCCTAGCAGCACGGTGCTAAGCGCTGCAACGCCCACGCTGCCCACACCAAGTGCAGCCACCCCCGAGCGCGGCAGGCGGCTGCCGAAAAGCACCAGTAGTATGGCCCCTAAAAAGGGCAGGGCGGGTATAACCCAAAGTAAGTTTTCCATGGCCTTATCCTTTCATTATGTTGGCAGCGTCGCTGTTCAGTGTTTTCAGTTGATGGTAAATCTGGAGGATGAGGGCCAGCCCTACGGACACCTCGGCAGCGGCCATCGTCAGTATAAAAATGAACATCACCTGCCCGTCCGGCTGCACCCAGCGGGTACCTGCCACAATAAAAGCCAGACCGGCCGCATTCAGCATAATCTCCACCGAGATAAGCATAAAGATGATGTTGCGCCGGATGAGCACGCCGACCAGGCCAAGCATAAACAGCACGCCTGCCAGCAGCAGTGCCGCTTCTAAGGATACCGTGCTCATGCGGCTGCGCTCCTTTCCTGCAGAAAGCGGTGAATGACCTTCTTTTTCTGGCGGCCCAGGTGGTAGGCCCCCACGATGCCTGCTGTTAGAAGAAGGCCGCTCAGCTGCACTCCTATAATGTAGGGGCCAAATAGCGCCAGCCCCACCAGCCGGGCGTCAACGGCTACCACCGCCCCGCCCGTGGCAACATCGGCGGCAACCACGATGTACACCAGCTCTGCCAGCAGTACCGCCGAAAGCACGGCCGGCCCCACCCAGGTAGAGGGCTGTAGCCACGCCTTTTCCCGTTGCACGTCTTCCTGGCGCATGTTCAGCATCATGATCACAAAAATGATGAGCACCACGATGGCCCCGGCGTAGATGATGACCTCCAGCGCGGCCATGAAGGGCGCCCCGAGCGTGAAAAAAACAACGGCCACTGCCAGGAAGGACACCACCAGGTAGAGCAGGGCGTGAATCATGTTGTAGCGCGTGATCACCATGACGGTGGAAAGGACGGCAACGGCCGCGGCGATGTAAAATGTCAGTTCCATGGCCTTAGGGGATTAAGCTTTTGATGTCTACCGGAGGGGCTTCGTTTTCGGCCTCGCCCTTGCCTTTGCCACCGATGGCCATGCCGGCCACTTTGTAGTAGTTGTAACCGGGGTACTTGCCCTCGCTGTTAATGAGCAGGTCTTTTTTCTCGTACACCAGGTTCTGCCGGCTGTACTCGCCCATCTCAAAGTCGGGGATGAGCTGGATGGCGTAGGTGGGGCAGGCGTCCTCGCAGTAACCGCAGAAGATGCAGCGCGAGAAGTTGATGCGGAAAAAGGCCGGGTAGCGGCGGCCGCTTGTATCTTCTGTGGCCTGCAGCGCAATGCAGTCTACGGGGCAGGCGGCGGCACAGA
This sequence comes from Pontibacter actiniarum, assembly GCF_003585765.1. Taxonomy (NCBI): domain Bacteria; kingdom Pseudomonadati; phylum Bacteroidota; class Cytophagia; order Cytophagales; family Hymenobacteraceae; genus Pontibacter; species Pontibacter actiniarum. The sequence continues at coordinate 978,398 of NZ_CP021235.1, forward strand.
GGTTGCAGGCTACGCAGCGTTCGCCGCCGTCCGGGTCGCGGGTGAGCACAATGCGGCCCCGCCACCGGGTCGGGAGTATCAGTCTTTCTTCGGGGTACAGGATGGTTTCCCGCTTGTGAAAAGCGTGCAGAAACGTGAGCCACATACTGCGCAACAAACTAAACATAGCTGCTCCTTTCGTTTTTAAGTATAAGACGCTCCCATGTCTGAAGGACGACGTGAGGCTGTTTTCTTCTTTTGTGCTACAGGCTCGCACCAGCAGCCTGTAAGCTTTATTGGTGCACTTCTGCTGTTCCGGATTTGCAACCCGCTTGCTTGCCCACAGCTCCTGCCGTTGCTTTTCCCGGACTACAAATCCGGAGGTGCCGTTATTTATCCTTATTCACTTATTCAAAACTCACTCATAGAGCCACAGCACCACCCCAGCCGTTACCATCAGGTTCAGCAGCGTGAGCGGCAGCAGGATTTTCCAGCCGAACTCCATCAACTGGTCGTACCTGGGCCGGGGCATGGAGGCGCGCAGCAGGATAAAGATCATCAGGAAAAAGACCGTTTTAAGTATAAACCAGACGATAGGCGGCAGGAAATCCGGGCCCAGCCAGCCACCGAAGTATAAGGTCACGATCATGCAGGAGATGAGCGTGATGCCCATGTACTCGCCAATGAAGAACATGCCGAACTTCATACCGGAGTACTCCGAGTGGAAGCCCGCAATCAACTCACTCTCCGCCTCCGGGATATCGAAAGGCAGGCGGTGCGTTTCGGCAATGCCGGCGATAAAGAAGATCACAAAGCCGATAAGCTGCGGGATGAAAAACCACAGCCCCCGTTGCGCCTCCACAATGGTTACCAGGCTGAAGGAGCCGCTGAGTAGCACCACCCCCATCAGCGCCAGGCCCATAAACACTTCGTAAGAGATCATCTGCGCCGCCCCACGCATGGCACCCAGCAAGCTGTACTTGTTGTTGGAGGCCCAGCCGCCAAGTATAACACTGTAAGCACCCATCGACGACATGGCCAGGAAGAAGAGCAGGCCAATGTTCAGGTCGGCCACCACGATGCCCGGCGCAAACGGAATCACCACAAAGCTCATCAGCACCGTAACCACCACAATGGCCGGAGCAAGTATAAACACGGGCTTATCGGCAAAAGGCGGGATCCAGTCCTGCTTAAAGAACAGCTTGATGGAGTCGGCCGCCACAATGAGCAGGCCGAGGGGGCCGGCACGGTTCGGGCCGTACCTGTCCTGGAACAGGGCCAGCAGGCGCCGCTCCACCCAGATAAGGGCTGCCGCCACATTGAGCATCACGAACAGTACGCCGCCGATGATCAGAAAATAGTTTGGGGTTGCTGTTTCCATTGGATGTTTCGGTTAAGTATGGCCCAGGCAGGCAAAGCACTAAATGATACCCCGGGTAAACCGTTGGGCAGGCCGGCGGTGCCGCTCGGGATGGTATGGCTTGTTTTAATGGGTAGCCGGTAGCTGGTTCCCTCTATCGTAAAGCCCAGCAGGTCGCCCTCGCTTAGTTTCAGGCGGGCCGCATCTGCTGCGTTGACCGCGACATAAGGATCAGGAATACGCTCCGTAATGGCCGGGGCGTGGTTGCTCATCTCTTCGGAGCCGAACGTGTGGTGCAGCGGCAGCATGTACAGGTGACCCTCCAGCGGCATAAACTTTTGCGGCACGGCAGTGGAGTACGACGCTGCCCCGGTTGGCTCAAGCAAGCGGGTGCCGGGGTCGCCGCCCTTCAGGTGGCCGCCTACTTCCTGCTGGTATTTGTTGGTGGCCTGCACCGAGTTCCAGCCAGGGGCCCAAAAGAACGGAATCATAGCGGAGGGGGGCTGGCTTCTGGTACCTTCCATGGTGTAGGAAAGCGGGGAGTCCGGGTCTTCGGGTGGTTTCGGCTCGCTCACGTGGTTGCCCGCGTGCATGGAGGTGCGCCCACTGAAGCGGTGGGGCGCACGCGGGATTCTCTGACCGGCGATGCGGAAATCGGAAGGCGGTGCTGTTTTATGGAGCCCCCGTAGTGCCGGCACCTCCTCCGAGATGGCCTTAATGATGTCGTCGTAGCCTTGCCAGTTGCTGATCTGTTCATCCGCGATGATGGTGCCGAGCTCGGCCAGCCAGTGCCAGCCTTCCTGTATTTCTTCTGCGGTCGGGTGTACCTGGAAAAAGCGCTGGGCCCGGCCCTCGTTGTTAACCAGAGTGCCGTCTGCCTCAGAAAAAGGTGCCGCCGGCAGTAAGATGTCGGCTTTTTCGGTGGTGGCGCTGTGCAGGTGGTCCAGCACGATAATTTGCCTGCAGCTGTTGAGGAAGTCGGTAACTGTGGATGCGTCCGCACGCCGGTACAGGTCGTTTTCCAATATGATAACAGTGTCAGCGTAGCCGTGCAGCACCGCTTCGAAGGCGGATTCGAGTTTGTGGCCGCCGAGCATCGCCAGCCCCATGCTGTTGCATTCGGGTACCACTAGGCTTATTCCGGCTGCCTTTCCCCGGCTAACCAGTGCGGTGGCAATGTTGGAGGCGGCCTTAAGCACACGCTCGTTGCCGCAGGACGTGCCGGAGACGATCAGCGGCTTGCTCGCTTCGGTCAGGGCTTCGGCTATCTGCTGTGCCAGCTCCTCCTCAGCCTCAGAGAGCCCCTCTACTTCCGGTGCATCGGGGTGGATGAGGTGGGCGACGGCAAAGCCAAAGCGGGCTATGGCATCGGGGGCGGCAGCATAGGTGCGGGTGGCCAGCTCGTCTAACTTGGTTGGGGTGTAGTGCGCGATAAAAAGCGGCCCTTGCTCCGCCTGTACCAACTCGCGCACGGCGGCATCCTGCCACACCGGGATCTTCGCCTTGGCCACCTCCTCCAGAATGGGCTTTTGCCTGGCCGACTGCCGGACAGCCAGGGCCAGAAGGGGAGCGGTGTTGGTAAGGTCCTCCCCAAGTATAAACACAGCGTCAGCTTTCTCCACCTCCCGCAGAGACAGGGTGCGGGCGGCGCCATCCTGCAGCAGCTGTAGCGTCAGGTTTGCCAGGTCGTAGTCGGTATCTGAGGCTCCGTGGTGGAAGTTGCCTTCGCCCACCAGCTTTTTCAGCACGTAGTTCGACTCCACAGAAGCCCGCGGTGAGCCGATACCGATTACCCGCCCGGTTTTTATTGCAGAGGCAGCGGCTTTCAGAGCGGTATACTTGTCGGTGGCTTCGGGGAGTTGGCTGCGCACCAGAGGCTTACGAATCCGGGCGGCGCTGTTCACAAATTCATACCCAAAACGGCCCCGGTCACACAGAAAATAGCCATTTACCTCTCCGTTATAGCGGTTGGTGATGTTGCGCAGCGTGCCGTAGCGCTCGCCGGCAATGGTGTTGCAGCCGAGGCTGCAGTGGTGGCACACCGATGGGGCCATGGTGAGGTCCCACTTGCGGGTGTAGTGCTGCTTTAGCGTCTTATCGGTAAATACTCCGGTGGGGCACACCTCTGCCAGGTTGCCGCTGAACTCACTCTCCAGCACCCCGTCTTCGGCACGGCCAAAGTATAAATGGTTGTGGGCGGCAAACACATCCAGGTCTTTGCCGCCGGCATAGTCTTTATAGTAGCGCACGCAGCGGTAGCACTGGATGCAGCGGTTCATTTCGTGGTTGAGGAAGGGGCCGAGGTACTGGTTAATGTAGGTGCGCTTGTCGAAGCGGTACGCGCGGTAGTTGTGGCCCGTCATCACGGTCATGTCCTGCAGGTGGCAGGCGCCGCCCTCGTCGCACACGGCGCAGTCGTGGGGGTGGTTGGTCATGAGCCAGCCGATCACGTGGGCCCGGAACTCCCTGGCCTCCAGGTCTGCGATAGAAACCCGCATGCCGTCGCGCACCTGCTCCATGCACGACATAAAAAGCTTGCCTGTGGTGTCGTTGTCATCCCTGTACATTTTTACGGCGCACTGGCGGCAGGCACCAATGGAGCCCATGGCGGGGTGGTAGCAAAAGTAGGGAAGGTCGAGGCCCAGAGAGAGGCAGGCTTCGAGCAGGTTCTTTCCCGCCGTTACTTCGTAGGGCTTGTTGTCTATATAGATGGTTGCCATGCTTTGCTCTTGCTCCAGGGACAGTGGTGTTCGTGAATGTGCCGTTCAAAATCCTCTCTGAAATACTTCAGAGCGCTCTGCAGGGGCTCCATGGCACCGGGCGCCAACGCGCAAAAGGTGTTGCCGGGGCCGAGGTATTTGGTATGGAAATCGAGGGTGAGCAGGTGTTCCGGTTTGCCTTCGCCCTTGTCAATCGCCAACAATATTTTCTCAACCCAGGGCAGCCCTTCGCGGCAGGGGGTGCAGAAACCGCAGGACTCCTGCGCAAAAAAGTGCTGCAGGTTGTGCACAAAGCCAACGGGGCAGGTCTGGTCGTCGAGAATGATCATGGTGCCGGTGCCCATCCTGCTGCCTGCCGCCTGTATAGCGCCGTAGTCCATGGGCAGGTCCAGGTGCTCTTCCACCAGAAAATCAGTAGAGGCCCCGCCAGGAAGCAAGCCCTTGAACAGGTACCCGTCCTGCATGCCGCCGGCGTAATCCTCCAGTATCTCCCGGATGGTGGTGCCCATGGGGAGCTCCCAGCAGCCGGGCTTTTTCACGCGGCCGCTCACGCCGTAGAGCTTGGTGCCAGCATCCTCCGTCAGCCCCAGCTTTCGGAACCACTCTGCACCGTTGTTGATGATGTGCGGCAGGTTACAGAGCGTCTCCACGTTGTTAACGATGGTGGGCTTGCCAAACAGGCCGCTTACCTGCGGGAAAGGCGGTTTGGCCCTTGGATTCGCCCGCTTGCCTTCCAGCGCGTTGAGCAAAGCCGTTTCCTCGCCGCACATGTAGCGGCCCACCCCGGTGTGCAGGTGCATCTCTAGGCTAAAGCCGGTGCCAAGTATGTTTTTACCCAGGTAGCCGGCCTTGTAGGCTTCGTGTATGGCCTGTGTGATTTCCTGTGCCGCCAGTTTGTAGGCCCACCGTAAGAAGACGTAGGAGATACTGGCCTGTATGGCATAGGCTGCCACAATCATCCCTTCGATCAACTGGTGCGGATTCCCCTCCAGCAGCAGGCGGTCCTTAAAAGTGCCGGGCTCCATCTCGTCGGCGTTCGCCACCAGGTACTTGGGTGTGGCTGCCTCTGGCCCCATGGGCACAAAGCTCCACTTCAGGCCGGTGTTGAAGCCTGCTCCGCCGCGCCCGCGCAGGTTGGCGTCTTTTACCAGCGCCTGTACTTCAGCGGGTGCCATATCCTGCAGCACCTTGCGCACAGACTGGTAACCGCCTACTTTCTCATACTCCTTTAAGCTGAGAGGCTTTCGGCCGGGTACAATGTGTTGGGTCAGGGGCTTCTCCATAAGTGCCCGCTTTGGTTTAGGTATACTTGCTCAGGATCTCATCCAGTTGTTCCACCGTCAGGTTGCGGTACAGGTCGTTGTCAATCATCAGGGCGGGGGCACAGTCGCAGGTGCCGAGGCAGCAGTTGGGGAGCAGCGTAAAACGGCCGTCTGCTGTGGTCTGGCCGTATTGTATTTGCAGCGTGTTGTACAGGTGGTCGCGCAGCCCTTCGTAGCCCATCACGTAGCAGCTGATACTGTCGCATAGAAGAATCACATGCCGGCCCACTGGCCTTCGGAAGATCAGGTTGTAGAAGGTCGCCACGCTGTCCAGCTCGGCCGTTGACATACCCACGTACTCCGCCACGTCTTGCAGGCTCTCGTCTGAAACCCAGCCATGGCTTTGCTGCACAATCTTCAGGGCCTCTATGCCGGCGTTTTTGCGTGCTGGCACCAGGCTTATCTCATGGTCGATCCGGTGTTTTTCCTCGGCGGTTAGCATATGGTTGCTTTAAGTATCAGGACGTTAGAAATACGACTCTTTATTTTGTGCTCCTGCTGGTTTGAACGTCTCAGGCCCAAACCAGCGGAGACTTTGTATTCAATTCTTCCTTCCTACCTGTGCTGGTGCGAACTTATAGCTCGTACCAGCACAGGTAGGAAAGCGTTTGCGGTTCGAGCTACAAGCTCGCACCAGCGTTTAATCTGTAGTAACTCATAACGTTCAACTCTAACCTCACTTAGCGATCAATATCCGCCAGCACGTAATCCATTGCACCAAGTATAGACAGCAGGTCTGCCACGGTGTAGCCCCTCGTTATGTATGGCAGCATTTGCATGTGCGGGAACGAAGGGGTGCGGATGCGCAGGCGGTAAGGGGAGGTGTTGCCGTCGCTGGTGACGTAGTAGCCGTTGGCTCCCTTGGTCGCCTCAATGCAGCTCATGGCTTCCCCGGCGGGCATCACGGGGCCCCAACTCACGCCTAAAAAGTGCGTGATCAGGGTCTCGATGTCGTGCATGGTGTGCTGCTTAATGGGTGGCGTGGTAAGCGGGTGATCGGCTTTGTAGGGGCCGGAGGGCATGTTTTTCAGGCACTGCTCTACTATATGCAGGCTCTGGCGCATCTCGGCCACGCGTACCACGGCGCGGTCGTAGCAGTCGCCGTTGCTGGCAGTGGGCACCTCAAAATCGAATAGCTCGTAGCCGGAGTAGGGCTGCTTTTTGCGGAAGTCCCAGGCAAAGCCGCAGGCGCGCAGGTTCGGTCCGGTCACGCCCCACTCAATGGCCTCCTCCAGGGTAAAGATGCCGATCCCTTTGGTGCGCGCCTTAAACAGGCTGTTCTTCATCACCATGTTATCGTACTCCTTCAGGCGTTTCGGGAAGTAGTTGAGAAAGTTTTGTACCAGCGTCTCCCAACCCTTGGGCAGGTCCTGGGCCACGCCGCCGATGCGGAACCAGTTCGGGTGCATGCGGCCCCCGGTTACCGCCTCCACAATGTCAAAGATCTTCTCTCGGTCGGTGAACATGTAGAACACCGGCGAGAGCTGCCCCACGTCCTGGGCAAAGGTGCCGTACCACACCAGGTGGCTGGCGATGCGGAAGAGTTCGCACAGCATCACCCGGATCACCTTCACGCGTTCCGGCACCTCGATACCGGCCAGTTTTTCCACGGCCATCAGGTAGGCCAGGTTATTCATCACGCCGCCCAAGTAATCCACCCGGTCGGTGTAAGGGAGGTAGGTGTGCCACGACTGGCGCTCGGCCATTTTCTCCTGGCCCCGGTGGTGGAAGCCGATATCGGGAATGGCATCCACTATGTCCTCGCCATCCAGCTGCAGCACGATGCGCAAAACGCCGTGTGTACCCGGGTGCTGCGGGCCGATGTTGAGGAACATGAAATCACTGTCTTCGCTCTGGCGCTGCAGGCCCCATTCTTCGGGCTTAAACTGAAGGGCAGCCTGCTCCAGGTCCACTTTATCGTCATAAAGCGCGAAAGGACCCATTTCCGTGGCCCGTGCCGGATGCTCCTTGCGAAGCGGGTGGCCTACCCAGGTGCGGGGCATCAGGATGCGGTACAGGTGCGGGTGCCCATCGAAACGGATGCCGAACATATCGTACACCTCGCGCTCGTACCAGTTGGCATTGGCCCACAGGCTGCTGATGCTGGGCACTACCGGAAACTCATCGCGGTAGCCAACTTTCAGCCGGATAAACGAGTTGCGGTCGAAGGAGAAGAGGTGGTAGATAACCGTAAAGGCGTGCGGCGCATGGCCGTTTTCTCTTTTGCGGGTTCGCTCGTCCACCGCCGTCAGGTCGTAGAGCAGGAGGAAGGGCTGCGGAAGCTCCTTCTTCAGGAAGGTCAGCACGTCCACGATCTTGTCGTGTGGCATCCAGAGGGTGAGGAAATCATCCTTTGTTGCCTGAGGGGTGAACGTATCCGCCCCGAAACGCGTCTGCAGTTGCGCTAATGTGCTGTTCCCGTTTTCCATGGGTGAAGTCTGAAAAATGCCCGTACTATGTTACCTCATGCTACTCTTTCTGCGGTTGATTATTTATGATAAGTAACCTCTTTTTGATAAGGAGTGCCTTTTTGCTCTTAGGAATTGCCGAGAGAACAGGTAACGCTTGATACTGTGCGACTCCGTTTGCTCCCAATCAACTCTCGTTGTATAGCTAGCCTGCCCTCAACGCTGCTTGCTTCGCTCTCTTTGCCTCACCTGCCGCCGTTGCCGGGTACTGTGCTATACCTTACTAATTCATAGCTTACACCTCATCCGGAGACCTAAACTTTACCATTTTTGCTCTGGCCTCCTGCCGCCTTTCCTTCACGTCTGGTTTTTCGGGCCGGATGATGCCCTGCTCACCGATTGTCCAGCTCAGCGGCCTTTTTTCTTTGCCCACTGACTCGGCCAGAAGCGTCAGCCCCTCCATAAAGGCGTCTGGTCGGGGAGGGCAGCCGGGAACGTAAACATCCACCGGTAAGAACTTGTCTACCCCCTGCACCACACTGTAGATATCGAACATCCCTCCGGAGTTGGCGCAGCTTCCCATGGAAATCACCCAGCGGGGCTCCATCATCTGCTCATGCAGCCGCTTGATAATGGGCGCCATTTTAATGAAGACAGTGCCGGCGATGATCATCACATCCGCTTCGCGCGGCGTACCGCGTATCACCTCCGCCCCGAAACGCGCGACGTCGTACTTGGGTGTCATGCTGGTGGCCATCTCCACGAAGCAGCAGGAGAGGCCGAAGTGGAAGGGCCACATCGAATTCTTGCGGCCCCAGGCCAGCAGGTCCTGCATTGTGCTCAGCATCACGCTTTGCTGTACCGTCTCCTCGTAGGAGCTGGTGCCGCTGGTTGCGCTTACCGGGTCATCGGGTTTGCTTAGCCACCATTTCATGGGCGTTGTGGGTTAAGGAGTCCGTATTGTGTTTGAGCCTGCTATAGTAAGAATCAGGCTGCCGGCTTCTGCATCAGCCGCTTGTAGGCGGCCAGTATTTTGCGGCCGTCAGGGCCAAAGTCCAGCGCGCCGTTGCGCCACTCATAGACCAGCACTACCGCCAGCATCAGCATAAAGACGGCGACACCGGCATAGCCGTACCAGCCCAGCTCTCTAAAAGCGATGGCCCAGGAAAGTATAAAAACCGTCTCCACATCGAAAATGACAAAGAGCATGGCGACGAGGTAAAACTGGGATGAAAAGCGGGTGCGCGCCGTGCCCTCGCTCACGATACCGCCTTCGTAAGGCTCGCCGGTCGCGCGGTCGTTGTGGCGCGAGCCCAGCACATAGGAGAGGCCAAGGATGAGCCCCACCAGGCTGAGCACGATGGCGCCATAGACAAGCAGCGGCCACAACAGCGTGTTATTTTCTTCTAAAGCATACATTTCCCTCTCGCCTCCTGCGAATATTTGTGAGAGCCCCTCTGGCCGCAGCAACTGTTGCGGCAGGTCAGTGGCCCGTAATATAGTGCTCCAGGTTCTCGATGATGAACTTCTGTTCCTCGATAATGTACTTCACGATGTCTCCTATAGAGACTAAGCCTACCAGCCGGTCTTCTTCCACCACAGGCAGGTGGCGGATGTAGCGCCTGGTCATAAGCGACATACAGGCTTCAACCGTTGTGTCCTGTGTTACGGTGACGGGGTGCTCGCTCATGATGTCGCGGATAAGGGTCTCTCTGGACGATTTCCCTTTCAGTATCACTTTCCGGGCGTAGTCCCGTTCCGTAAAAATACCGGCGAAACGGCCATCTTCCGTCACCAATAGAGAGCCAACGTCCCGTTCTACCATCAGTTCCAGGGCGCTGTACACAGTGGAGGTGGGGGCGACTGCGAACACGCTGTTCCCTTTTTTCTGCAGAATGTGCCTGACTGTTCCCATGCTGCCTCCCTTTCTTTATAAGCTGAGTGTGAATTATGATATTTTATCCTTATACGATGCTAAGTTTAAATAAGTATATTATTTATTGAAAAACTGAATAAATAACTATAAAATTATTCAAAAGAGGCTATAAGGCTATACGTTGCTATAGAAGCAGGAAGTGTGCTGCAAACGCCTGACAGTTAGCTGGTCGTAAAGGTGCTCCTAAACCGCTGCTCTGTGCGCCTGAGTAAAACAAAGTATAACTATAGCAAGTTGGTGCATGAAGGCCGGTGGCTGTGGCCTGGCTACTCTTTCCTGTCACAGCCTTTGCTCGTCTGTGTCAGCCGCTATGGCTAGCGGCTGTAGGTAACTTTGCCATGGTTTAAGTTACTGCCTTTAATGGCGGTGGCGGTGCAGCGACTGAGAAAAAAGACGGAATGCAGCATAATACCAGTATTAAGTTTGTTAAAAAGCCTAAATAGCTTACAATTTTTGGCCTAGGCCGAACTTTTTAATTTTTCTGCGTATCAGTAAGCTATGCCTTATATGGGCAGGGGGAAACAAACACAATCTATGCTTATCAGTGATAATAGCTGCTATACTATCCGGTACAGTGAGGCTTTAAGTATGGCTGAGATGATCTGGCACCAGGCGGTTACAAGCAGGCAGCTGCAGGAGGGGTTGAACGCTTTGCTTGCCACACTCAGCCAGAAACAAACGGTACTGCTGGTGGTCGACACCCGGAGGCTGCGCGGCTTTAGAGCTGGTGATGAGGCCTGGCTGAAGAGTTGCTTTATGCCCAAGGTGAACCAGGTGAGGGTGCAGCGCTTTGCCCGCATCACAAACCCGGACATTTTCACAGAGGCGATCAGTAGCAACATCCACATCGACACGCAGTCGCAGGTTAACCTTTCTACAGCGCGTTTCTTTGATCGGGAGAAGGCTTTGGAGTGGCTGCTTGAGAGTGTAACAGGGCTTAGGCAGCAAAAGCCCTGCAGGGGGGACTACAGGGCTAATTGCCTAATCTAAACACAAACAACCAACAAATTCTATTTAACCAACTTGTTATAAAGGGGTAAAGGGGATTATAGTAAATTTATCCTCTGCTAGTACCGCACGAAGGGTGTTATACTTACAGATTGGTACGTGTCAGCAATGCCAACAAAGTAATCGCCGATGAAAATGCCAGCGCCGTTGCTCACCGCATCTGATCCGGCAATATGAGTGACCATGTTGCCGTCAATGGTAGCGTAGCCTGCAGGTTCGTCCTCCAGGGAGGTCGTTTTTATGCTGGCAATGGGAGGTACGCCTGCTTTGTTGAAGCAGGCCTCAACCAACATCTGGGGTGAAGGGATGATCTTTGTAGTCATGTGAACGATTGGGGGTTTTGGGTTCTAACACGCTACAAGTATAAGCATGCCCCTCCTGCAGGAACAGGAATATTAAACGGCAAAAGTAACATTGATAGTTTGGGTGTTTGAGTTGTGGTTTTCGGGTTGATGTTGGTTGACTGCCGTTCTTGGTAATGTAAGAGAGGTGTTCAGTGGAATTTATGCGTTAAAAGGTAACATATTATCCCTTGCTTTTTGTTCTGAATTCTTTGGTGAGATAGTGGCTGCATGTATAAAGCGCCAGCACAGTTAGCGATAACAAGCCGCCCGGAAGAGCCACCAGCCACCAGGCAGAGGTGTTGCCCCGGATGTTTGAGATGGTACGGCCCCAGCTAACAAGTGTGGTAGGTACGCCGATGTTAAGGAAAGAAAGGGTGGATTCCAGTGCCAGCAAGCCTCCGAGGCCAAAGGTAAAAGCCACGAGAACAGGGCCAAGCAGGTTAGGCAAAGCGTGCCGCCAGAGCAGTCGCCGGGGCGAGCTTCCTATACTTTGGGCCGCCTCAAAATAGGGGAGACCCTTGATGCGCAGCATCTCGGCACGCGCAAGACGCGCGGCGGAGGGCCAGAGGGTGAGCACCAAAAGCAGGGAAAGTAACGCGACAGAAGGAGGCACAAACGACGCGAGCACCAGGATCAGCACAAAACGCGGAATACTGCTCAACGCCTCCGTTAGGCGCAGCACAAACTGGTCCACGGGAACGGCGTTTGCTTTTCTCCAGAAGGGAAAGCGCTTTAGCAGGAGAGCCGTGGCAGCCCAGCTTAGGGCGATAGCCACTAACAGAAAGGCAACAGACAGGCCTGCCGCAGCTAACCCCATTCCTAGTTTAAACACGTAAAGCGGCAGGTAAAGCCCGTAGTACAGCACCAGCAGCAGGGCCAGGGCAAAGAACAGGAGCCTGTGGCGCGGCAGCACCAGCCCGTTGGCCCCGTAAAAGCCGGCTCCGGTACCCAGAAGCAGGCCAAGTAATGTTGCCAAAGACATCACAGGCAGTGCGATAAAGAAAGCGGTGCGAGCGCCGTACAGCATGTTTGCCAGCAGGTCCCTCCCGAGATTATCCGTTCCGAACACATGTCCTGACGCCAGCGCTTCAGAAGAGAAAGGCGAAAGGAAGGCATGCTCCAGGTCCAGGTAGTTTGGGCCGAAGTTTAGGGGCAGCAACGGCAGTAACAGCGCCAACGTGAGCAGCAGGAGCAGGTAAAGCACAGCCAGTTTAAACCCCAGGTGCGCTTTCCAGAGCGTTTTTATACTTTGCCATACTTTCCTCATGCCAGTTTCTGTTTTATGCGCGGGTCAGCCCAGGCGTATGCTGCCTCAGCCAGGGCATAGGCCAGCATGCGTACAGCCAGCACAAGTAGCACAATCGTGGTCAGGACGGGGTAGTCGCGCGCCAGCACCGATTCCACCAGCAGGCGGCCAATGCCTGGAATGGCAAAGATGGTTTCGATGATTATGGAACCGTCAACAAGGGCCGGCAAAAAATCCGAGACGATGGTAATAACAGGGAGCAGCGCGTTGCGAAGCGCGTGGCGGCGGATAACCAGGTGCTCCGGCAGCCCCTTTGCCTTGGCCGTGCGCGTATAGTTGGCATTTAGGGAGGCTTGTAGCGACGTGTAAATCTGGTTGGTAAGGTAAGGTAGGTTTACGAGCACCATGCTAATAATGGGCAGTGCCATGAACTGTAGCCACTGCCCCAGGCGCTGCCAGAGCGGCAGCGGCTCTGTTGCAAAGTATCCCATGCCGTACACCGGGAAGAGTTGCAGAAAGTCCGGGTTGGCCAGGAGCACCAGCAGCAGCAGCGCCAAGACGAACAGTGGAATGCTGTCCACCACGAAGAGCGAGGGAAGCACCATGCGCCGCAGCCACTTCATTTTTCTCTTAGACAGCTGTACGCTAAGTTCCAGTGCAAGGGCCAGTGTAAAAAGCATGCTGCACAGCAGGAGCCAGAACGTGTTGCCAATTGCCTCCCACAGCATTTCCACAACGGGCCTGTTGGTGCGGTAGGAGCGCCCAAAATCTCCGTAGAAAAGCCCGGTTAGCCATGTGCGGTATTGGTTGTCGGTGCCGTTCCAGCGCGGCGTGGGGAGCAGAAAGCCGTAAGTGCTAAAGTGTGATTCTACGCTGCCAAACTTAGTGGCTGTTGCCCGGGTAAGCGCCTGGGTGGTAACATCTGTGTCGGTGCCTGCCAGGGCCTTAAGCGCAAGCCGTAATTTGTGCGAGTCGGTACTGTAGCGGAGTACCTGCAGGTGCGGCTCCAGGTTGTGTTGCCCGTTTTGCCTGGCATGCTGCACAAGCTGTTGAACGGCTGCGTCGAAGGCAGCCACGGCAGGCCAGGAGCCGCCCCTGAAGGTTAGCCGTTGGAGTTGCTGGCGTCTCGCCTCCGGGAACACTCGGTACAGCGTGTCCGGGAGAGGGGAGGGAGAAAGACTGAAGTAAAAAAGAGGCTTGTCCTGCCCCGTTTTCTGCAGGTATTGTACATAGGCCGCCTGTCGGCTGCTGTCATTCCCTTTTGTGTAGAAGCCAGCTTCGGTCTCAAGTATGCGTTCCTCTCCGAAAGAGCCAGGTAACATCCTGCTCAGTAAAAACACCACCGTAGCCAACAGCCAAAAGGCAGGCAGCGCCAGTAGTAGTCTCCTGAGCAAGTATGAACGCATGTTGTGCAGGGCTTACTCTTCTTTTAAAGTGAAGGCGCTGACGTCGTAATTTGGTTTCAGGCCGGATATCTTTGGGTTGGCAAAGCGACGGTGGATGGCCAGGCGCTCCTTCTCATAATACATTGGGATGAAGGCAGCTTCCGTGTACATAATCTCCTGCAGTCGTTTTAACAGCTTTGCCATTTCAGCCTCAGAGGTAACTGTGTTGCTTATCTGGTCCAGGATGCGGTCGCTTTCGGGAGTGCCAAAGCCGGTGAAGTTGAGGCCGCCTACCTCGGCGTACGTGGTGTGAAGCAGCGGTTTGAAGTTAAAGGCGAAAGGGTTGCCGGAAAGCGACCTGAAAAAGACTTCAAACTGGTGCTGCTTGGAGTTCTGGCTCATCAAGCTGCCCTCCAGGCCCTGCGCCTGCACCGGAATACCGATCTTGGCGGCGTTTTGCTGCAGGATAATGGCGGCATTCTCAAAGCTGGTGTTACCAGCGCGGTAATCCACCACCAGGCTTAGCCGTTCTTTTTTACCATGGATGTTCTGGTACCAGCCGTCCTCTTCCCGCTGCCAGCCTGCTGCCTTCAGTAACTCCGCTGCTTTGGCAGGGCTGAATGTGTAAGGCTGTAAACTGGTGTTGTAGAACTTTGTAACCGAAGGCGGAATCAAACCCACGGTAGGTGTCGCGTAGTTTTGCTGCGTGACTTTAATGACGCTGTTCACGTCGAGCAGGTGCGCAATGGCTTGTCGGGTGCGCTTATCAGCAAACTTTGGAAGGCGTGAGTTGATGCCGGCGTACATAAACTCATAGGCGTCGGGGGCGTGCAGGGCGTAATCCTTCAGGAAGCTCTGGTTTTGCTTCAGTTGCTCGAACTCAGCAGCAGGAATACTTTCCAACACATCCAGCTGCCTGTTTTTGAGGGCCAGCAGGGCTGTGGTCATGTCTGGAATCACCTGAAAACTGACGCGCTGCGGATTGGCTGTCAGATGTTGTGTGTTAGATGTATTATTCCCCCACCATTCTTTTTTGCGCGTCAGCGTCAGGTATTGTCCGTTTTTCCAGTTTTCCAAAATATAGCCGCCACTGCCTTGCAGCAGGTTTGGGTCGCGCCCATAGTCGGGCGCGTTGAACCTGGCAGCAAACGCTTTTAGCTGCTCATCGTTTTCTAGCTCAGAAAGATCTCCGCTCAATGTGGCCACAGCAATGTGCTGCAGCAGGTTTTCAGGGTCATAAAGGTAAGCCGGAAGAATAAAGAAGTCACCTGTCAGCAACTCCATTTCCGGGGCGTACCCGGCGCACACAAACGTGAAGCGTTTCGGGTTCTCCCTGTCCATTCTGATATCCTGAATGAATTCCAGCTGCGGCTTCAGGCCTTCGTTATTTAGTAACGGGGCCTTTGCTACCTTCAACGTAAAAGCCACATCCTCTGCTGTTACAGGGGTGCCGTTGGTCCAAGTCGCCTCATCTCTTATCGTGTAAGTAAAGAGGGTCAAGGAATCCTGTCGCTCCACCGTGGGCATGCCTGAGGCCAAGAATGGCTTGATCTCATTTGTACCCAGGTCAGCGCTCAGGAGGCTCTGAAACAGCAGGTTAATGATCTGTAGCGCGCCGGAACTGCTGTAGCTTATAGGGCTCAGCGTTTCCGGGTCAGCTGCTAACCGCACGCGTACCTCTTCAGGCGCCCGCTCTGGTTGACTACAGAAAGTAAAAAGTAATAGGAAGCAAACGAATGCTAGGCTAATTCTCCTCATGTACTTACCCTTTGGCTAAAAGCTTTTTGAGGCAAGTTAGGGAAAAATCAGTCTGTAGCCTCATTCCATGTAGAAGCACCTCCAAATGTAGAGATTGTCTGGTTAGTAGAAGTGGTTGAAGTGGAAGTAGTTTGTGTATCTGATTGAGGTGTAGTCAGAGAGATTAGCAGAGTGATTAAAAGAGATACCATTGCTGTGTTTTTTTTAGTTTTAATGTATAACTGATACAAAGATCAGCGCATTTGTCTGCTGTACAAAGGAAAGAATGTATATTAAAGTAACTATAGCAAAAGTGTTAGGTAAGTAGAATATTTTGATTGAAGCTTTTTAATAACTATAATAGAGAAGTTTTATAAAACTAATTTTAGATTTAAAATAGATAAAAGTAACAAACAAATCCTTTACTTTGCTTTACTTGGCAATAACAGAGCTTTTATAAAGATAAAAAAACTTACTTTACCGATAAGGTAACCTGAATCTTAGTAATTATAAATATGATAAATCTTATCTAATATGAATGAGATTAAAGTTCTGGCAGAGCTAAGTAAGCATATAGTAAACAACAGTTCTTCAGGTTTATCTGAACTAAAGCAGGGCAAAGAGTCGACACTTTTAAAGAACACATTAAATAATGTGTACAATAATGACTATGTAGCTTCCAAAGACCTTTATGGTACGAACCCAAACGACGTTCGGTACAAGATGCTAAAGGTGAGGTTGAAGAAGAAGTTGTACAATAACTTATTCTTTGTTGATTTTGATAAGTACAAAGTAGGAAAAGTTCATCAGGCAGAGCTTGAGTGCATAAAGCTACTTCACCATGCTCACGCCCTGCTCAGACTAAATGAACTTGACCTCGTTTTATATTTAGTTGGTAAGGTAAAAAAAGTAGCTATCAAATATGAGTTCAATAATTGCTTGATTGACGCTACTGAGCTAGAGTTAACTTGTTACACTGAGAGTGGTAACTATAAAGATTTTAAATCTTGTAGAGATGATCTAAGCAGATTGCTCAAAATAAAACTGTACGAGCGCGAAGCACAGACAATTTATCAATCACTAAAACTAAATGCGAAAAGGTCTGTGAAGCTAAGGAAAAGTCAAATAACCACCTTCGGAAGCGACTTGAAAAGGCTTTATGATATTTACTGCATGATTGACTCTTTTGAGGCATTTAATGCTTACTATAGAGCAAGTTTAATATACAATGAAATGCTCGGTAATTTTGAAGCAATTGTAGACTTAACCATAGAGTCAGAAAATAAGATCAAATCAGGTAAAATAAATACCTTTAGGTTTAACAGACTGTTTAATAAGTTTGAGCTTATTTATTCTCACCTCAGAGCGAGAAAGTTAAATAGTGGTCTACACTATGCCTCTGAGTATTTACACGAGCTAAAAGAAAATACACCCAATTGGTACGCTTATTTGGAAAACTATTTCCTCTTAGCTGTACATAGTGCTAAGTATGAGTTGGCCTCTTCAATTCTCCAGAGAGTTCAGAATAGTTCTAATTACCTAAAGTTATCTGCAGCAGCAAAAGAAAGGTGGAGCTTATATGAGGCTTACAATTTGCTACTTTCAGAGACAGACGGTGCGTGCTTGTCCGGGAAAAACCCTTTCTTAATATACCTTCCTGAATATAGTAAAGATAAGCAAGGTTTTAATGTAGCAATACTCATCCTTCAGTTCGTGTACTTCTTAAAGAAGAAAGAAACTGAGGCCTTGCTTTATCGCATTGAGAGCCTTAAGAAGTATATTCTTACGCATTTAAAAGATTCCTTCAGTTTAAGAAGTAAAACTTTCTTAAGACTACTGATTCTTACTGTAACAGAAGACTTTGATGCGGACAGTAGCCGAAAGAAAGGGCAAAAGCTGTATCACCGGTTATCTGAAGCACCTACCCCAGGTGATGCATATGCTGAAATAGAAATTGTGCCGTACGAGCACCTGTGGGAACATATTCTTGTTATTCTTGAGAACGAGTACAAGTAAAAAGTCTTTGTACTACTGTGTTGTTTTAGCATTTGTACTAATGCATATAGAGCCTATTCTTGCTACAACTAATGAAGGAGCTAAAAAACATTGTGTCTTATATCACCAGATACTCAGCGGTTGCTCAGCCGCTGATTGACTTTCAGGACGATAGAAAGCTTGAAACAAAACTCTATAATATGCTTGCTACAGGAGAGGTTGACACAGATGAAGATGCTGCACTAGCACTTTATGGACATAATAAGTTGTCAAGTAGCTATCGGATGTTAAAGTCAAGATTCAAAAAGAAACTGTACAACCATCTTTACTTTCTATCATTTCCAGAAGATCAAATTGGTAGCATTCATAAGGTTCGGTATACCTGTTATGCCAAACTTACAGAGGTAAAAGCACTGTTAACTTTATCAGAGTACAAGCCTGCCCTTAAAATCCTTGAGTATTTACTACAATTAACAACAGAGAATGGATTGATCGATCTTCAAGTAACAGTTCTTGAAGAAATGAAGGCTGCTTGTGTCGATTTAAACTATTTTGATGAATACAAGACACTCGATGCACAGCTCCAAATGGCTTATTATGTTCAAGGACTGGAGAGACAAGCAAATGCGATATTCGAAAGAACACGTTTCTTGTTAAAGAAGTCTACGATTGAAAGGGCGAGTAATGTAGAAGCAATACCTACCGCCATCGAAGAGCTAGAGAAGCTTTGGCAAAAGAGCCAGTCATCCTTAGTGTACAGCTATCTACATAAGATTCGCATCATATATCTTGAGCAACTTGGCAACTATGTGGCGATAGCAACTGCTGTACAGCAGGCAGAAGAACTTTTGGCAAGAGGAGAGTTCAACAAGCACTGGTACAGCGAAAGGTATAACAGCTATATCCTTGTCTACGCCTTACTGCAGTGCCGCCGGTACGAGGAGGGGCTAAAGCTGGCAGAGGAGCGCCTTGAACTGCTGCAGCGCGACTCCTACAACTGGTTTGCCTACATGGAGAATTACTTTCTGTTGGCTTTGCACAGTAGGAAGTATAGCATGGCAGCCAAGCTTTTGCAGGATGTAATGAGCAATGGCTATTTCAGCAAGATCGCACCTGTAAGTATCGAGCGCTGGGAGCTGTACCGGAGGTTTTATACTTTGGTGGCCGGGCAGGCAGCAAAGGAGGCTGGCTTGGATGCTCCTTTTGTCAGTGACCTAGCCATCCTCTCCAGAGACAAGTCGGGCTTCAACCTGGCCATCCTGATCCTGGACGTGCTGAGCGTGCTGCCGCAGGCGGACCTGGAGCAGCAGGCCGAGCGGGTGCGCAAGTACCGGGTCAAGTACCTGAAGGGGGAGAAGGCCGAGCGGCCGCGGCTGTTCCTGCGCCTGCTGCAGGTGGCCCTGCAGGAGCAGGAGGCACGGGCGGCGCGGGAGCGGGGCGAGAAGCTGCTCGGGCAGCTGGAGGCCGCGCCTCTGCCCGGAGACGCCTTCACCGAGGTGGAGATCGTGCCCTACGAGCACCTGTGGGAGCATTTGCTTTCAGTTCTTCAAAAGCAAGAAAAGTAACCTGCAGATGGAAGAGCTTAAGAGGTTAACAAAGGTTGTAACAGAGCTTGGGTCTAGCCCTAACTCTCTGCTAAGTCTACAGGATGACTCGTTGCTGGAGACGAAACTTTTTAACATACTTGCAGCAGGCGAAGTCAGAACCGACGAGGAAGCTGCGCGAAGACTATACGGAAGTGTGAAGCTGACCAGTGGCTATCGCATGCTGAAGTCGCGCTTCAAGAAAAAACTGTACAATCACCTCCGTTTCCTCGACCTCACTCAAAAAGGCTACAAACAAGCCCATGTGGCTATGTACCAATGCTCGACCCTGCTTACAGAGGCGTTCGGACTGCGAGCCCTTTCAGAATTGAAGCTGTCTGTAAAGGTGCTCGAGCAGGCCTTGCGCGTTGCCACAGAGCATGAAGTTGTAAGCATGAAAGTGAGAATACTGGAAGAAATGAAGCTTCTTTATTTCAGCCTGAGCGACTATAAGAACTACAATCGCTGCAGTGAGCAACTTAGAGCTTGCTACGCGGTTGAAAATTGTGAAAGGGAGGCGCTTCTCCTTTATGAAAGCGTTATGTTAAAAGCTCGTAGCGGTATTTCAGAAAGGTCACATCTCTTTGAATCGCTGCCAGGGGCGGTGCTTCGCCTGGAGCAACTCTGGCAGCAGTCGGGCTCCTCTCTAATCTTTTATTATTTTAACAAGCTAAGCATTCTTTACTTGGAACAAACTGGCCAGTATGCAGAAATAGCCGAGGAAATCGCACGCGCAGAGGTGCTTGTAAAGGAGGGGAAAGTGAACTCAAGCTGGTATAGTGTTCACTACAACCTTTTTATCAAAATATATGCTTTGCTTCAGAGCCGGCAGTATAGCGTAGGCCTAATGCTAGCAAAAGAGTATCAGGCACACTTCAGGAGGTTCTCCACGAATTGGTTTGCTTTTATGGAAAACTACCTGCTGCTGACGTTGCATAATAAGGACTATGAGCAGGCAGCTGCGCTGCTGCAGGATGTGACGTCCGAAGATCACATGGCGAAGCTACAGGCAAACAGCCAGGAGCGCTGGGAGCTGTACCGGAGGTTTTATACTTTGGTGGCCGGACAGGCAGTAAAGGAGGCAGGTTTGGATGCGCCTTTTATCAGTGACTTGGCCATCCTCTCTAGGGACAAGTCGGGCTTTAACCTGGCCATCCTGATCCTGGACGTGCTGAGCGTGCTGCCGCAGGCGGACCTGGAGCAGCAGGCCGAGCGGGTGCGCAAGTACCGGGTCAAGTACCTGAAGGGGGAGAAGGCCGAGCGGCCGCGGCTGTTCCTGCGCCTGCTGCAGGTGGCCCTGCAGGAGCAGGAGGCACGAGCGGCGCGGGAGCGGGGCGAGAAGCTGCTCGTGCAGTTGGAGGCATCCCCTCTGCCCGGAGACGCCTTCACCGAGGTGGAGATCGTGCCCTACGAGCACCTGTGGGAACTGGTACTGAAGTTACTCCAACAGCGGGAACAAAAGTAGCCTGCTTCTGCTTTTTATCGCTCTTGCGCACAGCAGAAGCCTAACAAAGGCGGATTTTTGCTATTATTACAGGATGGAAAAGAACAATCCAACCGTTACGAGAGCCTGGTGCTTTTATGATTGGGCCAACTCCGTTTATTCGCTGGTCATCACTTCTACTATCTTCCCGATCTATTTCAGTGCCGTGTCCCGAAAGCCGGATGGCACTTCGGTGGTAGATTTTCTGGGGTTTTCGCTGGATAGCTCCGTGCTGTTTACCTATGCCATATCGTCTGCCTTTCTGATTATCGCCTTCCTGAGCCCCTTCCTGACGGCTATAGCAGACTATAGTGGAAGAAAAAAGCTGTTCCTGAAGCTGTTCTGCTACCTGGGTGCCCTTTCCTGCGCCGGCTTGTACTTCTTTACCAAAGAAACCTTTACAGTGTCGGTTATACTTTTTGTGCTGGCGACCATCGGCTTTAGCGGTAGCATTGTGTTTTACAATGCCTACCTGCCTGAAATCGCTACGGAAGACCAGTACGACCGGCTGAGTGCGCGCGGCTTCTCGATGGGCTATGTCGGCAGTGTTATCCTGTTGGTCTTTAACCTGATGATGATCATGAAACCCGGCTGGTTTGGCATTGCCGCCGATAATACCTCACTGCCTCCGCGCATTGCCTTCCTGAGCACAGGCATCTGGTGGATTGGCTTTGCCCAGTACTCCTTTTACCATCTGCCCGGTAACGTGTACCAGCGTAAGCCAAAAGGCAGCTGGATTCTGAACGGCTTTAAAGAGCTTAAGGGCGTGCTGAACCAGGTAAAGGAGCTGCCGCAACTGAAGCGCTTTCTGTTGGCTTACTTTTTTTACAACATGGGCGTGCAGACGGTGATGTACCTGGCGGCGATATTCGGGGAGGTGGAGCTGCGCTTGCCAAGCGAGGTGCTGATCCTGACGGTGCTGATCATACAGTTGGTTGCCGTTGCCGGGGCCTATGCCTTTGCTAAACTTTCGGCTAGGTACGGGAACATAAAAGCGCTTATTGTGGCTGTCGTTATCTGGATTGGCATCTGCATCGGGGCCTATTTTACGCAAGGCGAGCTGCAGTTTTATGCCCTGGCCGCTGTCGTGGGGTCTGTGATGGGGGGGATACAGTCGCTGTCGCGCTCAACGTATTCCAAGCTGATTCCATCTACGACCATCGACCACGCCTCATACTTTAGCTTCTATGATGTGACGGAGAAGGTTTCGATTGTGCTGGGCACGCTGGCCTATGGTGCCATTGCGCAGCTTACAGGCTCCATGCGCTACAGCATTCTGGCGCTCATCACCTTCTTTGCCCTTGGTCTGCTTTTCCTGCTGTTGGTGCGGGGCAAAAAGTCGCTGGAGCCGCAACGGCCAAGTGCCCAGGTTACTAGTGCTTAGCAGTACCATACTTTACTTATTTAAAATGAAAAGCCGCTGCAGATATCTGCAGCGGCTTTTTCATTTATCTTGCCTGGAGTGCGCTCCAGCAAATCGGTTTACTTTTTGTACACCTGTTTGCCGTTTAAGTAGGTGCTCAGCACCTGGGTGCCGCGCATTTCCTCCGGCTTTACGGTTAGCAGGTCACGGTCCACAAGTATAAAGTCCGCGAACTTGCCCGGCTCTATACTTCCCTTTTCGCCCTCCTCAAAGTTAGACTTGGCTGCCCAAATGGTCATGCCGCGCAGCGCATCCTCACGACTCAGGGCGTTCTCCATCTGGAAGCCTTGCGCCGGCCAGTTCTTGGCATCCTGGCGGGCTACCGCAGCGTGAAACGTGTAAAAAGGATTGATGTCCTCTACCGGAAAGTCGGTGCCAAGCGGCAGGTAGCCATTCTGCTCCATCAGCTCTTTAAGCGGATAGGCGTGCTTCAGGCGCTCTTTACCCAGCCTGTCGCCCGCCCAGTACATATCGGAGGTGGCGTGCGTCGGCTGCACCGATGGCACAATGCTGTACTTGCCGAACTTGTCCATATCGGCCGGGTTGATGATCTGCGAGTGCTCAATGCGCCAGCGCTTGTCGTTCTTACCGCCAAGCACCTCTCCGTAGATATCCAGCAGCAGGCGGTTGGCAGAGTCACCAATGGCGTGCGTGTTCATCTGGAAGCCGTGCTCATGCAGTTTTTTGGCTATGTCACGGAACTCCTGCTCCGAAGCCAGCAGAAAGCCGTAGTGCCCGTGCTTATCGGCGTACGGCTCAATCAGGTTAGCCCCTCTCGAACCCAGCGCACCGTCAGAGTAAATCTTAAACGAGCGTACGTTGAGCCTGTCGGTTTTGTAAGGACCGTTTTTGAAATAGTGGTCCTGGTTTTCCTGGGTAGGGTTCAGCATGGCATACACCCGGATCTGCAGGTCTCCGCTCTTGTGCATGTCGTCCATCAGCTCTACTGTAGATTTATCCAGCCCGGCATCATCCAGCGAGGTAAGTCCTACGGCAAAAACGTTGGCTTCGGCATTTTTCAGGGCCTGGCGCTTTTCCTCTTCCGAGGCATCCGGAATCTTGGAGGTTACCCGGTCCACGGCGTTGTCTACCAGAATGCCCGTCATCCTGCCGTTCTTAACCTCCACCAGGCCGCCCACCATCTTGGTTTCGGGGGTGACGCCTGCCAGGTCAAGTGCCTTCTGGTTTGCCAGGGCAGCGTGGCCATCGATGCGGGTAAGTATAACCGGTGTGTTCGGGAAGAGCTGGTCCAGCGTGTCCTTGCTCGGGAACTCCTTTACGGCCCAATCGTTCTGGTCCCAGCCGCGGCCGGTGATCCACTCCGTATTGGGGTACTTCTCACGCTGCTCCGTCACCAGCTGCACTACTTCTCTGAAAGACGCCGTACCTACGAGGTCAGCCGACTGCAGGGCCAGGCCGTAACGGTAAAAGTGCGCGTGCGCATCGATCAGGCCGGGGTAGATGGTTTTGCCTTCCGCATTCAGTTCTTCGGTAGCGCTATACTTGCCACGAATCTCCTCCGAAGTGCCTACGGCCAGTACCTTGCCGTCTTTCACGGCGAAAGCCTCGGCTTTGTCGAAGTTATCGTTCACCGTGTACACGTTGCCGTTGTACACGATCAGGTCGGCCGTTTCAGCTCCTGTTTGTGTGCTGGTACAGCCGCTAAGCAAAGCGCCGCCAAGTAGTATGGCGGCGGCAAATGTTTTAAGGGTGTTGATCATGGTTAGGGTAGCTTATTCAAAGCGCATGTGTTTCACAGACTCGCCTGAGTTGATCAACTCCAGCAGGGAGTCGATGCCGATGCTCAGGTGCTTCTCCACATAGTTGGAGGTAACCAGTTTGTCACTTTCAGATGTCTTCACACCTTCCGGTATCATCGGGTTGTCGGACACCAGCAGCAGTGCGCCGTGCGGGATCTCATTGATAAAGCCAACGGTGAAGATAGTGGCTGTCTCCATGTCCACACCCATCGCGCGAATCTGTCGCAGGTACTCCTTAAAGTCCTCATCGTGCTCCCATACGCGGCGGTTGGTTGTGTACACCGTTCCGGTCCAGTAGTCCATCTCATGCTTTTTGATCATGGATGACACGGCACGCTGCAGACGGAAAGACGGCAGGGCAGGGATTTCCGGTGGAAGGTAGTCATCAGAGGTACCTTCGCCCCGGATGGCCGCAATTGGCAGGATCAAGTCGCCGATCTGCGTTTTCTTCTTCAGGCCGCCGCACTTGCCCAGGAAAAGGGCTGCCTTTGGCTTGATGGCAGAAAGCAGGTCCATCACAGTGGCTGCCATAGCGCTACCCATACCAAAGTTCACGATGGTGATGTTGTTGGCTGTGGCCGTCTGCATGGGCTTATCAAGGCCTTTGATCTCTACGTCAAAACGGTCGGCGAACATTCTCACGTAGTTGATAAAGTTGGTAAGCAGGATATACTCTCCAAACTCTTCGAGTGGCACACCGGTGTAGCGGGGCAGCCAGTCGTTTACGATTTCTTCTTTAGTCTTCATAAAGTTACTATTTTTGATTAGGTACAAAAAAAACCGCCTTGGCAGCAGGGGCTACTGGGGCGGGTGCGTCAGAAAATGGCTAAATTGCGGCATGGATGCTCTCAATTTACCCCCATTTGACTACAAAGTTACGAAATCTGACGCTAATTATCTGATTTTCGATATACTTCGGCGTAAAAACGTGGTTTTGACTCCGGAAGAGTGGGTACGGCAGCACATGGTACACTACCTGATCCAATCCCTGGGCTACCCCAAAAGCCTCATCAGCATTGAGCGCGGCATGAGCTACAATAAACTGCAGAAACGAACTGACCTGTGCGTGTACAGCAACCAGGGCCAGCCGCACCTGCTGGTGGAGTGCAAAGCGGCCCATGTACCTATTACGCAGGAGGTGGTAAAGCAGGTGTCGGTGTACAACCAAACGCTGCAGGCACCCTATGTGGTCATCACCAACGGGCTGCAGCATTTTTGCTGGCAGGTCGATTTTGAGACCCGAAAGTATGAGCCGCTGCAGGGGATACCTTCCTATGCGTTATGAGTTCATACGCTTGACCAGCCGAAACAGGGGCTTTGAAAGCTGCGGCCGCTGGAATGTCATGATTTACAGTTTCGTTGATTCATTCAGCCACTCTGTCACTTAGTCAAGAATTCTTTTGCTTAGCCACTCAAAGCACACTTAGTCCTCCCAGAAATACAGCCTGTTGTTCACCATGCCGTTGCGGAAGTACTGTAGCTGGGCCTTCAGCTTTTGCGCAGCCGCAGGGGCTGGGGCGGGAGCAGGGGCAAGGTCACTGAAAGTATAAAAGCGGACCTCATCGTCTGCCTGCAGTTCCGTTACCACCTCGGGCTGCACCAGCAGGTAGGCGTTGCCGTTGAAGAAAATAGCCTGCCCCGTGCTTGCCGTGTCGAGCAGCGAGTGGCCGAACGGCAGCAGCTTGCTGGTCGGCAGGTTCAGGTAATCCACCACCGTGGCCGGAATATCGGCGTGCTGGGCAATCTTTTCCTCGTTGATGTTGCCTAGGTCTTTGCCCGGGTGGAAGAGCAGGAGCGGCACGCGGTAGTGCCCCAGCTCATTCTGGTAAGCCGGGTTTATACTTTTCTGCGTGTGGTCGGCGGTGAGGATGAAGAGCGTGTTGCTGTACCACGGCTGTTTTGCCGCTGTCGCGAAGAACTCTCGTAGTGCCTGGTCTGCATAGCCGATAGATTCGTGTATCTCCAGTTCGCCTTTTGGAAAGCGGCCCTTATACTTGTCAGGAATGGTATAGGGCTGGTGGGAGCTGAGCGTGAAGAGCGTGGCCATAAAAGGCTGCTCAAACTCTGTGAGCTTGCGAGACACGTACTGGAGGTAAGGAGCGTCAAAAATGCCCCATTGCCCATCGAAATCGCGGCTGCGCAGCTCATCCGGGTACTCGTCCAGGCCATAGTACTCCTGCACACCGGCACGGCGCGAGAAATCGCTGAAGCCCATCGAACCGTTGGCCGCCCCATGAAACATAGCCGTACGGTAGCCTGCCTGCTGCAGCAGCGTACCCAGCCCGTAGAGTTTGTTTGCCTGGTAAGGGGAGGTGATAAAGGGATCCTGCATGAGCGAAGGCACGCCGGCAAGTATGGATGGCAGCGACTCAATGGATTTGCGCCCGTTGGCAAAAGCGTTTTCGAAGAGAACGCCCTGTGCTGCAAGGGAGTCCAGGAACGGAGTGTAGCCCTGCCCCTGGTTGAGGGCGCCTACATACTCTGCGGCAAAGCTTTCAAGAATTATAATAACGACGTTGTCTTTTTTAGGGGCACTTTTGGGGGCGGCATATTGCTGTGGGTTAAACTGCAGGGCCGCCAGCAGCTCCTCGTCTGTGCCAAAGTAGTGTTTCTCCTCCAGTTTGGTCTGGCCCACCCCTTTGATAAAGGTAAAAGGGCTGTTGAGGGATACATGGCCCAGTGCGGCAGAATCGAGTACGAAGGCATGGCTCGGGCGCAGCGGCTTCAGCTGCAGGCCTCCCCGGATGCCTAACACAACAAAGGCCGCTACCACCAGGAGGCGCAGACTGCGCACCCATACGTTGGGCTGCGGCTTTGGCTGGGCCGGTGCTTTTGGATATACCTTGGCTAGGCCGTACAGAAGGAGCGCAAAGCCCAGGGGCAGGTACCAATAGTAACTGATCAGCTGCCCCAGCTGCCCTGCAATATCTTCTGTAATGGCAACGATCTCGTTGCTGGAGCGCCGACCGATAAACTTAAAGAACTCCACATCCACCAGCGCCAGGGCAATAAAGGGGGCGTTGGAAAGCAGGAACACCCATTTGAGCATGCGCTGGTACCTGGGGTGCAGGGTATTGCCTGCCGGCAGCAGCGAGAGCAGGATAAAAACGCTGTTAACGGCAAAGATGGCGGCTACGTCAAAGCGCAGGCCGTGCAAAAAGGCCAGTATGGTTTCGCCTACGCCTGCCTCAGTAAAAGCGTGGTAGTTAAAGGCGTAGAAAACAATGCGCAGCAGCATGTACAGCGCCAGTAGCAAGCCCAGGCGGCGCAGTAGTAGTTTTAAAGAAGCGTCAAACATTAAAGTCCTTTTCTAAAAAGATGTTGTAAAAAAGCCGTCAGCTCCATAAGGTAGGCAACTCCCAGGTGGACAATGATGCCTCCGTAGATGGAGCGGCTGTAATAAGCCAGTATGCCCAGTATGGCTCCTCCAAAAAACGAGCCGATTGCCTCGCCCATAGGCTTCCCGAAATGCATGAAGGTGTAAACGGCCACCATGGGCATGATAGCGCCCGCACCCAGGTAGCGGGCCAGCACCATCACCATAAAGCCACGGTAAAAGAACTCCGTTCCGATAAAGTCCAGGCCATAGAATACCTCATAGGTCCAGAAGTGGCTCAGGAAGGCATCGGACGTGTCGCGGCGGGGATGGTAGCTGGGGTAGCTACGCAGAAAATCATCCTGAAACGAGGCCCACAGCAGAAGGGGCAGCATAAAGAGCAGCAGCGTAAAGTATGGCTTCAGGTCTAGTTTGCCTTTGCTAAAGCCGTAGAGCGGCTGCCGGTGCCGGTCATTCATAAACCAGAACACTACCAGCGGTAAAAAGTAGATCAACTCGCTGATGATGTTGTTGCTGCACTTGCGCACAAAATAATAGGTGTTGCTGTCGAAAAGCTGCTTGTAAACAGGGTTCAGGTAATAAAAGGAGCTGTTCACCCCCTGTATCACCAGCGCCAGTATGCTTACGCTCCAGAAAGCGGGGTTGCGCAGAAAGTCGGTGCGCCGGTAGAAAAAGGCGTACAGCAGGATAGCGCTGACATAGGCAAAGGCATAAAACCCGATCATCAGGGGGATGTGCTCGCTGGTGTACAGGAAGCTGTCGAGGTACCTGTTCTCGAAGTCGTACTTGTAGTTTAGGTACAGGCACAGCCCCAGGAACGCAACCAGCGCCAGAAAGAAGCTCCATTTGAACTCCTCCCGGTAGTAGGTTTTCAGGTAGTAGGCGATCTGCTTCATGTCGGGCAAAAATAAGGGCGCCTTTCTGACATGGTCAAAAAGGCGCCCCGGACAATACTATCTTCTGTGATTAAAGGATGCTCTCTACAGGAGTGTACTCCAGACCGAACGCCTCAGCAACGCCAGGGTAAACCACCTTGCCGTGTACCACGTTCAGGCCTTTTCTCAGTTCCGCGTTATCTGCGCACGCCTTCTTCCAGCCTTTGTTAGCTATCATCAGTGCGTAAGGCAACGTTGCGTTGGTAAGCGCGAGGGTAGAAGTATAAGGCACGGCACCCGGCATGTTCGCCACGCAGTAGTGCAGCACGTCGTCGATTACGTAAGTTGGGTCCTGGTGCGTGGTTGGCTTGCATGTTTCAATGCAGCCACCTTGGTCAACGGCTACGTCTACCACTACTGTGCCTGGGCGCATTTCCTTCAGCATGTCTCTGGTGATCAGGTGAGGAGCCTTGGCACCCGGGATCAGCACGGCACCGATGATCAGGTCGTGCGTTGGAAGCAGCTCGCGGATGTTGTACTCATTCGACATGAAGGTGTTCACGTTGGCTGGCATGATGTCATCCAAGTAGCGCAGGCGCTGCAGGTTGTTGTCCAGGATAGTCACGTCGGCACCCATACCGGCAGCCATTTTAGCTGCGTTGGTACCTACCACACCGCCACCCAGGATCATCACCTTGGCAGGGCGCACCCCCGGTACGCCGCCCAGCAGAATGCCACGGCCTTTCAGCGGCTTCTCCAGGTACTTGGCACCTTCCTGAACCGACATACGGCCAGCCACCTCTGACATTGGCACCAGCAGTGGAAGGGTTCTGTCTGCTTTCTCTACTGTCTCATAGGCAAGGCAAACTGCTTTGCGCTCGATCATGGCGTTCGTCAGAGGCTCGTGAGAAGCAAAGTGGAAGTACGTGAACAGAAGCTGGTTCTCCTTAATCAGGTTATACTCAGACTCAATCGGCTCTTTCACTTTGATGATCATGTCAGCGATGCCATAAACCTCCTCAATGCTTGGCAGGATAGTAGCACCGGCAGCCGTGTAGTCATCGTCCATAAAGCCGCTGCCTTCACCGGCAGTAGACTGTACGTAAACGGTGTGGCCATTGCGCACCAATTCAATCACACCGGCAGGAGTTGCCCCTACACGGTTTTCGTTATTCTTGATCTCCTTCGGAACACCAATTATCATGTTGCGATCAGTTTAAAAAGTAACAGGTTTTTGTTTAGCTGCGCAAAGATACCATTAGTTTACAGAAATAAAACGTTTCTGCCTCTGTGTGCTGTAAGTGTTTGATTTGGAGCGGGTAATTGTGCGGAAACAGTGCAACGGCATGGCGCGCCGGTTTCGCTGCGGGGGGAGGTATAAAATGAAAAAAGGCAGCGATAAAATCACTGCCATTAGTACAAAATAAAACTATGAAAAAAACTATCTGAAAGGTGTCGGCTGTGCGCCTTCCCTTAACATATTTTTAGGTGCCTGGCCCTCTACTACATCTGCCTTCAGCGTTAGCTTGAGGCTCGGCACGACAATATCATTCGAAAGAACGGTTACTATTTCTTTTTGCTCCTTTAACACCGCAGGAACATACGTTAGTTCCAGGGTGGCCACTTCGCCGGCTTTTAATTCTGACACGGAGGTGCGGTACGTAATGCAATTGCAAGCACTCTTCACGCCCTGGATGATCAGCGGCTGGCGGCCCGTATTCTTGATCTTGAACTTAGCCACTGCTTTTTGTCCTTTTTCAAGTTTTCCGAAGTTGTGGCTTGTACTTCCGACTGCCAAACGCGGAGACAGTGCCTTTTGTTCCGGAGTATAAGCCGTTTTTAAATCTTTCGGGCCAACCTCGCCTTTAATGTACAAAACATGCGTTGGTTCCTCAGAGTTATTGGAGGAAACGGTGATGCTTTTGTGAAACGGACCCGGCCGGCCCGTTGTGTTATACACAGCTTTAATCATGCCAATTTTGCCGGGCAGGATCGGCTCTTTGGTCCAGGTGGGGGTAGTGCAGCCGCAGGAGGCCTGCACCGCCGGGATAACCACAGGGTCCTTGCCGACGTTTTTTACCCGGAATACGTAAGTAGCCTGAGTGCCCTCTGCTACCGTACCAAAGTCATGGGTTTCTTTTTCAAAAATAAGCTTTCCCTGTGCCTTTGTTGTGTAACTCACAAATATAAGACATAGTAAAGTTAATGCGTACAGCTTTCTTATCATAAACTGGTAAAAGCAAAATTTTCGCAAAGTATGCTTTGTTATATCCAGTGCAAAACAAATATACAAATTTCTTTTTTCAAACATACGTTACCCAATCCCGTGCCAGATGCTGCTGATATCCGCCCAAATTTGAAATCAGTGGAATCTTCAGTACTTTTGATGGGAAAAACACTTTTTTAGTTTAATCGAGACGACATGCAAACTGCTGAAGCATCTATAACTCAGAAACTAACTGCTGAAGAAATCCTGAGCGACTACCGTATCGCCTGGGAAAGCCGCCAGGCCAGCCTCACCGGCCGCAAGGAGGTGTTTATGGGCAAGGCCAAGTTCGGCATATTCGGAGACGGCAAAGAGGTGGCGCAATTGGCTATGGCTAAGTTTTTTAGGGACGGCGACTTCCGCTCAGGCTACTACCGCGACCAGACCTTTATGTTTGCCATTGGGGAGCTGACGCTGCAGCAATACTTTGCACAATTATACGCCCACACCGATGTGGAGGCGGAGCCATCTACGGCCGGCCGCGCCATGAACGGCCACTTCGGCACCCGCTCCCTGGATGAGGAGGGGAACTGGAAAAACCTGACGGAGCAGAAAAACTCCAGCTCGGATATTTCGCCCACGGCGGCACAAATGCCGCGCCTGGTAGGTTTGGCATATGCCTCTAAACTGTACCGCCAGAACGAAGGCCTCCAGAATCTGAAAAACTTTTCCGTAAATGGGAACGAGGTAGCCTTTGGTACCATCGGAAACGCCTCTACCTCCGAAGGCATGTTCTTCGAGGCCATCAACGCGGGAGGCGTGCTGCAGGTGCCGATGCTGGTATCCGTTTGGGACGATGCCTACGGTATTTCGGTGCCGGCGGAGTACCAGACTACCAAAGGCAGCATCTCCGAAATTCTGGCAGGCTTCCAGCGCACGAGCCAGGACGGGCAGGGCTACGAGATATTTAAAGTAAAGGGCTGGGACTATGCCGCCCTCTGCGAAACCTACGAGGCGGCCGTTCGCGTTTGCCGCGAGCAGCATGTGCCGGTTCTGGTGCACGTGGAGGAACTGACGCAGCCGCAAGGCCACTCTACCTCCGGGTCACACGAGCGCTACAAGTCCAAGGAGCGCCTGGAGTGGGAGGCTGACTACGACTGCCTTAAGAAGATGCGGGAGTGGATCCTGAGCAGCGACATTGCCAGCGCCGAGCAACTGGACCAGATAGAGGCCGAGGCCAAGGAAACGGTGAAATCCGCGCGTGGAGAAGCCTGGAATGCCTTTGCCAGCGCTATCAAGGCGGACCACGAGGAGGCACTGCACCTGCTGGACAACCTGGCTGCTGCCAGCGAGCACATCACGGAGGTGGCTACCATTACCGAGGAGCTGCGCAAAACCACTAACCCTATCCGTAGCGACGCGGTTAGAGCCGTTCGCAAAGCCCTCCGCTATGTGCGCGATGAGAACAACCAGGCCAAGCGCGAGCTGGTGGGTTGGCTGGAGCAGGCCATGGGCGAGAACGCCGACCGTTTTAACTCCTACCTGTACAGCCAGTCTGAGGAGGCTGCGCTGCAAATAGAGGAGGTAAAGGCTGAGTTCGACGAAAACTCGCCTGTAGTGGATGGCCGTGAGGTGCTGCAGGCATGCTTTGACGCTATGCTGGAGCGCGACCCGCGGGTGTTTGCCATAGGCGAAGACGTAGGCTTTATCGGCGACGTAAACCAGGCTTTTGCCGGCCTGCAGGAGAAACACGGTGAGCTGCGTGTAACGGATACTGGTATCCGCGAGTGCACCATCATCGGGCAGGGGATAGGCGCGGCACTGCGCGGCCTGCGTCCGATCACCGAAATTCAGTACCTGGATTATTTATTATATGCCATTCAGATTCTTTCTGATGATGTGGCTTGCCTGCAGTATCGCACCAAAGGAGGCCAGAAAGCGCCACTGATTGTGCGAACGCGCGGCCACCGACTGGAGGGGATCTGGCATTCCGGCTCTCCGATAGGGATGATCCTGAACAGCATTAGAGGGATGCACGTGCTCGTGCCGCGCGACATGACGCAGGCGGCCGGTTTCTACAACACCCTGCTGAAGGCAGATGAGCCGGCGCTTGTGATCGAGTGCCTCAACGGCTACCGCCTGAAAGAGCGTATTCCGAACAACATTGGCGAGTTTACTGTGCCGCTTGGTAAGCCGGAGACGCTGCGCGAGGGTACCGATATCACAATCGTGACCTACGGCTCGATGTGCCGCATTGTGCTGGAGGCCGCCAGGCAACTGGAGGAGTTCGGCATCTCGGCAGAGGTGATAGACGTGCAGACACTGCTGCCGTTTGACGTGGACCACGTGATTACGGACTCTATCCGCAAAACCAACCGCGTGTTGTTTGCCGATGAGGACGTACCGGGAGGAGCCTCAGCCTATATGATGCAGCAGGTGGTGGATGAGCAGGGAGCCTGGAGATGGCTGGACTCTAAGCCGCAGTGCCTGTCGGCGCAGCCGCACCGCCCGGCTTACTCCTCAGACGGAGACTACTTCTCCAAGCCAAACCCGGAGGATGTGTTTGAAACGGTGTATGAGATCATGCACGAGGCAGATCCGAAAGCCTTCCCTACCATCTACTAAGGGAGCAGGCGTATAAAAAGAAAGCCCCGGCAGCTGTTTACAGCTGCCGGGGCTTTCTTTTTATACGTTGTTTATACTTGCTTCGCCGAGCTTACATGTGCCCGGGGGGGCTTCTATACTTACTGGCCCTGGTACAGCACCACGTCGTCGGTGTACACCACGTTGCTTTTGTTCAGCGCGCGGTCGTAAATAAACACCTCAAAGCGGACCGTGTCGCGGAAAGGGTAGCTTTCTGTCGTAAAGCTGGTGATGGTGTAGCGGATTTCGCCCTCCAGCGCCTCCTCTTTCTCATCGCTGGACAGCCTCGGGAAACGGCCGTTGAAGTTGACCGGTGAGTTAACATACTCGCCGTCGCGCTTCACCTGCAGGTTTACTATAAAGTTGTCGAAGTACTGAGAGCCTGGGTTAAAAGGCGGCTCAAAGTCGGGGCCGGATTGCGACCCGCCTTCGCCGCGGCTCAGGCCCAGGTTGCCGTCGCCGTCCTGGTAGTCCACAGCGATCACGAGCGAGTCGAAAGTTACCTTGTTCTTGGTGAACGTGTACTGCTCTACCCGGTCAAACGTAATCTCAGGGACATCGCTATAGTTGGGCTCCTCTCGGCATCCGGCAGCGATCAGGGCCACTACTAGCAGCAGTGCGCCGTACTTTAGCATGTATTTCATGTGGAGTGTCGGAAAATGAAGCTAAATTTACTAAATCAAACGCAGGAAATATAGGATTTGTTGTATTCAATGGATTTTAAACATCACCATACCAGCCTACTGCGGAAGCAGGAGCCATTTGATTTTATTTCTACGGCTTTGGCGCTCTTCCGTTTTCAGGCTAAGCACAATCCCGTCTACAGGCGGTACATCGAAAATCTGAAGGTAAACCCGGAGGAGGTGCAGGCGCTGGAGCAGATCCCTTTTCTGCCCATCGAGTTTTTTAAGGAACAGCAGGTAACAACAGGCGAGTTTGAGCCGGAGGCGGTGTTTTACAGCAGCGGCACAACCCAGCAAACGCGCAGCCGCCACCTGGTGGCGGACCTGGGCCTGTACCAGCAAGTATCGGAGCGTATTTTCGAGCATTTTTATGGGCCGCTGCAGGAGTACGTCATCCTGGCGCTGCTTCCTTCTTACCTGCAGCAGGGCGGTTCCTCGCTGGTGGCCATGGCCGATTATTTTATTAAAAAGTCAGGGCAGCAGGAAGAGGGCTTTTACCTGCACAACCACGACCAATTGCTGCAGGCACTGCGGCAGGCCAAGGGGCGTGGCAAAAAGGTGTTGCTGCTGGGCGTTTCGTATGCGCTCCTGGACCTGGCCAAGGAGTTGCAGGGGCAGGAGGACTTCTCCGGTGTGGCTGTGATGGAGACAGGAGGGATGAAAGGGCGCCACCGCGAGATGATCCGCGAAGAGCTGCATGCCCGGCTAAAGCAGGGCTTTGGCGTAGATGCGATCCATTCGGAGTACGGTATGACGGAGCTGCTCTCGCAGGGCTACTCCAGGGGCGAGGGAATTTTCTGGCCCGGCTACACTATGCGCCTGCTCCTCCGCGACCTGAACGACCCCTTCGACATCCGGCCGGACCTCCGGAGTGGCGGCATTAACGTTATAGACCTTGCCAACGTGGACTCCTGCGCCTTCATCGAAACAAAGGACATCGGCAGGCTGCACCCAGACGGGAGCTTTGAGGTGCTCGGCCGCTTTGACAATTCAGACATCCGGGGCTGCAATCTGCTCGTGGGTTAGCATCTTTCCTAACCGCTTCTCGTTTAGCTGCTCATGGGATACATCGCTTTTATTGTTTTTGTAGCGGGGCTTTGCCTGCTTTTTTACAGGTGGGCCACCCGGAAGAAGAGGCGCCGCAGCAAGGTGCTCCAGCAGGAGTTTCCGGCAGAGTGGCGTAAAATACTCCAGGACCGCGTAGGGTTTTACCACACGCTGAAGACGGAGGAGGACAAGCGGCACTTCGAAAAGATGCTACAGCTGTTTCTGTCAGAGAAGCGCATCACCGGTATAGATGTGCAGGTAGACGACCTGACCAAGGTGCTGGTGGCTTCGAGCGCCATCATCCCCATCTTTGGCTTCCGCGACTGGGAGTACCATAACCTGGGGGAGGTGCTGGTCTTCCCGGGCAGCATCAAGAAGTATAAGAATGAGAAGAACGAGGCGGTAAGTGAGGTGCTGGGCCGTGTGAACCCTTTCCAGAACGACCACTACGTTACCCTTTCCAAACCAGCCCTGGAGCGCGGCTTTAACGACATGGCCGACAGGAAAAATGTGGGCATACATGAGTTTGCACACATGCTGGACCAGGCGGATGGGCAAATAGACGGTACGCCGGCGGCCTACCTGCCCGATGAGCTGGTGCAGCCATGGCAGGAGCTTATGTACCGCGAAATAAAGAAGATTGAGCAGGGCAACTCCGACATCGACAACTACGGCGCGACCAGCGAGGCGGAGTTCTTTGCCGTAGCAACAGAGTACTTCTTTGAAAAGCCAGGGCAGCTGGCCGAAAAGCACCCAAAGCTGTACCAGTTGCTAACGCAGGTCTTTGACCAGAACCCTAAACGCCGCTTCCGCCTTAACTTTAAAGAGCTGCTGAACCCCTACGGCAAGCGCATCGGGCGCAATGAACCATGCCCCTGTGGCAGCGGCAAAAAGTATAAACACTGCTGCAGGCTGAAGAGGAAGTAATGTTGTAAGCCTGGAAAAAGAAGACGCCCCCTGTGCAAGCAGCACAGGGGGCGTCTTCTTTTTAAACCTAACCTGGCCGTTACGCCACCACGGGGCGGGCGTAGGCCTTGGCATCTTCGGCGGTAATTTCAGGGCCGCTCATGATGACGAGGCGCTCCACCACGTTGCGCAGCTCACGGACATTGCCACGCCAATCCAGCTCTTTCAGGTATTCCAGGGCCTCGGGCGTAATGGTTTTGGGCTTATTGCCGTAGTCGTTGGCGATGTCGTTCAGGAACTTCTGCACCAGGTCCGGAATGTCTTCGCGCCGGTCGTTGAGCGGCGGCACATGGATCAGGATCACCCCCAGGCGGTGGTACAAGTCTTCCCGGAAGTTCTTCGCCTCTATCTCCTCCAGCAGGTTTTTGTTGGTTGCCGCCACCACGCGCACATCCACCTGGATGTCTTTGTCGCCACCCACGCGGGTAATTTTGTGCTCCTGCAGCGCGCGCAGCACCTTTGCCTGTGCCGAGAGGCTCATGTCGCCTACCTCATCCAGAAAGAGCGTGCCGCCGTTGGCCTGCTCAAACTTTCCGATGCGCTGCTTTACAGCCGAGGTAAAAGAACCTTTCTCGTGGCCAAACAACTCGCTCTCGATCAGTTCGCTGGGTATGGCCGCACAGTTAACCTCCACGAGGGGGCCGTTGCTGCGGTTGCTGTTCTCATGAATGGCACGGGCCACCAGCTCCTTGCCCGATCCGTTTGGCCCTGTTATAAGCACACGGGCATCGGTGGGGGCCACTTTCTCAATGGCTTGCTTTACCCGCGAGAGGGCAGGGGAGTTACCTACCATTTCGTAGGTCTTGGAGATCTTCTTTTTCAGGATCTTCGTCTCCGTCACCAGGTGCGATTTGTCCAGCGCGTTGCGCACCGTTACCAGCAGGCGGTTGAGGTCTGGTGGCTTCTGCAGGAAATCGTAGGCACCTTTCTTGGTGGCTTCCACGGCTGTATCAATGGTGCCGTGGGCGGATATCATAATAAACGGAGAGTCGGGAGTTACCTCCATGGCTTTCTCCAGTACCTCAATGCCATCCATGCCGGGCATTTTAATATCGCAGAGTACCACATCGTACTTTGATTTTCCGAGTAACTGGAGTCCTTTTTCTCCATCTTCAGCCTCATCCACAGTATAGTTCTCGAACTCGAGAATTTCCTTGAGTGTACTTCGGATGGCCCGCT
This sequence comes from Pontibacter actiniarum, assembly GCF_003585765.1. NCBI lineage: Bacteria > Pseudomonadati > Bacteroidota > Cytophagia > Cytophagales > Hymenobacteraceae > Pontibacter > Pontibacter actiniarum. The sequence continues at coordinate 1,015,023 of NZ_CP021235.1, forward strand.
CGTCGTCTATGATAAGAATCTTGGGCATAGTGTTGTTTAAATGTCTGGTTAAGTATAGCTATTTCGCAGCCCCTTGTCAAGGCAGTTGCTGCAGTTTTACGGAAACAGCCTGAAGTAGATTGAATACGCGGCTGCCGCCCTTACCCTAACGGCAAGGACGGCAGCCGCGTATCCGTATAAAAGAAAATGCTTCGCAGGCGCACAGGTACAGAGGCCTTGCATTTAGGGGCAAGTACGTACAGGTGCCGCCGTTTTCCTGCAGGCGCCCCGGATGCATGGGGCTGCTTTGCGGAGGGGCTGGGGGCAAGGGAAACGTTACATTCTTGCGGCGGTTATCCCGCTGCTAAGTACCAGCGCATCCTCTATGGAGCCGATAACCGGGTCGGCGATGCTGGTTTTCTCACCCAGCTTTTTACGCAGGTAAAAGCTGGCATAGGTGGCGGCAAAGGCTGCGGCTGCACCTACGGCAGCGCCCTTGGCTGGCTTTCTATGGTTGTTGAGGTACAATGCCGCACCCACCAGTGCGCCCGAGGCCGTTCTGAATAACAGGGACGGCAGCCTGATCCGGTCGGGGACGTTGGGCACTTTGTCGCCCAAAAGCTCTGTGGCAGCCAGGCCCGAGAGGACGTTGGCTACAGTTTTGTGCTGCAGAAACCACAGCGGCGTACGCGCCAGGCCCTCTGCTCCGTTTTCGCACAGTGCTCTGCTCAGCAGCGCCGGGGTCGCCATCGACCGCATTCCGGAGAGTGCCCCCATGGCAAGTGTTTTATAGAGTACTTTTTTCATAGTCTTGGTTTTTCTACCTGTCTACGTGGCGAAAGGCAGTTTAGCTGTTTCGTGCGTTGAGCAGTTATAATAGGTGCCGTTTGGTGTTACCAGTGGTACTGGTAGAAGTGCAGCCTATACTTATCTTGGAAAGTAAATATTTATTCAGGCCGGGGCAAACACTGTTTGGGGCAAAAGGCGTATAGGTATATTCATGCACCGAGCTGGTCATGTAAATATGTATCGCTATATTTAATTTTTAAATTTGGCCACCCGTAAAGCTATACGTGATAAGTTTGCGGTAAATACTGAACAAGAGATTCTTAATGGGATTACAAGAAAGTAAGGCAGATACCGGAAAGAAACGGAAATACGTCCTGACGCGCAGGATGGACCGGCTTTTTCTGGAACTGTATAGAATTTATGCCTTCCATATCCGCTTTTTTAAGGAAGTTTTAGTCCCGCCCTATGAGCTGAAAGAGGTCGTGCGGCAGTGCTATGAGATAGGTGTAAGGTCTTTGCCGCTCATCTCGCTTACCGGTTTTATTATCGGTATTGTGTTCACCAACCAATCGCGGCCCTCGCTGGCAGAGTTCGGGGCCACCTCCTGGTTGCCCTCGCTGGTTTCCATCGCTATTGTGCGGGCGCTGGCGCCGCTGGTAACGGCGCTTATTGCGGCCGGGCGAGTGGGGTCCAACATCGGGGCCGAATTAGGCTCTATGCGGGTAACCGAGCAGATCGACGCTATGGAGGTATCGGCCACCAACCCCTTTAACTTTTTGGTGGTAACGCGCGTGCTGGCAACCACTTTTATGATCCCGGCACTGGCCATGTACACCATTCTGGTGGCGTTACTGGGGGCCTACCTCAACGTAAGCCAGAACGAACTGACCAGCTTTGCCACCTACATCACGCAGGTGTTCGACGCGATCACTTTCCTGGATGTGTTCTCATCCATTATAAAGTCGTTCATTTTCGGGTTTACCATTGGCATGGTGGGTTGCTACAAGGGCTACAATTCATCTAAAGGCACGGAAGGTGTGGGTAAGGCAGCTAACTCATCAGTGGTAACAGCCATGTTTATGGTGTTTATAGAGGAGCTGCTGGCACTGCAGGTAATTAACTTGCTCAGAGCGATGTAAGCAGAACTATGAAGAACTTCAATCCAAAGATAAACAGAGAGAACAAAGTCATCGAGATCAGGGGCCTGAAGAAGGCTTTTGACGACTTTGAAGTGCTGAAGGGCGTGGACCTGGACCTGTACGAAGGGGAGAACCTGGTGGTGCTGGGCCGTTCCGGAACCGGAAAGTCAGTGCTGATCAAAATCATTTCGGGCTTGCTGAACCCGGACGAAGGCCTGGTAAGGGTGCTGGGCAAGCAGGTGGACAAGCTGTCGGCCCGGGAGCTGGATGAGCTGCGGCTAAAGGTTGGCTTCTCATTTCAGAACAGTGCCCTTTACGACAGTATGACAGTGCGTGAGAACCTGGAGTTTCCGCTTATCCGCCACTCCAAGTCCATGACGGCCGGAGACCGAGACCGGGTGATCCATTTTGTGCTGGAGGCCGTGGGCCTGCTGCAGACGATAAACCAGATGCCGTCGGAGCTGTCGGGCGGGCAGCGCAAGCGCATCGGCATTGCCCGTACGTTGATTCTGAAGCCTGAAATCATGCTCTATGATGAGCCGACGGCAGGCCTGGACCCGATCACCAGTATGGAGATCAACAGCCTGATCAACGAGGTGCAGAAGCGCTTCAACACCTCCGCCATTATTATTACCCACGACCTTACCTGCGCCCGCTCGGTGGGCGACCGCATGGTGATGCTGCTGGAGGGGCAGTTTCAGCGCCAGGGCACCTTCGACGAGGTGTTTAACACGGAGGATGAACGGGTAAAGATGTTTTATGACTACAACTTTGTACACTAGCTAATGAATACTGCAGAGAATAAACGTGCTATAATGGTCGGGATGTTTGTCCTGATCGCCATCGTCATATTTGTGGTGGGGATACTAACGCTGGGCGGCCAGCAGAAAAGGTTTATTGAGAGCATTACGGTAAAAACCGTTTTCGACGATGTGGAAGGCCTGAAGGTAGGCAACAATGTCTGGTTCTCGGGAGTGAAGGTGGGAACGGTGAAAAACATTGACTTTTACGGCGAGTCTCAGGTGGCCATAACGATGAGCATAGAGCAGGAGGCGCAGAAGTACATCCGCCAGAACTCTAAAGCGCGCATCAGTTCGGAGAGCTTGATTGGTAACAAGATCATCGAAATCTTCGGCGGAACGCCTGCTGCCGAACCTATCGAGGACGGGGACATTCTGGCCTCTGAAGCAAACCTGAACACCGATGACATCATGAAAACCCTTCAGGAGAACAACAAGAACCTGACCACCATCACCGGCAACTTCGGCGAGATAAGCGACAGGCTGGTGCGTGGCGAGGGAACGATTGGCACACTGCTTACAGACTCCACCCTGGCCCAGAACTTCAAGAGCCTGATCGCCAGCCTGGAGCAGACCTCTCAGAACACCGTGCAGGCCTCGCGCGACCTGAGCCGCTTTACAAACAAGCTGAATACCAAAGGCAGCCTGGCCACCGAACTGTTAACAGACACTACTGTGTTTAACAAACTGGAGGAGACGATGGCGCAGCTGGAAAACGCATCGCAGTCTGCCGCCCAGATGACGCAGAACCTGCAGGAGGCGAGCGCTAAGCTGAACAATGAGAACAACGCCGTTGGGGTACTCCTGAGCGATGAGCAGTTTGCCAACCAGCTGCAGCGAACAATGCAGAACCTGGAAACAAGCACCGAAAAGTTTGACGAGAACATGGAGGCGCTGCAAAGCAACTTCCTGCTAAGGGGCTTCTTCAGGAAGAGAGAAAAGGCGCAGCGGAAAGCGGCAGAGGAGGCCGCCGAGCAAGCAGAGCAGCAACAGAACCAATAGAAATAGAAGAACGGCCGGCGATATGCCGGCCTTTTTTTATGAACGGTAGTGTCGTGGGGTATCGGGTTGGTGTGAGCGCTCTTTTGGGGGCTTCAGGTATACCTTCTCAGTTGCTCATACGCCTCGTTTAGATGCTTTATACTTTCACCTCCGGTTTAGGAGTGTTCCGGGTGGTACGGCTGCGTTCTGGTAAGGCTGAATTTATATTTTACATGCGCACACCATAAGCATCTCAACGCTCGTATTTCATAACCTGGAACCTGTAACTCAAACCCTATGCCCACACCTTATGAAGCGCATGCCTTGTATGAGCTGCGTGAATGGCAGGAAGAAATGCTGCGCTACCCATCCATGTTCAATGCCTTAGCCCGAAAGGCGCAGGTAAAGCTCAATAGCTTTATACCTGAAAAGGTGCACCAGGCGGTCACGACGGCTATCAAGCAGATGATTCGGGGGGTGCTGTTTGGGGCGGGCTATATAGCGCCGAAGCCTATGCCACAGGTGGGGCTGGAGCTTCGGGAGGCAATGGTGCGGGAACGGATAAAGTACTACCAACATGCGGGGGCGGCAGAGGGGGGCGTTACGGGGGCTGGCGGCATCTTGCTGGGCCTTGTGGATTTTCCGCTGCTGCTCGGGCTCAAGCTAAAGTTGTTGTATGACGTTGCCGCCATCTACGGCTATGATGTAAAGGATTACCGGGAGCGGGTGTACCTGCTGCACATCTTCGAGCTCGCTTTCAGTTCGCAAGAGCACCGCCGGAAGGTTTACCGGCACATAGCCGATTGGAAAACGCAAAAGCTGACGCTGCCCGAAGACATCGACGCGTTTGACTGGCGCAGCCTGCAGCAGGAGTACCGTGACTATATCGACTTGGCAAAGATGGCCCAGATGGTTCCGTTGATCGGTGCCCCGGTGGGGGCGGTGGTCAACTACAGGCTCATCAGCAAGCTGGGCAAAACAGCCATGAATGCCTACCGCCTGCGCTGGCAGGCGCAGGGCGTGCTCTCGTAGCTTACCGGTCGTACCACCGGGCCATAACTTTGCCGGCCGGCTTTCCCTGCGGGGTGAAATCCAGGTGGTCGTGGTGGTGCGTACGCAGGCGGGGGTACCATTTCCAGATGAAGGTGCCGCCAAACCAGGGCTGCTGCCAGAACTGCTGGTAAAGCGCTTCGTACGCGTTGGCCTGTGTCTCCTCCGACAGCTCCAGTGCGGTTGCGTGCCGGTCAGGCCACTGCCATGGCTCAATGGCGGCATCGGGGGTGTTTTTGTAGCCAACCTCCGTAAAGACAACCGGCTTCTTATACTTTTGCTGTACCTCTTCAATGGCTGCCATGTGCGGCTGCCACCCCTGCCGGAGCTGTGCCACACTGGGGTTTGGCTGTTGCGTGAGCGGGAAGTAAGCCTGTATACCAATAAAGTCAAGCGCGTCCCAGAACTTTACCTCTTCGTACTCCTTGTACCAGTTCGCAGCGTAGGTCAGTTGGCCGTGGTAAACGCTTCGCACCTCCCGTATAAGCTGCCGCCAGTCCTGCTCGCGCTCCACGGCAGGCAAGTACAGCTCCGTTCCGATGCACAGCGCCTCGATCTGTTCTTTCTCGGCCAGCATGGCGTAGTGAAGTATAAACTTGCTGTAGCTGGAGAACCACTGCTGCCATTCTGCCTCTGTCTGCATTTGTATAGCGCCAACCCATTTGCCTTCGCTCCGGTCTGTGAGCCAGATGTGGGGCTTGAGCAGTGTTTTGAGGCCAAGTTGCTTTGCCAGGCGGGTTGTGTGGATAAGGCCACTGTCGCGCTCGCCCCAGTATGCCCTGTTGCCCTTGGTTAACCGTACCTCCGGCGAGTTGTAGCTGTGCTGCCAGCCAAAAGGCGTTTGCGCAATCCAGCTGACGTGGTGGAGCTGCAGCGCCCGCAGCTGTTCCTGTGTCACGGTGTCGCCGGCTACCCAGTTCACGCCCCTGAACCTTTCCGGGGCTTCTGTGGCAACAGGGGGCTTCCAACTCCTTGTGCCTGTGCTGACTGCCAGCACCGCAAGTATAGAAAGGGCAGCAAGTATGAAGATCAGCTGTTTCATAGGCAAGCGTTTACAGGCGGTGCATGTTATACGTAAACTGCCGCAAGGCTGTAGTGCTGTCTGCGGTTTGTGGTGGAGCAGGGCAGTAAGCCCCCGCGCGGCCTGTTTCACTGCGGCTTTGAGGGGCGGTATTTCTGCGCAGTTCGGGCTTCATCCTGTAAAGATATTTTGCACCCGTTGCTTTCTCCCGGGTGCGGTGGAATAACTGTAAGCTGCGCTGTGCCGTAAGAATAAGTGTAATAACCAAAGCATGAAGAAATGATAGAACGTACATATAAGTCTTTTTTTTCCGGTGTCATGATACTGCTTTTCCCGCTTCTGGTTGGGTGCTCTGTTTTCTCAGGAAACAGCAGCGTGTCGAACGACCCGGAAGTTGCGGCCCAGCAGCGGCGCGTAAACGAACTTAAGCGGGAAGTAAAAGAAGCCGAGCGCTATGCCGAAGAGGCAGAGCAACGGGAGAAAGCGGCCAAGAACAGGCTAAAAGCTGCTGAACACGAGCTTAAGGCCCTGGAAACCCAGGCTGAGCGCAGAAATAGCTATCAACAATAAAATAAAAGATATAACACTTACCAAAAGCGAAGAGGCTCCTGCACAACAGGAGCCTCTTCGCTTTTAGCCTCCTCTCTCCATTGGCACCGGAGGCAGTGTGAAACAGAGGCTAGTGCTGTAAATGTGCCGCAGGGCGAGGTATCAGCAGCAGCTCCTTTTGCCTGCCGCCCAGGTAGCGCAAGCCGTTTGGGGTGAGTACCGCCTGCTCTTCCAGCATCACCCGTATTTCTTTGTTGTTCCACTCGGGCAGGTTTACCTTGGCATTCAGCTCAATGGCGTAGGCCGTGTTGTGGCGCAAGGGGTAATCACCGGTGCCCGGCACGCCTTGCTGCATGTCCCACATGCCTATGGCCGGGCCTGCACCGTGGCCGTGGTAGCCGATAGGGTGAGAATAGATGCTGGCGGCAATCCTTTCCTTCTGCGCCTGCGTCAGTGCCTCCTTTAGCGCCTGGTTTCCTGTTTTGCCTTCTTGGAGCTTGGAGGTCAGGATGTCCTGCAGGCGGTTGCCAACGGCCAGGGCTTTCTTCAGGTATACTGGTGCCTCTGTTTCACCGGGTCTGCGTACATAAGCCAGCTGTTGCACATCTGTATGCAGGCCGAGGTAGGAAATGCCGAAATCCACGTGCAGCAAATCCCCGGGCATGATGACCTCCACACCAGGGCGCTCTGAAAAAGAGCGCTGAGAGTCGCCGGCGCCGGGGTTGGCGCGCTGCAGGTCTACGGTCGGGTGGAACCAGCTACTCAGCTTTAGCTCGGCTACGCGCTCGCGGTACCACCAAACAACGTCTTCTGTGGTCGTTACGCCCGGGTGTATCACACGCTCAGAAAGACCCTCTGCGATAATGTCGTGCCCGATGCGGCTGATCTGCTCATACAGGTCCAGCTCGCGGGCTGTTCTTGTTTGCAGCCAGTCCACAGCCAGGCCTTCTGCCGACACCACAGCTTGCCTCTGTGCGGGCGGCAGGTAGTGCAGCAGGCTGTCGTACTCGGCTTTCGTGAGGCCGTCGGCGTGGGCAAAGAGGGGAGAGTAGTTGAGCCCAACCTTGCGGGGGCTGCGTTCCGATACCAGCTGAGCCAGCCTTTTCCACTGGTTTGGTTCCTGCTCCGGAGCCCAGACGCCTTGCATTAGGTTGCCGATGTTGTAACGTGCCACAGCGAGCTTCTTAATGCCTCCGGCTGCGCCCCGGTCATAGAAGAGGAGGATGGTGCGGCGGCGTGCGCCCAGCCAGGTGGCGGGCAGCATGGTTTTGGCCACCGGGTCCTCGTTGTACTCCCGTGCCACCACCAGCCACATATCTATGCCGGCGCGGCGCATCAGGTCGGGCAGCAGCTTCTCCAGGCGCTCCCGCAGCAAGTCGTCTTCCAGGCTTGCCCTTTCCCGGAGCGGCAAAACAGCGGGTGCCTGTTGGGCGGTAGCTTCCTTCGCTGCCAACAGCAGCAGGAGCAGAATCGGTAACAGTTTTTTCATGTGCAGGGGGTGGAAGAGTGGGAGATACTTGCCTAACAAAGATAGAAATATCCCTGACTAATCCGAGCCCTTACTCTGGCAGTGCCAGCTCTGCGTAGAAAGGAAAATGATCAGAGCCGAAGTCAGGAAGCCTGCGCAGTTCCACCAGCCGGAACTCCTCAGAAACGAAAATTTGGTCCAGTGGCCATCTGAGTATGTTGGAAGTGGCATCAAACGAGTTGTACAGCCCCCTGCCGATGCGCACGTTGCCCAGCCTGCTTTTAACGCCGAACAAGCGGGACGTGTTTGACCAGCTCACGTCGTTAAAGTCGCCGGCCACGATGGTAGGAGTTTGCCGCTGCTGCACCATTTTTCCAACTTTCAGCAGCGCTACCTCATTCTCGCCATCTCCGACATTATCCGGGTACTTGCTTGGCTTGGGCGGCACAGGGTGCATGGCGTGGAGGGTAAACACAGCTCCTGCATCAAGTATAACTTTTGTGTGGATGGACGGCACCGTCTGATGCGCCAGAAACCTGACCTGTGTGCTCTCCAGCGGCATCCTGGAATAAAGTGCCATGCCGTATGTGTTATCCAGCGGGTACTCCACCTGATAAGGGTATTCTTTCCGGAGAGGAGCAAGGCGCGCAATCCACCACTTGTCGGTTTCCATCACCAGCACAATGTCCGGGTCCGACTGCTGAATGATGGAGAGAAGCGTCTCAACCTGTCTGTTCTTCATCCAGACGTTGGCAAGCAGCAAGCTGAAGCGCCTGTCTTTTTCCACAGCAGCGGGAGCCACGGATGCGACTGTTGTTCCGACTAGCGGGGTGTAGGGCAGAATAAAATAGGCCTGCAGCGCTATACTTGCCAAAAGCCCCGCCAGGAACAGCACCGACGGAAGCTTCCAGCGGTGATTGGACGCAACAAAAAGCAGCAGCAGCAGGAGCAGGCCGAGTAACACCTGCACCCTCGGGAAGTCCAATACCTTCAAGTACCACAAGCCCACGTTGTAGATCAGGGAAAGCAGGGTGACCAGGATCAGTAGCGTGCCTGCCACTAACGAAAAGTAGAAGATGGTTTTCTTTGCTGTCTTCATGTATGATCCTCATACGGCGATAAAGCAGACAGGTGATTCGAAAGGCCATGAAATCTACCCCCAGCTGCCCCAGAGGCTGTTTCCTTTGTCCGGGGCTGTTGGCTAGCAGCACCAACCACACCTGTGGGAGCATAGCTAAGGCTGTCCGATTATCTGGACGTAACACAAGCGCAGCCGCCTGTTTTGCGGCTGTGCTTGTGTTCTAGAGTGTACCCTTTTCCGTGCGTATCCGCTTCAGGTACCAGCCCTGTGCATCTACCAGTGGAGGGGCTGCAGATTTCACCTGTTGCGGCTCTTTGGAAAGCGTCAGGCGTTGTGTGCCGGTATCGGTTTGCACGTCCATTGGCAGGGCAAAGTTAATGTTAGGGATGCTGATGGCGTAGCTGTCGGCGCCAAGCTTTTGCACCAGCACCTCGGGCACCTCGGTTGTGCGCAGGTACAGGTCAAAGAAAGGCGCGATGTCCTGCCCCGTATGCTCAGTGATGTACTGCTGCAGGTCTGCCGTTTTTACCTGGTTGGCGTAAGTATGCGCAGGGGATGAGAGGAAGCCCCGGATGGTTTTGAAGAAGAGCTCCTCGCCCAACAGGAAACGAAGGGAGTGCATGACGTGTGCCCCTTTGGTATAGATCTCGCCGTGGTAAGCCTCGTCTGAATCCATGTTTTCGCGCTGGATGATGGGCGTTCGGTTAGGGATGCTCCTGGCCACCTGCTGCACGTGCTTCAGATAAGCCTCGTGGCCGGCATGCTCCTCTACAAACAGCCAATCGCCGTAAGAGCAAAGGCCCTCCTGTATCCAAAAGTCAGCCCAGTCGCGCACGCTCACTTTGTTGCCCCACCACTCATGCCCCAGCTCATGGTACAGCAGGTTGTCATGCGTTGTCTGCCCCACTTTTGTAAAGCGGAACTTGTTGCCGTAGGCATTGATGGTCTGGTGCTCCATGCCGAGGTAGGGTGTTTCGACCACACCGGCCTTTTCTTTCCAGAAAGGGTATTCGCCGAAGTACTTTTCCTGTGTTCGCAGGCTGGTTTCCAGCACATCCATTAGCTCCGGTAACTTGCTTTCGTTCTGGCGCAGAAGGTAAACGACCATCGGCATTTTATTTCCCTCGATGGTGGTGTATTCCCGCTGTAGTGCCACAAAATCCCCCACAGTAAAGTTAATGCCATAGTTATTGGTGGTGTAGTTGCTTTGCCAGTGGTAGGTAACAGAGCCGTTTTGCTGTGTCTGGCCTTGCAGTAGCCCGTTGGCGGCGGCTACATAGCCTGCAGGCACGGTGATGTACTGCGTAACACCTTCGTCGGGCTCGTCGGAGGGATGGTCTTTGCAGGGCATGAAGATCTTGGCTCCCTCGTTTTGGGAGGACAGTCCTACCCAGTGCTTGCCATTGGCATCCTGCGCAAAGGTAAAGCCACCCTGCCACGGCGGTCGCACGGCTTCCGGTGCCAGGCCGGCATAACCAACCTGTACCGTTACTACCTGCCCCGGCTGTACTTTTTTGCGCAGTTGTACATCCAGCCCATCGGGAGTGCGGGTAAAGCCAGCTTTCTTACCGTTTACCTTTACGGCATCCACCGTGTAGGCATCAATCAGGTTAAGGCGGATAAGGTCTGTCGGCTCCAACACTTTCACGCGCACATCGACGGAGCCGGAGATACGCTTTTGCTGTGGCGCTACTGCCAGCCGCAGGGTATAGTGCTTTACATCATACTTGGCCTGCTCGGGGTCGAGGGGGCCGCCCCAGGTCCAGTTGTTTTGCTGCTGGGCCAGCAGCGTGGTGGATGCGAAGCTGAACAGGGCCAGCAGGAGCGTTTTGCTTTTTTTCATGGGAAGAGGAACAAGGTTGTTTAGCTAATATAACAGCATATTATTAATTCCTGTTGAATCTGTGTGACGTCTAATACCTGCGCCTGTGCCTTCCTTTATCAGGCCCGGTACCGGCGCAGGTATTAGGCGTGTGTGCAATTATTGCGTTGTGTTTGCAATGCGGCCGGAAAAGCCATACTTACAGCCTCTGCTTGAAGCGATTCTTTTGGCTTCTCCGCTGAGAGCATCCGCTTATGCTACGACTGCACCTGGCTTCTACTTATACAGTAAATACTGCTGCCGTACCTCCTGAAAGGCTTGCAGCCCCCGGTTCCACTCTTTTACGATAGCAGCGGGTTTCTTGCCGGACTGTAGTTGCTGGCGCACCAGGGGAGTTCCCCAAAGGCGGTCCATGCGTGCTTCGCGCCACTCCAACTGCTGCGGGTAGAGCGTTTGTAAGGCGTGCAGAATGTAAACACCGGCTTTGGCTGGCGCAAACGCGTTACGATCTGTTATCACCATTTCCGCGCCCTCGCAGGTCTGCCCCAGGAACTTGGGCGGATATATTTTAACACCGTCTACAATGCTGTCCGGGGTGAAGCGGACCGGCCTGAAGCGGACGCCTTTCAGGTTGTAGCTATTAAGTTGGCGGGCCAGCTTTTCTCCGTCGGCCCAGGCTGCGCCGATGCGCTCGAAAGGGTGCAGGGTGCCGCGCGCTTCTGAAACGTTGGTGCCCTCCAGCAGGCAGGTGGCAGGATACACAGCGGCCGTGGTGAGGGTAAGCATGTTAGGGGAGGGCTTTACCCAGGGCAAGCCTGTTTGGTCGTACCACTGCTGGCGTGTGTAGTGCTGCATGGGCACTACCGTCAGGCTTGCCTGCGGCAGCTGTTGTTTGGCGCGCTCCCCGTTAAACATCAGGGCCAGTTCTCCGACGGTCATGCCATGAGCCACTGGCAGTTGGTCAGGGCCGGTAACCGGCTCGCCGACTTGCTTTCCGACCGGGCCATCTACATAAACCCCGCCAATAGCATTGGGGCGGTCCAGCACCACATACGGAATGTTGTTTTCTGCGGCGGCCTCCAGCACGTGGTTCATGGTGGCAATGTAAGTATAGAAGCGAGCCCCGATATCCTGAATGTCAAACACAAGCACATCTACCTCCTTTAGCTGGGCAGGGGTAGGCTTTCGGGTTTTACCGTAGAGCGAAACCACCGGCAGCCCGGTGCTGGCGTCGGTGCTGTTGGCGACATGGGTATCGGCATCGCCCCGGATGCCGTGCTCCGGTCCGAAGAGCAGCGTTAGCTTTACGTCGGGGTGCCGGTGGAGCACATCGGCCAGATGGCGGCCGTCTGGCAGTAAACCGGTGTGGTTGGTAACCAGGCCCACGCGCTTGCCCTTTATTAGGTGCAGGTAGTCCGGCGTGAAAAGGCGTTCAGCACCGATCGTAACACGTGGCGTGTCGGCAGCGGCAAAGTTTGTGTGGCCGCAGCACAGTAGCATGAGCAGCAGGAAAAGGAGACGATGTTTCTTCATAGCCAAAAGATAGCCTTTTCTATATCTATGTCAAAACAAAGACTAATACTTTTGCCTGAGCAGCAGGTGGTTGGGAAGGTGGTAGTGTACCTTCGGCTGTTTTACCTGTGCCTGGAGAATTTGGCCGCGCCAGCGTGGCGTGCAGCAGGGGCGTGCGAGCAGATTCGCGGAGGCCGTTTTGGCAGCTTAGAGAAGGCTGAACCAATGCGTGGTTCAGCCAGGTTCCCTGCTGTAGCGGAGAACCTGGCTGGAAAGGGGAGCGTGTTAGAGGGGGCTGTTAGTCAGCCTTCTCATCAGGTAACGGCGAGGCGACAGCTTACCTTCATCATCGGGAACGTACGCTACAAACTCCCAGCCCTGGCTCCCTAAGTGGTTCAGTATGGCCTCGGTTGAAGAAAATTCTTGTGTTTTGCCTGTGGCATCTACAATGCTGTTTCCGTCGTCACTGCGGCCATTTATCAAATTAGCCGTGTAGCCGTTGCGGATCAGTTTGCTTTGCACGAACACCTTTACATATTCGTAGGTTTGGCTGTTTACCTGGCCAGGAGGTTCTGCCGGGGCTTGTCCCTGGGCTTGGGCAGTTAGATTCAGGCCGAAGGCCAGCAGGAGCAGTACTAGGGTTTGTTTCATTGTATGGTCTTGGTTTTGAAAGGAGATTGAGGTATATATTTTGAAATAAATATATAAACTTCTGTCTGTGCATTCCTATAGCTGCTAATTTTTTAGTAGGAAAATGCTGGCAAAGCTGCTCTCCAGTGGGCCAGGCAGGTTGTGCGCGTTTGCGAGGTGAAACCAGGTGGCGGTGTGGAAGGGCTTGTTCAGCATGTTTTTCGTTTTTTCTTTTGTGCTAATAAGCCGGTATTCCTGCAGCGTGCTACTTGCAGCAGGGAGCCACGAAAGGGTGTGTTGCTCAGCTTTACCTCATTGCTCGACTCGGGGTTTTCTGCCGCGTCCATAATATGGGACATAAAAAGCAACGTTGTTATTTCTGCTTTTGGCCATCTGGAAAAGAGCTAAACTATGCCGCCATGTCGCCGTTAAAAAATAGGGAACCATTGTATAACCTAAATTTAAAAACGCTATGGAAAGAGACAACAGAGACCGTTACACCTGGGGAGCTTATGACTACGACAGGCTAGACAGAGATAACAGCTACGGCTATGACCGTGATAGAGACAGAGACCGTGACAGGTACCGTGACCGGGACATGGATCGTAGCGGTGGCATGGACCGCGACATGCGCAACCGCTTTGAAAGAGAGTACCGCGAACGCTTCGAAAACAACGACCGCAGCGGTTATAGCAGCATGGGCAACGACCGTTACAGTGGCTATAGAGACCGCGACAACGACCGTAACATGCCTTACAACGATAACGACAGAAGAGACTGGAGCCGGTTTAGGAACTACCGTGCCAACGATAGGGAAGATCAGGACCGCTACGGCAGCGACCGCCGCAGCCTAGGCGATATGCGCCAAGGCTATGGCATCTCCAGCTACGACGGCACCTCAGACCGCTACAACACCCTGAACACCCCGGAGCGCAGAGGCAACAGGCAGGAAGACCAGCCATACTACTCCGGCGGCCGCGACAGAAGCAGCAGCACAGGCTACGGCAGCGGCATGGGCGAGTCGTTCCCGAACTCTAACCGGGGCATTCCCAACTACGATACCGGAAACTACGGCGAGAGCCGCGGCACCGGCATGGGCAGTACCTACGGCGGCCGTAATTATGGCGGCGGCACCGGCTACCAAAGCGGGCACCGCGGCGGCGGTTTCGGTAACAACACCTTTGGGGCCTCGTCTGGCAACTACAGTGGCTATGGGGCCATGGGCAGCGGCACTTACGGCGGCCGTGGCAGTTCCACAGGCGACACCTCCCACAACTCTAACCGCGGCACCACCGAGTACGGCGGAAGAAACTACTAGGCACTTTTGTGCTTTAGGTATTCAGAAGCCTGCCACTCTGTGGCAGGCTTTTTTGTGCCTTGCTTTAGTTGCTGCTGCTGTGCTATATTTGGGCTTTCGTACGTTGCACCCTTACAAGAAGATGAAAACATACTTACCCGCCCTGGTAGCCATCCTGCTACTTGTTGCAACCAGTTCCTGCTCTAAAGAAGAAGATACCCCTGCCCCGGCAGTTGCATGCTACGTTTCTAAGGTGAGCATGGAAGACGAACAGCAGACCAGCTATACCAACTACACGTACGACGACAAGCTGCGGCTTGTGCTGTCCGGCAGCCAGATAAAGTTTGCGGTAGGAGGGCGCGATACCATCACCCAAGCCCTTTTCTTGAAGTATGTTTATGACAAGCGGGGGAGCATTACTGAAACTCAACTCTCTGTTGCTGAGGAAGGGCCTTTCAGCCCCTACCAAAAATTCTTTCATGATGCCAAAGGCAATGTAGTGAGGTATGAGGTTTTTTACTCAGGCAACAACCCGGAAAAGGTGCAGGAGTACTGTGATTTTACCTATAATGCCGGTAGCCAGCTCCTTACCGAGCGGTACTACAACAATGGGTTAGATTTCACTGTTATTACAAGGCACCGTAACTACCATTATACGGATGGTCAGATGACCCGCATGGAGTACCTGGATGGCAATGAGAAGAAATTTGCCGAAGACCGTTTCACCTACAGTAGCTATGCTAACCCATACATAGGAGGCATTGGCGAAAATAAAACCCGTACCGGTACAGGGGCTTCTTCAAACTACTTGATCGCCAGCTCAACCCGCTATGATGAAAACGGGAACCCACAGAAGCAGGGCTCTTACGATAACCATTTTACAATCTCACCCGATGGCAAGGTAGAAGAGGTCGTATCTGTGTACCAGGATGGTAAGCGGTCGGTGCGGCGCTTTACCTACACCTGCAACTAGCTAGCGGCTTCCGTTTTTCTGCTGCTTTAAGGTGTGGCTCGTGAGGGAACACCCGCTACTGCAAGCAATGCAGCAAAGACTGCCTCGTTTGGTACTTTATAACAGTAGCTATACTTGTGTTTTGTTTAGCTCTAAGCAATTCATTAGCGCCATCAGTGCAATGCTTCATAGCTTCTGGTTTGGACAGCTATTTTATTCTGTGTGGATAAAATTATACGCAATTATGCTTATAATCCTTTGTTATTTAGATTTTTTTATCCTAGCTTAGAACTAATTACACCTTATTACAATTAATACTGTAAATCAATACAAATCTCACCTTATGAAATTAAGAACATTTACAATGGCACTGCTTTGCGGCGGTGTTGGGTTCCTTACTGTGTCTTGCGATAAAGAAGATGCGGGTGCATTGGTAGAGCCTCAGGCTGGTTTCAAGTCTGCGTCTGCCACCAACCTGGTGGCCGGAGAGGGTAATTTCCGTATCGATGCCTCTGCTCTCGCTAGCGCAAAGTTTGACTGCTCTTATGATGCTTTTAGCAAGGGGCTGCTTGCCACCTACGGCAGCGATGCCGTTGAGCCAAGCGCCTGCGGTACTACCCCTTTCAACAGCTCGATTACCCCGTACGCCCGGCAGTTTGGTGCCCTGGAGTGGGAATGGTACGACCTGATGACGCAGCTAAACCAGCTGTACATGTACGTGGATGCGTCCAACCAGTCTTTTGGCGTTGATGGCCACCTGACCAACTATGCCGCTAAGCACAAGCGTAACCTGGAGTCTTTCTGGAATATGCCGGGCGAGATTACACTAAAAGGCCAGCACACCAGCACGCTGCAAAACAGGGATGCGATTGCTGCCGTGTACCTTAATTTCACTACCCTAAACGAGGCGCAGGCATACGGTAACGCCGATTACCTGATCGCTAACGTAATAGAGCCAAGCGAGGCGTTCAAAACATCTCCGCTTTTGTCGTTCGACGGCTTTGCAACCACAGGTGACCTGATTGTGATCGGAGACGGTATTGTGCAGGTAATGACTGATGCCGGTGTGGATGAGAAAGTGACTTTCGCCGGTATTCTGGCGCACGAGTGGGGCCACCAGGTACAGTTTAACAACTACACCAAATGGTACGGCCAGCGCGTGTCAACACCGGAGGCAACCCGCAAAACAGAGCTGGAAGCCGACGTTTTCTCCAGTTATTACATGACGCATAAGCGTGGCGCCACCTATAACTGGAAAAGAGCTGCTGAGTTCTTCGAGCTGTTCTACAACATCGGTGACTGTAGCTTTACCTCTGCCGGGCACCACGGCACCCCTAATCAAAGACTGGCTGCCTCCCGCCTGGGCTGGATCATTGCACAGGAAACACAGCCAATGGGCCACGTCCTGACTGCTGATGAGCTGCACACGATTTTTATGGCCGCGCTTAACAGCGTGATCGACAACAAAATCGACAGCTCTGAGGCACTGGCTAACCTGAGCACGCCACAAATGAAAGCTGTGTATGGCAAGGTGCTGAACCACAAAGCTGAGTTGCAGCAAATCGCCAGCGGCGCTATTGAGCAGTCTCAGGTGAAGAACCTGTAAAACCCGGATTTTATACGAACCTTACCAAAAAGGCACGCGCAGGCGTGCCTTTTTTCGTGCTGTACCTTGCCTGCTACCGTGGCATAGGCAAACTCGCTTAGTCCCAGTTCCCGGAAAGCCTGCGCAGAAGTACGATCTCTCCCAGGTGGTAGGCGCTGTGCTCTGCCACCAGCATTGCCTCCCGCAGCAGCGTCTGCCCATCGCCGTGCGGAATTGGCGTGAACAAGTCGTTAGCAGAGTCCTGCACCAGCTTCACCATTTCGTGAAGGTCCTGGGCAATAGCCTGCTGCGTTTTGTCCAGCGCACGCTGGTCTGCCGGGGCCTTTTCCCGGGGCCAGTAGTCGTCGGGCCAGGCGGGCTCCTTATAGTTGGGGTTGCGGCAGAAGTCCAGGATGTCGTGCTGCGCAAAGCGCAGGTGCTCGAGCAGTTGCCAGATGGTGTAGGGCACGTTGTCAAACTGCTTGCCTGCCTCTTCCACTGTTATTCCCTGCAGCAATTCCTCCCGTGGCCGGAAAGCCTGGCCACCGCGCATAAGTTTTACCAGTTGTTCGCGTAGTTGTTGGTCTTGTGTCATCGCATTTAGTTTAGTTAAAGCCGCCTCATGCTGCTTTGCCTCACAGCAGGAGAGGAGGCTACAGCAAAGGCAGTAACATGTTGAGTTAATTACTGGCGCAGAAAGTCCAGGAGGTAACTGTTGAGCTGCTCCTTATGCGTTACGAAAAGCCCATGCGACCCTCCTTTGATGACGACGTACTTGTTATCGCGGATTTCTTTAGAGGATTGCTCGCTGCTGGTTTCAATAGGCACGATCTGATCATCATCGCCATGTATAATGAGCGTGGGCACTGTTACGTTTGGTAGCTCGGATCGGAAGTCGGTGTTGGCCCACGCCTTGGCGGTTTCGGTGGTGGCTCTTGGGGAGGCTTGGGCGGCGATGAGTCAGTCGTAGTGCAGCTGCTGCTCGCTTAGTTTGTCCTTGTTGCTGCTGTAGCTGTAAAACTGCTTGCCAAACTCCGCCAGAAACGTCACGCGCTTGCTCTGCAGGGAATCCATGATCTCATTCAGCGTTTCCTCCGGTACACCATCCGGGTTGTCGTCTGTTTTTTTCACGACAGGAATAATGGAGCTGATGAGCACTGCTTTGGAGACGCGTTCGCTGCCAAACATCGAGAGGTAGCGCACCACCTCGCCGCCACCCATGGAGAAACCGACCAACACACAGTTCCAAAGGTCCAGTCGCTGTATCAGTGCCTGCAGGTCCATGGTCAGGGCGTTGTAATCGTAGTTGTACCAGGGCCGGTCCGATTCGCCGAAGCCGCGGCGATCGTAAGTGATGCACCTGAAACCGGCGTCTGTCAAGGCCTGCACCTGGCTCTCCCACATACGGTGGCTCAGCGGCCAGCCGTGGATCAGGATGACGGGCTGTCCTTCGCCGCAGTCCTGGTAATGCAGGTACACGTGTTCGCCTTTCTGCTTGTCTTCTGTTTTGATAAATGGCATGTCTTAAGTTTGTTTTGTGAGAAGTATACCTGGTTGTACGTAAGGTGTGGCAGGTGCCGTTGCCTGTCTTCGGTAGGTAACCTCCTCTCTTTAAGAGCAGAAGAAAACGCAGTACTTACCGGAGCAGCCTTGCGGGGCCTCCTCTTCTCCTGGGTGTGCCGGCCATGTTGGGCTGACGGCACTGCTGCGGGATGGCTCGGCTACAAATAAAAACCGAGAGCTGGTACAAGTATACCTCTTAAACTATAAAACAGGATTCGTGAGGTGCCTGACAGCCGTAGCCTTTCCTATCGCGTTTGCTACTCCCGTGGCGAAGCGGTATACTTGTATGTACCAAAGTTTGAAAACGATGAGACCTTACATACTGGCAGAAACGAACTGGAAAGCTGTGAAAGAGCAGCAGATAGATGTGGCGGTACTGCCCTGGGGCGCTACGGAGGCCCATAACTACCACCTTCCGTATGCTACCGATGTGATAGAGGCCGATGCTGTTTCGGCAGCGGCAGCCAAGATAGCCTGGGAAAACGGCACCAAGGTAATGGTGCTGCCCACTATACCTTTCGGCGTGAACACCGGCCAGGCCGACATTAAGCTGGACATGAACCTGAACCCGAGCACACAGCTGGCCATCTTGGATGACCTTGTTGCCGTACTCAACCGGCAGGGGATTAAAAAGCTGCTCGTGCTTAACAGCCACGGCGGAAACGATTTTAAGCCTATGCTGCGGGAGCTGGGCCTGCGCTACCCGGAAATGTTCCTGGTGAGTTGCTTCTGGTTTCAGGCGGCAGACAGAAAGGCCTTCTTCGACATCCCCGGCGACCACGCCGATGAAATGGAGACAAGCCTGCTGCTGCACCTGAGGCCCGACTTGGTGCTGCCCCTGGAAGAGGCAGGAGAGGGCAAGGAGCGGAAGTCCAGGATCAAAGGCATTCGCGAAGGCTGGGCCTGGGCAGAGAGGCAGTGGTCCATGGTAACAGCCGATACGGGTGTCGGGAACCCTAAGGCGGCGACTGCAGAGAAAGGGAAGGCGTTTCTGGAGGAGGCGGCCCAAAACATAGCCGGGCTTCTGGCTGAGATCGCGAACGTAAGTATAGCCGACCGCTACGAAGAGTAGGAAACACATCCGGGCTTGCGGCAGGAGCGGAGGGGGCCTCCAACGGAAAGCAAAAGCAACGCTTGTCGCTTTGCTGCCCCTGCTAAACAAAAAAGCCTGACACGTAGGTGTCAGGCTTTTCCTTAATACTTGTATATGCAAACTAAGCGCGTTTAACATTTACAGCGTTTAGTCCCTTTCTTCCTTCTTTCAGGTCAAAAGTTACTTCGTCGTTTTCTCTGATTTCATCGATTAGACCAGTCACGTGTACGAAATACTCCTGATCTGTACTGTCATCTTTAATGAATCCGAAACCCTTCTCGTCATTAAAGAATTTTACTTTTCCTGTGTTCATATTATTTTCAATTGTACAACTAAGACGTTTACACTCGTAAAAGTGTTCATTTTATTTTTAATAATCTGTATTTATTTTTCTAAGATGATGGAGAATGCCCTGTACGGCGAATAGAAGCGGTTTTTTTGATGATAAATTTTTCTTTGCTTTTAATACGCGAGCCTTGCAACGAGGTTACCAGGCCTTGGTCGGCAGCCGGGACAGCTTGGTCAACGGGTGGTAAAAAGCAGCGTGTTGTACTTTGGAGGCCGTGAAAGGCGGCGCGGAACGTGCGGTGGCGACGGACGGGCGTAAATATAAGTTGCCGGTAGTATAAAAGGCGGCGAAGCCGTATCTTCGTAGCCTTACAAGAGCGTGCTTATGAAAACAAGATTACTGCTGCCATTCCTGGGGCTGGCGCTACTGTCTGCCTGCGGCGAGGAGGAGCTTCCTACCGCCAAGCCTACGCCGGAGCCACAGAACCTCTGCTACCTGCAGGAGCAGGTGGTGCGCTCGGATGACGGAGTTGCTGTTACAAAGTACACGTACAACGAGCTGAACCAGATAATTAAAACAGAGCGTTACGAGGCGGATGAGTTGGTTACTACCCGCACCTATGAGTACAACACGGCCGGAAAGCTGGTGAAGGAGCATCACCTGCAGCCTTCCGGTGAGGAGATGGACTTCACATCCTTTAGCTACAGGCCGGACGGACGCCTCTCCAAGTATGAGGTGCAGCGTGTGCTGGGCCTGGGGGTAGTGCACCATCTAGCCGCCTTCAAAGCCTCTTACGACCAGCAAGGCCGCCTGACATCGGGCACGGACTACTATTACCTGGATAACAAGCAGCAGCAGAATGGAGGTTTCAGCCAATCTTACCCACTTAAAAAGCCGGTCAACGTTATCGTGAAAGGCCGTGATGGCAAAGCTCTGTACAATGCCACCTTTCAGCAGGACTCCAGCCGCTCTCCGCTCTCTGCCACGCCCGCTTTCCTGCACAAGCGACCGGCTATCGGCCATCCCAATCTAAATAACTTTAGCAGCTTCACAGCCACTGTGCCCAACGACACGGTTCAGGTAAAGGCGCAGAGCTACACCACTAAGTACGTTAACAACAGCCAGGGCTACCCGACTGAGGCTACAATCAGCTTCGGTGACAAAAAGGTGGTGAGGGTAGAGTACAGCTACAGCTGCGACTAGGCCCGAAGGAGCCGAGGAGCATCATAAAAAGCAGGCGGCCTGTTCTTTTGCGAAAGAACAGGCCGCCTGCTTTTTATGATGCCTTGATTTATACTTCAGCGCCTCGCCTTAGAGAAGCTTGTACAAGCGGTCTTTCAGGCCGGAGGTGGCCTCCATCATCGGGAGCCTTACCTGCGCCGTGCACACGCCAAAGCGCTCCAGCACGGCCTTAACACCTACCGGGTTGCCTTCTTCATACATCAGCGGGTTCATATCCACAAAGCTCAACAGCAGCTCAGAGGCCTCTTTATACTTGCCGTCCAGCGCCAGATGAACCATGTCGTTAAACTTACCCGGGAAAGCGTTGGCCAGTACCGAAATCACGCCCTCGGCCCCAAAAGTTGTCATCGGAATCGTCTGCAGGTCATCGCCGCTGACGAGCATGAAGCCTTCCGGTTTGTGTTTGGCAATGTACATGCACTGCTCCAGGTTGCCGGATGCCTCCTTAATGCCGATAATGTTGTCGTGGGCTGCCAGCTTCACAGTGGTGTCGCCGGCCATGTTGCTGCCGGTGCGGCCCGGCACATTGTAGAGTATCACAGGAACCGGCGAAGCATTGGCCACCTGCAAAAAGTGCTGGTAAATGCCCTGCTGCGAAGGCTTGTTATAGTAGGGGCTTACCGAAAGGATAGCCGTAATGCCATTTAAGTCTGTGGTGCCGAATAACTCCAGCACTTGTTGCGTGTTGTTGCCGCCGAGGCCATACACCAACGGCACCCGGCCGTTTACGTGCTCTTTCACAGTTTTGAGGATCTCCGTCTTTTCGGCGGCCGTTGTCGTGGCAGACTCAGCGGTAGTGCCGTTTATCACCAGGTAGTCCACGCCGCCATCCAACACAAAGTCCAGCAGCTTGCGCAGGGCATCGTAATCCACCGCCAGCTCTTTCGTGAACGGGGTAACCAGCGCCACACCCGTTCCTCTCAGTTTCTCTCTAATCATCGTCATCAGTTATGAACTACGAATTACGAACTATGTATTGGAATCTGCAAATGATGTTACACGCTTGATGCAAGGGATGTGCAACTTACCAAACGAAAGTGCTTCCGGGGCCGCTCCGTTACTTATTTCCGGTTTATTGTATGTTGTTCTCCTCCACCCACTTCAGGAAATGCTCTTTGTACACTTCGCCGATGGGTATCTCTTTACTGCCGATACGGATGCGGCTTTTCTCTATGCTGTCTATCTTCTGCAGCGATACGATAAAGGAGCGGTGCACGCGCAGAAACTTCGTGTCCGGCAGCTTGTCCATCATCTTGTTCATGGAGAGCAGCGTGATGATCTTCTGGTCTTTGGTCTGGATGATGATATAGTCCTTTAGCCCCTCAATCCAGAGAATGTCCCTGAAATCTACCCGGATGGTCTTGTAGTCGGCCTTCACAAACATAAAGTCATGCTCGGGGGCAGGCGCCTGGGCAACAGGGGCCGGGGCCTCCGCTGCTTTGCCGTTGCCCCGCTGCAGCCTTTCCTGCGCCTTGGTCACGGCTTTCAGAAAGCGGTCGAAGGGGATGGGCTTAAGCAGGTAGTCCACGGCATCCTGGTTAAAGCCCTCGAGGGCATAGTCGGGGTAGGCCGTGGTGAAGATGATGAGCGGCTGGTGCTTGAGGATGTTCAGGAACTGAATGCCAGTCAGCTCCGGCATCTCAATGTCCAGAAACATGAGGTCTACCTGTTCCTCCTGCAGCACCTGCATGGCTTCTGTGGCGCTGGAGCAGGTCTTAACGAGCTTAAGGAAGGGCAGCTTGTTTACATAGCTCTCGATAATATCGAGGGCGAGCGGTTCATCATCAACGGCAATGCATCGGACTGTCATAGTTTTATCTTGTTTGTGGGCTTGAAGTATAGTTTCAGGGTCGCGTAAAAGGTCCCCTCCTTTTCCTCGGAGGTGAGCTCGTGGCGCTTGCTGTAGAGCAGGTTAAGGCGGCGCTGCAGGTTCTCCAGGCCTATGCCGCCGAACTCGCGCCGCTTGTGCTGGCTGGTGTTGTTTATGGTGCTGAAGAGAAGCGAGTCGTCCAGCACCACCAGGTTCAGTATGATACCGATCTCATTCTTGCTGACCAGGCCGTGCTTAAAGGCGTTTTCCACCAGCGTCATGAGCAGCATCGGCGCTATCTGCTTGCCCTCCAGGTTGCCTTGTATGTTAAACTTAATGCTTGTCTGCTCCCGCAGGCGCAGCTTCTGCAAATCTATGAAATTATTGATATGATCCACTTCCTTCTCCAGGCTTACGAGCGTGTCGTTGCTTTCGTAGAGCATGTAGCGCATGAGCAGCGAGAGCTTCATGATCGCGTCGGGCGTTTCGGGGTGCTGCTTGTAGGCCAGCGAGTAAATGTTGTTGAGCGTGTTAAACAGGAAGTGCGGGTTTACCTGTGACTTGAGAAAAGCCAGCTCGGCCGTCAGTTTCTGCGTTTCCAGCTCCTTGTTACGGCGCTCGTTGCGGATGTAGTTGCTCGTTACCTTCAGCGCCGAGGAAATAAAGATCAGCACCAGCCCGCCCATCATGTACTGCACGATGCGCTCATAGCTGTAGAGGGCGGTCATTTCTCTGTTATACTCCTCAAAAACGAAAAAGTCCAGCGGTGCGCGCACCACGGCAATAGCCAGCAGGGTCGTGAGCACGGCGGCCGCATACAGCAGGATGCGGTTGCGGGCCAGGTACTTCGGTATCAGTACGTACCAGTTAAAGTAGAAGATGAGGATGTTGAAGAGCATGCCCGTCAGCACATCCAGCACCTTGCCAAAGGAGAGCGTGCTGTTGCCGTAAAGGAAGTAAAACACCCAGGCGCCAAACAGCAGCCAGGTGATCATGTGCAGGGAAATGGCGTAGCGCTTTTTCATGGGCACTTCGGGTAGAACAACGGCAGTGCTTGGCAAGGGAGTATCGTTTTTTGCTTCAGGCCAGCTGCCAAGTGTGCGTCAGCGGCGGCCTTTTCTCTACCCTAAAGATAAATAAAGTAAGGCATTTTACATGTTAGCCCGGGTTATCTCTATACAAATATGCTGAATGTGGCTACCAAGCGTGGGATTTAGGGGATAAAACGGCTTCGGCATGCGGGCTTATACTTGGTCTATGGTTTAAAGGCGTTGGTATATTCTATTTTTTTAAAGGTTAAATAAGTTTCTCATTTGTAGAGACACCATGCCTAACCCCTCGAACTATGAAACCCTACATCATTGAAACCCACGGCCTCAGCTACAGTTTTGGCAAGCGGCCGGTGCTGCAGAACCTGGAGCTGCGGGTGCCCCAGGGAGCTATCTTCGGCTTTCTGGGCCCTAACGGAGCCGGTAAGTCTACCACCATCCGTATTTTGCTGGGGCTGCTGCCCGTGCCGAAAGGGGAGGTGCTGCTGCACGGCCAGGACCTGAAGGAGCAGCGCCTTGACATCCTGAGCCGCACCGGCGCTCTGATCGAGATGCCCACGCTCTACCGCCACCTCTCCGGCTACGATAACCTGGAGATGCACCGCCGCATGGTGCGCGCGCCCAAAAGCCGCATTGCCGAAGTGCTGCAAATTGTAGGGCTGAGCCAGGACGCCCGCCGCAAAACAATAGAATACTCGCTGGGCATGAGCCAGCGCCTGGGCATCGCGCTCGCGCTGCTCGCCGATCCGGAGCTGTTGATCCTGGATGAGCCGACCAACGGGCTGGACCCCAGCGGTATCCGGGAGGTGCGGGAGCTGATTCTGCGCCTGAACCGGGAGTTCGGGAAAACGATCTTCCTGTCCAGCCACCTGCTCTCTGAAATTGAGAAGTGCGCCACCGAACTGGCCATCATCGACAAGGGGGCCACCCTGTACCAGGGTAGCCTGCAGCACCTGTACGAAGGGGCCTTCCAGAGCAATGTGCTGCGCCTCGAAACGAGCAACAACGCCGTTGCCCACAAGCTGCTCCTGGACCACCAGTACCCGTTACTGCCGCAGGAAGCCGATGTGGTAAGCGTTCAGGTGCAGGATAAGCGGCAGGTGGCGCTGCTAAACCGGCTGCTGGTCGAGAACGGGCTGGATGTGTACAGTCTCAGTACAAACACGCTAAACCTGGAGGATCTCTTCCTTAACATCACCCAGGGCGAGGCGACGCCCGATGCCGTTCACTAACCCGGCTCCAAGACTGGCTCAAGTACCTAACCATTGTAAAGAATCCAATCATCCAGTAAACTATGAATGCCATAACTTACTACCGCAGCAGCCTGAGTGCCGAAGCGCTCAAACTTAAAAACACCTTCTCCCTCTGGTTATCCATATTGGCGCCCTGTGCCCTGGTCAGTATGTATGTGATTGCCTTTTGGTCGAAGGGGGAGTACCTGGTGCAGGAGGGGCAGAATGCCTGGCACCAGTTCGCAAAGCAGAACTTTGGTATTTACACGCTGCTGCTGATGCCTATCTTTATTGCGCTGCTAACAAGCCTGACGAACGGCATTGAGCATAAATCCAACGGGTGGAAGCACCTGTACAGCCTGCCGCTGCCAAAGAGCACCATTTACACGGCAAAAGCGACCACAGTGGTGGGGCTGGTGCTGCTGAGCAACGCGGTATTTTTACTGGCTTACCTGGCCGGAGGCCTGTTCCTGACGCTTGTGCGCCCCGGCCTTGGCTTTGAAAGTATGGCCGGACTCGGCATCGTCTGTTTTACTGTGCTTAAGCTGTTCCTGGCCAGCTTTGTGATTATTGCGGTGCAGTTCTGGCTGAGTATGCGCTGGAGCAGCTTTGCCTTAAGTATGGGCGTGGGCATCGTGGCCATTGTTACGGTGGTAGTGGCGATGCGTTGGGAGCACATTCACTATTACCCCTTTGCCTACCCCTTTGTCACCATTCGTGCCTTTCCGACCGGGCCTGAGGTATCGAACATGTTCTCACAAGAGGTGCTGCTAAGTATGGGCGCGGGCTTGCTGGTGTTTATACTTGGTTATGCAGATATTCGCCGAAAACGTATTTCCTGAAAGAGTTTGTTGTTTGTTTGCTAAAAAGGCGGCACTCTTTTAGGGTGCCGCCTTTTTTATGGTTGTTCAGAAGTGCTCTCTACCCAATCATTGACAGGAACTCGGCCTCCGAAAGAATTTTAATACCCAGCGTTTCGGCTTTCTCCAGCTTGGAAGGGCCCATTTTATCGCCGGCCACTAAGTAGGAGAGCTTCTTTGAAATTGAGCTTACCACTTTGCCCCCGTGGCTGACGATCAGCTGCTGCAACTCATCACGGCTCACGCTCTCAAACACACCGGAAATAACGAATGTCTGGCCTTCCAGTTTGTTGCTCTGGATTTCCGGGGCTTTGTTTTCGGACTTAAAGTTAAGCCCGGCGGCTTTTAGCCGTTCCACTAGCTGCACATGGTCCGGGTCCTGGAAGTAAGCAAGTATAGAGCGGGCAATTCGCTCTCCAATCTCGTTGATGGCAACCAGCTCTTCAAAAGTAGCTCCTCGTAAAGCCTCCAAATCCGGCAAATCCTGAGCAAGTTTTTTAGCCACGGTGCTGCCCACAAAGCGGATGCCCAGGGCGAACAACACGCGGTCATAGGGCGCTTCCTTCGATTTCTCCAGGCTCTTGAGAATGTTGTTAGCAGATTTCTCTCCCATACGCTCCAGCTGTACCAGCTGCTCAAACGTGAGGTCGTAGAGGTCGGCGGCGTTGGTAACCAAACCGGTTGCATACAGCTGCTCAATGGTTTCAGGGCCCAGGCCATCAATGTTCATGGCTTTGCGGGAGATGAAATGCTCCAGCTTGGCTTTGATCTGCGGCGGGCACCCTTTGTCGTTCGGGCAGTAGAAGTTGGCTTCGCCTTCGGAGCGCACCAGCTCGGTTTCGCAGGCAGGGCAGTGGGTAGGGTAGAGGATCGGTTGGCTGTCGGCAGGGCGTTTGTCAAGGTCAACCCCTGTTATTTTAGGGATGATCTCGCCGCCCTTTTCTACAAACACCGTATCGCCCAGGCGCAGGTCCAGGCGCTGGATTTCGTTGGCGTTGTGCACAGAGGCACGCTTTACGGTTGTGCCTGCCAAAGCTACCGGCTCCAGCAAGGCTACTGGCGTTACGGCTCCGGTTCTGCCTACCTGGTACTGGATATCAATCAGTTTCGTGGCGGAGTTTTCTGCCGCATACTTATAGGCAATCGCCCACCGCGGACTTTTAGAGGTAAAGCCAAGCTCTTCCTGCAAGGCATAGCTGTTTACCTTTACCACCACACCGTCTGTGGCAATGGGAAGCTCATGGCGTCTGGTTTCCCACTCGTTGATGTAGGCCATTACATCGTCTATGCTGCCGCACTTGCGCCACGTTTCGGAAACTTTGAAACCCCATTTCTGTATGGCCTGAAGGCTCTCGGAATGTGTGTCGAACAAGGTTTTATCCGTGTGGAAGCTATAGGAGAAGCATCCTAGTTTGCGGCTGGCTACTACCGCAGAGTCCTGCTGTTTAAGCGTGCCGGAGGTGGCGTTGCGTGGGTTTGCCAGCAGTTGCTCCCCGGCTTCTTCCCGCTCCACGTTCAGTTGCTCAAACACCTGGAAAGGCATAAACACCTCGCCGCGCACTTCGAAAAGCTCTGGAAAGCCCTCGCCATGCGCCTGAAGCGGCACATCGTGGATGGTGCGTACGTTGGCCGTGATGTTATCGCCGCGGGTGCCGTCGCCACGGGTGGCGCCTTGTACAAACTTACCGTTCTCGTAGGTCAGGCTGATCGCTACCCCGTCAAATTTCTGCTCGCACACATACTCCACTTCATCGCCCACTACTTTTCGCACGCGCTTGTCAAACTCCCGCAGTTCCTCCTCTGAATAGGTGTTGCTGAGCGAGAGCATGGGCCACTTGTGGTAAACCGTGTCAAAGTTTTTGGTAACGGTGCCACCCACGCGCTGGGTAGGGGAGTGCGGCAGGCGCAGCTCCGGGTATTGGGCCTCCAGTGCCTCCAGCCGCTTCAGCAGTTGGTCAAAGTCATAGTCCGACACTTCTGAAACGCTGTTCTGGTAATATTGGTAATTCAGGTGGTTTATCTGTTGCGTCAGCTCCTGTATCTCCAGAGCCGGGTCTTTCGCTGTTGCCATTCTTTGTTCGTTTTGCTTCCTGTAAAAATAAGGAAAAATGTCTGAATCAGGATTTACGGGATGACAAGAAGGAGATGCAGGATTTTGATGAATTGTAAGTATAAATGCTGTTTTATACTTGCTTTAGCAGCGTGGTGCTGCAAATTCCGTGTTCGCTTTATGTTGTATTATGCCACACGATGGCGCAAGCGTCCGCTTGTGCCTACACTGTTTCTACATGCCGAAAGTTTAGCGGTCGCGCAATTCTTAACCTTGCAGGTGCCAACTTATATTTGTCTGTGTTCCTGCATGCCGCAAGTTTGGCGGTGTAACTTATGGCGTCATGTAATGCCTTTTTGTAACTGGCGCTAAACTCATCTCTATGTTCTGCCGCTCTACCAGCATTTGATGTTGATGAAGATGGAGTTGGTTTAACTGCCTGTATCTAGAGTATAAAAGAAGTGCAGATGATAGATGGATTGAGCACAAGCGGGCGCTCGCGCTTGAAATAGTAAGTCTAGAAGTATAAACAAAACATCAACAGCAAGCCTGTAAGCCGGGTTCTGTCGCTCCACCCGAAGGTGTGCGTCTTATCATTTATCTAGGCCTGCACTCGCGCACAGGCTCCATCGACCTACCCACTGACATCGGACGAGCAGCCCTTAGCCCCGCCGAAGCGAGGCGCTGTCAGCCTATTTGGTCTTTCAACTCCTAAGGTTTACCCAGCCGGACTGGTCACCCAGCCGCTGGTGCGCTCTTACCGCACCTTTTCACCCTTACCAGCACTAGGCTGGCGGTTATTTTCTGTGGCACTGGCTGTATCCCGCTTGCGCAGGACCCTTCCCGTTAGGAAGTAGGATGCTCTGTGTTGCCCGGACTTTCCTCTCCCCCCGATAGGGCAGCGATAAGACGGCTTGCCGTTGATACTTTGTTATGTGGCAAAGATAACAATAAATCCTCAGCGGTTCGGTTTTAGTTCTGAGTCACGAGTTCTGAGTTGCAAAATATTTGTTACTCTGCACTTAGAAATCTTGACTCAGAACTCACCAAACTATTTCAGCCTTACCAGCGTAGCGCCGTAGCCGAACTTCTCTTTGCGGGCATCCTCGAAATACTTGATACCCGGCGTGCGGCTCAGGGCTTTCTGCAGTTCTTTGCGCAGCACGCCATTGCCAGCACCGTGTATGAACACAATCTCGTGCATGTTTGAGGCCAGGGCTCTGTCGAGGGCATCCTGGAAACGCTCCAGCTGCACTTTCAGCATCGCGTTGTTGCTCATGCCGCTGTGGTCCTCCACCAGTTTCTCAATGTGCAGGTCCACCTCGTGCTCCGGGGCTGCGAGTTTATAGTTCTCGCTCTTCTCCACGGCCTCCGACAGCTGCTCTTTGATCTTGTTCGGGTCAACGCTTACCGGCTTCTGGTCGAGCTGGAACAGGTACGCTTCCTTGTTCAGCACTGGAGCAGTGCGCTTGCTCTTGTAGAAGGAGCTTGCTTTAAACTGGACGCGCTTCACCACTGGCTCAAAAATAGTCGGGCTACCGTTGCGGTGCTGGATAAACTGAATTAGCAGGTTCGGCCATTTCTCAAATTCCTTCAGGTGGTAGTGCGTGATGACGCGGGTTGCCTTTGGGGCCAGCTTGTCATTCTGCAGACCGCGGTAGCTCTTCTCGCGCTCTTCGCCGCTGGTAAAGAGCACATCGTAGTCAGAGTTGTTTACCACCGTCACCGCCAGCAGCTCATCCGACTGATGCACCAGCGCCAGGTAGATACCTTGTGCCGCCAGTACCGGGGCCACAGGCTCTTTCCGCTTCGTTGGCTGCGGTGCGCTCTCGTCCTGGCGCATGTATGTTTGCTCTTCGGCGGCTATCACCACCACTTCGCGTTTGGCCACCGGAATGGTAAAGTCGTTGTCGATGGCTACTTCTACAATGTTATTGTCTAAAAGGCGCGTAATAATGCCTTCCTCTCGGCCTGACATCAGGCGCACTCTATCTCCTACGTTCATGGTTTCGTTATTCTACGTTGGTTGCTGGTTAACCCTTGGTAAGCGCTGTAAGTATAAAACGGCGGCTTTGGGCTAACCTGTTTAACAAAGATACGAATTGTGGAGGACTATGATGAAAGGAGAGGGGCTTAGCCTAGAAGTACAGCGGGTGCAGCTTTACCCCGTCTCTTTTGTTGTACTCCAGCGTTGGGGCGGGCACTTTGATGATACTGAGCACGTAAAGGGCGGTGTTCCATACTTTGCTGCGGCCTTTAAAGTGCATCAGGTTCAGGTCTGGGCTGAGGTAGAACTGGCGGTATGCCCGTAAGCCTGCGGCAGCATTTGCCTCGGGGTCATTGTACAACATTTCCTGTGCCCCGTAGCCTGCGGCTATGTTCAGCCACTTGGGGTACCTTGAATCCTCTTTCAGAAAGGCAGCTACATTTACCGAAAGCCAGTAGGTTTGGCCGTTGTAGTCTTTCAGGGCCTGCTCCCCAAGGTTGCTCCCCAGTACGTTCGGGCGCATGCCTGCATACCTCGTAGTGTGGAAGGAGTACTTGGGCATAATGCGGATTTCCTGCCACGCCAGCTCCTGGGCCACCACGGCTGCAGAACCAACGGTGTTGGCTACCATGTCACCTACAGAGGCTCCGTAATCGGCTTGGAAACCATCAAAGATCTCGATTGGTGTTTGCAGCGCTACGCCTAACATGCCTCCGTAAAGGATCGCTTTTTTCTCCGGCACCCCTGCCCAGCGCAGCATGTCTATACCTGCCCGGCTTTCGTGGAAGGCACTCCAGAAATGCCCTGCCTTGTCCATCTGCCGCCACTCATTGTTGTCGTTAAAGAAGTGGAAATCCGTGCGCTGCTCATTAGAGTACCAGGCGTGGTTGAGTGATACGAGCATAGCTGTATAGCCAATGGCAAAAGTAGACCCTAGCACAACCAGCCGCTTTTTGTTAACGGATGTGGTATCTAAGGGAGCTTGTGCCATACTTAGCCGAGGCAGGCTAAAGAGCAGGAGGAAAGCAAGTATAAATCGTGCACGCATGGCACAAAGATAGGAAAGCTTAACTTTGGAAACGGTAGTTTTCGTCCTCATCCCGTGGCGCAAGCCTTCAGCCTTGTGTTTTACAATTATGTCTGGTTTGCAACTCGACTGGCCTGCAAAGCCACACTTTCAGTTGATACCTGAAATAGTTTACCTGGCCCTGTTACTGCCTCTGTTGATTGTAGTTTATACTTCCCTGCTGGCGCGAGTTTTCAACTCGTGTCTTACTATGATGTTGAGTCTGTGACTCAACTGGCTCGCAAAGCCAAA
This sequence comes from Pontibacter actiniarum, assembly GCF_003585765.1. Lineage (NCBI taxonomy): Bacteria > Pseudomonadati > Bacteroidota > Cytophagia > Cytophagales > Hymenobacteraceae > Pontibacter > Pontibacter actiniarum. Next base: position 1,046,171 of record NZ_CP021235.1, read on the forward strand.
CCTGCTACAGCGTTGGCTATACTTGCACCTTTCTGGCGCAAGCGTCCGCTTGTGCCAGTAGCTGCCTCTGCTTTTGCATCTTCAACCAAGCTATCCTTTCCAGCTCCTGCTTATCCTCCAGTTCCCACTTCTTCATCGTTTCACCCCAGGCTTTGGAGCGCTCACGGCCGCGAGGCCTTGCCCTCGGGCATCGCGCTGCTGAAGGCCTAACTAGCGTCTATATGGATTTTGAACCACTGATCTTGAGTGGTGGCAAGTGAGATGTATACTTAGGTTTCTGCTTTGGTCATGCTGGGAGAGGCCTGTTAAAACAAAAGCGGCGAAGCTTGTAGCTCCGCCGCCTGTATTATCAAAAGCAAGTATAAAGTATACTTAGGCTTTCTTGTACATTACTTTTTTAACTGCTTCGATGGTGCGCTCTACGTTCGGCAACGAAGCGTCGATCAGCGTAGGAGCATACGGAAGCGGCACGTCGCGGCAGGTGACGCGTTTCACCGGCGCATCCATGTAGTCGAATGCGTTGCTCTGGATGTGGTAAGCGATCTCCGAAGAGATGGACGCCAGTGGCCAGGCTTCTTCTACAACGACCATGCGGTTTGTCTTCTTAACAGACTCAATCAGCGTTTTGTAGTCGATCGGGCGAACGGTGCGCAGGTCAATCACTTCGGCGTTGATACCGTCTTTCGCAAGTTCTTCAGCAGCAGCCAGGGCTACCTTCATCATCTTACCAAAAGAAACGATGGTTACGTCAGAGCCTTCGCGCTTGATATCGGCTACGCCAATCGGAAGGATATACTCTTCCTCCGGAACCTCACCTTTGTCGCCGTACATCTGCTCAGACTCCATGAAAATCACAGGGTCGTTGTCGCGGATGGCGGCTTTTAGCAGCCCTTTGGCGTCGTAAGGGTTTGAAGGAACAACCACTTTAAGGCCAGGAGTGTTGGCATACCAGTTCTCGAAGTTCTGCGAGTGCTGAGAAGACAGCATGCCGGCGCTACCGGTAGGCCCGCGGAATACCATCGGGGCACCGTACTGGCCACCTGACATGGACATCAGCTTAGCGGCAGAGTTGATCACCTGGTCGATGGCCACCAGCGAGAAGTTGAAGGTCATGAATTCAATGATAGGGCGCAGGCCGTTCATGGCGGCTCCCACTCCGATACCGGCAAAACCAAGCTCGGCAATAGGGGTGTCAATCACACGCTCCGGCCCGAACTCGTCCAGCATGCCTTGGCTAACTTTGTAAGCGCCGTTGTACTCGGCAACTTCCTCGCCCATCAGAAACACGCTCTTGTCGCGGCGCATCTCTTCAGACATCGCTTCGCGCAGGGCTTCTCTAAACTGTATACTTCGCATATATGATGTTTAATTCTCGGTTCAGAAGGTAAAATTAAGAGAACTCTGACAATTTACAATGTGCCGGTGTGTTTTCTGCATCTACTGTTAACGAATCAGCGCGTCTTTGTAGGCTGGCTTATCGCGGTAGGCTTCAAACTCAACATCATCTATGGCCTTCTGCATGAGGGTTTTGTCTGCGTTTACGGCGCGGCGCAGGTTCTGCTCCAGCATCTGCTCGTTTTGCGTGCGTGCGCCGATAAGTGCGAGGCTGTAGTAGGCCAGCCCATCGTCCGGCTGCTGCTCCAGTGCCTTTTGGTAAAAACCCTCGGCCCCTTCATAGTTTTCTTTCAGGAGGTAGCTCAGGCCCAGGTTCATGTTGGTCTGATAGCTGTCGCCGGCATACTTAAGGCTTTCGATGGCGTCATCGTACTGGCCGATCTCTATTTCCAGGGCTGCTTTATCGGCAAAAATGCGCTGGAGCAGCTCTTCCTCGCCGCCCAGCTTAATGGCGTAGTCGTAGTACTGCAGGGCCTCCAGGAACTCTTCGCGCTGATGGTAGGCACTGGCCAGGCTATAGTATACTTTGGCGGTGGGGTTGCGGAAGCCGGCGTAGGTCAGGTTCTGGATAGCCTTTTCCAGTAGCGCCTTTTTAGCCTCTTTGCGGTATTCCTTTCGGGCCATCTCGTTGTAAACCACGCCCAGGTTATAGTAGGCGGGCCACTTATCGGTTGTCTTTACGGCTGCCTCGTACAGTTTGCGCTTCTCGGCAAGCAGCGGCGTTAAGGTGGCGGCATGCTGCAGCTCCTCTTCCGTAAGCACGTCTGCGGTTACCTCTTCATCGGCAATTTTCTGGGCCAGCAAGTACAGTTGGTAGTCAGGTTTGCGGCTGCGGTTGTAGTTGATTTCTACCTCGGCGGCGCGAAGGCTCGGGTAAATATACTGCTGCAGGTAGCCATTGGCCGCTGTCTGCTGCAGGGCCTGCAGTTTCTGCTGTTGGCTTCTGTCGCTCTCAAGTATAGCCTGCACTTCCTGCTTCTGCTCCTTCGGCAGGGCGGATGCCTCCACTTTTTCTGCTAAAGCAGCCAGCGGGCTCTCTTTCACCTCCGTGGTGATCTCTACCTTTTTGCCGCTGTAGTCCAGGGCCTTTACCTTTTGGCGGTAATACTGCTCCAGCTCCTGGGCACGCTTTGCAGCCAGCTTGCTGCCTTTCTCCTCCGGCGACTGCATGGCTGTGATCTTGATCTTCTGCTCCGGCACGTTATCCAGGGCGTACTGCTCCAGTGCCTGCAGGTTGGAGCCCAGGTAGTTGCGCAGGGTGGCGCCGTTCTCCTCGAAGTAGAACATCAGCTTGCCTGGCCCATCGGCGGTTTCGCTGTACTTGTCATTGGTAAACGTAAACTCGTTGCTGCGCACGAGCAGCAGGGGCGTGGTGTTGATGCCGGTGGCCACCTGCTTTGGGTCGGTATAGGCCACATCGTCGTCTTCCTTATCGATGGCGCGGCCCTGCACCATCAGGCGCCCTTTGGCTTTGGCCGGGTCATAGGGGAAGGAAAGCTGTTTGGTGATGGTCGGTTTTTTGTCCTCGTAGAGAAACTCGCCGAAAGAAAAGTTATACGTTCCGATATTCTCGCGCTGCTGCTGAGGGCCATACTCGTAGTACACATCCAGTTTGTACACTTCATCTTCCCGGATAAGTTTCTCCGGTACCTGCGCCTTCAGTTCGAAGTTCACGTTTTGGCCGCTGGCAGCCAGCGGGTTGGGCTCTACAGTGATTTGCTGGCCCTTTTCGGCTGTTTTTACCATGCGTTGCAGGGTGCAGCCGGTGCCGCCAACGCTAAGAGAAAGTGTAAGGAAGAGGATTAAATTTTTGTTTTTTTTGTACTGTTGCATATCCTGTTTTTTGCTTTCGCCGTAAATTTGTATACACCATAAACCTTGTTCAATCGTTTTGGGTTATACTAGCTCACTGATTTGGCGTCTTTCTATTTTGATGTCTCGTGAACAACGTATAATTTAGATTTTAAACCTGATTAAAATGAAACGGCTTCAGTACTATATCGAATCACAGGCATTCGGCGTGTGCACGATGCTGGGGGAGAAGCTAGGCTTTGCTTCCAGTAGCATCCGCCTCACGTTTATTTACGTTTCATTCCTGACGATGGGCTCTCCCGTGCTCCTCTACCTGATGCTGGCCTTCTGGATGAATGTACGCAAACATTTGCGCCGCGAGCGAAACACCGTCTGGGACCTATAGGTCCTTCACCGTCCGCTTCTGCTGTATAAAGTACTTCCAAACTATACTGCCTTTGTAAACGCCGCTGATGTGGGGGAAATTGCCCTTCGGCTGCTGTTCCTTTCTGCGCCTGCGCCAGTAACTCCTGTTGCGGATAAGGTCGGCGTGGGCCTTTAACACGGCCTGTGCGTCTTTCTTCTGCCCGGCCAGCACCATTCTGAAGGCTGCTACCCAGTCCAGTAACACGCGCAGCATCATGCTGGAGAGCAACTCTTTTGAGGGCGTGTTTTTGTAGAGCAGCGCCAGCCCGTTGCGGAAGTTGAGGTACGTTTTGCGCGGGTTTGATTTGTGCAGCGTGCCGCCTCCCACGTGGTATACCTGGCTGTGGCCGTTGTACATTACCTTATACCCGACGTTCTTGGCGCGCCAGCAAAAGTCTATCTCCTCCATATGGGCGAAAAAAGCCGGCTCCAGCCCCCCGAGTTGCCGGTATACGTCTGCCCGCACAAACATGCAGGCACCTGTTGCCCAGAATACCTCCTGTACATCGTTATACTGCCCCTTGTCCTCCTCCAGCGTCTCGAAGAGGCGGCCACGGCAGAAAGGGTAGGCCAGGGCATCGAGCATGCCGCCACCGGCGCCGGCGTATTCAAAAAAGCCGGGGTGCTGCTGAGCCAGGATCTTTGGCTGGCAAACGGCTATCTCCGGGTCCTGCTCCATCAGCTGCAGTACCGGCTCCGTCCAGCCCGGGGGAACATCCACATCAGAATTGAGCAGCACGTAATACTTTGCCTCCACCTGCTGCAGGGCCTTGTTGTAGCCTTCGCAGAAGCCGTAGTTCTCGGGCAGCAGGATGAGGCGCACCTGCGGGAAGTGTTCCTGTAAAAAAGCAATAGAGCCATCGGTAGAGGCGTTGTCGGCAACTATAATTTCGCAGTTGCCGCTGTTAGCCACTACCGATGGCAGGAATTGGTGTAAATAGCGCAGGCCGTTCCAGTTCAGGATCACGACCGCCGCATGCATCGGGTTATAGGCCAAAGCTGCCGAGGTCTAAGCCAGGGATGTTGGGGATAAGGCCTTCGGTGTGCTTGCGCATCTCTTCCTGCGCGCGCTCACCGGCAGTCAGCATGGCGTTGTTCACGGCTGCTACCACTAAATCATTTACCATCTCACGGTCGCTCACGTTCATGATCGACTCATCAATCTCGATTTTGAGGAGTTGGCGCTGTCCGTTTACCGTGGCTTTCACCAAACCTGCACCAGACTCTGCCGTTACCGTAACATCTTTCAGCTTTTCCTGCGCTTCCTTCATTTTGGCCTGGGCTTCCTTAATCTTGCCCATCATGCCGAACATATCAAACATAGTTTTTTATTTTAGAGTAAGAGGTGGCACCGCCATTTGTGGCTCCTGTGCTTCTATGCAAATATACGGCATTAAAGATACGAAGCCTAAAGTACAGCCAGATCATAGGTGCCCGGCTGGCAGAATAGCCTACCGCAGCAGCGTTACGGTGCCCCTTCGCTGTTTGGTGGTGCCGAAGCTGGTTTGCACGGTAATTTCGTATGCGTAAGCCCCGGTCAGGACTTTTTGCCCGTTTTCGGTTCCGTCCCAGGCGGGGTCGGCCTCCGTGCCCTCGTAAATAACGTTACCGAGCCGGTTGTAGATGCGGAGCAGATAGCTGCTGAAAAACTTTCCCTTCACTTCGAAGGTATCGTTCAGCCCGTCGCCATTGGGCGTAAAGGCACTCGGAATGTACAGCAGCGCATCCTGTTCAATCTCCTCCAGGTTAGAGTATGAAACCTCTGTGCCCGCGGGCGATGTAGCCCTGACCCGATACCGGAGAACCTGTAGTTCATCGCTGAGGGTTCTGTCTGTAAAGCTGGTGCCTGTCGCGGGGTAGCTGAGAGCAACGGTGCCATCAGCGTTCAGCAACTCCACGGTGTACTGTTGTACGCCCCCGGGAAAGCCGGTATAGGGCGTCCAGCCAAGCTGTACGCTGCCGTCAGTCTGCTGCTCCGCCTGTAAAATGACAGGGCAGGAGACATTGCTCACGGCGGAGGTGTTGCCGCAGCTGTTGGTGAAGGTTGCACGGTAGCAGACGGGCTGGGGACTGGCAGCAGCATCGGTATATGTTACCTGCGGCACCCTTGCCAGCTGCTTATAGGGAGCGCCGTTTATACTTCGCTCCAGGGTTACCAGCCCTCCGGATTCGTTTGTTTGCAGCGTAAGCTCCACCTGGTTGCTGAGGTTAAAGCTGCTGAGCAGGTAGGGCTGGTCCGGCACTGCCGTAGAGGTAACTTCAGTTTGCACGGTGGCTGACACCGAGGAGTATGAATCGCCTTCCGGGTCTGTGCCTGTGCCCACAATGTAGTAGCTGTATGTTTGGCCACAGGTAACCTCGTTATCAACATAAGAAAGCGTGCTGGCAGGTAAGGTTTCTAGTAAAGTACCGTTGCGGTATACCTCATACTGTGCAAACTCCGGCAGGTTCTCCCATCGCAGTGTTACCTGCTCTTCGTTTGTGGTGAGGCCCAGCGAAATGGCACTCACAATATTTGAGTTGATGAAAACCACTCCGCAGGCATCCAAAGGGCGCACAAGGTACCAGGTGCCTTCGCTCGTGTTAACATCATTAACTGTGTGGGTTAGCGTGCTGCTGTTAAAGCCCTCAATCAGGCTGATTTCTTTAAACGGGTCCCTGAAATCATCGGTGTACTGCTCCACAATATAAGAGTAGCCGGGAACAAGCCCGGACACCTCCAGCTGAATGCTGCCATTAGCGCCCTGCTCCAGTACGGTTAGCTTCTCGAGCTGGGTGGGATTGTCCTGATCTAGCAGGGGGAGTGCGCTTACACGTTGGGTACTGGTGTTGCCGCAGCTGCCGGCGGTGTTGTAGCTGCCGCTGAGGGTAACGCTGTAAGTACCGGGAGAGGTGTAGGTATGGCGCACGGTGCCACCCGCCGCAACCGCCGCTGTGGCCCCGTCTCCGAAATCAAAGGTATAGGTATCATAGTTTGTGTCGGTCACGGTAAAGGACACGGCGCCGCTGGCACAGCTCTGGAAGGTAAAGCTTGGCTCCGGCACGCCCCTTACCTCGTATGTTTTTTCGAAAACTTTTGTGCCGCCGGCCCCTGCGATGTTGATGACCTGGGTGATGCTATAAGTACCGGGTTGTGCCAGGGTGACGGACTCTTCGCCCTCCAGCAGGTCATCCTGGCTATAATTTTGGGGATCAAACGCGCCAGGGCCGGGGGAGTAGAAGATGACGGCGCTCGGGTCCTGGTTGGTATTGCAGTCGCGGAAGAAAACGGGTTTCCCGGCACAGATTACCTCCACCGGCTGCCCATCCTGTATGGCCTGAAAGCATTCGCCCTGTGCCCAGCCGGGAAGAGTGATAAGTAAAAGAAATATGGTTAGCAGGTATTTCAACAGTGTTCTTTCTGAAGCCTCTACGAAGTTATTTAATTAAAGTACAGCAGAAAAGTTTTATTGTGCCTCAAAAAAAGTAGCCCCTGCACCGATGGCTGCAGGGGCTTTTATACTTGAGCTAGAAGTCTGTAAAACTAAAAGGCACGTTCCCGAAGGAAGGCGATGCTCTGCTGGATGTCATCATGCAGCACCCTGTCAGTGGATACAAACGGTACCACGGTCCGGTAGTCCGCTATAAGTTGCTCCAGCGGTGTCGAACTTTGCATCGGGCGGCGGAATTCCATCGCCTGTGCGGCGTTCATCAGCTCTATTGCCAATACCCGCTCCGTGTTGTGCACCACCTGGTACAGCTTGGTGGCCGCATTGGCGCCCATACTTACGTGGTCTTCCTGGTTGTTAGAGGACGGGATAGAGTCTACGGAGGCAGGGGAGCACAGCTGCTTGCTTTGGCTTACGACAGAGGCGGCGGTGTACTGGCTGATCATATAGCCGGAGTTAAGCCCCGGCTCGGCCACCAGAAATGCAGGCAAACCGCGAAGACCGGAAATCAACTGGTAGGTTCTGCGCTCTGAGATACTCCCCAGTTCTGCCACGGCAATGGCCATGAAGTCCAGCGCCAGCGCCAGGGGCTGCCCATGGAAGTTACCGCCTGAGATGATCTCGTCTTCGTCCGGGAAAATGTTGGGGTTGTCGGTCACGGCGTTGATCTCCGTCAGGAAAACCTGCTCCACGTACGCCAGGGCATCCTTGGAAGCGCCATGTACCTGCGGCATGCAGCGGAAGGAGTAAGGGTCCTGTACGTGCTCCTTCTCACGGGTGGCCATTGCGCTCCCGGCCAGAATTTGACGCACGGCTTCGGCCGTCTGCAGCTGGCCCTTGTGTGGGCGCACCTGGTGGATAAGCTGGTTAAACGGCTCCAGTCGGCCATCAAACGCATCCAGCGACAGTGCACCGACAACATCTGCCTGACGGGAAAGGCGCTTGGCCATCAGCAAAGTATAAACACCGTAGGCGCTCATAAACTGGGTGCCGTTCAGCAGGGCCAGCCCTTCTTTGGCTTTCAAGGCGATAGGCTCCCAGCTGAACATTTCCAGCACATGCTGGCTTGCCAGCTTGTACCCCTGGTAGTGTACTTCGCCCATGCCCAGGAGGGGCAGGCTTAGGTGCGCCAGCGGGGCCAAGTCGCCGCTGGCACCCAGAGAACCCAACTGGTACACCACCGGGAAGATATCGCGGTTAAAGAAGTCTATCAGGCGCTTTACCGTTTGCAGCTGCACCCCGCTGTGCCCGTAAGCCAGCGACTGTATCTTGAGCAGCAGCATAAGCTTTACCACCTCCTGTGGCACTTCGGCGCCTGTTCCGCAGGCATGCGACATTACCAGGTTACGCTGCAGCTGCTCGAGGTCGGCAGGGGAGATCTTTTTGTCGCAGAGGGATCCGAAACCGGTGTTGATGCCGTAAATGCTGCGGTCTGTGCCGGTGATTTTCTGCTGCAGGTACTCATGGCACCGTAAAATGCGCTTTTCAGCATCCTCCGAAAGCGCCAACGTATAGTTTTGCTTCAGGATGTTTTCAATCGTTTCCAGGCTTAGGAATTCACTGGAAATATAGTGTATCTGGGCCATGTGGGTGTTTAGGAGTTAAGTTGGGCAATGATTTCGTCGATATGCAGTGCGTGCTGCTCTCCTGTCTTCATATCGCGCAGCTGTAACTTGCCGCTTTTTATTTCCTCTGAACCGATGAGCAGCACAAACGGGATATTCTTCTGGTCCGCGTAACTCATCTGCTTTTTCAGCTTGGCAGCCTCCGGGTAAAGCTCTGAGGCTATACCGGCATCGCGCAGCTTTTGCAGGAGCGGGAGGGAGTACAGCTCTGACTCTTTATCGAACTGAACCATCAGCACCTTCGTGCCTACCTGGCTGCTGCCCGGGAACAGGCCCAGCTCTTCCAGTACGTCATAGATACGGTCCACGCCAAACGAGAAGCCGACACCAGACACACCTGGCATGCCGAACATGCCGGTCAGGTTATCGTAGCGTCCTCCTCCGCTGATGCTGCCCATGCTCACGTTGTTTACCTTCACCTCGAAAATGCAGCCGGTGTAGTAGGAGAGGCCGCGGGCCAGGGTTACATCCAGCATCAGGCGCGGTTGCCCGGATGGATTTTGTGTGGAGAGGGCACCGCTGCCAAGCTGGCTGAGGTACTGCCACACGTCCCGCAGGTCGTTCAGGCCGCGCTGCCCTTCGGCTGTGTTGCCCAGCAGCGACTGTAGCTGCTCCAGCTTTTCCTCGTTTGAGCCCGACAGGTTGTACAGAGGCTCCAGCTTGTTTACGGCTTCCTCCGCAATGCCGCGCTCCAGGAGCTCTTTGCGCACACCCTCCTGGCCGATTTTATCCAGTTTATCGATGGCAACGCAAATGTCTCCTTCACGGCCCTTCTCACCGATAGCCTCGGCTATGCCTGCCAGTACGCCACGGTGGTTTATCTTTATTGTGAAGTCCTTCAGCTCCAACGATGTCAGGACCTCATCTATCATCTGCACGATTTCCGCCTCGCAAAGCAGCGAATTGGTGCCTACCACATCGGCGTCGCACTGGTAAAACTCGCGGTAGCGGCCTTTCTGCGGACGGTCTGCCCGCCATACCGGCTGGATCTGGTACCGCTTGAAGGGGAAATTGATCTCGTTGCGGTTCATCACCACGAAGCGTGCGAAGGGCACGGTGAGGTCGTAGCGCAGCGCTTTCTCTGATATCTTGCGTGTCAGGTGCTTTGCCCCCTGCTCCACGTCCTCTGGTTTTGTTTTGGCAAGGAAGTCGCCGGAGTTCAGGATCTTGAAGATCAACTGGTCGCCCTCGTCGCCATACTTGCCTGTCAGCACCGACAGTTGCTCCATGGCCGGTGTTTCCAGCGGCAGGTAGCCGAACTTTTCGAAGGTGCGCTTTATAACGCCAAAAATATAGTTGCGCTTGACCACGACTGCCGGGCCAAAGTCACGGGTTCCTTTCGGTATAGATGGTTTCTCTTTGCTCATGCTTTTGCAGGTTTCCCCGCGAAGTTACTAAAAGTGAAGCAAAGGTGGGAGGGAGAGGCGAACAGAGTTCGGCTAAGTTAGCCGGATTAGGCTAAAAGGCGTGTTTATCTCCTTTGATAACGTTATATACGGTATAGAAGATGATTTTCAGGTCCAAATAGAAAGACCAATTTTCTAGATAAAAAATATCTAACCTTATACGGCCCCGTACCTGATATGTCTCTGTTGTGTCACCTCGGTATCCTCTAACCTGTGACAAACCAGTAATGCCGGGTTTAACGAAGTGCCTCACTTTATACTTTTCTGCCACCATTGCATATTCTTCATCAGCTTTTAGCATATGCGGTCGTGGGCCAACAATGGACATTTGGCCTAAAAGCACATTAAAGAACTGAGGTAGTTCGTCCAGACTCGTCTTCCGCAGGAACGCACCAATGGGGGTAATGCGGGAGTCCCCTCTTTTTGCAAGTTGTGAATTGGAACGCGTGTTTACATACATCGTTCTCAGCTTAAAGCAGTAGAAGGGCTTATTATCCAGACCTGAACGTACTTGTTTAAAAAGCACAGGCCCTTTTGAGTTAAGCTTGATAAGAAGTGCTAGCACAGGCAATAGCCATGAAAGGAGCAGAGTGATTATTGTAAGAGAAAATACGATGTCGAATGATCTTTTGAAAAATTGATTTATCGCGTCGTCCAACGGGATGCTTCGCACTATCAAAACAGGTAAGATATCGTAAAAATCAATTTTGAACTGCTGGTGTGTGTAACTTCCTGGCTCGGGCAAAAACTTCACGCGCAACAAATTATTATCAGCGAAATTTATGAGCCAGGAAGTTTCCTCTCTTGTTAGGTCAAATGGACAGCAGTACACTTCATCAACTTCGTTTTTCTTTACAAATTCTTCTATGTCACTTATTTTTCCGATATACTGACGATCATTCGTGTCAGTGTTATTGTGGAAAGAGCCTAGAAACTTATAGCCAAACTCAGGATGTGCCTTAAAAAAGTGCTTTAGCTCCTGAGCCATCTCATTATGTCCTGCTATAATCACCTTGCGAAGATTATAGCCTTCTCGCCTGTAGATTCGTAGCGCTGTAGTAACTGAGATTCGCCAGAGTACGATGAGGCCGACTAGGACACAGTAATGGTAAACAAGTGTGTGCCTTTCAATAAATTGGGTGCCGGAAATATTAAGGCCTGCTTCAAGCAAAACAACGTATAGAAGTAGTGCCTTTAATGCCGTTACCACAACCCGAATTCGGGTCGTGGTACGGTAAATATGATATGTGCCAAGTAAGACGGTACAAATAAACCATCCTAGTAGCGAACATAGTAATGAAATAAGGTAAGAAGGTTGCTCCTTTGTGGAATCCAGTGCAAAAGCGGCACCTATGGAGATAGCGATTGCCGCAACATCTCCTATGATGTGGATCAGCTTTATATATTTTGAATAACGGACAGGCATAAGCTTTGTCATTTAAGACAGGCTCAAAGATAACAAGTTCCTTTGGAGGGTTCTATAAAAGGTGTAGATTAAAACTTTGTGACAGATGGTGCTTATCTGAGATAGCGATAGTGCTAACCACTAAAGGTGTATCGGTGGCTCTTGCGCTAAGATGCATGCTCTTCTACAAATGCTTTTATATTAGCTTTGAAAGTAGCTGAACTGAACCTTTCTGCATGTTGCCTAATAACTGATGGTGAAAACTCTGGGAGGCGAGACTCGAACTCTATTATGGCATTTATAAGTGACGTCACGTGCTGTTCCCGATACAGAACTCCTGTAACCCCTTCTACTACTGTCTCGCATGCGCCTCCTTTACCGAAAGCAATCACTGGTGTGCCACAGGCCTGAGCCTCTACGGGAATAATACCAAAGTCCTCTTCTGCAGCAAAAACAAAGGCGCGGGCACGCTGCATATGATCTTTCAGTACCTCAAAAGGTTGATATCCCATAAATTCAATGTTGTTAGTAATTTTGGACTTAATCTTTTTTGCGTCCGGGCCATCACCAATTATAATTAGCTTTTTATCAGGCTGCTTTGCAAAAGCCTCGACAATCAAGTCCACCTTTTTATAAGGTACTAGTCTGGAAGCTGTAAGGTAAAAGTCTTCTTTTTTTGTAGACACAGAGAAGTTCTCAACATCAACTGGCGGGTAAATGACACTGGCCTCTCGATTATAGACCTTTTTTATACGACGTGCAATGTAGCCCGAGTTAGCAATATAATGATCAGGTCTGTTGGCAGTGGTATAGTCCCACATCCTTACATAGTGCAACATAGACTTTGCTATGAAACCTTTTAGTCCTTTTGCTAATCCTGACTCCCGCAGGTACTGGTGATACAAATCCCAGGCATAACGAATAGGGGAGTGGCAATAGCAGATATGTACCTGCCCAGCATGAGTGATTACACCTTTCGCCACTGCATGGCTGCTTGATATTACTACATCATAAGCTGAAACATCCAACTGTTCTATAGCTAAAGGCATTAGGGCTAGGTAGTTTCTGTAGTGCTTCCGCGCGAATGGTAGCTTCTGAATAAAGGTAGTAGTTGCCTTTTTATGGAGAATGTGGTTACGTAGGTGGTCAGGCATAAAATCGATCACAGAGAAAAGGTCAGCTCCTGGATATACCTGTAGTAGTTGCTCTACTACGCGCTCGGACCCAGCGTATTCTACAAACCACTCGTGTACTATGGCGATTTTGAAAGGTGCTTTTTGCATCAACGTTAAGTGAGAGAACTACTAAAGGTGTAAAATTAAAAGGAGGACGGGAGCCGTTTTCAAGAAAAGGAGCTTTCAAACTGTACTTCGCGTTCTCTGAATGCAAGAACGCCCGCAATGAATGCAAATAGAACTACTCCTTTTTGCGAATTAAAAACACTTTCTGTTGTACCACAAAGAATGTAGAGCAAAACAAAGGCAGTGAGCAGATAAGAACTATTTCTTAGCGAAGTAAAGAGAAGGTAAAGCAGACATACTGTATACACTAAAATACCCATAACGCCTAATGCGAGAAACATTTGAATGTACTGGTTGTGAGGATCTAGCCGGTTCTTTGCTTCACTACTGAGCCCCATTCTACTGTACTGTACAGCAAGCCGATCTTTTGTATCACCAGGTCCTACACCTATAAAAGGGGTGTCTTTTATCAATTCAAATCCAGCACGCCAAAGCTGTTGCCGCTGTGTTATACCAGTTCCTCCTTCCAGTTTCCTTCTCAAATATGGTGTGTTGAAGTACAGTGAACAAATCAAAATAGAAGACAAACTCAATACTAAGCCAGCTTGGCTGTATCTCTTTTTTGAAAAGAAGTAAGCAATGCTTCCGATAAGCAAAATAATGGTGCCTGATACGAGTGCAGTACGGGAAGATAAAAGAACGTTGAAAGTAAAAAAGAAGAAAATTGTAACCAACCCTAAGAGGATTTTCCAAGTTTGGCCATTATTTACCTCTTTAAGAATCCAATGGGCAAGAATGAATATACTAAGCATAACATACATGCTGAAGTAGGGGGCATGAAAGTTGATTTGCTTGGGTAAATGGAAAGAAAAATATACCCAATCAATCTGAAGTGGCTGATTAGGTTGTCTGTACATGTCCAAAAAATAGATTTTGTAAAAGATCATGAAAAGACTGCTTACTGCGGCAATAAAACAGGCAAGTACAAAAATAAATAAATAGCGATTTTTAGCACGGCCTTGTGAAAACAGACTGTGAAGGATTGGGGGAAGTAACAGCAACGAAACCTTCAATTCTAATTCCGAAAATGCAGCTTGCATATTTGTACTATACAAGAGGCCAACTATGTACAAGGAGTATAAGAGGATGTATAATTGATACAACTTGAATTTCAGCAATGACTTAAGGTCAGATAATGCACGACCGCTAACAATCCATAATAATGCAGAAATTATAAGGAACAAAGAATTTATTTGTATTTTAAAAGGCATAGTCAAGATGAACCCGATTATACCAAAATCTAGAAGCTGACTATTACTTAGTTTGTATCCCTTCTTTGTGATTAACATCTGTGTTTGCTTTAAAACAACCTATAAGTTTGCCTCTAAAACTTGTTTAAAAGTAGCAGTGTGTTTCTCTGCTGATTTTTGCCAAGAATAAGATTTAATTCTACTGTAACCTTTTGTAACCAATATTTCTCTCTCGGCTATTGAAGTAAGAACACATTTAAGTCTATCGGCGAGAGATTCATGGTCTAGTGGGTCAAAATACATAGCAGCATCCCCACATATTTCGGGTATACTGGCAGCTGTCGACGCAATCACAGGGCAACCGCTGGCCATTGCTTCTAAAGAAGGGAGGCCAAACCCTTCGTAAACGGAGGGGACAACCAGAGCAACGGCATTTTGATAAAGTTGTGGTAAAAGATCCTCTTCAACAAAGCCTGTGAAGACTACACCCTCGTTGAGAATGGTATTTTGCTTCAACAACGTAGCAATTTGGTTATCAGATGTGATAAACCCTTCTTTTTTACCAACAATTAATAATTTACAGCTAACGTCATATTGTTGTATTTGCGAGTATGCTTTTAGTAGCGTTACCAAGTTCTTATGAGGCTTAACGTTGCCTACATATAAAATATATTTGGAAGCTTGCTTGTTCAACAGTTTATGGCTGATCTGGCGTTTTTCTGAAAACTTTTCAGTGTCTACTCCATTATGGATTGTAAAAATTGATTCGCTGCTGGCTTGAGTGTATCTGACAATCTCACTTTTAGAGAACTCAGAGACTGTGATAAGTTTATTAGAAAGTTTAACAGCAGCTCGAATGAAAAAATTTGCATACGCCTTTTGTGGCAACGTAAGGGTATGCTGGTAGGCTAAGTGATATACATCATGTATAGTTGTTACACGTTTGCGCGCAGCTATAGGTAATAGTGGGATGTTATAATGAGGAGACCAGAAAAGGTCACACTTTGGTATTTTTCTTGCGAGTTGTAGCTGCTCCTTAATGGAGTAAATTGGAGCTGAGGCTATTATTACATTTGTGCCTGGTGAATTACAGTATAGTTTTAAATCTTTCTCATCACCAAGCAAAGTCAACTTGAACTCCTTGGAGATAATAGGAAGGAGGTTTTTAAGATACACACCTATCCCAGATGCGTTTATCATCCTAGCATCAATAACGAGATGTGGCATTTTGGCTCTTTTTTACAATTATGTATTGTGCTATCAAAGTACCGAAAATAAGCCAATAACTTATGTAGTTGGCTCTTCCTGCGAATCCAGAATTTAAGAAGCTGGCAGCAAAGAAATATGCACTGACAGCCACAAAGGCCATACAAAGCTTTTTCAATAGCAGGTCTTCTGTTCTATAAAATGAGGTAAGCGCAAATAATGGGCAGATAAAATGGAACAAAACATAGAGTAGCCCTAACGGAACCCCGTTTTCAAGCATTACCTGAAACCAATAACCATCAGTTATGATTTTTTTTGACGGGTCTCCGCTGGCTCCCTGAGAACCAACACCTGCGCCAGCTATAGGGTGCTCTTTGAGATATAGCACAGCGTTTTTAATTTGGGTAATGTGTTCGTTTGTAGATCCTTGGGTGCTCGCTTCTTTGCCCGTAAGCCTTTGAACTAAGAAGGAGTTCTTATTTAGGTAAAAGCCTATAGAGACTATGGTTGATAGCGTTAATATGATACACACTATCTTGATTGTAAAAAGTAACGTGGGTCTAGCATACTTTAGGAAGACACACACAAGGACTACTATTACTAAACCTACAATTGAGGCTCTAGTAAACGTAAGTAAGTTAGCTAAACCAATCATAAAGATAATGAACAGGTGTGTTCTTTTACGATGGTAGAGGTACCTAGTAAGATAGAATGCAAACAAGACCAGTGTAAAGCTTGCATAAATTATCGTATTTCCAAGGAGAGCTGTTGGTCGAACTATATCTGTGTTATAGAAGCCAAAGACGGACTCCCCCCTAAGAACTAGTAATGAGTCTGGTAACTTCGAGGACAAGAAAAACTGTACAAAAGAGAAGACAGTAAGACAAAGCCCTAAATGTAAAAATAGCTTTAGTATATCAGTAACTGAAGAAGTTCTTTTGAAAAAAAGTGGAATATACAATAAGGGAGCCATATAAAATAAGTTATTACGTACTCCTAGAAACCCTTCTGTTATTGGCGTAGAATCTATTAAAAAAAGTTTGATAGTGGAAAGAAGTAGTAGCAGTAGCCAGAATATCAGAAAGTAAAAATATACTTTATTGATTCTCAGTTTTATATAGTAGCCAGCTATAAGTTTAAACGATAAGTGTAAAAGCAAGAGTACTACCAATAAATCTATTAGTAATGTTCCTGAGTTTATTTGTGTTACAGATAAAAAATTTGTGATAAATCCACTATATAAAAGCCCGAAGATTAGTAGCTTTATTATATAAGTGGAGACTACTACCCTTCTCCTAAGGGCTGGCAAGGCTAGTCTATCTGAGCTTTCCAAAGCGTATTTTTTTTGAAAGATTTAAAAGCTTTCAGAATCAAAGGTATTCTGCTGAACTGCTTTCTTCGAACCCTGTTAGCAGCAACAGCTATTAGGCTTAAGTAGACTGGATATAAGAACCTAGGGTAATACTTCTTTGTGATAATCAACCTGTTGCGGATGCTATAAAAGTCTGATAATTCACTCTTATTATTGTTCTCTTTTGTGCTTCCGCCAATTGCAGCCCCTTCTTTATGGTAAATGTTGGCTTTTAAGCAAATGTCAATCTTAAAATTTTTTGCAGCGCCTCTTTTAACCCAGTCTATTTCTTCAAAATACAAAAAGTAAGCCTCAGACATAAGGCCTACTTCTTTGACAAATTCCGCAGAGACGAACATGGAGGCTCCTACTACATAGTCATCATCTTCTATTTTAAGATTATCAAATGTGGTACAGGAGGCTTTGTTTAATCCTATATGTTCGGTGCTAGCAGTAAATGGTTTATATCTTCCCAAAATCGCCTGAATGAGATTAGGGGTATGGTAATACAATAATTTTGAACCCAACATGCCTAGCTGCTCCTTTTTAGA
The DNA here is from genome assembly GCF_003585765.1 of Pontibacter actiniarum. Classification (NCBI taxonomy): domain Bacteria; kingdom Pseudomonadati; phylum Bacteroidota; class Cytophagia; order Cytophagales; family Hymenobacteraceae; genus Pontibacter; species Pontibacter actiniarum. The sequence continues at coordinate 1,063,246 of NZ_CP021235.1, forward strand.
CTTTGAAACCTCAAACCTTGCTACCATGTGAGTGAGAGATTCCTGCTCTACAACTGTATCATTGTTCAGGAGCCAGATGTAGTCGGCATTGTGAGCAAGTGCAAGTTTGCAGCCTAAATTGTTACCTCCGGCGAAGCCAAGGTTTTTCTTTGATTCTATCAGAAGTAACCTTTTCTCAATTGAATTTAGGGTATGTATACTTTCAGAATCTGCATGTATATAGGAAATTGGTTTGCTGATAGGGGATGAAGAAATAGGGGTTGATGTATAGAATTGCTCATCATACGAAACCGACAACAGCCCTTCTGCCCAATTTTTTAAATATGTAACAGAATTATTCTTTGAATCATTGTCTACCACCACCACTTTATAATTGTGGTAAGACAGCTTAAAGAGACTCTCAAGGCACTCTGCCGTATCCTGCCAATTTTTATAGTTAACCAAAATGATGTAAACCAGAGGTTCTCCTGTAGCTTTAACCATTGTACTTCCCAAACTTGTTGCTATAAAAGTCCTTGTATCCTTGAACAACACTTTTAACTTTACTTACCTTGTTTTTTTCGAAAAGGATAATCTTAACAAGCTCTCTGATATTGTTAGTACTTTCATTCCTATAATACTGAGGAAATCGTGACTTAAACTCTTTTAATACAGCTAAACGGTTTCGTGTTATATAATACCTTCTTAAAAAGTTGTGATGGGAAGCATTTACTTGATAACCCAAAAAGGAGTGACTTTTAGATTCACCAAGCTTATGATAAAGGATAACTTTGTTATTCTTTATTACTTTGTAATTGCTCAATTTGAGGCGTAAGCAATACTCATGGTCGACATAGTCAATAAAGAAGTCTTCTCGGAAAGGCCCTACTTCTTTAAAAGCACACATGTTTAGTAAATTGCCAGAAGTGATAACTACATCAACTTCTTGTATATTGTTCTGGTCTAGCTCTGAAGAGTCTGTTTCAAGAATATATTTGGGTGCAATAATACCTATTCTCTCTTTTGGAATTTTAGCACATACCTCCAATAGTGTAGGTACCATGCCTTCACTGGCTTGGCTATCCTGGTCCATTGTAAGTAGCCAGTCAAATCCTTCCTCAAACGCTCTTGAAGCAGCAACATTTAAGGCTTTGGCTATACCCTGGTTATTTTCAAGATGATGATACTCTACTTTTGAAAAGCTTTTCTTTAATTTAAGCAACAACTTTTCTGATGGAACCTCAGAGTTATCAACCACATATAGCTTGTCTAAGCTGTTATAGTAGGTTGATATATTATCAAACACATCTGCTTCAGGGTTATAAAGGACAACAACGCCAGCGATATTTGATATCATGGAATATTTATTTATGATTTGTTTCTACGTTCAGGGTACACGTTTTGTGGCTTATAACTTTGCTCCTTTCATAGGAGCCTTATTTAGAAAGAAAGTGTAGTGAGGGTGCTTTCTATGTAGAGCATAATACAAAAGGCCTGTGCTTATAGTTTCCGTTATCATAATGCTAGAGGCTGTACCCACGGCTTTAAAATGGTATGTTAAGGTGAAGTTTAACGCCACGTTGATGACGGCTCCAATTGATAGTACTACAGTATATAAATTGTTAAGCTTGTATGCTAGCATTGTTTGACTAGCTGGAATATTCAAAGCAGCCATAAATGGTCCAAAGCAAATAATTCTTAGAACTAAAGCCGCTTCACTTATATACTTTCCGGCTATAAATAGTACAATATGATCTGCAAAGGCAAAGACTATTAGAGACAGTGGTATGAACACCAGCATTATGGCTTTTAATAATTTGTGCAGGAAATTAGCCAACGCCTCAAATGACTCCTGAGCAAGAATACATACTCTAGGATAAACTACCTGATATAAGATTGCGGCGAAAGTTCGCATAATCTGAAATACCTTTTCTGCAATACTATAGTATCCTATAATAAGCGGACTGGCGAAAATACCCAGAATAACAATGTTGGTGTTATTAGAAACAGAAATAATGATAGTTGCAAAAAAGATACTCCAAGCATCTACCAGCTGTCTTCTAATTCGAGTAAGCGAAGGGAAAGAGAACTGCAGACCAAATTTTCTGAAAACGATAATTAAGCTTATTACACCTCCAACAACTAAGCTTACTCCATTTATTAGGTTTATATAAAGGTAATCCTGTGGCTCACTTATAAAAACAAAAATTCCAGACGCGTATAAAGCTCTGTTTAGGATGTTAATGTAGGTGATATACTTCATCTGCTCTATTCCTTGATAAAACCAAGTAGGCTGTAGAAGCTGCCCTAAAACAATAGTAAAGCTGAACAGTGTTAGCAACCAATATTCTTTAAAGCTTGGGAATAGTAGAAAAGAACTGGAAAGAATTAAAAAGGATAGGAGCAATAGAACAAATTTAGTAGCGATCACCTCAGAAAAGATGTTGGAGACTCTGGTTATGTTCTTTCTGTTGACTGAGATGTCCTTGGTCGCAGATAAATTGAATCCATAGTCTGTTAGCACAACAAAGTAAAGCATAATGGTCTGCAAAAGAGTGATAATGCCAAACCGTTCTACTCCTATAACTCGCACTATGTATGGGAATGTAATGATAGACAATAAAAAATTGGCTCCTTGAATCAATCCAAGAGAAAAGAAGTTTTCAAGCAAAGGCCTGTATTCACTTGTAGCAAAAGTGCTGATCTTATTAAGTATGTTTCTAAGAAAGCTCAACTAATATTCCTGTTAATCTTTTATGACTTCAGTTCTCACACGGGCAGTACTTGATTCGTTGCGTACACAAGTCTTCTTCACTGCAGTTGGGTACAATCAACAAAGCTAATTGATTAATGTCAATTGTGTCTATCCAAACTGTTACAACATTGCTTTATTTTCTCGCGACCTCAAACATTCTCCTAAGAATAACAGAACTATATAAATCTTTTTGCAGCAAGCTAGCTTCAACTTTTTTGTGTTACTGAAACGAAATTATTGTCGTCGATATGGGTATTTTAGAAGTGCTTTAGGCAGGAACTTATGTAGTCTCAAAGCGGGGACGCAGTTACTCGATTCTTAAACTTGTCATCTGCGGCAAAGGTAATATTTTACTCCTCATTTTGATAAATTTAAAAATAGATTCTAACTACATTTGTCCTTAATCTTCAAAACATGGAGGAACAAGTTACTGCTGCTTTATTCATCTGTAGAGTGGGTTTGACGGTCATCACTTTGAGATTCCTTGACTAGCACAGCTGCTCACCTTCTTCAGTCGCCTCTACTTTTATGGATTTAACTATAGGTATTTATATTATATATTAATGTTGTAATGCAGAACAAACTAAAAGAAGAATGGTCTTATTCGCATGATGAGGTAGACCTTAGGTTGGTACTTGATAGAATCAGTAGAGGCTTCAAAGCGTTTTCAAAGAATGTAAAGTTTGTGCTAAGGGTGATGATTAGGAGGGCTTTGCTGCTTGTTCTGTTTGTATTGGTTGGTATTGGGATTGGCTACTCTATTTACAAAACAGCTAAACCTTACTACACTTCTTCCATGACGTTGGTTTTAGCTGAGATCCGAAACCAGTTTGTCGAGAACCAATTTAAAAGGCTTTCTGTAATGGTTGAGGAGGATAATAATGAAGCAGTGGCCAGGGAACTTGATATTACGGTTGATGCTGCCATGCAAATTAAAGAGCTAGAATTCTTTAACTTAGACCAGGAGAGAATTGCAGAAGATAGTGTCTTGATTGGCTCACCGTTTGAGGTTCAGGTGTCCATGTACAGTAACGAGCTTTTTAAGGTTGTAGGGCCAGCGCTTGTAACCTACCTTGAGAATAATCCATACTTTGCTAGCAAGAAAAATGTTAGACAACGGGAAATTGAAGGAAAGATTGCCAAATTGAAAGAGTCTATTGCTTCTATAGATAGTATAAAGACCACTGTAGTTTCGCCTACTGGGCCTGTAAACGGGTTTGTGTATGGTCAGCCAATCGATCCTACAAATCTTTATAGAGAGGGGTTAGAAATGTATGAGCAACAGGCTGAACTAGAAGCTGAGCTAGATCTACTTAATAACATACAAATTGTAAACAGCTTTACTCCCCGCCTAAGACCAACAGGCCCTAATTTGATAAAATACTTAGCTGTTGGTGGGGGCATTGCTTTTGTTATTGGAGTCATTGTCGCTGTTAACTTAGAACGCAGGCGAAGGAACAAGCTCATTTAATCGAGCTAAATTTATCTTCTCTAAAGAACAAGGCCGCTGCTATAGTATAGCAGCGGCCTTGTTCTTTAGAAATAGACTGTTAACTTACTCATCCTTCCTCGTCACCCAGCTCAGGTTGTAGAGGTCTTTTCGGCGATCCTTCAGGTTGCGTACACTACCTGCGGTGTTCAGGTCCTTGAGCAGGTCCAGGTCCAGGTCGGCTATCAGTGTCATCTCCGTGTTTGGGGTGGCTTCGGCAATCACCGCGTCGTGCGGGAAGGCGAAGTCAGAAGGGGAGAAGACGGCTGACTGCGAGTACTGAATGTCCATATTCTCTACCCGCGGCAGGTTGCCTACGCTACCGGTTATGGCGACGTAGCACTCATTCTCGATGGCGCGGGCCTGGGAGCAGAGTCGCACACGCAGGTACGCGTTCTTTGTGTCCGTCCAGAAAGGAACGAAGAGTATCTTCATGTCCATGTCGGATAACATACGTGCCAGTTCCGGGAACTCTACGTCATAGCAGATCAGGATGCCTATTTTGCCGATGTCGGTATCAAATATTTTAAGCTTGTGGCCTCCGCGCATACCCCAGTAATGCGACTCATCCGGCGTTACATGCAGTTTGTACTGCGCATCGTAGGTGCCGTCGCGGCGGCAGAGGTAGCTTACGTTGTACAGTTTGTTGTCGTAATACTCCGGCATGCTGCCCGCAATAATGTTAATGTTGTAGGACAGGGCCAGCTGCACCATGCGTTCGCGAATCTCCTCGGTGTATTCGGCCATACTTCGGATGGCTTCAGAAGGAGACTCCTCGTTGGTGAGCGCCATCAGCGGTGCGTTGAAGAACTCCGGGAACATCACGATGTCGGATTTGTAAGAGCTGACGGTGTCTACGAAGAACTCCACCTGCTGCATAAAGTCGTCCAGGTCCTTTACGGCGCGCATCTGCCACTGCACAATGCCAATGCGAACCACTGTTTTCTTGCCGCCAATCAGCTTTTCCTTCTCTTCAAAGTATACGTTGATCCACTCCAGCAGCGTCGCGTAGGCCTTCGAATCCTTATCGTCAGGCAGGTAGCCTTTCAGAATGCGGCGCACGTGGAAGCCGTTGCTTAGCTGAAATGAAAGCACCGGGTCAGAAAGCTCCTTGTTGCGCACCATTTCGATGTATTTGGCTGGCGTGAGCTTGTTAGCGTAGTCTTTGTAGCCAGGTATGCGGCCGCCGGCAATAATGCCGCGCAGGTTCAGCTTCTCGCAGATTTCCTTGCGGGCATCGTAGAGGCGGCGACCCAGGCGCAGGTTTCGGTATTCCGGGTGCACAAATACGTCGATGCCGTACAAGGTATCGCCTTCAGGGTCGTGGGTTTTAAAGGAGCCCTTGTCTATAATCTGGTCATAAGTATGCTTGTCGCCATACTCATCGTAGTCAATCACAAGGCTCAGCGCAGCGGCAACCACTTTGCCATTGTCCTCAATACAAATCTGCCCTTCCGGGAATTTCTTGAGGAGGTTAGAGAACTCTTTGCGGGTCCAGGCCCCGTCAATGCTGGAGTAAACGATCTCCATAATCTCCTTCACCTCCCTGTAATCCTTCAGCTCCAGCTGGCGGAGCAGCAATCTATGTTCAAAGCTAGTTTCTTCTTCTTCACTCATTAGTTATGGGTAGTTTTTTAAACGCTATATGTTGTATACGAGAGGATAGTATAGGAATGGTATAATATACCCGCACCTCCAGATAGTACAAAGATACAGCTGATAAAAGAAACAAAAAAGCGCAGGCAAAACGGCTGCGCTTTTCCGGTCAGCGTCAGGGGGGTAGGTTAGGCTTCTATCTCCGGTACCTCGCCCTCCACAAGCAACTTGCCCGCGGTCGCCGCCTTTATATCTTCAACAGACACTCCCGGGGCGCGCTCCAGCAGCTTAAAGCCGCCTTCTACCACCTCCAGCACTGCCAGGTCTGTCACGATCTTCTTTACGCAGTGAATCCCCGTAATCGGTAGTGTGCACTCCGGAAGGAGTTTTGACGAACCGTCGCGGGCCGTGTGCTGCATGGCCACGATGATATTCTTAGCCGAGGCAACCAGGTCCATGGCGCCGCCCATGCCTTTTACCATTTTGCCCGGTATCTTCCAGTTTGCGATATCACCGTTCTCAGATACTTCCATGGCGCCAAGAATCGTCAGGTCCACGTGCTCTCCGCGGATCATGCCAAAGCTCTCGGCAGAGTTGAAGATAGAGGAGCCGGGAAGCGTGGTGATCGTCTGTTTGCCGGCGTTGATCATGTCGGCGTCCACCTGCTCCTCGGTTGGGAAGGGGCCCATGCCCAGCAGGCCATTCTCCGACTGCAGCACCACCTCAATGCCGTCCGGAATGTAGTTGGCCACCAGCGTCGGAATGCCGATGCCCAGGTTCACATACATGCCGTTTTTTACTTCTTTTGCGATGCGTTTCGCTATGCCGTGTTTATCTAAAGCCATCGTTTCGTTGTTTGGGTTAAGCAGTTCTTACCGTTCGTTGCTCAATGCGTTTCTCGTACTTCTCGCCCTGGAAGATGCGCTGCACATAGATGCCCGGGGTATGAATCATGTTCGGGTCCAGCTCTCCGGCAGGCACCAGTTCTTCTACCTCGGCCACGGTAATTTTGCCTGCGGCAGCCATCATCGGGTTAAAGTTACGGGCAGTGCCTTTGTAGATGAGGTTACCCGCCGTGTCGCCCTTCCAGGCCTTCACGAAGGAGAAGTCTGCTTTCAGCCAGCTTTCCATCAGGTACATTTTGCCGTTGAACTCGCGACTTTCCTTGCCTTCGCCTACCTCAGTTCCGTAGCCGGCAGGGGTAAAGAAGGCCGGTATACCTGCGCCGCCGGCACGGATGCGCTCTGCCAGCGTCCCTTGCGGGATCAGCTCTACTTCCAGTTCCCCGCTGAGCAGCTGGCGCTCAAACTCAGCGTTCTCGCCCACATAGCTCGAGATCATCTTCTTTACCTGGTGCTGCTGTAGCAATAAGCCAATGCCAAAGTCATCCACACCTGCGTTATTCGAGATGCAGGTAAGGTCCTTCACGCCCAGGCGAAGCAGTTCCTGGATGGCGTTCTCAGGGATGCCGCACAGTCCGAAGCCGCCCAGCATCAGGGTCATGCCACTCTGTACGCCCTGTAGCGCTTCCTGTGCATTTTTAACAGTTTTATTTATCATAGTACGGTGTTGTGGTAGTGATATAGTGCCGGTGGCGGAGCAGACTCCCGGCCACGGGCCATTTTTATGCTTGTAGGTAAGTTAGATAGAAAAATAGCCATATAAAAGTACGGCTTTCCCTTTTTCGGTTGAAACGGCGGAAAGGTTAGGCCAGTTTCAGCGGTAGCCTACACCAAGACCAACAGGCGCTGCCGCGGCTCCAGCGTACAACGGCAGCAGCGCCCACAGGGAGGCCTGTGCGTTAGCGGCGCAGACTGATAATGACCTCGAGTTCTACTTCCTGGTGTAGCTTTGCCTGCACTACTTCTTTGATATAGTCGAGGTCCTGCGCAGATACTGGTTCCTCTGCCAAAAGCCTCACACTGAGTACTACAGGTTTGGTGCCCTGCAGTACTGCTACGTCCTTGATGGTAATGTCTCCCACATGGTAGCCCTCCAGGGAGTTTACGATGCTCCTGTCGCGCAGCATTGAGGAAAAGCCAAACCACAGCGGCACGCTCACCAGCAACACCAGCAGCAGCGAAACAAGCAAGCCTTTGCGGGCAAGGTGAAAGGGGCTGAAGCCGAGGACCATAAAGGTGACAATGCCCGCCAGCACAATGCCTGTAAGGTTGGTGATGAAGAGTAGCAGCGCTCCTGTAAAGACAGACCAGTCGCCCCAGCCTATACCTATGCCCGAAACCGCCAGCGGCGGGACCAGGGCAACAGCAATCGCCACGCCGGCAAGCGTTTTGGCAACGTCTTCCCGGGCGTGGGCATAAGCACCCGCAACCCCGGAGACCAGGGCAATGCCCAGATCAAGCAGGTTAGGCTTAATTCTGCCCACAATTTCCGGGTTCATCGCGTGCAGCGGCGACATAAGGGTCAGCAGGACGGCGGCCAGGTAGCTAAGCAGCAGCCCCAGGCCGATCGTTTTTACGCTGTTGAGCACCAGTTTCTTATCCTGCCGTAGCACACCCATCGACAGGGAGATGATAGGGGCCATAAGCGGGGCCAGGATCATGGCTCCAATAATTACCGGTGAGGAGTTAGAGAACAAGCCAAGGGACGCCAGCAGCGTCGAGAGCACCATGAGGGTGAGAAACGACTTGGACACCTGTGCATTCTGCCGAAGGACGTTGAACAGGTCCCGGAATTCTTCGGTGGAGGCGTGGCTGATGAAAGAAAGTGGCTTGGCAACTATCTCTTTCAAGTATGCCTCGCCTTTCGGCAGCCTGTCGACCCGGTACATTTCTGTAGGCTCGCCCGCCTGGTTTTCTTCCTCCAACGGCCTTGTCGGTATGAGCTTGAAAGCATTCGGGCACACCTCCAGCTCAATGCTTCGGGCGCTCATCAGCACGTTATCGTGGGAGTAGTCCAGGGGTGCGGGACTATCTATCGTGATGGCTTTGGCTTTAATGTGGCCAACGAAGGAGGGAAGGCGGTTTGCGTTTTTCCTGGCGAATAAAGAGGAAACGTAGAAGCGGAGCAGCTCCAGCACACTGCGCGGAGCCAGCACCAGGACATGCAGCCTTCCGTCGTTGGTGTAGGAGAGCTTTGACAGTGTCCGGGCGAGAATGGAGTTCTTTGCGTGCAGAACGGCCACCACGCCCACCGCCGCCGTCTGCAAAGGGGGCTTCTCATCCGAGGTGAGGGTGAAGTGCCTGGGCATGATACTGCTGCTCTGCCTAAACGTGCTCACAACCTTCTCCATCAGTGAGGCAACACCGCTTTTGGAGAGGCTTCCCGTCATTAAGCTCAGGCTGCTGCCTATAACCACTTTGTTAAACACGGGGCGGCCGTTGCAGAGAAGGAGGTCGGAGCCGACAGCTTTCGTGGCTCCTTCAACTGCGGCAACGGCTTGTGCCAAATCGCTCTCCAGGCCCAGTCCTTGGGTCGCCTCGGCCATGTGGGGGTGGGGGAGAAAGCTAAAGGTACACCCTTGGCCCATCAGCACGGAGACCAGCTTTACCAGGGCGTCATCACTCAGGTAGGTAACAACTGTGCTCTCCGGAAACTGGTAGGAGTGGTTAGGGAAAAAAGGCTCTAGCTTTACAGTGGAGGCGTTAAACAAAGGTACCAGCTGTGTCTGTACCGTTTGCTCATCCTGCAAATCATAGACTAATATTAGCTCCTTCATGTTTGGGTAAGCAGTTTTCAGGGTCAGGCTATCTACAGTGCTTGAGGCTAAATATTCCTGTGAAAGTATGGGCTCCCCTTGTAGGGAGTAAGGAAGCTATACGGCTATATGGGTAAAGGGGCTGCTGAAAGAGGGTTGCCCTGCGGTATAAAAGCAAAAGCTCAGCTACCTGCGGGAGAGTAGCTGAGCTTTTTTTAGTGGTGGGCCAAGGCCTGCTCTGTGGCTTGCCTGTCTTTTACCAACTGTGCCTGCAGGGCTTCGAGGCCCTCGAACTTTCGCTCTTTGCGCAACTGGTCCACAAACTCGACCGTCATTGTTTTACCGTAGAGGTCACCGGTAAAATCCAGCAGGTGCACCTCCAGCGTCAACTCTTTGCCATCCACTGTAGGGCGGAGGCCAATGTTCATCATTGCCGCGTGCCGCTCTCCGCCAACTTTTGCCCATACGGCATACACCCCATTTCCGGGGATGAGCTTGTGTGCGGGAGGCATGGCCATGTTGGCCGTAGGGAAGCCAATGGTGCGGCCCAGCTTTTTCCCTTCTTCCACTTCGGAGGTGATGCTGTAGTGGCGTCCAAGGTAACGGTTAGCCGTCTCAATGTCGCCGCTCTCCAGAGCCCGGCGGATTTTTGTGGAGCTCACGCCGATGTCATCCACATCCTGGCGCGGAATTTCCTCCACCTCAAAGCCGTACTGTGCCGAACGGGCCTTCAGGTGCTCAAAGCTGCCCTCCCGGTTCTTGCCGAAGCGGTGGTCATAGCCAATAACCAGCACTTTGGTGTTAATGGCGCGTACCAGTATGTCGGTAATAAAGCTGCGGGACGAGGTGCGGGAAAACTCTTTGGTGAAGGGGATAATCAGCAGGTAATCTATGCCAAAGCTCCGCAGCTGCTCAATTCGCTCTTCTATGGTAGACAGCAGCTTCAGGTTGTTATCCTCCGGAAACAGCACAAGGCGGGGGTGGGGCCAGTAGGTGATCACCACGCTTTGGCCATCACTCTGGCGCGCGCGCTCTATTACGCGGCGCAGAATCTTCTGGTGGCCCACGTGCACGCCGTCAAAGGTGCCGCTTGTTACCACAGCATGGCTCAGCTGCGGAAAGTCAGCTATATCACGAACTACTTCCATCCGCTTCCTCCAGCTGCTTTTTCCTGATTGCCACGATGTCTTCAATGGTGAGTGCATCCTCCAGCTTATACTCCCCGATGCGGGTACGCTCCAACTTGGAAAGGTGCCCGCCAACGCCCAGCTTCTGGCCCAGGTCATGCGCTAGGCTGCGTATGTAGGTGCCTTTGCTGCATACTACCTTAAAGGCAACTTCAGGGCCGTTGATACTGGTGATTTCGAAGGCGTGTATGGTAACGGCACGCGGCTTCAGCTCTACCTCCTTGCCTTTGCGGGCGAGGTCATAGGCGCGTTTGCCATCTATCTGCACCGCAGAGTAGATAGGCGGAATCTGCTCAATCGCCCCCACAAAGGTATGGGCGGCGGCTTTGATGTCCTCTGCTGTCAGGTGCGTGATGTCGCGTGTTTCGGTTACCTCGGTTTCGCGGTCGTAGGAAGGGGTGACTTCCCCCAAGCGTATAATCCCGGTGTATTCCTTCTCCTGCCCCTGAATTTCATCGATGCGCTTCGTGAATTTGCCAGTGCAAAGTATAAGCAGCCCGGAGGCCAAGGGGTCCAGTGTGCCGGCGTGGCCTACTTTCTTCACGCGGATGGTGTTGCGAACTTTCTTCACCACGTCGAAGGAGGTCCAGTCGAGTGGCTTGTTTATAAGTAGTATTTCGCCAGCGGCAAAATCGTATTGCATAGTTATACGGTTAAGTCTACGCCGAGCGCCAGCAGGGCCAGCAGGGTAATTCCCAGCGCAATTCTGTAATAGCCAAACATTTTGAAGCCGTACTTGGTCAGGAAGTTGATAAAGAAGCGGATAGCGAACATTGCCACGATAAAGGCCACTATGTTGCCAATCAGCAGCAGCTTCAGGTCATCCTGGTTAAGTACTTCAAAGCTGTTCTGAATTTTTACGAGATCAAATTTAAGGAGGTCAGATATTTCCAGCTTTAGCAGGTCTTTGATGAGCTTGTAAGTAGCTGCCGCCAGCATGGTTGGCACAGCCAGGAAGAAAGAGAACTCGGCCGCGGCTTTCCTGTTTACACCCTGCGACAGGCCCCCGATAATAGAGGCTGCTGAGCGCGACACCCCCGGTATCATGGCAATGCACTGGAAGAAACCAATTACAAGGGCGTTCTTATAGGTCACCTTTTCGCTGGTGGCGTTGCTGAACCATTTATCCACGAAAAGCAGAACCACACCACCCACCATCAGCATCACCGCAGTCACGGCTACGCTTTCGAGCATGGCGTCGATCAGGTCCATCAGAGCGAAGCCTATCACAATGGCGGGGATAAAGGCCAGCAGCAGCTTCTTGTAAAAATCGATGCCCTGCATAAAGCGGCGCCAGTACAGCACCACCACCGACAGGATGGCCCCAAACTGAATGTTTACCTCGAAAATCTTTGTAATGGGGAGCTCGTTGATGCCCATCAGGCTGGAGGCGATAATCATGTGCCCGGTAGAGGATACCGGTAAGAACTCCGTTAAACCTTCAATAATGGCTAATATAATAGCCTGCCATACACTCATCTACTCTTCTGATTTATCCTTGGCCATGATGGCGAAAAATTCAACGGCAAATCCTGCCAACACTACAAGCGGGCCCAGGGTTATGCCCAGGAAACCAAGTCCATAGAGCTCATCGTCCAGGGTCATGATAAAAAAGCCAATTGCCAGCAGGGCGATCCCCACCAGCATCAGGACGTAGTTCTTCTTGCCGAACGCAAGTCTGTTTTTGTTATCCTCCATTGTTTTAGTAAAGTTCGTCTAAAGACATGCGCAGGTACTTGCGCACGGAGCGGTAAGAGCTCAGGAAGCCGATGATAAGGCCAATCACCACCAGCGCGCCCATCAGAATGTACGTTTGCTCATCGTTGCGCAGCAGCTGCAACTCGGTAATTTCTGTGTAGGCATACTGCATGAGCACAAACAGCAGCACCGAAGCCAGGATGCCGCTCACCACGCCTTGCCAGGCAGCACGGTTCAGGAACGGGCGCTGGATAAAGAACGAAGTTGCTCCCACTAATTGCATACTTCTTATTAAAAAGCGCTGGGAATATAACGCAAGCTTAATCGTGTTGTTGATCAGGATGGTAACCACCAGCACCAGTATGGCGGCAAAGCCGATCAGGATGATACTGATTTTCTGAATGTTGGCGTTGATGGACTCGATCAGGCTCTCCACGTACTGCACCTCGTGCACCCCGTCAATTTCCTCCAGGTCCAGCTTTATACTTTTAAGCATGGCGGAGCTGGAGTGGTCGGCGTCTATGCGAAGGGTGTAGGCGTCGCGCAGGGGGTTCTCCCCCAGAAAGGCCATGAAGTCTTCGCCTGTCTCATCCAGGAAGGCTTTGGCGCCTTCCTCTTTGGAGATGTAGCGCACCTGGGCCGTGTCGTTTTGATAGGCAACGTACTCCTTGGCGGCAAAGGTTTTCTTTAGGCGCACCAGTTGCACCTGTGTCAGGTTACGGTCCAGGTACACCTGCATTTCGATGCTCTCCTTCACCTTCTCCGACAGCTTGCCTGCGTGTATCAACAGTAAGCCAAACAGGCCGATGACAAAGAGGGCCACCGTAATGCTGAACACCACCATGAGATGCGGATAGCTGCCTAGTTTTTTCTTCTTAACGTGTTTTACTTTCGTTGCCATACCTTATACCTTCCATCACAAAATTAGAAATATATTTAACAAATGTGCAGGCGGTAAACCCAAAGGCACGAAAAAAGCCCGCCGGTGAAGGGCGGGCTGTACTTTATAGTTCAAGGCGCGGGTCGGAGTCAAGGATGATGCGTTCGCGCTCCATCTCCAGCCGCTGCCGGCGGCGCTCCCGCTTTTCGCTGCCGAAAAGCTCCCGGAGGTTGTCAAAGCGCTTGGTATGGAGCACACTTATACTTTGGCTCTGGGTGATGCGGCCCGTGTAAATGTTTGGCGTGGAGTTGTACTCAAGCCGCGCACGCAGCTCGCCCGACTGCGAAATGTAGTAATCCAGCAGCCAGTCGCCGACGTAGGAGTTGCCCTGCGCATTTTCTGCCGTGTTGCCAAAGCCCGTTTCGTTCGTTACCCGTAGCCGGCCCTGGAAGAAGGAATAGCTCAGGCGCACCTGCAGCGATGCCAGCGCGTCCTGGCCGATGTTGCCAAGGCCAATGTCTATCTCCAGGTTGCTGTCGATGCTGTTAAACAGGTTGTTGAGCTGGCCGGACAACAAGCTGCCCAGGCTGCCGCCAACGGCCCCGGCACCCACGCTGCTGTCAAAGGCCAGCGTACCCTGTGGCGAGAGGCGCTGCAGCACCAGGAGGCTGAACACCTGCCGGTTCAGCTCGCTCTCATCACTCTTGATGGAGTTGATGAGGGAGTACATCTGTGTCTGAACCTGCTGGGGGAGCTGGTCAAAACTTAGCCCCAGCTGTATCTGCGGTGCCAGGAGCGGACCCTCCAACTCAATGACAGCCGTTACCGGGTAGCGCCCGGAAATCTCTGTCTGCACGAGGCGGTCAAAAGACGCCATTTGGGTGTAGTGGGCGGTAATATCCATTATGCCCGCCGTTGGATCGCCGTTCCAGGTAATGGTGCCGCCGGGTACTACCTTAAACTCCCGGGTTACCAGGCCCTCCAGCAGGTTCAGGTTATAAGCGCCCTGCGTAATCTCAAAGGTGCCATACATGTTAAAGTCGCCCCGGGTGTCGATCGTCATCTGGATGTCGCCGTTGCCGGAGCCGCGGATCACGTCGCCGGTGGTGCGGTCGATGATGATTTCGAAATAGGCGTCGTCGGTTACATCGAGGTTAAAGTCGAGGTTGATGCCCGAGAGGTCTACCTTTTCATCCTCCACGGCCACTTCCACCCCCGTGCTGTCGCGGTTGTTGTGGTTCACAAACTTGATAAAGTCTTTGCGCGATACCGTCGTCTGGTAGTCCAGGGGTAGTACGATGCGCGTGTTCTCCTCGCTGCGGGCGTCTACGTTCACCTGCAGGTTCTCAGCGGGGCCCAATACGCTGGCTGTGCCTGTGGCAAAGGCAGTGCCGTAAAAGAGCTCGTTTTGCTCCTCGGTGGTGTTCAGCACCATAAAGTTGCGGTAGCGCGCCTCCAGGTCGATCACCATGTTCTGGAACCCGTCGTGGGCGATACCTCCGCTCACGGTGGCTTTGTTGCCATAGAGGTCCTGTAGCTGGGCATTGCGGAAGCTGATGCTGTTTGGCCCGAAGTAGATGCGGTCGCTGAAGCGATAGGTGGTGTTCAGGTAGTCAAAGGTGAACTGTCCGTTTGAAACCATGACCGATCCTTTCAGCACAGGGTAATCGAGGCTGCCCAGTACCCGGATACGCCCCTCCATGTCGCCGTCCAGGTTAGAGAAAAGCCCGCGCAACACCGGTTCTACCAGTTTCAGGTTGGCCTTGTCCATTACGGCCAGCAGGTCCAGCTGCTCTTCCTCTGCCTGCGGGTAATAGTTGCCGGAGAGCGAAAGGACCTTCATGTTGTTGCGCTCGATACCCACGTCTACCGTCGCCTGGGCGCGTGCCTTGCTCCAGTCGGTTTTGCCAGCGATGTTGCCGATGTACACCTGGTCCAGGTAAAAGGAGTCAACCTGCATGGCGCCGCTTACCTTGGCGTTGTTGTAGATGTCCTGCGCCACCAGCTCCGCCGTTACCTCTCCGGCAATCTTCATGGAGAGCAGCGGGTTCAGGTTGTTGAGGTTAAAGTTCTCCACGTTCAGCACCAGCCTGCTGTCCGGGTCCCGGGATACCGTTCCTTCCGCCCGAATCACCTGGTTCTGGTTAACGAGCGCAAAGTTCTCGAACTCCAGCTGTTGCCCTCCCTCGCTTATATAGATGGTGTTGCCCGGCACAAAGGCCCAGGGGTTCTGCTGCAGCGTGATGTTTGACTCATCGAACACGACCTGCACCTGGTTCTGAAGGAAGTTCAGGTCACCGGTAATCAGGGCGCGGTTGTTTTGCTCCGGCTGCCGCAGGCTGGTCGCAAACTGTATGGTGCGCTCGCTCCAGATGCCCTCCACAAAAAAGTCTTGGGTGTTGCCGGCGCTTGGCAGTTCCTGCCGCTGCGAGGTAAACAGGGCGGATGCCAGCACATCGGGGTTTTGCTGTAGCTTTGAGGTGTTCAGTTCAATGGCGTTGCCATAGAGCGCATAGTCCTGGTATTGGATCGTGTCTATCGCTGCGTAAAGCTCCAGTATGGCCGTGCTGCTGTGGCGGAAGGAGCCCTCCACGGTGGCGGAATCCGAAATGCTCAGCTCCGGGAGAAACAGGTCGAGGAGAGGGTTCGCGTGCTTTAGCTGCATGCTGTAGGTTACGGCGTAGTCATTTACAGCTGTGTTTGGCTTACGGCTGTAGTAGGCTGCAGTAGCGGCAGGGTCGCTTTCGAAGTTTAGCTTGTACTCCTGAACCAGCGCCTGCAGGTCGGCAATAAGGGTCGTGTAGTCAAAGTTGCCGTTTACGCGCAGCGCCAGCAGGTCAGACGACAAGTACAGGCTTCGCTCGTTCTCCGTGATATCCGAGCGAATCAGCACGGAGTCCAGCGGCAGGCGGTTCCCCTGGTAGCTGACGTACGCACTGTCGAACTGGGCGGTTCCCTCGAACTCGTCAAGCTTGAGGCCCTTAAAGTTCAGGTTCGCCTCTGCACTGATAATAAGCGGCTCCTGGGTCAGCTGAAGCGCCTGCAGGTCTACGCGCTCCAGGTCTGCCACCATGTTAAAAGCCTTCCGCTGCTCCGCCAGGTTCACCTCGCCGTTTGCCGTAAAAATAAGGTTTGGGTCGTTGATGGATACTTCCCCAGTGAAAACCTGCCTGTTAAGGATGCCGTCCGCTTTGATGTTCTGGTAGTTATAGCCCATTAGCTGCAGCTGCTCCACATTAACGTTTGCCTTCACGTTGGCGCTGCTCAGGGTAAAGCCGGAACCTTCGAGGCGGCCGCTCATCGAGATCGTCTTCACCTGGTCCTCGATAGCCAGCAGGCGGCCCAGGTTAAAGCCCCTTGTGGTTACAAAGCCGCTGTAAGAAGAGGTGCGGGTGTTGTCGTCTATTTTTAGGTTGATGTCAGATTTTAGGTTGCCCAGTGCTGTCGCAAAGTCGCCGTTGGCAACAAAGTCGTTGTAAAAGCCCAGAAACCTGCCTTCGAGTTTCACGGTGCCCAGGCGGGCGGCAATCTCATACGCCTCCTGAGGCAGGAACTGCTTGATGTCGCGGGCATTGATGGTGGAGGGCTTCAGGCGCAGGTTGGCGAAGGTTTCTTCTGCGTTTGGTAAGCCGTCGGCGGAAACGCTGCCAACAATGTGCGTGTGCTCTCCATAGGCCAGGTCCACGTCCGTGGCGGCAAAGTCTTTCACCTTGCCCTTCAGGTTGAGGGAGTTTACCTGCAGGTTCTCGTTATACTCGCGCAGCTGGGGGGCAAACACAGCAATGTCCTGCGAGTACACTTTGGAGTGCTGCAGGTCGGCTGTCATCGTGACACTGTCTATAAACTCTGTGAAGTTGCTGAAGGTGTTATAGTCGAAGCGTACGTAGTGCTGCAGGTTACTTTTGTTTATCTGCAGGTCCAGGGCGTCCCACTCCCAAAAGGTTGCGGCATAGGTCATGCGGGTGTCCAGGTTGTGGAGCCGCGTGTTGGAGCGCGTCTCCACCGCCTGCAGGTCCATCACACTCACGCTGATCGTGTCCTCCAACTGTATCTCATTAAACCTGCCGTTAAGCCCGGTGATGGAGAGGTGGCTGTAGTCCATGCCAAAGTCTGTGCGCGGGTCGTTAAAGTCGTCGTAGGTAAACTGCCCGTCTTTGATGATCAGCTCACCCAACTGGAAGTTGAACGGCTCGGCAGGCTTGGTGGTGTCCTTCACGAAGAGATCACCAAGGGCATTGAAAAAGCTGCTGAGGTTTAAGGTGTCGCTGCCGGCGTACTGCACCAGGTTAGCCCGGGGCTCCTGCAGCTCAAGGCTGCTTATCGTCAGCGTGTTCAGGTTAAAGATGGAGAAAGCGTCGATCTCCGCCTCTGCACGGCCGATGTAGAACAACTCCTTGTTCCGGTTGTCCTGCACCTGCAGCCGCTCCAGCACGACGTTGCTGAAGAACTCAATATCCACCCGCCCAATGGTTACTTCATGTTTGGTGGCTTCAGATAGGTAGGTTGCCACTCGTTGCGCTACCTTTGTTTGCACCGCTGGGAAGCGGATGGCAACAAAAACGGCGGCAAACAGCAGTAAAAGAAACAGGAACAGCCCCAAAACTATTTTTAGAATAGCTTTTCCTATAACTTTGAAGTAATTTGTTGACTGTTCTTTTTCCAAAAATGACTGAACCTACAATCTTAGCGATAGAATCCTCTTGCGACGAAACCTCCGCCGCGGTCATCCGTGGGGGAAAGGTGTTGTCGAATATTGTCAATACACAGGCTGTACACGAGCAATACGGCGGTGTTGTGCCAGAGCTAGCCTCCAGAGCGCACCAGCAAAATATCATACCGGTGGTTACGCAGGCTCTGCTCAAGGCAAATGTAGAAAAAAGTGAGCTAAATGCAGTTGCCTTTACACGCGGGCCCGGCCTGCTGGGAGCGCTGCTCGTCGGCTGCTCCTTTGCCAAGTCCTTTGCACTGGGGTTGGGTATCCCTCTCATCGAGGTCAACCACATGCAGGCGCACATCCTGGCTCACTTCATCGATGAACCCACACCGCAATTTCCGTTCCTATGTTTAACTGTTAGCGGTGGTCACACACAAATTGTTCTGGTTAAGGACCATCTTACGATGGAAATCATCGGGCAAACGACGGATGATGCCGTGGGAGAGGCCTTCGACAAGACGGCCAAAATGCTGGGGCTGCCGTACCCGGGAGGGCCGATGCTGGATAAAATGGCCGCACAGGGCAACCCGGATGCCTTTGAGTTCCCGGTGGGCAACATGCCGGAGTATAACTACTCGTTCAGCGGCATTAAAACCTCTGTGCTGTACTTCCTGCGCGATAAAACAAAGGAGAACCCCAGCTTTGTAGAGGAAAACATCGCCGACATTTGTGCCAGCGTACAGAAAACGCTCATCAAAACACTGCTGAAGAAGTTAGTGAAAGCCTCGAATGACCTGGGCGTTAAGGAGGTGGCCATCGCAGGTGGCGTATCGGCTAACTCCGGCCTGCGGCAAACGCTGCAGCAATATGCCGAGAAGTACAACTGGAATGTGTATATCCCTGCCTTTCAGTATTGTACCGATAATGCAGGTATGATTGCCATTGCCGCTCACTACCAGTACCTTAAGGGCGACTTTGCAACGCAGTACGTTAGCCCTGAGCCGAGGCTAAAGTTTTAGTAAAGCATCCCGGATAAAGGTTCGTTCAGGACCTGCGGTACTGGTGCCGGCAGCGTGGAGGAGCCCCGGTTAATGCTGATGCTTTTGGGATGACAATTGCAGAAAATTAAAACCCGAGCAGCCATGATAAAACCCGGAGACACCAGAGTATACGTAAAGCAGGTAACGGCGGCAGACTTTGCGCGTTTCGACGACGGGTTGGTGCATGCCGTTTGCTCCACGTTTGCACTGGCACAGGCTGCGGAGTGGGCCGGGAGGCTGTTTGTGCTAGACATAAAAGGTGCGGATGAAGAGGGGATAGGCACCTTCCTGACGATCAACCACAAAGCCCCCGCTTTTGAAGGGGAGGAAGTGGAGTTTATAGCCACCCTGCAGAAGCATGAGGGGCATGAGGTGATCTGTAGTTACAGGGCCCGTGTGGGAGAGCGCTTGGTGGCCGATGGAGAAACCGGGCAGAAAATTTTGAAAAAAGAAAAACTAGCCAAAATTTTGGCGCCGAAGCAAGTATAAATGGCGAAAGATAAAGACAGAATAAAGAAGCACGTAAACATCGTTAACCGCAAGGCCTCTTTCGAGTACCAGTTCATCGACAAGTATACCGCCGGTGTGATGCTGAAGGGGACCGAGATCAAATCGATACGCGAGGGCAAAGTGAATATGCAGGACGGTTACTGTGTGTTTACGAACGGGGAGCTGTGGCTGCACAATGTACACATCTCTACCTATACCGAGGGAACCCACTACAACCACGAGCCCATGCGTGCCCGAAAGCTGTTGCTCAACAAGAGCGAGTTGCGCAAGCTGGAGAAGGGAGCCGAGGAGCAAGGTGTTACGATTATACCGACCCGCATCTTTGTAAACGACCGCGGCTTTGCTAAAGTTGAGGTTGCACTGGCGCGTGGTAAGAAGCTGTACGACAAGCGACAGGATATTAAAGAGAAGGATGTGAAGCGCGAGATGGCTCGTAGCGGATACTAAAGATAATTGTGAATGAGGGGTTGAGTGGATGAGGGAGTACAAGTATGAATTCTGGCTCTGATATCTCGAAGAAGCAGAAGGTTTATACTTAGACCACGATCAACTCATCACATACTCAGCTATACTTCACTCAATCACACATTCACCCATTCAAAAATTAAATAGCGTGGAATACGGAATAGGTATGCTGAGTGTGGTGCCGATGCGCGCCGGTACTTCGGATAAGGCTGAAATTGTAACGCAACTGGTCTTTGGCGAGTGCTACGAGGTGGTGGGGCGTGAGGATAACTGGCTGCAGCTGGAATTAGCTGCAGACGGGTACCGTGGCTGGATTGACTTTAAACAGCATACTCCGGTTTCTGCCGCCTACTACAAGGAGTGGAAGCAGGCAAAGCACCCGCGGGCCATGGAGCTGCTGCAGTTCGTTAGCTGTGCCGATGCCCCTGTGCCAATCGGGTTGGGCAGCTACCTCCCTTTTTTCGACGGTGAGAGTATACGGGTAAATGAAGAGCAGTATCCTTTCCGCGGCACTGCCTCTGATACTGCAGCAACAGCCTCGCAGGCGCAGGTGCTGGAGGTGGCCCGCCTCTTTCTCAAAGCGCCTTACTTGTGGGGCGGCAAATCGATTCTCGGCATCGATTGCTCTGGCTTTACGCAGCAGGTGTTCGGCATCTGCGGGTATCAGCTGCCCCGCGATGCCTACCAGCAGGTAACGCACGGCGAGGAAGTGCACTTCGTGACACAGGCGCAGCCCGGCGACCTGGCGTATTTCTCAAACGATGAGGGGCGCATCATACATGTCGGCATCGTGCTGGAGGGCCAGAAAATTATGCATGCCCACGGCGAGGTGCGCATCGATACGCTGGACCACAACGGAATTTACAACGCCGGGCGTAAACGCTACTCCCATACCCTCCGCATTATCAAGAGAATTTCTCTGTAAAACCTGCTGATTTCTTTGAACTTACGCTATATAGTGGCGGTTAAATCCGTAAAAGCTATGCGTACGTCCAGAAATTGGCTATGAAAGAGAAAGTCCTCATCCTGAACCAGGATTTCAGTGCCATTGCTGTCTGCTCTGTGCAGAAAGCTTTTCTGCTGGTCTACCTCGACAAAGCAGAGATGGTCACTAAATCCGATGGCGAGTTCCTGCACTCCATAAGTGCAGTGTATCCGGTCCCCTCCGTTATCCGTTTGCAGCGCTATGTGCGCGTGCCTTACTACGGTATTGCCCTGAGCCGGCACAACGTTATGCGGCGCGACGGCTATGCCTGCCAGTACTGCGGCGCCGTTAAAAACCTTACCCTGGACCATCTGCTGCCGCGCTGTAGGGGAGGGCAGACCAAGTGGCAGAACCTCGTTACGGCCTGCTCCCGCTGCAACGCCCGCAAGGGGGACCGCACCCCAGAAGAGGCCGGGCTGAAACTCCTGCGCAAGCCTACGCGTCCGTCGCTCCAAACCTTTCTGCAGCTTCACCTCAATCATAAAAACAGCGACTGGAAAGTATACCTGGGGGTGGAAAACTAACTGGATTAAAACTGTGCTAAATGCGTTAGCTGTGTTAATGTAGCTTGTTTATAAACAATCGGTTAAGTTGCCTTTGCTTGCAGTATTAGTTTATGTGCTGATTTGCATTGCTGGGCTTTTGGCAGGGAGTGCCATGCATCAAATGGCTGCCAAGGAGCCCGCTGTTTCTTGCCCTGGCTTAACCGGGTGTTTACCCGCCAAAGGAGTGTCGTGGGAATGGCGTAAGGGCTGGAGACACAAGCTTCTGCTTTCAGCTTCAGGGCCGCCCGGTACGTGTTGGTAGTGCCCGTGCAAAGCAGTGCAGCTAACAGCCAGCCGGGGCGAAAGCGCTTTTAGGTGGTAAGTGCACGCCACTAAGTTCTCCGGCGCTTCGGCTTATTTCCTCAACCTGCTTACCAAAAGAGAGTTATAAAATACAGGAGATATGGTGTTTCTCGAATTATTTTATTAATTTTGCGGTTCATTCGAATGAGTGAGCCCGGGCAGGTGCCAGGGTATGTATAACTAAACCAAACCGGCCACATTGCTCTAAGCCGGTGGCTACCCAAGAGCAGCAAAATCAATATGAGTAATTCTCCAGAAAATTTCGACTGGGACAAGTTTGAGTCTCAGGGTTTCGGTGCTGGCTACAGCAAAGCTGAGAAAGCCGAAATGGAAAAAATGTATGACGACACCCTGACTACTGTACAGGAGCAGGAGGTTGTTACCGGAACTGTTGTTGGTGTTACTGATCGTGACGTAATCCTGAACATCGGTTTCAAATCTGATGGCCTTGTGTCTATCTCTGAGTTCAGAGACATGCCGGACCTGAAGCCAGGCGATCAGGTGGAAGTATTTATCGAAGACCAGGAAGATCCAAACGGTCAGCTTATCTTGTCTCGCAAGAAGGCGAAAATCGTTAGCGCCTGGGCTAGAATTTACGACGCGCTTGAGAACGACAACGTTCTGGAGGGTGTGGTTAAGAGAAGAACCAAAGGTGGTCTTATCATGGATATCCATGGTGTGGAGGCCTTCTTGCCAGGTTCACAGATCGACGTGAAGCCGATCCGCGACTTCGACGTGTTCGTAGGCAAGAAAATGGAAGTGAAAGTTGTGAAAATCAACGCCGCTTTCGACAACGTGGTTGTATCTCACAAAGTACTTATCGAGAAAGACCTGGAGCAGCAGCGTGCCGCTATCCTGAACAACCTGGAAAAAGGTCAGGTTCTGGAAGGCGTTATCAAGAACATGACAAACTTCGGTGTGTTCATCGACCTTGGTGGCGTAGACGGTCTGCTTCACATCACAGATATTTCTTGGGGCCGTATCAACCACCCAGAGGAAGTATTGCAGCTTGACCAGAAAGTTAACATCGTTGTTCTTGACTTCGACGAAGACAAGAAGCGTATCTCTCTGGGCATGAAGCAACTTACACCACATCCGTGGGATGCACTTCCTGCTGAGATTGAGGTTGGCTCTAGAGTTAAAGGCAAAATCGTTAACGTGGCTGACTACGGCGCATTCCTGGAACTGATGCCAGGTGTTGAAGGTCTGATCCACGTTTCTGAAATGTCATGGTCACAGCACCTGCGCAACCCACAGGACTTCATCAAGCAAGGCGACGAGGTTGAGGCAGTAGTTCTGACACTGGACCGTCAGGAGCGCAAAATGTCTCTGGGCATTAAGCAGCTTACTGAAGACCCGTGGACAAAAGAGGACGTGTTGACGAAATACGCTATCGGTACGAAACACACTGGTATCGTTCGTAACCTGACAAACTTCGGCCTGTTCCTGGAACTGGAAGAAGGTGTTGATGGCCTGGTACACGTATCTGACCTGTCTTGGACTAAGAAGATCAAGCACCCATCTGAGTTCGTTAAAGTTGGTGAAAACCTGGATGTAGTTGTTCTGGAGCTGGACGTTCCTAACAGAAGACTGGCACTGGGCCACAAGCAGCTGGAGGAGAACCCTTGGGATACGTTCGAGTCTGTATTCAACATCGGTTCTGTACACAAAGCTACAGTTCTGGAGAAATCAGACAGAGGCGCCGTGCTTGAGCTGCCTTACGGCATCGAAGGCTTCTCATTCCCTAAAGGTTTGACGAAAGAAGACGGTTCTCAGGTAGAGGCTGGCGAAACGCTGGACTTCAGAGTAACTGAGTTCTCTAAAGAAGATCGTAAGATCATCCTTTCTCATACTGCAACGCACACTGAAGTAGAGCCATCTCCAAGAGCGGCTAAAGCTACGAAGAAAGCTGCGCCAGCAGGTGAGAAGAAAGAAGCAAGAGCTCCTAAAGTACAGAAAGAGGCAGATCGCTCTACACTGGGTGACCTGGACGCACTTTCTGCCCTGAAAGAGCAAATGCTGGAGAACGAGAAAGAAGCTGGTGTTAAGAAATTAGAGGCTGCGGCTAAAAAGTCAAAAGACTCTAACGAAGGCGAAGTTTCTGAAGAAGAGAACAACGCTTAATTAATCTTTAAGCTTGTTATACAACGAAAAGCCCCGGAGCAATCCGGGGCTTTTTTGTTTTTGCTCATGAGGCTGGCCCATTGACTTGACGCGACAGTGGCTTTCACTGCACATGTGAGCACAATGCTATACTAGTAGGCTAGAAGAATATCGCGAAAGTTTTTTAAAGTAGTGTAGGGATAGACGCACGAAAACTATTACGTAAAGTTACTGAGGAGGAGAGGTTCTCTCTTTTTAATGCTGTAAAGGCAAATGACAGTAGAGGAGCGAAAAAAAATGAATATATAACCTGTTGGCCCACAAGGTATAGCTGCCCCTGAGGGAATCATACGCAAAAAATAACGCGTTAAAATTTGACAAGTATATTTCTCTACGTATATTTGCACTCCAATCAAGCAACACGGTAACGTGGCCGAGTGGCTAGGCTCAGCTCTGCAAAAGCTGCTACAGCGGTTCGAATCCGCTCGTTACCTCAAAACCCCGCTAAATTTTTAGCGGGGTTTTTTGTTTTCAGCCCTTTCCCTTCCTTCATCTGCCCTCAGCAGTACAGCACTTTTCATGCTGTTTAAAATTATTGCCTGCGCTTAATCTTTTGGCACTAAAATCCGTAATCTCCTAAACCCAGTGGGGTACCGGTTGCCTTTAAAGAAAAGCCGATTCCCGCTGAAACGGCCAATAAACCTATTGAATAGACAAAAGCCTATATAGCAGAATTGTACCGTTTGAAGGTAACAACACCAGCGTGGAGACCAACCCCTAACACATGACTATGGCTGTTAAAGCCTGTATAAGAGATAAAGCCCATTCAGCGAATCCAAACTCATGAAAATCATAGATTTGCGCGTGATGCGCGGACCAAATTACTGGTCAGTAAAGCACCCCAAGCTTATTGTTATCAAGCTGGCCCTGGAAGAACTGAGCCAGAAGTATACGAACGAAGTCCCTCACTTTCTGTCCCGCTTAAAAAAGATGTTCCCGGGAATGCAGCGCCACAGGGCGGCAGAGGGCGTCGAGGGCGGCTTTTTTAACGCCGTAGCCGAAGGCACAACCTTTGGGCACGTGGTGCAGCACGTAGCGCTGGAGCTACAGACACTGGCCGGGATGGAGAGTGGCTACGGCCGCTGCTATCCCGCCCACGAAGAAGACCACATGACGGTGGTGTACTCTTACCAGGAGGAGCGTGCGGGGGAGTACGCCGCCTACGCCGCTGTGCGGATTACGCGCGCCTTGGTAAGCGGGGAAAAGTACAGACTGAGCGAAGACATTACCCGCCTGCACGACATCCGGGAGGACGAGTATTTTGGCCCGAGCACCTATTCCATCGTATCCGAAGCCGTGAGCAGAGGCATTCCGTACATTCGCCTGAATCGCCACTCGCTGATACAACTGGGCTACGGTGTGAACCAGAAGCGCATCCAGGCCACCATGACCTGTAAGACCGCCTGTTTCTCTGTGGAGATAGCAGGTGACAAAAACGCCACAAAGGACATCCTCGAAGAGGCGGGCATTCCTGTGCCGCGCGGCACCACCGTCAGTTCGCAGGAAGAGCTGAAGCGTGCGATCAGCTGGTTAGGCTATCCTATCGTTATTAAGCCTCTGGATGGCAACCACGGCAAAGGAGCCACGATCAATATCACGAATGCGAAAGATGCGCACAAAGGCTTTACAGAGGCCCGGAAGCACTCCCAGCTGGTTATGGTGGAGCAGTATATCCAAGGCTTCGACTTTAGGCTGCTGGTGATCAACGGGAAGTTTGTGGCAGCCGCGAAGCGCACACCCGCCATGGTTACCGGCGACGGCACCTCTACCATCAAGCAGCTCATCGACCGAGAGAACAGGGACCCACGGCGCGGTATCGGCCATGAGAAGGTGCTCACCAGGATAAAGATCGACAAACACACCAAGAACATACTCAAAAGCCTTAACCTGACCACCAAGTCGGTTTTGCCGGTAGGGGAGGTGCTCTACCTGAAGAGCACGGCCAACATAAGTACCGGTGGTACGGCTACAGACGTCACAGACCTGGTGGACCCCTATAACATATTGATGGCTGAGCGCATTGCCGGCCTGATCGGGCTGGATGTGTGCGGTATTGATGTAATGACCTCTGATATTGCCATTCCGCTGAACGAAACCCGTGGGGCGGTTTTGGAGGTGAACGCTGCACCGGGCTTCCGGATGCATATCTCGCCGACCTTTGGATTACCGCGCAACGTGGCTGAGCCGGTAATAGACATGCTCTTCCCTCACGGTAAGCCTGCACGGGTGCCGATTATTGCCGTAACGGGGACAAACGGTAAAACAACGACCACAAGGCTTATTGCGCATATGGTTAAGCACAAGGGTTATCAGGTAGGCTATACCACCACAGAGGGAATATACATCCAGGATAAGCTGCTGGAAAAGGGCGATACAACTGGTAGCTACAGCGCTGAATTTGTGCTGAAGGACCCAACCGTGAACTTTGCCGTGCTCGAATGCGCCCGGGGAGGCCTCCTGCGCGCCGGGCTTGGCTTTGAGCAGTGCGACATTGGCATCGTGACCAACGTAAGCTCCGACCACCTTGGTTTGCGCGATATCTATACACTGGAAGACCTGGCCAAAGTCAAAGCCGTTATCCCGAAAAGTGTCAGCAAAGACGGGTATGCCGTGCTTAACGCAGATGATGACCTGGTGTATGCCATGGCGGAGGATGTAAGCTGCAAGGTGGCATTCTTTAGTATGGACGAAAACAACCCGCGCATTCTGAAGCACATTGCCAAGGGTGGGCTGGCCGCAGTCTATGAGAACGGCTACATCTCGATCTTCAAGAACAGCTACAAAATCAGGATTGACCGTGTGGCCGATGTGCCGCTCACGTTCGGTGGAAAAGCGAAGTTCAACATCGAAAACATCCTGGCTGCGACGCTGGCAGGCTATATCTCTCATTTTGAGGTGGAGGATATCAAAACGTCGCTGCGCACCTTCATCCCGTCACCGAGTAAGACGCCAGGCCGTATGAACCTGTTTAAGTTTCCGAATTTTGAGGTACTGGTGGACTACGCGCATAACGTTGGCGGCCTGAAAGCCATCGGCGAGTACATGGATGCCCTGGAGGCGACGAAGAAGGTCGGCATCGTCGCCGCTGTCGGAGACCGCAGGCCGGAGGACTTCTATGAGATCGGGCAGGTGGCCGGGCAGATCTTTGATGAGGTAATCGTGAGGCTGGACTCAGACCTGCGCGGCAAGACAGCAGACGAGATTATGGGACCGGTGCTACAAGGGATAGAAGACGCCGCGCCAGAAAAGGCCGTGCACCAGATTCCGGAGGAAATGCGGGCCATTGCCTTTGCCCTGGAGCATGCCGAGCCCGGTTCCTTTATAGCTATCTTCACCGAAGACGTGCATGAGTCGGTGAAGATGGTAGAGAGTTTTAAAGTAATTCAGGACCGAAAGATGTTTGTAGAATAATATATTCTAATAAATACGTTAGAGTAAATATATGTGAACGATGGACTAAAGCCTTTACCGCAGGTAAGGGCTTTTTTTATGCACTGCCCGGTAAGCTTTTGTGTTATGCGGAGCATGCCTTTTACAATTCAGGCTCGGCCGTTAAAAATAAAAAGCCCCTGCCGTTTTCGGCAGGGGCTTTTCTGTATCCTTGGCTGAACCGAATGCTACTTCAGTACAAAAGTCGTTTTCCCGATCAGGAAGCCATCTGCATAAAGCTCTACGGTGTGCTGCCCTTTCTTGTAGGCTGCGTTTTTGTCGTAGGTGAAGCTGAGCGGCTGCTGCGTATTGTCATAAACGAAGTCGCGCTTGGCGGTATAGTACATGTCTTCTCCGTCGATCTGGAACGTTCCTGAACCGGTGGTCAGGTTGTAGAGCGCGGCGCCGTCCGGCTCAATCAGGCGCATGTAAACAGTTTTCGGCTCTTTCTTGGCAACATCATTTTTGGCAAGCTTAAAGTCCACACGCAGCTTGTCTACGCGCTTGGCACGGTACTCATTGTCGTCGTCTTCCTTCTCTTTGCCGCGCTGGTTAATAATGTTCACGTTCAGGTTCTTCGCTTCCAGCCTGGAAGCCATCCGCACTTTCTCGTTCAGCACCTCGTTGGTGGACTGCATAGTGGTCAGGCTGTCGGCCAGGCGGGTTTGCGTGGTTTTAAGGTCTGTGTTCTCAGTGAAGAGCACCTCGTTATCCTGCTTAAGGCTGGCGATCTGGGCGTCTTTTTCCTTAAGCTGCTGCTCAAAAGCGGTGGCTCTGTCACGGAAGCGGCGCTGGTCGGCCAGGCTATAGCTTCTTTTTCTGAAACCGCGCAGTTCGTCCAGGTCGGCTGTGATGGCGGCAATTTTCGTTTCGAGGGAGTCGTTCTCCAGCCCCATCGACTGCAGCTCCTGGCTCTGGCGTTCAAAATCAGCTTTCAGTGCCTCGTAAATCTTGATCTGGTTCTCCAGCTCGCTGTTCTTTACGTTGATGATTTCGGCTTGCTCCTCTGTTTTCTCTTTTTTCTGATAGTTCATGTAAATCAGAATGCCGTTAATGCTGATAAGCACCACCAAGAGGCCTCCGATCAATAATTTGCGGTTGCTTCTATTTTCAGGAGTATTCGCTGACATATGTTATATAGTGTTTGTGTTTGACTAGCTAAAGGTTAAACGTTAGTTTTATAGCTGGCACCGGAACCGGTGTTAGTGCAAAAATCAAATATATAAATTTGATTCTATAATTGTAGATAGATGAACCAAGAATTTAGCGCAGCATACTGGCAGCAGCGTTACCAACAAGGCCAGACAGGCTGGGACGTTGGAGGTATAACGGCACCGCTCCGAGAATATTTTGATCAGCTGCAAAACAAAGCACTGCGGATTTTAATTCCGGGCTGCGGCCACGCCTATGAGGCTGAGTACCTGCATAACCTGGGCTTTACGCAGGTGTATGTTGCTGACCTGGCGGAGGCGCCGTTACAGCAATTCGCAAGCCGTGTGCCTGGTTTTCCGAAAGCGCACCTGCTGCAGGCGGATTTCTTTTCCCTGGAGGGGCAGTACGACCTGGTAGTGGAGCAGACCTTCTTCTGTGCCCTGCCTCCCGACCTGCGGCCAAACTATGCCCGTAAATGCGCAGAGCTCCTCTACCCGGGTGGCAAGCTCATGGGCCTGCTCTTTGATACCGCCTTCTCCAGCCCGGGACCACCCTTTGGCGGAGACCGGGAGGAGTACCGCGCGTACTTCAGCCCTTATTTCGATTTTTTGCACTTCGAGACAGCCTACAACTCCATACCGCCGAGGCAGGGGCGTGAGCTGTTTATACTGCTGCAGAAGCAGGCAGCGGAGTAAGGCTTAATTTTTTGCCTGCGCGCCTATTAATTCGTTATTCATCATTCCTAATTTATAATTACCTAGCTACCTTTGCTAGGCCGACAAGGCAAGTATAAACGTACAGAAACTATGTTCGAGATACCGAAACTGAAGTATACAGACAGCGGCAACTTCTTCCTGATGGCCGGCCCTTGCGCCATTGAAGGGGAGGAGATGGCCATGCAGATAGCTGAGCGCATCAAAACCATTTCTGATAAGCTGCAGCTTCCGTGGATATTTAAAGGCTCATACCGCAAAGCCAACCGTTCCCGCCTGGATTCTTTCTCGGGCATTGGCGATGAGAAGGCTCTCCGCATTCTGGAGAAGGTAGGTAAGGAGTTTGACGTGCCCACCGTAACCGACATTCACGAAAGCGACGAGGCTGCCATGGCCGCAGCATATGTGGATGTGTTGCAGATCCCGGCTTTCCTGTGTCGCCAGACAGACCTGCTGGTGGCGGCGGCTAAAACAGGCAAGGTGGTGAACATCAAAAAAGGCCAGTTCCTGTCTGGGGAGGCCATGCGCTTTGCCGTTGATAAGGTACGGGAGTCTGGAAACGACAAGGTGGTTCTGACGGACAGAGGCAACAGCTTTGGCTACTCGGATCTGGTGGTAGACTTCCGCAACATCCCGGCCATGCAGCAGACAGGTGCGCCAGTGGTGATGGACATCACCCACTCGCTGCAGCAGCCAAACCAAAGCTCTGGTGTTACCGGCGGCAAACCGGCTCTGATCGAAACAATTGCAAAAGCGGCCATTGCCGTAGGTGCTGACGGCCTTTTCATTGAAACGCACCCGCAGCCAAGTATAGCCAAGTCTGACGGCGCTAACATGCTGCCCCTGGACCAGCTGGAGGCGCTGATGCAGAAACTGATTCGCATCCGCCAGGCAATTCAGTAATTGCTACCGGTTAAAGTATAAAGGACAAAGGAATACACTTCCTTTGTCCTTTATACTTTATTACCTCCCCTTGATAGCCTAGTAGTAAAGTGTAAAATTCTCCTTAGGCTGTTGCGTGCGCAAGAACACCAGCCCCACAAAGTATAGGTCCACTGTTTGGCGCACCTGCGGGTGGCGTTTAATATCTTGCCAGGCGCGCTTCATTTCTGCAGACCAGTAAATATCATCCAGCACCAGTACGGTGTTTTCATGGCTCTTTGCCAGGCAGCTCTCAAAGTAGCGTATCGTCGGCTCATAGCGGTGGTTTCCGTCCAGAAAGGCGAAATCCAGCCGGTCTAGCTGTTGCAGCTGCTTCTCCAGCGTTTCATCCAGGTTGCCCTCCACCAGGTTAATATTCTTCAGGCCCTGTTTTTTAAAGTTCTCCCGCGCCACCCGTGCAATGCTGGGGCATCCCTCAAAAGTATGAATATCTGCCTTTCTGCGGGCCTCAGCTAAGTAGGAGGTGGTAAGCCCAAGCGATGTGCCGAGCTCAAGTATGGTTTGGGGCTGGAAGTGGTTAACGAGACGGAACAGCAGCTGGCCGTACTTGGGTGGCTTGGCCGATGTGCGGGCTATGGCCTTTATGCGGCGCACGTGCTGGTTTATACTTTTTGAGCCGGCGCCGAAGTCAGTGATCCGCAGCTCCCGGTTATCCTCGAGCAACTGGTCGCGCAGGGTCTCTACGCGGTCGTAAGCAGGGTAGTGGCCCGTATGGTGCAGTACGTTGTGGTACAGGTCAAATACGAAAGGGGAGTGGACGCCGTGCAGCTTATAGGCGCGCATCCGGTAGAGCAGGTAGTCAGCGGCTAATCTTATGTAAGACACAGAGGTAGATTGGGCGACACAAGGGGCAGCTGCAAACCCGCAGGTTTTCTGCGCAGGCCCTTTTGTCTTTTCTAATAATACGTCAGGTTTAGTTGAGCTTGTAAGGAACAACCAGCGTAAACTCGGGAATGTTGGCTTTGAACTGGCGGCCATCCACGAGGCGCTCCATCAGGTAGTTGCCGCGCATCTTGCCGATCCCCGTCTTCAGGTTGCAGCCCGACACGTACTCGTGCATCTCGCCGGGCTCCAGCACAGGCTGCTGCCCCACAACGCCTTCTCCCTCCACCTCGCGCACAACGCCCGTGGCATCGTGTATGTACCAGTGGCGGCGCAGGAGCTTTACCGTGAACTCGCTTTTGTTCTCTATTTTTATTCTATAGGCAAAAACAAAGTGCTGTTGCACCGGGCTGGAATAGTCCGGCAAGTAATTCGTCGTAACCGTTACTTTTACACCTTCCGTTGTTTTTGTATCCATGTTCCAGAGTTTTTTGTATACTTAGAAACCTGAGCAGCGCCTGCAGTTACAGTTGCGGCTTTGGTCTCTGTCAATCTAACCCAACAAGCCTAACTAACTCATGAATGTAAAGATAGAAGAAAGCTGGCAAAATGTCTTACAAGATGAATTTGAAAAGCCATATTTCAAGAACTTAGTTTCCTTTGTAAAGGACGAGTATAATTCTCAGAAAGTTTATCCGGCGGGCACCCAGATTTTCAATGCGTTTCAGCTGTGCCCTTTTGATAAGGTTGAGGTGGTGATACTGGGCCAGGACCCTTACCACGGGCCCAACCAGGCAAACGGGCTGGCTTTTTCTGTGAGCGACGAGGTGCGTACGCCCCCGTCCTTGCTCAATATCTTTAAGGAGATTAAAAGTGATTTGGGGAAAGACATGCCCGCCACCGGCAACCTGGAGCGGTGGGCAAAGCAGGGCGTGCTGCTGCTAAACGCTACCCTTACCGTGCGTGCAGGCAATGCGGGCTCGCATCAGAAGAAGGGGTGGGAGGAGTTTACCGATGCCGTAGTGAAGAAAGTGAACGACCTGAAGGAGAACGTGGTGTTTATGCTGTGGGGGGCGTATGCCCAGAAGAAAGGCGCCTTTATCGACGACAGCAAACACCTGGTGCTGAAAGCGGCACACCCGTCCCCGTTCGCCGCCGACCGAGGGTTTTTCGGTAGCCGCCACTTTAGCAAAGCCAACAGCTATTTAGAGGAACACGGCAAGAAACCCATCGACTGGTAAACCCGCTTTCTGAAGCCGCGCAGGCGCAGTGGCCGGTATGGGGTTGCTGCGCTGCGCGGCTACAAGTATAGAACTGTTACCGCAAGTATAGACCTGCTATTTCAGCTGCTTAAACTTTTGCTGCATTACCTCCTGCACCGGCACGTTGTTAATCTTGCTGTCGAGCCAGGAGATGATATCCAGATACAGGAACGGGCGCTTATACAGTGGGTTGGCAGATATTTCCAGCAGCTTCTCCTTTAGGGCGGCAAAAGCGGTTTTTAGTTCCAGGGGCTTAATGTCTGGCAGCTTGCGCAGAAACTTGAAGATTGCCACCTGCATCGGCTGCTGGTCATTCATCTTGCCCAGGAAGTGGTACACCGACTTTACCTGGTACTCCAGCTGCTCATCCTTGCCTGCCTCGTAGTGGGCAATAAGGCTCAGTATTCGCGCAAAGCACTGTATATCCTCGCGCAGGCTCACTTCCTTAAAGTTAATGATCTTGTCGAGGTACAGGATGGAGCTCTTATAGTCGCCGCTGCCAAAGTATAGACTGGCTATTTTGTAGTAGAACACCAACTGGCGGTGCGGGTCCAGCTGCTGCTGAAACACGCGCAGGTTCCGCCTGATTTCCGGCACCAGCTTTAGCCCCTCCGTAAAGCGCCCCTCCATGTACGAAGCGTTTATCTTGTTGGTGTAGATGTAGAGAAACAGCAGCATCTCAATGTTGGGGTTGCTGCGGCGCGTGCTGTCTGCTGCAAATTCTTCCAGCTTCTGCAATGCCTCCTTAAACTTGCTGTAGTACAGCAGGCCGTACAGCGCCAGCAGCAGGTTGTGCAGCCCTTTGATATAGTTGGTGGTTTGCTGCTGCTTCATCTGCGGCTCTTCCTCAAATAGGTCTACCCACTTCTGCGCATACCTGTAGCAGGCCTTAAAATCCAGCAAGATGTAGTGGTACCACACGTGCGCCTGGTAAAACGCCAGCTTTTCGGCAAAGCTAGCCTCCCGCAGGTTCAGCTCCGGCACGTTGGCCTTAAAAAAAGCTTTTAGCTTATCGCAGTCTTCGGGCGTGCGGGCATGCCCTAGCTTAATGTAAAGGCCGTACAGCTGCAGCGCCAGGCTGGAGTTGTGGTGCAGCCGCTCCAGGTGCTTCACCGTTACGCTTGCCTCCTGCGTCAGCGCCTCTGCGCGGCCTTCCAGGCTGCGGGTAATGTACTGCTGCTCAATCTGCTTCTCATAGTTGATGGCCAGCAGCATGATGTGCGGGAACGAGGCTTGCTGCGCCGCCACCTTCACTTTCTCCAGTATCTTCAGGCTTTGCTGGTACAGGCCCTTGTTATAGAGCACGCGCCCGTAATCCAGCAGCTCGTGTAGTTGAATGTCGGTGTTTTGGTTGGCGTGGTAGAGGCGGAGGCTCGCCAGCAGCTGCTTGTAGAGGTTTGCCTTCTGGTTTGCCAACTGGGCCTTCTTAATGGCCGGCACCTGTTTGAGTATCTTTTCCTCGTCATACTGCGCCAACCCGTCCAGGGCATCAAAGAGCTGCAGAAATTTTATGTCGCCGCTGGAGCTCTGCCGGGTGGCAAAAAGCCTGAAATGCCGCTTCTCCGAACGCGCCAACGACTTAATTAACTGAAAAACAGCATCTGACGAAGCATTAGACATTGTAATAAACTTTTAGTTATACTATTGATAATCAGATGTATATGTATGTTGGTTTGCTTTTTTGAAATAGTAGCACAGCCCAAAAATAGTTTTGCATGCTGCATTTAAAGGTCCAACTTTGAAGCAGGTTAAATGTAAAAGTAGCTTTAAAAGATCAGAAATGGTATTGGCTGCCTGCATTAAACAAGCCGGGCAATGCCTGGAGCTACCAGGGCGGAAGGAGCAGCGACAGTGCAGGCTCGGATACCGCCGACAAAAGAAAGAAATATTTATAGGAAAATAGTTTTGATTAGTTTTTAATTCCAGATTGATTAAGCTGCGTTCTGCTGGGATGCAGTTTTTTGTACCATGACAACACTGTGTTAGGTTGCATGAAAAAGCCGCTGATTTGGGTTTCAGCGGCTTTCTTTTTTACTACCAATGGGTGTGTGAACCGGCTAAACCAGTTTGCTTTCTTTACTTCATAAATCAAATCTTACAGCATCTTGCTTTGGAGTGTTCGTTGGCTCTGCTACCCTTGGGAGGTTGGCACTACCTTTTGCCTGTTTCAGAACGCTATTTTTGCGTAAATTCATCCGTCAACAAAAAAGTAGCGCCATGCTGAAGATATACCACAACAACCGTTGTAGCAAGAGCCGCCAAACCCTGGAGCTGATTCATAACGCCGGCCAGGAAGTAGAGGTGGTGGAGTACCTGAAAACGCCGCCTAGCGCTGCAGAGCTGCGCGGCTTGCTGCAGAAACTGAACATGAGGCCGGAGCAGTTGCTGCGTAAAGGCGAAGCTGTTTACAAGGAGCAGTTCAAAGGCAAAAGCCTGACAGACGAGGAATGGATACAGGCCATGGCCGCACATCCTGTGCTGATAGAGCGCCCGATTGTAGTGAAGGACCAGAAAGCTGTGTTGGGCCGCCCGCCTGAAAATGTGCAGGAGCTGCTGTAATGTATCTCTGTAACGGTAGATTTAGCAGCAACCGGAGTGCGAACTAGCAACGCTGCCACTTGCTTTACAGAACTTAGACCGGAGGTAAGCCCTAAAAGCAAAACAGCCAGAACTCTGCAGTTCTGGCTGTTTTGCTTTTAAAGGGATCGGTTACTCAATTACTTTGAACAGGCGGTTCCAGCGGATCTTGTCAAAGAAGCTCCCTTCCGGGTTGGTTGACATCCAGATCATCACAGCCTTGCCCACAATATGGTCTTCGGGCACATAGCCCCAGTAGCGGGAGTCAAGGGAGTTGTGGCGGTTGTCGCCCATCATGAAGTAGTAGTTCTGCTTAAAGGTATACTGCTTCACCTCCTGCCCGTCCAGGTAGAGTTTGCCCTCGCGCACCTCGGCGTTATCGTTGTGCTCGTAGTCCAGGATCACCCGCTCGTAGAAGGGCAGTGTCTCCGGCGTAATGGCTACCGTGGCGCCTTCCTGCGGAATGTAGATCGGCCCGTAGTTATCCTTGTTCCACTCGTACAGGCTTGGCTTGAACGGGAAAACCTCTGCTTCGGCCTTGCCTGGCAGGCTCTTAAGCAGGATAACATCCTTGATGAAGTCCAGCGAGGCCATTTCTTTAGCCACTTCCGGCGTGGCATCCACTACGTACCCGTTTTCAAAAAGCTGCACATCGTGCAGGTTGATGTTGCGGTCCTGGAAGAATTTGTCCGACAGCTGCATGTTTGGCACGAGCAGGTACTTGTACTGCATCTTCTCGGGGTTCTCAATAGCCTTGCCATTGATGTACACCTGTAGGTCCTTCACCTGCAGGGAGTCGCCGGGCAAACCAATGGCGCGCTTGATATAGTTGGTGCGCAGGTCGGCCGGGTGCTGCTCTTCCGGAGGAAAGTTGAACACTACCACATCGTTGCGTTTAACTTCTGAAAAGCCCGGCAGGCGGTGCGGCTTTAGCTGGATAGCATCGGAGTAGGAGGGGATGTTGGTGCCCCAGATGGTTTGGTGCGTCAGGGGCACTTGCAGCGGTGTCATGGGCGTGCGCGGGCCGTAGTGCAGCTTGCTCACAAACAGGAAGTCGCCCACCAGCAGGGATTTCTCCATGGATGGCGTTGGAATGGTATAAGCCTCAAAGGTGGCCCACCGGATAAGGCTTGCCGCTATGACGGCAAAAAGGATGGCGTCGCCCCATTCGCGGGCAAAGCTCTTCTTTTTCTTAGGCTCCTTTGTTTCTGCTTTCTTGTCCCAGAATTTAACGTTCATCTGCAATGGCTATGGTTATAGGTTCAGCATGTCTTTCATGCCGTACACGCCCTGGCGACCCTGCAGCCAGGCTGCGGCCATCACGGCGCCTTCGGCAAAACCGGCGCGGCTGTGGGCGGTGTGCCCGAGCTCAATGGTGTCGATGTCCGAGCTGTAGGTAACAATGTGCGTACCAACTACGTCCGGCTCACGCTCCGAAGCAATGTTTAATTTAGCTTTTTCTTCCGGATTATCGCTCACCCAGCCGCTTAAATCTTTGTAGCTGGCCAGTATGCCTTCTGCTGTGGTAATGCCTGTTCCGCTTGGTTTATCAACCTTCTGCAGGTGGTGAATCTCGCGGATGGCTACCTCGTACTCCTTGTACTCCTGCATTTTGCTGGCGATGTAGGCGTTAAAGTGGAAGAACAGGTTTACACCCACGCTGAAGTTAGAGGCGTAGAAAAAGGCGCCCTTGTGTTGCTCGCACAGCTGCGTGGCCTCATCAAACTTCTCAAGCCAGCCTGTGGAGCCGGATACAACCGGGATTCCCTGCGACAGGCAGTAACTGATATTGGCGAAGGCAGAAGTCGGGTGCGTAAATTCAATGGCAACATCCGTATTACCGGAGGTGTACTGCTGAAGTTCCTCGCTATTTGTATGGCTGATCTTGCCAACTACTTCGTGGCCTTTGGCCACAGCTATCTGCTCAATGATCTTACCCATCTTGCCATAGCCTATCAAAAGGATTCTCATCTGGATTTTGTGTAAAGCGTCAATGTAAAGCCTGGCGTTAACGTGCCTGGCTGGGAGGAAACCGGGAGGAGGTTGGGCTGCATGCGCAGGGCAAGGTCATCGCTCACGTCAAACTCCTTTAGGTGGGCGTGCACATAAGCCTCCGCTATTTGTAAGGTATAAGCCGCCACCGAGAGTATCACCGTCAGGTCGCGGTTGCGCCGCCAGTAGTCCCGGCGGTACTTCAGGGCGTTTACAGCGGTTTGCCCGTTGGATGTGCCCAGATAAGGTGCATCGGCAAATTTATCTACCGTTGTAGGGTCATTGTCTACCCGCTGGATCAGCGCCTTCCGGTAGTCCTGGTAATTATTGTTGTTGGTCACGTAGAAGTAGCCGAGCACAGCCCCGGTGGCATAAACGATCGGGATCTTCCAGTATGACTTGTTGTAGAACTGGCCGGCACCGGGAATAATGGCTGAAAACACAGCCGCTTTCGCTGGCCGGTCCCATTCGCTCAGGAAAAACCACTTTTCCTCGTTGATGGTGTCCATCACCACCGCCTCAACAGGCACACGCACCGAATCGGGGCCCTCGGTTATCACCTGGGCCTGGGAGGGAGCCGGGGCAAAGTATAACACCAAGCCCAACAGCCATGCCACAGCGCCTATCCTCAGCCTCATCTAGCGTTAATAGTTTAAAATTTCCAGGATGCGGTTTAGCTCATCCACCGACACAAAAGGGATTTTGATTTCGCCTTTGCCGTCGTTGTTGGCTTTCACCTGAATCTTGGTGCCGAACTGGGAGGTAAGCTTGCTCTCCACAGACTTCAGTTCCTCGTCATACTTGCCAAACTGCAGCTTCTGCTGCGCGTCCGGCTTTTTCTTCGCATTCTGCAGGTTGCGTACCAGTTCCTCTACCTTACGCACCGACAGCTCCTTGGCCACCACCTCTTTAAACACATCCAGCTGCTGCTCAATGGTGTCGATGTTGATGAGGGCACGGGCATGGCCCATAGAGATGACGTTGTCGCGCAGGGCGATCTGGATATCCGGCGGAAGCTTAAGCAGGCGCAGGTAATTGGTAACGGTTGTGCGCTTCTTGCCCACGCGGTCGCCCAGCTCCTCCTGTTTCAGGCTGCACTCGGTGAGTAGGCGCTGATAGGAAAGGGCGATTTCAATGGCGTTCAGGTTCTCACGCTGGATGTTCTCGATCAGGGCCATCTCCAGCATCTGCTGGTCGTCTGCCTTGCGGATAAAGGCAGGTATAACGGTCAGCCCGGCAATTTTGGAGGCCTGGTAACGGCGCTCCCCCGAAATCAGCTGATAGCTGTTCGGCCCTAACTGGCGAACGGTGATAGGCTGGATAATGCCCTGTACCTTAATAGACTCTGCCAACTCCTCCAGCGCAGCCTGGTCGAAATGGGTGCGCGGCTGGTAAGGGTTGGTCTGTATGTATTCAATGGCTATATCTGCGATAGTATTTACGTCGTTTGTGGTGGAAGACTCTGTTTTGCCGGTGTACTTATTGCCCTCCAAAAGAGAGCCCAGGCCTCGGCCGAGGCCGCCTTTGCGTTTCGCTGCAGAATTCTTGTTATCAGACATGTACTCGTATGGTTATTTCGCCAGCACTACGCTGTTCTTCTCTGCTATCTCGCGGGCCAGGTTCAGGTAGCTCAAGGCTCCCTTGCTCTCGGCATCGTGCAGCAGCGCTGGTATGCCAAAGCTTGGCGACTCGCTTAGTTTCACGTTTCTTGGGATGATCGTGTCGAATACCATTTGCTGGAAGTGCGTTTTCACCTCTTCCACCACCTGGTTACTCAAGCGCAGACGCACATCGTACATCGTGAGCAGAATGCCCTCTATGGCCAGCTCCGTATTCAGGCGCGACTGGATGATCTTGATCGTATTCAGGAGCTTGCCTAAGCCCTCCAGGGCAAAGTACTCGCACTGCACCGGTATCACCACGGAGTCTGCGGCGGTGAGAGAGTTCACCGTAATCAGGCCCAGCGAGGGGGAGCAGTCAATGATGATGTAGTCGTACTGCTGCTTGAGGCTGCTCAGCGCCACGCGCATCTTCTCCTCCCGGTTGTCCATGTTGATCATCTCCACCTCGGCGCCCACCAAGTCGATGTGCGAGGGGATGAGGTCGAGAAACTCGATGTTCGGCGACTGCAGGATAATATCCTCCGCCTTTACGTCCTCCACCATGCACTCGTAAATGCTGCTGGTGATGGTGGCAGGGTCAAAACCGAGGCCCGATGTGGCGTTGGCCTGCGGGTCGGCGTCTACTAAAAGCGTTTTATATTCTAAGGCTGCCAGGCTGGCTGCGAGGTTA
Source organism: Pontibacter actiniarum (assembly GCF_003585765.1). NCBI lineage: Bacteria > Pseudomonadati > Bacteroidota > Cytophagia > Cytophagales > Hymenobacteraceae > Pontibacter > Pontibacter actiniarum. Next base: position 1,102,334 of record NZ_CP021235.1, read on the forward strand.
ATAGCCGTCGTGGTTTTTCCTACGCCACCTTTCTGGTTTGCAACCGCTATAATCTTTCCCATTCTTTCCTTATAGTTCAATCGTTTGACCTATCTCCATCAATATAAGTTCCTTGTCTGCCATCTGCGCCACCTCCATTACTTCCTCCTTGTCAATTTTGATGTACGGGAAGGTGTCAAAGTGCATGCCGATCACCTTGTCTACCTGCACGAAGTCGGCCGCAATCATGGCGTCATGCACATCCATAGTGAAGTTGTCCCCGATTGGCAGCAGGGCAAAATCCACGTCGAATTGCTCCGGAATGAGCTTCATATCGTAGGTGAGGGCGGTGTCGCCGGCGTAGTAAAAAGTCTTGTTCTCTGTTTCCACCACAAAGCCCGCAGCGGTGCCGGCGTAAGTGCCGTCTGGCAAAGAGCTGGAGTGGACGGCGTTCACCATTTTAACCGTTCCGAAAGGCAGGGTCACTTTACCGCCCGTGTTCATCGGGTGCAGGTTCTCCAGCCCTTTGGCGCCGTACCAGTTCGTTATCTCGAAGGTGGCGATGATGGTGCTGTTATTGTTTCTGGCAATCTGCTCGGCATCGTGCACGTGGTCCTGGTGGCCGTGCGAAAGCAGAATGTAGTCTGCCTTAATATCGTCTACGTTTATGCTGGATGCTAACTCGTTAGGGGAGATGAAGGGGTCGAATAACACGCGGTTCTCTCCGATTTCAAATAAGAAGCAAGACTGGCCGTAGTACGTTATTTTCATAATCTTATCAAATTAAGCGCTTATTTTATCTACGCAAGATACTTTATACTTTCACAAAGATACATTTTTTTAGCCACAAAGATGGCCCCAAATTGTGCCTTGAGTGTTTATTTTTCCACATCTGGCAAGCCTTTTTCAACAGGTGGCCAGCCCGCTAAACAGCAAACGAAAGAGACGGGGTTTCCGTACAAGCGCCTCCTGTAAATCCAGCTTTTCAGTTCCTCGCCGTCCGCACTACTTGCTTTGCTTCGCCGTGCCCGAAAGGCGCTCTAGCCTGGCGCCGTAGTGTTAGCCGGTTCTTCTGCAGATGCTGGTCCTAAGGTGGCAGGTACGGGAGATATATTTGGTTATACTTAGTTATGATTCTGATGTTTAACCGGTGGGGTATTAAGCTATTGTTTTAGCCGTAAAACAGCAATGGCTGGTAGTATAACTACCAGCCATTGCTTTGTGGTTAAGATACGTGTCGCTACTGCGCATCCAGGGTCCAGTTAGCATAGTCGGTGCAGTAGCTGCTGCCCCAGGCTTTGTACCTCGGGATCACATTCTGCTCCAGCCTTCGCTTAAAGTCATCAAAGTTCTTCTGCCCAGGGTCGGACCACAGCGCCTCGCTCAGGGCTGTCATTCGCGGGAACACCATGTACTCTACTTTAGCCGGGCTGCCCATGTATTCGGTCCAGACGTTGGCCTGTGCGCCCAAAATATACTTTGCCTGCGGCTTGCCTTGCAGCGCCTGCGGAACGGGGCTGAAGTTGTAAACGGCGTCCAGCGGGTTATAGCCGTGGATGGCCAGGCTGTCGTTGGGATTTTGGGTTTGGTAATGGTCAAAGTAAAGCGGCTTGCCCGGCGACATGATCACGTAGTGGTTGCGCATGGCTGCTGCGGTCCCTTCTTTGTCACCGGCCCAGTTCATCACAACGGTAGAGGTGTCCAGGTCGCCCTCCAGTATTTCGTGCCAGCCAATCACTTTTTTGCCTTTGGCGGAAAGGTACCCCGCCACTTGCTCCACGAAGTAAGTCTGCAGCCCCTTCTCATCTTTCAGGTTGTGCTGCTTAATGAATTCCTGTGCCTGTGGGCTGGCTTTCCACCACATTTTACTGCACTCATCGCCGCCGATGTGGATGTACGGAGACGGAAACAGGTCGGCGACCTCCTCAAAAACGGCTTTTAAGAACTTAAATGTTTCCGGCCGTGGGGCCAGTACGTTGTTCTGGCGGTTGTACATGCCCCAGGTGGTTGCTACGTTCCAGGTGGTGTCGGGGCGGGTGCTGAACTCAGGGTAGGCGGCAATGGTGGCGCGGCTGTGGCCCGGGATGTCGATCTCAGGTATAATGTTGATGCCGCGCACCTTGGCGTAGGCAATAACCTCCTTTACTTGCTCCTGTGTATAGAAGCCGCCGTAGCGCGTGGAGTCGTAGCGGGCAGGCTTATCTTTAAAGTGCCCGATGAGCGTGGCGTTGCGCCAGGAGCCGACAGTGTTAAGTTTGGGATAGCTTTTGATTTCAATGCGCCAACCCTGGTCGTCCGACAGGTGCCAGTGAAAGTTGTTGAACTTATGGAAGGCCAGGTAGTCAATATATTTCTTAACGAATGAGAGCGGGAAGATATGGCGGCTAACATCCAGGTGCATGCCGCGGTAGCCGTGTTGCGGGAAGTCAACGATTTTCACCGGCTCCACCTGTACCTTGTTTGCCTGCTGCACCGGAAACAGCTGCAGCAGCGACTGTATGCCGTACACAACTCCGTTCACACTGCCGGCTTTAAGCGTTACCTTTCCGTTGGCAGATTCCAGTACGTACATTTCCGGCTTTGTGACCGTAACGGTATCGAACTGCAGCGTAATGCCTGACTTTCGAGCTCCCTTGCCATTTGCCTCTAAGGAAAGGTTAAGGCCTGTTTGCTCCTGCAGCAGCTGGCGCAGGTAGTCGGCTTGTGGCTTAAACCGGGCGTCGTAATAAATGCGGCTGTCGCTACTCAGGGTAACAGGTTTACTCTTCAGGCTGTGTACCTGTTGCGGCTTTGGAATGATGTTGGCTGCGTATTGCGCCTGCGTAGAGCGGGAGAGAAGCACGAAGCAAAGCAAGCAGCCTAAGAAGGCAAGGGTGTTTTTCATGTAAGAAACAGTTAAGGGTGTGGCTGGTCTGGCTGCACAGGCTGATACAGGCCAGCCGCTAGCTGGTTAAACAAAGCCAAATATACTTTTAACTTTTGTTTTCCCCGGGGCTGTTGTTATAAACAAGCGTGCTGCCTGTGTTTTATACTTCATGCCTTTGTTTAGGTGCGCGATGTAACTTCGTTGTTTATTAGCAAGTTGACACTTGTTTATCCTTAAGAAGTATAAGCTTATGCCCGCAAGGGAGGCCCTAGACAGCGGGCAAAATAAAAGCGCTAGCTGATAGAACAGCTAGCGCTTTTTTAGTTACAATCTGCTGGTGCAGATTATTTCTTGTCTGTGCCTTTGCGTTTGTCCTGCGGTGGTAGTTTGTCTACCTCCACGTCCTGCTTGCGCACTGTACCGCGAATGGTTTCATCACGTTCGGTGGCTTCCTTACCAAGTTTTACCTCTTCTACCACGCGTGCTTCTTTGTTTACCATTGGGATCTCGGCGTGCTCTGTCATTGTGCGCTCGCCTTCCTTAAAGTTAGCCAGGTCTTTTTCGCTGGCCGGGCGGTTTACTTTATTGCGCTCAACGTGCACATGCTCTTCCCGCAGGCGCAGGTGCTCCTCTACAGGGCGCTCTACAATGCGGCTGCGTAATCTTACGCCACCAGTTTCGACTTCGCGCTTGCCAACTTCCATGTTCTCTTCCACTACCGGGATAGAGGAGTTAGATCCTGTCCACTTACCTTTGCTGGAGGTAGACATGTTTCTTTGCTGGGCCGCACGCTCGTTTACGTCGATTGCGCCACACTTATCCAGTGTTTCTGCCACTTTCTTGGCCTCGTCTTTTGAGGTGGTGTGCACGGTAACCACAGAACCATGACGGGCAACCTCAGAGTATCTTGCCGATTCGTCGCGGTTGTCAATCAGGGAGTTGAAGAACTGACCCGTTCTTTGGTCATTGTCTCTGTTCTGCGGCTGCTGTGCCGGGGTAGCGCTGTTTTTGTCAGCGGCACCGTTTACAACCACATCTATCTTACTGTTCGGAATACCCGCTTTCTCCAGCTGCTGTGCAGCCATCTGCGCGTCTACTCCATAATCAAAAATACCTATTACCGTTTGCTTATTCATGTTGTTCATAGCTTTCTTTTTGTTCTTTATAGTTCTACATTCTTCCAAGCCTGTTTATCAGGCCTGGTCTTCGTTGCTGTGTCTGCTGTTGACTCTGTCAACGTTTACTTCCTCCTTGCGGAGTGTCACCTGTTGCTTTTCGTGCGTCTGCACTTGCTTCCGTGTTACATGAAGCTCCTCTACCAGTACCAGGCGTTTCTGCACAACAACCTCTTCTTTAAGTACTGGTATGATCATTTTATCTCCTTCGTATCGAACAGGAGGGGGAGGCGTGTCTACGTGTTGGTTAATGGCCACCCGTACCACGTCAATTTCCTCGTGCGTCAGCGGCACATCCACTTCTACCTGCTCCTCGTGCACATCTTTGCTGATGCGTACGCGGCCGGTTTCCACCTCCTTTTTGCCTACCCGAAGCTCCTCTTCCACCACAGGAATGGTTTCTGTAGCGCTCCGCGTTTCGGGTTCAGGATGGTGGTTCTGTAGTGATGCCGCCTGGCTCTCCTCCAGTTTTTGTTCGAACTCAGATTTTTGTACTTTATCTTTTCTGTTGTTCATTTCCGTTTAGTATGGCCATATTTTAATATAGCTTTTGTGAGTGTTTGTTTAGTCTGCACTCTACAATATTTTACGGCAAGCTTTGGCTTCCGTTGGCTGTACGCGTCAGATTAAGGCCTTGTGTTATGCCAGCCCTTCTCAGCAGGATTGGTGCAGGGGCATGAAAGTTTGGTGAATGCACAACTTTCATTAGGGAGCGCGAAAACATCGTGAATATAAAATTTTGGCGGATAAGTACAGAAAATTTAGGTCTGTTGCATGTATGTGTAAATAGTACAAGTCTGGCTGCTTAATCTGATACAGGTGCTAGCAAGGCTGAACGGCACTGAATGCAGCGGATAAGGCCGCGTAATACCCAGGTATGGGCGCGTAGGCACATGCGGTACTTGAGGAGGCTCATTGCGGCTTCTTCAGCCAAGCTTTTATTTGGCTTTTTTCTTCTGCCTGAACAGCACGGCCTTCTGCCACCTTTCCAGGTGAACGAATGTGTCCTGTAGCTTTGGGTTAGCGGTATGAATTGTGCCGGAGGCGTTCAGGTAAAGCTCTCGCTTTTTGCTTTTCCCCATCAGCTTGGCAAAAAAGGCCCTGGCTACTTCTCCAATGCCCAGGCTCACGGGTAGCTTCACCACGCTGTTGCCGAGCGGTATGTCATACGTGCGGTTAATGGTGCCACAGGCGTCCAGCAGGTTCTGGATGCATACGCTGTACGACAGGTTTTTCACCTCCAGGTCTTTTGTGTTGACATTCTGTATCTTTACAAGCGCATTGAACACCACACCCTTCGAAAAACTGAAGCCCCGCAGCTTTAGCTTCTGCAGCTTGGCAAACGGCACTTTCGGCGTCGGTATTTGGAAGGTGTTGCTAAAGGTCACCCGCTGTCTCTCCAGCTCTTCGATCCGGTACACCAGCGTAATGCTCTCCACCAGGCGCATGTTTTTCTGCTCCTGTAAGCGCTGCAACTGCTCTTGCCATAAACCATAGTTTACGGCCAGGGTTATCCAGGCAGACTGGGTACCATTAGCGGGCAGGGTCTTGGCTATACTTTCATGGCTAATGGCAAAGGTGTCGCTTTCGTGCACGAGCTGCACGGCAAGGCTGTCGATGTAGAAGTTCACCGGCAGCGGGTTCTTTACGTTGATGTTAAGCCTTACCCAAGCCGTGTCATAAGCCATGGTGATATCGAGCGTGTCGATGCTGGTGATCTTCGGCAGCAGCTGCTGGCCTCCCATGCCCTTTGTTAAGTCCAGTTCTCCCTCAAATGCCAGGTTTAGCTTGGTGGGGCCAAGTATAGCGTTGCTGCTCAGGAGCATGGCGGTTGCCTGTAGCTGGTAGTGCCAGTCAGAGCTTCCCTTTAGCGCCTTCTGAATCAGCTGGTTCAGATCGTCCGCCGAGAGCCGGATCGGTACTTCCACCACACTGTCAGTTTCGCTTATTTCGATCGGGGCTGCCGTGTGGCCTTGCAGGGTAATACCATCGCTCAGCTGTAGCTTGTAGTCTAGGTTCTTGATGCGCAGGTCAGGCAGGTTTGTACTTTTAACCTTCAGCTTCAGGGCCAGGTAGGCTCCCTTGCTCGGGCTAAGCTCTCTTACTTCCAACCCGGCCACCTGCAGTCCCGCTTGCCCCGCCACCGGGACGTGCACCGTTCGCTGAAGTGTAATTTTCTCCCTTTGTGCACCCTTCAGGTTGTAGATCAGGTTCAAGCTTAATTCCAGGTCAATGCTCTTCTTCCCCTGTGCCCCCTGCATGAGTTGCTGATAGGCGCTTTCGTTTACCAGCAGGTCCAGGCGCAGCGACTGGTTTCCGTTTTTGGGTAGTACCTGCTCAAAATCCTGCGTTCCTCTGGCAATCACTTTTCCTTGGTGGCGGATATAGTAGGAGGCACTGTCGATGTAAAAGGGGATAGGCGCGGGGTTGTGCACCACCAGGTCTGCGTGTAGCCGGGTCTGCTCTTCGCCAGAGTCTATCTCCAGCCGCTTAACCTGCTTCACCGACGGCAGGTAGCTTTTGCCGGAGCCCATTTTGCCGGTATCAAACGTGCCGTTTTTTTCAATCGCCAGCTTAAAAGAGTCAAAAATGGGGTGCTGGCTCTCTATGTGGGCCTCCACGCGCGCCTCGTAGCTCCAGGAGTCATCGCTGGAGAGCAGCTTTTCTATGAGGGCAACGGCATCAGCGGTTTTCAGCCTGACAGGAACGGTTAGCAGTTTGTTACCTCGCTGCAGGTGGAAAGTGGTGTCTACGTTACCTGAAATCGTAAGCGAATCGCTAAAGCGAATGTCATACTGAAAGTTGTCAATGGTAAGGCCCGGCAGGTCTCGGTTTGTCGCGTCGATTTTGAGTAGGAAAGAATAGCCCGAGTCTGCGCTGAAGCTGCGGACCTCCACGTTTTGCAGTTCCAGGGCCGGGGCTTTGGCTACAGGTACCGTTAAGTTGCGGTTCAGGGTGATGCTTTTGGCACTGAGCAGGGGCAGGTCGAAGAAAACATCCATGGCAACGCCCAGGCGAAGGCTGTCTTTATCCTGCTGCTCCTGCAGGTGCTTTCTGTACCTTTCGAACTGGAGCAGCAGCTTAAAGTCCAACACTTTGTCGCCAAGAGGTGGCAGAGTGCTGGTAGAGGTCATCTGGCCCCAACCCAGTGTGTCGCCCTCATCCGTAATCGTATAGTGCACGCTGTCTATGGCAATGGAGAGAGGGATCCTGTTCTGCACCTGCACCCCTGCGTTCACAAGGGCGGTGTCTGTAACTAAATCCAGCTTAAGGTACTCTATGCCCTCTACTTTGGGGTAATACTTTTTCTTGAGGATGTAGTAAAGCGCCCCGCCTACGAGCAGGACGAACAGCAGGGATAACGTAAGCCACTTGGTTTTCTTATGAGACATTTGCTTTCCAGTTCTTCTTGCAGCCTGTTTGGTGTTTAGAAGGATGCGTCGTTTTTAGCGCTGCTTCACCTTCTGCCGGACCAGGTCCATTATGGTACTGTCTAACCTTGCCTGGAGTTGCTGGAGTGCCGCTGGCCCTCCCTGCTGGTGCTTTACGCGCTTTACCTCTCGGCCTTGCTCATAAAACGTGATGTAAGTAGCGGGGAGGTCGGTGTAGGGAGAGCTGTAGCTGTTTTCCCAGGTGGTGTAGTCTGTGCTTCGGATAAGAGCCTGTAGCTCCTTTAGCTCTTTCTTTGGCAGGCAAAGCTGTAGCGTGTCCTGGACGGGCACATGCCGGAGCCCTTCGTATCGGACGCTGCCATCGGTGTAAAAGGTGGCGTTGTAAGAGGGGCAGGTGCCGTAGCAGGGTGTCTTCTGGAAGAGCAGCAGGGGCTCCGGCGGTTCCTGGCTCTGGCTGTTGCAGGAAGCGCTCCCGGCGCAGCCGGCCAGGAGCAAAACGCTGAGGCAGGTGAGCTGTAGCAGCATGAGTTTCTTTAGGAGGATCAGCATCGGCGACTAATTAGGCGTTTGCTCCAGCTTGCGGAATCTTCCGTTCTCGAAGACGTAGGCCTCCGGGGCGCAGCCGTTGCACTGGCTGTAGTCCACCGTGGAGTCTGGCGGGTTTACAATGAGCAGGCGGCTGTCTTCGCTATACCTGGCACCCATGCTGCTTTGCACCTTGTCGAGCACCTTTCCTGTTTCGCGGTCCACTACCACGTGCTGCTGGCAGCCGGTGCCGCAGCCAACTGTCACCAGGGTATACTTTGCGGCAAAGTTTACGCCTTCTGCCATGCCTTCGCGCAACATGGTGCGGTAGGTGCGGGCATCGGAGTGGCTGCTTTCGTCGAGCGGGGCGAGCTTGCCGCGGTACATGCTGCCGGCGCTGTAGTTGCCGCTGTTCAAGTACTGCTCCGTTGTGATGCGGTAGCGGTCGTAGAGCTTTGTGCCGGCCGTGTCGCTGTACGGCACAGTGAGGGTGTCTTCCGCCAACTCCTCTGCCAGCTCCGGGTGGGTGCTGGCCAGGCCGCCTTCATGGTTTGCCTTCTCCTGGCAGCCGACCAGGGCCAGGGGGAGCAGCAGGAGGTAAGGGGCTAGGTGTTTTTTGATCTCTTTGTGCATATGTAGTGCATACGTTGGCACGGGCCGTATAGCTACAAAAAAAGCCTTTCCGGGTTCGGAAAGGCTTTTTCTAAGGTTCAGGATGAATGCTTATTTCTTGGCTTTGCGCTTTTGCTGCTCTTGCTCAGCCGCTTGGCGCATCGCTTCCTGCATACGCTCGGTAAACGACGGGCCGCCTTTTTTCTTCTTCTCCTTAATCTTGTGCTTGTTATCCTCTAGTCGGGCACGTACTTTCTTCTCGTCCACAAACTTACGGATGGCCGCCTGCTGGCCGAAAGTAACGATGTTAGAAACGAAGTAGTAGAAGCTAAGGCCGGCAGGGAAGGAGTTCAGTACGAACATGAAGATCACTGGCATTAAGTAGCTGTAGAACTTCATCGGGCCCTGCATCGAAGAGTTTATCTGGTTGTTAGACCAGGTGTAGAGTATCGTAGATGCCGTCATCAGCAAGGTAAACATACTTACGTGGTCACCATAGAAAGGAATGGTGAACGGCAGTTTGGCAAACACATCGTACGTAGAGAGGTCCTGAGCCCACAGGAAAGGCTCCTGGCGCAGCTCAATGGAGTTCGGGAAGAAGTTGAACATCGCAAACAGGATCGGCATCTGCAGCAGCATTGGTAAACAGCCGCTGAGCGGGCTCACACCCATTTCCTGGTAGAGCTTCATGGTCTCCATCTGCGTTTTCTGCATGTCACCGTCGTTGCGCTCCTTGATGGCGTCAATCTCAGGCTTCAGCACTTTCATCTTCGCCATGGATACATACGATTTGTAGGTAAGCGGGAAGAGGATCGTTTTGATGTAAAGCACCAGCAGCAGGATGATGATACCGTAGTTGGTGATGTAGTTCTCCAGAAAATCGAACGCAGGGATGATGAGCCACTTGTTTACATAGGAGAAGATACCCCAGCCCAGGTACAGGTTATCGTCAAACTCGTTGCCGATCTGCGTCAGGATGTTGTAGTCGTTCGGGCCGAAGTAGAACATGAACTCGCCTTTGCCGCTGAGCACATCCGCTGTAGGGATATACATTTCAGAGGCAAGCGTTTTCACTACCGAAGAGTCGGCAAGGTCTACGTCTGCCACCAGTTTGGCACCGGCAAACTCGCCGCCGGCAATAATACCGGCTGTAAAGAAGTTCTGCTTGTTTGCCACCCACTTCACCGGCTGCTCTACAAGGGCCTCTTCTTTGTCTTCGGCGATGGAAAGGCTTTCAAACTCTTCCTCTGCTGTAAAGTAGTTAATGGTAGACTTAGCTCGGTTTTGCTTCAGGTCGCGCTCCAGCTGCTTCAGGCGGTCTGTCCAGCTGAAAGTGATGGTGTTGCCGGCGATCTGCTGCTCCAGTCCTTCGAAGTCCAGCTTGTAGCCCATCAGGAAGTTCTCATCATAGAGGGTGTACACCTGCTCTATGTACTGGCCATTGCCCAGGTCCGCGCGGAAAGCGATGGTCTTGCCTGTCTTGCCGTTCTCAGCCACTTCCTTCACCTCAGATACGTTGAAGTATAAGTCGGACAGCTGTACTCTTTTGCCTTGCTTTGTCTGGAAGGTGATGTTGGTCTCGCTGCTTTCGCTGTCGAACAGTGTCAGCGGCTCGCCCTGGTAGGTTTTGTAGTTCTTCAGCACTACTTCCTCTACCTGGCCACCTTTGCTGTTAAAGGTTACCACCATGTTCTGGTTTTCGACCGTGGTGGTGCTGGCCTCGCCTGTTGCGGCAGCGCCAAAAGCACCCAGAGCTGCTGCTCTGCGAGCCTGCGACAGCGAGTCTTCTTCAGCAACTGCAACCGTCTGCACTTGCTCTACCTTGGCTGTTTCCTGAATTGCTTTCTGCTTAACGGGCTCCTCCGGGCTTGTAAAAAAGAAGGAGTAAGCCAGCAGCAGTACGGCAATCAGTCCAAAGCCAATCGCTTGATTTCTATCCATTTACTGTTTCTTGAATTGTGGTGTATTGTGCTTATTTAGATTTAGCATAATTAATAGCCGCTTTCACAAACTTTACGAACAGCGGGTGTGGGTTCAGCACAGTGCTTTTCAGCTCCGGGTGGTACTGCGCAGCCACAAACCACGGGTGGTTCTGCAGTTCGATTACCTCTACCAGTCCGGTGTCCGGGTTAATGCCGGTGGCATGCATGCCCGCCTCTTCAAACGCCTGTAAGTACTTGTTGTTGAACTCGTAGCGGTGCCTGTGGCGTTCCGAAATCTTTGACTTCCCGTAAATAGAATAAGCCTTTGAGCCTCTTTTTAGTTCACAAGTATAGGCACCTAATCGCATAGTTCCGCCCATCTGCGTGATTTGTTTTTGATCTTCCATCATGTCGATCACCGGGTGTGGCGTTTCCGGGTCCATCTCGGTAGAGGCCGCGCCTTGCAGCCCCAGCACGTTGCGGGCAAACTCCACGGCGGCACACTGCATGCCCAGGCAGATACCCATGAACGGGATGTTGTTTTCGCGCACGAAGCGGATTGCCTCCAGCTTGCCTTTGAAACCGCGCTCTCCAAAACCTGGCGCCACCAGTACGCCGTCCATACTTTGCAGCAGGCCGGCCACGTTCTCGTCTGTGATGTTCTCAGACTGGAACCACTTGATGTTTACTTTGCACTCGTTGGCCGAGCCAGCATGCACAAAAGACTCGATGATGGATTTGTAGGCATCCGGAAGCTCCACATACTTACCCACCAGGGCGATGTTAACCTCAGAGGTCGGGTTTTTCAGGCGGCCCAGGAACTCTTTCCAGGTATCCAGGTTGGGATCTGCCTTATGCATCAGCTTCAGCTTGGTGATCACCCGCTCGTCCAGCTTCTCCTTGCGCATCAGCAGCGGCACGTCATAGATCGTCTCCGCATCAATAGACTCAATCACTGAGTTCTGCTTCACGTTACAGAAAAGCGCGATCTTCTTGCGCAAATCTGCCGGAATAGGGTGCTCTGAGCGGCAAACCAGGATGTCTGGCTGTACACCGGCCTCAGAAAGGTCGCGTACCGAGTGCTGTGTCGGCTTTGTCTTCAGCTCTCCGGCAGCTTTCAGGTACGGCAGCAGTGTCAGGTGAATAACGCAGGTTTCGTTCACGCCCAGTTCCCAGCGCAGCTGGCGCACGGCCTCAATAAACGGCAGCGACTCAATATCGCCCACGCAGCCGCCAATCTCAGTAATGACAATGTCAAACTCCCCGCTTTCGCCCAGGAGCAGCATGCGGCGCTTTATCTCGTCGGTGATGTGCGGTACAACCTGCACCGTTTTGCCCAGGTAGGCCCCCTCACGCTCCTGCATGATCACATTGTAATAAATGCGACCGGTCGTTACGTTGTTCGCCTGCGAGGTTGCCACGTTCAGGAAGCGCTCATAGTGGCCCAGGTCCAGGTCGGTTTCGGCGCCATCTTCGGTTACATAGCACTCGCCGTGCTCGTACGGGTTTAGCGTGCCCGGGTCGATGTTGATGTAGGGGTCAAATTTTTGGATGGTTACAGAGTAGCCTCTTGCCTGAAGCAGTTTAGCAAGAGATGCGGAAATGATGCCTTTTCCGAGAGAAGATGTTACGCCACCTGTAACAAAGATATATTTCGTAGCCATAAGTTAGGTTAAACTTTATGGGCTACAAAGGTACTGGATTTATTTGATTAACCTGACAATTCTGGAACAGATGTGGTGACGTCATAGAGATATCTTTCTTAAAATTCAAGCCGTTCTGCGGGAAAAGGCAGGCGAAAAGTAGAATATATCGTCCTGGAGGTATGTTCTGCCACCCGCCAATCTGGCACAGTCCGGCGCTTTGGCTTTTTGTTTGCTTTAGCCGTAGCTTTACAAGTGGCGGCCCTATGCTAAAAAGGGCCTGCTGCTTATGTGCAACATCATAAACGAAACGGACAAGATGACGAAAATACGGTCAACCACGGTGTGTGGCATTTACCACAACGGAGAAGTGGCGCTGGGCGCAGACGGGCAGGCAACCATGGACAAGCACATTGCCAAGAGCAACGTGAAGAAGATCCGCAAGCTGCTGGACGGTAAGATTGTAACAGGCTTTGCCGGCTCTACTGCCGATGCCTTTACCTTGCTGGAGCGCTTTGAGGAAAAGCTGAATGCCTACCAGAGCAACATGAAGCGCGCGGCCATTGAGCTGGCTAAGGACTGGCGCAAAGACCAGTACCTGCGGAAGCTGGAAGCCATGATGGTGGTGGCTAACAAAGAGGAGCTGCTGATTATCTCCGGCACCGGCGACGTGCTGGAACCAGACAACCAGATTGCTGCCATCGGCTCAGGGAGTATGTATGCGCATGCTGCCGCTTTGGCATTAAAGAAGCACGCCCCACACCTTTCGGCAGAGGAAATGGTGCGCGAGGCGCTTACAATCGCCGCCGACATCTGTATCTATACAAACCACAACCTGATTATCGAAAAGCCCGCTAAGTAGGGTTTTACAGCCACTCGTTTAAAGTATAAAAAGATGCAGCACGCCTGAATCTTTTTATACTTTAGGTGTTATCCATCTGAAACTGGAAGCTAAAATTCCACCCGCATACGTCTGGTGTACGAACAGCTGCTGTTTATATGCCGTAAGGTATAAATCAGTAAATTTTAATAAATTGCCAAGCCAAACTGCCAGACGGGGCAGTGACTGGGACAAACAAATCAACTATGCAGGTAACAGATTTTTTAAAGAAACACTACAAGCATTTTAACGCAGCCTCTCTGATTGATGCTGCGGAAGGGTATAAAACGCACCTGAACAACGGTGGTAAGATGCTCGTGACGCTGGCTGGCGCCATGTCTACGGCTGAACTGGGCATCATTCTGGCTGAGATGATCCGCCAGGACAAGGTACACGCCATTTCTTGTACAGGGGCTAACCTGGAAGAGGATATCTTCAACCTGGTGGCGCATGATTTCTATGAGCGCGTGCCGCATTACCGCGAGCTTTCTGCCGCTGATGAGGAAGAACTGCTGAGCCGCCACCTGAACCGTGTAACAGACACTTGTATTCCGGAAGAGGAAGCCATGCGCCGCTTGGAGCATGTGGTGCTGAAGTACTGGGAAAAAGCGGACAAAGCAGGGGAATCATACTTCCCGCATGAGTTTTTCTACCAGATGCTGTTGTCAGGTGACCTGGAGCAGTATTACCAGATCGACCCGAAGAACAGCTGGATGCTGGAGGCTGCCAAAAAGAACCTGCCAATCATCTGCCCGGGCTGGGAAGACTCTACGCTAGGTAACATTTATGCTGGCCACGTGATCAGCGGTGACATCAAGAATGTGCATACCATGAAAACCGGTATCCAGTACATGATGGAGCTGGCCGAGTGGTACACGCAAACTGCCAAAGAAGAGTCTACTATCGGCTTCTTCCAGGTTGGCGGTGGTATTGCCGGTGACTTCCCAATCTGCGTGGTGCCGATGCTGCACCAGGATCTTCAGCGCGAAGGGGTGCCGCTTTGGGGCTATTTTGCACAGATCTCTGACTCAACTACCAGCTACGGTTCTTACTCCGGTGCAGTGCCAAATGAGAAAATCACGTGGGGTAAACTAGGGAAAGATACGCCGAAGTACATGATCGAGTCGGATGCTACCATTGTGGCACCGCTTGTTTTCGCGATTGTGCTGGATATGTAAGTATCATTCTCCTTAGGGAGCCAAGCATACAAAAGGGCTGCAGAATATTGCAGCCCTTTTCTTTTGATTTCACTTAAGCGTTACGCCGGCACCATCGACTTTTCTTCCCGGCCCCAGTGGCGGTGCTTCTTAATGGCTGCGATAAACGCGTCGGCAAACTCATCTGCGTCCGCGTCGTTACCGGCAGTTATAACCCCTTCGTCATCTTTTACTGTGCGAGAGGTGCTGCCGGCGTAGCTAACCCCGGCTATACCGGACTTTTCGAGCAGGGCTATGCCGTGCCCTGAGGTGGCGATTGTCTTGCAGTGTTTAAATGCCTCGTTTAAGAAATGCAGTGCATCTCCCTCTTTCATCATGGCTTGTATGCTCTTCTCACCGTCAGGTACGTAGATGGCATCATACATAATGGAGCCTGTGGTAAGGTGGCTTTTATCTACTTTCACTTCCTCTCCGGTGCTGGCTTTGCGCATGCCTAGCAGTTTGGAGACTATTTTTGCATGCGCGCCGGCCTCCATAAGTGCTTGCCTAACCTGTGTCAGCTCGTTGCAGTCGAACCCGTCTTCCAGGAGGATGGCCACCTGCCTGGATGTGGCGGTCTCCACCTTGTTGCGCTCCATACTTACCGCCGGGGATTCCTTGACTGATTGGCCTTTTTTCATTTTTTGGGAAGCCTCGTTGGCTTCATAGTGGCCCGTCGATTCCTGGTTAAAGTTCTCCGGGACATCCACTCCAATTCCTTCTGCTACCTTCTGGGCAAGCTCTTTGGATACTTTTGAGAAATGGCCTACCATGCGCCTTCTGATCTCTTCTGACTCTACTTTGCCTAGCTCAAAATGTGCCGCTTTGATGATATGCTTCTTCTCGGTGGCCGTCATGGAGTTCCAGAAGAGGGTTGCCTGGCTGTAGTGGTCGTTAAAGCTCTCGCTGCGCGCCCGTATCTTATGGCCCTCTACCCGTTCCATGTGGTGTACAAAGGCGCCCTGGTTTTCAGGAGCCATCATGGGGCAGCCGCCGCCGATAGAGTTTGGCCAGTAGTTCGCTTTGCCTTTGTTAATGGTCTGGCGCATAAATCCGGCTCCCTGGTGGTTGTGCACGGTGGTAACGGGGCGGTTTATAGGCACTTCTCCAAAGTTTGCACTACTAAAGCGGTTAATCTGCGTGTCGATGTAGGAGAACAGGCGGCCCTGCAGCAGAGGGTCATTGGTTACATCGATGCCCGGCACCAGGTTGCCCGGGTGAAACGCTACTTGTTCTGTCTCTGCAAAGAAGTTATCCGGGTTGCGGTTCAATACCATTTTACCGATCGGCTTGCGCGGTACCAACTCCTCCGGTATTATCTTCGTCGCATCCAGCAGGTCAAAGTCAAACTTGAACTCGTCTTCTTCCTCTACAATTTGTACGCTTAGCTCAAACTCTGGGTAGTCGCCCATCTCTATGGCGTCCCACAAGTCGCGGCGTAGCCAGTCCGGGTCCTTGCCTGCCAGTTTCTGCGCCTCGTCCCACACCAGTGAGTGTGCCCCAAGCATCGGGCGCCAGTGAAACTTAACAAAGCGGGACTTGCCTGCCTCGTTAATGAAGCGAAACGTATGGACACCAAACCCGTCCATCATCCGGAAGCTGCGAGGGATAGCCCGGTCAGAGAGCACCCACATAATCATGTGGTTTATCTCAGGCATCAGGGACGCAAAATCCCAAAAGGTATCGTGTGCGGCCGATGCCTGCGGTATCTCGTTATCCGGGTCAGGCTTAATGGAATGTACCAGGTCCGCGAACTTATTGGCATCCTGTATAAAGAACACCGGAATGTTGTTGCCAACCAGGTCATAGTTTCCCTCCTCCGTGTAAAACTTAGTTGCAAAGCCCCTCACATCGCGCACTGTATCAGCTGAGCCCCTGGAACCTACAACAGTGGAGAAGCGCACAAATACAGGGGTTTTAGAACTGGGGTCCGTTAGAAACTTAGCCTTTGTGTATTCCTTCATAGAGTCATTGTAAGGCTGGAAATATCCGTGGGCCCCTGAGCCTCTGGCATGCACTACGCGCTCCGGTATGGACTCATGGTCGAAGTGCGTCATCTTTTCGCGGAAGTGGAAATCCTCCATCACCAGCGGGCCGCGTGAGCCGGCTTTGAGCGAGTCATCTGTGTGGTTTATCCGTACCCCTTGGTCAGTGGTCATGTACTGGTCCTGCGGGTTCTCACGGAAGCTCTCGAGCTGCCGGTCTTTGCTGTGCTCATCCACCTGTGGCTTTGTTTTTCTCATTTGGCTGCTGCTGTTTTCTTCTTCGTTCATGTCTGATGGTTTTTGATTTGGTGTTTGCTTTGTATTGCATGTGGCTGGATGGGCAGGGGCGTGTATAACGCTAAAAAGACACTGCCATACGTAAGGGCCATTTTGCCAGAAGAACGAGGATAATTTCAACGTTGTTGGCTATAATTTATTTTAATTTATATTAAAATGAGATTAAAATTGTAGTTAGAAGCTATCGCCTGTCGTAGGAGGGCTAGGAAAAACAGCTTGGGTGCAGGCATGAGGAGGAGCAAACGCAAGTGCCGGCCTTTGTTTCCGGCGTTTCTACGGGAGTTTTCAATCGGAGAAGCTTGCTAAAACAGGGGCCGGACTGGCAGGGAAGCAAGTTGGGGAGGAAGCAGCCTCTATGGTACTTTAAGATGAGCGCAGCGTCTTTTTCTGTTCAACTTTCTGCACGTGTTGCTTCGAAAAAGGGCGATGTGGGGGGAGAGAAGGAAGGAGGGGCGGCAGGCTTAGCAAATCAGCTCCCGCCTGCCAAACCGGAACTCCTCGTCTTTCAGGAAGAACTCCCCGCATTTTTGAAGAATGGTCAGGTTGTCGAGCGTTATCTCCCAATTAAAGTTGTAGTTGCAAAGAAACGACAGCAGAGGGCCCAGGATCTCCGGAGTGGTGTCGCCGAGCGCCAGCGTAATGTGCGGCAGCCACAGGTTCGGGTTATAGTAGAGCCCCATTTCTGTGCTCATCTCAGAGACATCGCGGTGCAGGCGGCCGTGCAGTTGGTTCAATGGAGGGGTTCGAAGCACCGGGATGTAGACAACCGGGTTTTGCCCCGGGAAAACACCAAGGCCGGTGGTGCGCACGGTAAAGTTCTGAGACTCCATGCACATTTGCTCCAGGTACTGCTTTAGCTCCTCCATGTCCGGAACCTCGGCGGTCAGCAGCGTCAGGTGCGGGTAAGGTGTGATTTTAACACCACTCAGTCCGAATTTCTTCTCCAGGTGCTCCGTCAGTTCTGACACACGCTCTGAAGTTTTCTTGTCTAATAGCGAAGTGATCGCGATCATATAGTACAGCTCTTGGTATCTGATGTGCCGCAGTTAGTTACCACAGCATGAAGCGTAAATTATCTAAACGAGAGCGCGGCTGAATTGTTTAAAGCAGAACGGCCAGCCGCATGCGCTGTGCACGTGTTGCCATATACAGCCAAAGCCGGAGAGGGGGCACCCCGCTAAACGTCCCGCTGGTGACTGTACCTGTTCCCGGGTAGCCGTTGCTGGTGCTTCAGCCGCTTCTCTGAAAGCTGGCCCGGTCGGACCGGTGGCTTTTGGGGCTGCTTCGGCAGGTGGTGCACCTTTTCGGCAGCACGTATGTTTTCATCTCACGTGTAAAATTAAGTACCTTTGCTTTTCAAGTATACCGGAGCACATGATTTCCATTAACAACCTGAACTTTCACTTCGGCAGCCGCATCATGTATGAGGATGCCAGCCTGCATATAAAACCTAAGGATAAGATTGGCCTTATCGGGCTTAACGGTACGGGTAAATCCACTTTGCTGCGCCTTATCGTGGGCGAGTACAGCCCGGACAGCGGCAGCATCCAGATGAGCAAGGAAACCTCCATCGGGTTCCTGAACCAGGACCTGCTGAGCTATGAGACCCATGAAAGCATCCTGTCGGTGGCGATGCAGGCCTTTGGGGAGGCGGTGCACCTGCAGGAGCAGATAGATCAGGTACTGGTAGCGTTTGAGAATAACTTTCATGATAACCTGGTAGATAAACTGGCGACGCTACAGGAGCGTTTCGAGGCCCTTGGCGGCTATACCATGCAGGCCGAGGCCGAGGCGATTCTGGAGGGGCTTGGCTTTACGACAGAGGAGCTGCAGCAACCGCTGGCCTCCTTCTCGGGCGGGTGGCGTATGCGCGTGATGCTGGCAAAGATCCTGCTGCAGAAGCCCTCGCTGCTGTTGCTCGATGAGCCGACCAACCACCTGGACCTGCCCTCCATTAAATGGCTGGAGTCATACTTAGAGCGTTACGAGGGGGCCGTTGTGATTGTATCGCACGACCGTGAGTTTCTCGACCGCACCACAAACATGACCGTTGAGGTATCCGGTGCGAAGCTAAACGTATACGCCGGTAACTATAGCTTCTACTTAGAGGAGAAGGCCCTGCGCAACGAGATTCAGAAGGGAGCCTACGAAAATCAGCAGGCACAGATAAAGCAGGCGGAGCGCTTCATCGAACGGTTTAAGGCGAAAGCCACCAAGGCGAAGCAGGCGCAGAGCCGCCAGAAAATGCTGGACCGCATGGACCGCATTGATGATGTGGCTCCTGACGCGGCCAAGGTTAACTTTAGCTTTAAGTTTAACATCCAGCCAGGGCGCCACATTCTGCGCCTGGAGCACATGAGCAAAGCGTACGGCGACAAGGTTATCTTCCGTGATACGAATGTGCACATTGAGCGCGGTGATAAGATTGCGTTGGTAGGGGCCAACGGTAAGGGTAAGTCTACGCTGTTGCGCATTATAGCCGGCACAGAGCCTGTGAAGGGAAAGCGCGAACTGGGCCACAATGTTATCCTGTCTTTCTACGCGCAGCACCAGCTGGAGTCTCTGAACGTGGAGAACGACATGCTGACCGAACTGCAGCAGGCCGGTTCCGGTAAAACGGAGGTGGAGCTGCGGACCCTGCTCGGCTCGTTCCTGTTCACCGGGGACGAAGTGTACAAGAAGATCAAGGTACTCTCGGGTGGGGAGAAAAGCCGCGTGGCCCTGGCCAAGACGCTGATCTCGGAAGCTAACTTCCTGATGCTCGATGAGCCCACCAACCACCTCGACATGCAGTCGGTGAACATCCTGATTCAGGCGCTGGAGCAGTACGAGGGTACCTTTGTGGTGATCTCCCACGACCGCTACTTTGTGGAGAATGTGGCCACCAAGATCTGGTATATCGAGGATTACCAGCTGAAAGAGTACCCGGGTACTTACCACGAGTATGAGGCCTGGCAGGAGAAACGCGAAAAGGAGGTTAAAAAAGATACCGCGAACACACCGGCCCCCAAGGCAGAGAAGCAGCCCCGCGAGAAGAGCGAATTCACGCAGCTCAGCAACCAACTGAAGCAGGTGAACAAGCAGGTGAACGAGGTAGAGAAGGAAGTGCAGCAGCTGGAGCAACAGCTTGCCGCCCAGGAGAAGCACCTGGCAGACCCAGAGGTGTTCGGCGACGTGGAGAAGCTGCAGAAAGCCACCCAGGATTTTGAAGTCATCAAGAATAAGCTTGATAAGAAGCAGGAGCAGTGGGAAGAGCTAATGCTGGAGGCCGAGGAGCTGGAGATAAAAATGGCAGAGTAAAGCCTAACAACGAGTTAACAGTGATAGTAGTAGCGGCGGCTCCGGGTAACCTGGGGCCGCCGCCGCTGTTTTAGCTACGGAATGTTAAATTAATATTAATAAAATGTTATATCATTGAAACCAGAAGTGCAGTATTTGGATATAAGGATAATATAATAGTATGCTATTTATATATCAGCCTGTATGAAACAAACGCTGCGCACTCCCCAAAAAGCCCAACCGAGCCCCACTAAAGCCACTTCCAAAGCAAACCTGTCTTACCGCCTTTCCGGCGAGAGCCTGCTCCGCGGGTTGTATTGGTGTGCCGCTGCACTGGTGGTGCTGAACGTAATAGCGATCGTCTGCAAGTATACCACGGGCCATCCCAACGCCTGGGGCATTATCCCGCAGTTTGAGCTGGACGCAGAGCGAAATGTGCCCACCTACTTCTCGTCCTTTATTCTGCTGCTGTCCTCGCTTCTGCTTTTTGCGGTGTCCCTGCTGAAGCAGCGGGAGCAAGACAAGTTTACCTGGCAGTGGCGGCTGTTGTCGGTGGTGTTCCTATACTTGTCGGTGGATGAGTCGGCAGGTTTGCACGAGATGTTTATTTACCCCCTGCGGGACAACTTTCATCTGACAGGTATACTCTATTTCTCCTGGGTGATTGTGGGTGCGGGCGTAGTAATAGCCTTGGGGGCTTACTACCTGCCGTTCCTGCTTTCGCTACACTCCAAACTGCGGTTCAGGGTGATGCTGGCAGCGGTGGTGTATGTCGGAGGGGCTTTGGGGGTAGAGCTCTACGGGGGCTACTATGCGGATGCTTTTGGGTTAGACAATTTAGGGTACGCCCTTATAACCACGGTGGAGGAGACCATGGAAATCACGGGTGTACTCTTGCTGCTCCACGCGCTCTATAAGCACCTTAAGCAGCAGCTGGCGAGTGTAACCCTTGTTTTAAGCCCTGTGGCAGCCCCTAGCCGACAGCCCGCAGCCTTGGTGCCAGAGGCCGGATTGGCCTATCATAACCACCACACAGTAATCACCAACTAAGGCAGGTTTATGCCGGGGGCCACGGCAGGCGTACCGGTGCCGTTTTACTTATTGAGTGGCACGCTGCTTCTCTTTTTTCTGTAAATCCAGGGTGTAAAACAGCCATGCTGTATACGTGTAGTTGTTGGTATACCTGTTTTGTACAGAGGCTGATTGTGCAAACAGGTTCATGTAGCCAACTTGCAATCTTATACTTTGCCGCTCCAGCCCCAGCATCAGTCCCAGGCGGTTTTGGTCAAAGGTGTTATGGGTGATGTTCTCCCCAAAATTTAGCATTACTTCTTCGCTTAAGAACAGGTAGGGCAACACCTCACCCAGCTTTAGCGAGGGCAGGTTTAGGCGGAGCGACTCCTGCAGGCGCAGCCGGTGGTTAAAATCATACTTTGGCTGCAGAACAGCCTGCTTTACCCGTTGTTTAAAACGCATGTCGTAGCGTAGGCGGGTGGAGAGGGTGAGGTGCTGCCCGAGTTTTGCCGGCACCAGTGCTTGTAGCCAGGGCCGGTGTTCATGCCGCTCCAGGGCATCAGAATCGGAGCCGGGCACCGTAAGCCAGGCAAAAGAGTAGCCCGCCGTGGCACTTACCCCGTGCGGCAGATGCCGAACCAACCCGATTCTGGCTACAGTGAAAAGCCCGCCTACGTGGTGCAGGTCAGTGTAGACCGCATGGTTTCTGGAGATGCGGAACGTGCCGGATACTGCTTCCCAGGCCGCGTGCGCGGCGCTAACCTCCTTACGCTGGGCCTGCGCTGCCGTGCCGCTTATAAAGCAGAGGGAAAGCAACAGTAGCACGATACGGGTAAATTTCTTCATGTTGTTTTCTCCAGGCCTTGCCGTCCGAAGCTGCGAGCGCGTTCCTGAATTTAACCTGAATACGGTGGTTTGCGTTGTCTTCTACACCAGGTGACACTTTCTTTTAACGCACTAAACAACAGCATGCACAACGACGCAGTACAGTCAGAGAACAGGTTATGGTACAAAGACGCTGTTTTCTATGCCATTGATGTGGAAAGCTTTCAGGATTCGGACGGCGACGGAGTGGGGGACTTTCAGGGGTTGATAAACCGCCTGGACTACCTGAACGACCTGGGAGTGGACTGCCTCTGGATCCTGCCTTTTTATACCACCCCAAACCGCGATAACGGCTACGATGTCCGCGATTACTACTCCATCGACAGCCGCCTGGGCCGCCTGAGTGACTTCAGCGAATTGGTAAAGGCAGCGAAAGAGCGCAACATCCGCATTCTGGTTGACCTGATTGTCCACCACACGTCAAACGAGCATCCCTGGTTTCAGGCCGCCAGTGCCGATCCGGGTTCCAAGTTCTTCAACTATTATGTGTGGCGCCCGGATAAGCCGGCCAAGGAAAGTAAGGAAAACATATTCCCGGGCCAGGAGAGTAGTGTCTGGGCATATGAGAAAAGTGCGGGAGCTTACTACCACCACTTGTTCTATGACTTTCAGCCCGACCTGAACATCGCCAACCAGGATGTGCAGCGGGAGATCATGTCGATCATTGAGTTCTGGCTTTCCTTCGGCGTGGATGGTTTCCGGGTGGATGCTGCCACGCATATACTGGACGGCAAAGGGGTGAAAGGCTCCAGGCTGAAGAGGCCGGCGCAGTTTCTAAAGCAGCTGCGCCAGGCGGTAAACAAGAAGAGCAAAGAAACCATACTTCTGGCCGAGGCAGATGTGGAGCCTGACAAAGTAGGAATCTACTATGGCAAAGGCGATCGCCTGAACATGCTGTTTAACTTTCTGCTTGATAACCAAATTTTCCTGGCGCTTGCGCGCGAGGAGGCCAAGCCGATAGCCGACTGGCTAAAAGGGCCGCTGCCGCCGGAGGACTGCCAGTGGGCCAATTTCCTGCGCAACCTGGATGAGCTGGACCTGGAGCGGCTGTCGGCAAGCGAGCGGCAGGAAGTGTTTGACAGGTTTGCGCCGGAAGAGAACATGCGTATTTTCAGTCGGGGTATCCGGCGCAGGCTGGCTCCGATGCTTCAGGGCAACCGTGCTCACCTGGAGATGGTTTACAGCCTGCTCTTCTCCATGCCGGGCTCTCCGTTGCTGGTGTACGGCGATGAAATAGGCATGGGAGAGGACCTGGAGCAAGAGGGGCGGGGCAGCGTGCGCCTGCCCATGCAGTGGAACGATGCGGAGAACGGAGGCTTTTCCGATGCACCGCGCGACAAGGTGGTGTGGCCGCCCCTGAGCAAAGGGCCCTTCAGCTATAAGAAGGTAAACGTGCAGCACCAGCACCAGCAGCAGCACTCGCTGCTGGAGTGGATGAAGAAACTGATCAGTACGCGCAAACACTGCCGCGAAATAGGCTGGGGCAAGGTAAAGCTGCTGGAAACAGATAAATCGCAGGTGCTTCTGCACTGCATGGAGTGGCAGGAAAGCATACTGGTTTTCGCACACAACCTTTCAGCCGAGAAAACAACATTTTCCCTTTCCTCCAAAGTGCTGCATCCACGTCAGTTCGTCGATATTTTTACCGACAGCGATTATCCTCCCACACAGGAAGACACGACCAGGATCGCCTTGAGTGGCTACGGTTACCGTTGGTTCCGGGTAAACCAGATCAAGTCCATGTAAGCCAGGTGCCGAAGAGTTTTGCTGGTGTTCCTGCTGTGGGGCATTAACAAAGCCTCGCTCGGATGGCCGTAAAGTATGAAAGGTGCTTTTCTCTGCCCTTTTCCTTTTGGAAGTACCATCAAGGGGAAAGGCAGATGTGCTCCTGGTTTATTAAGGCAGGTTAGCCTGATCGTTCCTTCTTCTTTGTTGTGGTAGCCAGTTGGTGCTTTGTAAAGTATAACACGAACGGACGGGTTATTCAAAGGCAGTAGCTTGGCGGCCAATGTGGGGGGCTTTAAGCCAGCTGCTGTGCAGCGAGTGGTAAAAACAAGAAAGCCTCTTGCGCAGAAAGCCACTGTTGCTTAGGCGCAAGCTTGTGTGGGTGGGAGTGTGTTTTAAGACGATGCCCTACGCCTGCTTTTAAGTATAAAGTAGGTGTAGGGCACCGCTTGCTATGGTATGTTAATCTAAAGCCACTAGTATTCCCTCATCGCCATAGAGGGTAATGTTGCCTTCAACTGTCGATTCTTCCCGTTCCGGGTCTGTTGCCAGCACCACCGTACCTTTGTAGCGCTGCCCCTGCGGCCTGAATGTGCAGGGCTTGTGGCTCAGGTTTAGGATGACCAGGAGCTGCTTTTCTTCCGTTTTGCGGACAAAGGCAAGCAGCGGTGCTTTGGTGAGCACGGGCTCGTAGTCTCCTATATTGAGCGCAGCCTCTTGCTGGCGCAGGTGAATGAGCCGGTGGTAAAAGGTGAGCATGGAGTACTGGTCTTCTTTTTGTACCTCCACGTTTACGCGGCGGAAGTTAGTGGGCAGGCGCAGCCATGGCTTGCCGTCGGTAAAGCCTGCGTTAGCGCTGTTATCCCATTGCATCGGGGTGCGCGCCGGGTCGCGGCTCAGGTCTTTGTCGGGCATGTTCAGGCCTTGCGGGTCCTGCACTTCTTCTGGCGGAATCGGTACATCGCGCATGCCCAGTTCATCGCCGTAGTACAGGGTCGGGGTGCCGCGGAGCGTGAGCAGCAGCATGCCGGCTATTTTGGCCTGGGAGTAGCCCACCCGGCTGGTGATTCGCGGCTTGTCGTGGTTGCCGATCACCCAGTTTGGCCAGCCGCCCTTCGGCAGGGCTCCTTCGTACTCATCAATATGCGAGCTGAGGGTGAGGGCGTTCCAATCCAGCGTGATCAGCATAAAGTTGAAGGGGAGGTGCGCGCCGCTGTTGTCCTGGCCATAGTAGGACACCAACCGGTGGATAGGCAGGTAAATCTCACCGATCATCACACGCTCGTCGTACTCGTCCATCACGCTGCGCATCATGGCCACTATATCGTGCACCTCTGGCTGGTCTGTAGAGAAGGCCGGGATCAGTTGGTTATAAGTAGACTCGTGCTGCTGATAGTCGGGGTTTGGCGGGTTGTCGCGAAGCTTTTTGTCCTTTATCATGTGCCACATCACATCCACCCGGAAACCGTCTACGCCTTTGTCCAGCCAGAAGCGCATGACGTCAAACATCGCCTGCTGCACCTCCGGGTTCCGCCAGTTCAGGTCAGGCTGCTCCTTCAAGAAGGCGTGGTAGTAGTACTGCTCCGTTTTTTCGTCCCATTCCCAGCCGCTGCCGCCAAACACGCTCAGCCAGTTGTTGGGTTCGCCGCCGTGCTCTGCCGGGTCTTCCCAGATGTACCAGTCGCGCTTTGGGTTGTCGCGGGAGGAGCGGGACTCCAGGAACCAGGGGTGCTCGTTGGAAGTATGGTTGGGCACCAGGTCCAGGATCAGTTTCATGTCGCGCTTGTGAACCTCCTGCAGCAGCGCATCAAAATCTTCCATGGTGCCGAATAGCGGATGGATGCCGCAGTAATCAGAGATGTCGTAGCCGTAGTCGGCCATAGGAGACGGGTAGATGGGGGACACCCACACGGCTGTGACGCCGAGCCACTTCAGGTAATCGAGGCGTTTGATAATGCCTTTCAGGTCACCGATGCCGTCTCCGTCAGAGTCCTGGAAAGAGCGCGGGTATACTTGATAGATAATGCCAGACTGCCACCAAAGGTACTGCTGTTCTTGCTTCATAGTTTAAGAGTTGTTTTAGCTGTTCTCGGTTCAGTTAGATTTCTACGCAGCTTTGCCTTTGGAGATATTAAGATCGCGGGCAGCGCCTGCAAAGCGGGTGTTGCAGCCTGTAAGGCAGCGTTCCAGCCCCGCTGTTCAGGCTTAGCTCTTGCGGCTTTATCTGCCTCCTTACTTCACTTCTTTTGCGCAGTTGCACCCCAGGTATAAGTATGGCAAAAATTATTTTATATTGACATATGGTGGCAAATGCATGATTAACAGCAGGAGGAAAGCCTGAAATTGTACTTTGTATTATGTTGTTAAAATATTTAGCGTATTTAATAAATATTTATATTTAATCATATATATTTGCATAATGTAATGTTCGAAAGAGGGATTAATGGGGATTATTTCACTTCTTCCGGCAATTCAAGATACTTCATCAAACAACAAACAACCTTCACAATGAAAACACTTTTACCAAAACTTTTCCTTCTAATCTTCATAGTAGCTATTTGCGCCTCTTGCCAGCAGCAGTCTGCCTGTGCGGCTTACGCAAGCCACAAGGTAAAGCCACTGCATAAGCCTACTTTTAACAAAGATTACGGGCGCAGATAGTAGCAACTCGTACCGGCGGCTAGTAAAGCAAATGAAAAAGCCACACCCTCAAGGTGTGGCTTTTTCATTTGGTTACTTGAGGCTTTATACTTTCCACAGGGAGTAAAGCTTTGTTCAAATCAAGGCAGTTGCTCTATAGGAAGAACGGCGGGAGGATCGTCTCTTGCCTCTGCACCTGAGCTGCCCAAGACTACTTATCTAAAGGAGCTCGGTAGCTACAGAGAAAGTTCTTCATTGCTTATTGGAGGAAGGTGGGAGACGCACATCCGCAGAGGTGATGCCTCTGCCCCTGGTGCTGTGCCGGCTAAGGCTGAGAAAAAGGTTGATGAAAGAAACAGCTTTTGAGTACGGCGGCCTGGTGAGGAGAAGATAGTGGGGTACCTTAAAAAGAAAAGGCCCTGGAAGTGCTTCCAGGGCCTTGTAGCGGGGAGCAGAATCGAACTGCCGACCTCAGGGTTATGAATCCTGCGCTCTAACCATCTGAGCTACCCCGCCGAATTGTGGTGCAAATATAGCGGATTCATTTTTGGATATGCAAGCTTTCGTTCAGAAAAAAAATATTTTATTTTCTAAATATACGTTTTGTGAAGAATTAATACTATACTTACTCAGACACTTACCATACTTACTATGACGAGAGCTACGAAGACGAAATTTGTGCGTGAGTACCCTATCAACGCCTCCGCTAAGCTGCTTTACCCTTACCTAAGCACACCCAGCGGCCTGTCGCAGTGGTTCTGTGACGACGTGAATGTAGACGAGAACAAAATTCTGAACTTTATCTGGGACGGGCGCAGCCACTTCGCAGAGGTGACCAGCCACCGCACCAACCGCTCTATCCGCTTTCTGTTTTTGAGCGACGACAAGCGCCACGTGACGGATGCCCCGTATGTGGATCTTTCCATCGAGAGCAGCGAACTTACCCAGGAGCAGTTCCTGAAAGTGGTGGACTACTCTGACGAGGACGACGAAGTGGAACTGGAGGAGCTGTGGGACAACCTGATGCAAAATCTGCGCGAAATAGTAGGCGGGTAGCAGGTTTGCAGGACTAACTGCTTATCTTTGCATGATAATTGCTGGTTTGTACCGGATTAAAAGCGGCCTGTTACATGCGGCCGCTCACGTTATTGCGCATGAAGAAACTTGATAAGCTGATACTCCGGGCTTTTTTCGGCCCTTTTCTGTTAACTTTTACGGTGGTGGAGTTTATCCTGCTCACCCAGTACATGCTGAAGTACCTCGATGAGCTGGTAGGGAAGGACCTGGGGGCGGAGGTGTTCGGCGAACTGCTCTTTTACTTTAGCATCAACATGGCGCCGGTGGCCCTGCCACTGGCTGTGCTGCTGTCTTCGCTCATGACCTTTGGCTCTCTGGGGGAACACTATGAGCTGACGGCCATCAAAACCTCCGGCATTGCCCTGCCCCGCATTCTGCGCCCTGTCCTGATCGTGGTGTCCTTTATCACGGTGGGCGCTTTCTTCTTTAACAACTACGTGGTGCCAAAGGCCAACCTGAAAGCCTACAGCCTGCTCTGGGATATTCGGCAGAAGAAACCCGCTATGAACTTTAAAGAGGGGGCCTTTTACAACGGCATTCCCGGCTATAGCATCAAGGTAAACGAAAAGATGAACGAGGGGCGCACCCTGCGCGACGTAATGATCTATGACCACACCAAGGGAGGCACCAACACCACGGTTATACTTGCCGACTCCGGTGAGATGTACATGGACCACAACGACTCCTACCTGGTGCTGGAGCTGTATGACGGCAACACCTACGTGGACCAGAACAATGCTTCTTTCCGGAACTCCAATGAGCAGTTTGTGCGGCAGGAGTTTGATGAGAGCAAGCTGATGCTGAGCATGGCCTCCTTTAACTTTGACCGTACCCGCGAGGAGCTCTTCTCGGACAACAAGATGATGAAGAACATCCAGGAACTGAACGTGGTGACAGACTCGCTCAAGCGCTACGGTAAACGGGAGGTGCAGATGTATGCCCCTAACGTGGATCCGTTTTACATGTACTTTAAGGCCGATACCGGGCAGGTGAAAAACGGCCAGCGCCTGCTGGGCAAGGAGGTGGAGCGAAAGCTGCCCGAGCCGACAAGCGAAACCATGCTGCTGGCCACCAACAAGGCCCGCAACATAAAGAGCTTTACGAGCAGCTATGTGGAGCGCGTGCACTCCACACGGCGCGAGGCCAACAACTACGAGGTGGAAATCTGGCGCAAGTTTACCCAGTCTGCCTCGATTATCATCATGTTCCTGATCGGGGCGCCACTGGGGGCCATTATCAAGAAAGGCGGCCTGGGAGTGCCGGTGGTAATCTCCATTGTGTTTTTCATCATTATGTACGTGATGACCATACTAGGGGAGAAGTGGGCGCGCGAGGGGCTTGTGTCGGTTGGCATAGGCATGTGGGCGGCCAACATGATTCTCCTGCCGGTCGGGCTGTTTTTCCTGTACCAGGCCCGCAACGACTCCAGCCTGCTGGAGGTGGACTTCTGGCGCAAGTTCATGGCCAGGCTCCGCCGGAATAAACTGTAGAAACACTATATAAAGATTCGATAAAAGTTTTTTTTGTAAAAGTAAATTATATACCTTTGTGGCTTGTATAGCAAGCTTTGCAAGATAAAAACAGATTGATATTTTTACGCAATGAGATTAACCACTGAAGCGAAACAAGAGATTTTCGAAAAGCACGGTTTCAACAAGTCTACGACTGACACAGGTTCTCCTGAAGCGCAGATCGCTCTTTTTACAAAGCGCATCGCTGACTTAACCGACCACCTGAAAACTCACAAGAAAGACTTTAGCACACGTCTTGGTCTTTTGAAACTTGTAGGTAAGAGAAGAAGACTTCTTAACTACCTCCAGAAAAATGATATTGAAAGATACAGAGCTATCATTAGCGAGCTAGGTATCCGTAAATAAGCTTATTGTGTTAGGGAATTCATACAGGGATTCCCTAATCTTTTTTTAAGCACTTCCCCTTTCCTTCCTCTGAATTGCCAGTACCGGCAGTGTTGCAATGGGTGACCCTGCCTTTTTTGATGATAACGATAATTGAAGATGTCCTACAACGCGATTAGTAAAACTATTTTTCTTCCGGATGGCCGGGAGGTAACCATTGAAACTGGTAAACTAGCCAAACAGGCTGACGGGTCTGTCGTAGTGAAAATGGGAAACACCATGCTATTGGCAGCTGTTGTTTCAAACAAAGAAGCCCGCGAAGGGGTTGACTTCCTGCCGCTCTCAGTTGACTACCAGGAGAAATTCGCCTCTTCAGGCAAAATCCCGGGTGGCTTCCTTAGAAGAGAGGCGAGACTTTCTGACTATGAAGTATTGGTTTCGCGCCTGGTGGACCGTGTGCTGCGCCCGCTGTTCCCGTCTGACTACCACGCAGAAACCCAAATGACTATAAACCTGATCTCTGCTGATACAGAGATCATGCCGGATGCCCTGGCTGCTTTGGCTGCCTCAGCGGCGCTGGCGGTATCTGATATTCCTTTTAACGGACCAATCTCTGAAGTACGCGTAGCGCGTGTTGACGGCCAGTTGGTGATCAACCCAAGCGTAAGCGACATCCAGCGTGCCGATATTGAGCTGATGGTAGGTGCCTCTATCGACAGCGTTGTAATGGTAGAGGGCGAGATGAACGAGGTGTCTGAGGCAGAAATGCTGGAGGCCATACAGTTCGCGCACGAGGCTATCAAAGCACAGTGCCAGGCACAGATCGAGTTGGCAGAAATGGTTGGCAAAACCGAGAAGCGCGTGTACTCCCACGAGACACACGACGACGAGCTGCGCCAGAAAGTATACGACGCCACCTACGAGAAGGCCTATGCAGTGGCCAAGCGTGGCAGCGCCAACAAATCAGAGCGTAAAGAAGGCTTCGGCGCCGTGCTGGAAGAGTTTGTTGCTTCTCTCGGCGAAGAGCACGGGTATGACATGGGCCTGATCAAGACCTATTACCATGACGTGGAGAAAGAGGCCGTTCGCAACATGATCCTTTCAGACCGTACGCGTCTGGATGGCCGTCAGCTGGACGAGATTCGCCCGATCTGGTCAGAGGTGAACTACCTGCCGGCTACACACGGTTCAGCCGTGTTTACCCGTGGCGAAACGCAGTCGCTGACTACTGTAACGCTGGGCACCAAGCTTGACGAGCAGATGATCGACAGCGCCATGGTGTCTGGAACCAACAAGTTCCTGCTGCACTATAACTTCCCTGCCTTCTCTACTGGCGAGGTAAGACCGAACAGAGGCCCGGGCCGCCGCGAGGTTGGTCATGGTAACCTCGCATTGCGTGCCCTGAAGAAAGTGCTTCCGCCGGAGGCTGAGAACCCGTACACGATCCGTATTGTTTCTGACATCCTGGAGTCAAACGGTTCTTCTTCCATGGCAACGGTTTGCGCCGGTAGCCTGGCCCTGATGGATGCTGGTGTGCCTGTGAAGGCTGCCGTTTCTGGTATCGCGATGGGTCTGATCACAGACGAAAAGACTGGCAAGTTTGCAGTTCTGTCTGACATTCTGGGTGATGAAGACCACTTGGGTGACATGGACTTTAAAGTAGCTGGCACAAACAAAGGTATCACTGCCTGCCAGATGGACATCAAAGTTCAGGGCTTGTCTTACGAGGTACTTAGCCAGGCGCTTCAGCAGGCTAACGCCGGCCGTCTGCACATCCTGAACGAAATGTCTAAAACCATTTCTTCTCCAAACCCAGACTACAAGCCGCATACACCACGCTCGTTCAACATCGTGATCGACAAAGAGTTTATCGGTGCCATTATCGGACCGGGTGGTAAGGTAATCCAGCAGATCCAAAAGGACACGGGTGCTACGATCATCATTGAGGAGAAAAACGAGAAGGGCCACGTGAACATCTTCGCCAGCAACCAGGAGTCTATGGACCAGGCCGTTGGTAAGATCAAAGCCATTGCCGCTCAGCCTGAGATTGGTGAAGTGTACATCGGTAAAGTGAAGTCTATCCAGCCTTACGGCGCGTTCGTAGAGTTCATGCCGGGCAAAGACGGCCTGCTGCACATCTCTGAGATCAAGCACGAGCGCCTGGAGAACATGGAAGGCGTGCTGGAGATCGGCGAAGAAGTAAAAGTGAAGCTAATTGACGTAGATAAGAAAACAGGTAAGTTCAAGCTGTCCCGCAAGGCGATTCTGCCAAAGCCGGGTGCAGAGCAGAACCAGTAACCTGCTAAAATACAACTCTTGGTGCCGGCCTCTCAGGCTTTGGAGGCACCAAGAGTTTTTTATCTTTAGTCGCCAGAGGAGAGCATCTTGATTTTATTACGAAGATGTCAGAACTTTGCGCGATTTTCTGATGTTAAGTCACCGAGCCAAATTTTAAGTTTCACAATTTTTTTGAATAACAATATACTCTGATGAGACAACTCAAGATAAGCAAACAGATAACGAACCGTGAAAGCCAATCACTGGATAAGTATCTACAGGAGATTGGTAAAGTTGATTTGCTTACTCCAGATGAAGAGGTGTCGCTGGCACAGAGAATTAAGGAGGGGGATCAGTTTGCACTTGAGAAGTTAACAAAAGCCAACTTGCGATTTGTGGTATCGGTGGCCAAGCAGTACCAGAACCAGGGCCTTTCACTAGGCGACCTTATCAACGAGGGGAACCTGGGTTTGATTAAAGCCGCCAAGCGATTCGATGAAACAAGAGGTTTTAAATTCATCTCATATGCCGTATGGTGGATCCGTCAGTCTATTCTACAGGCTTTGGCCGAGCAATCGCGCATTGTGCGTCTGCCGCTGAATCGTGTAGGATCCCTGAACAAGATCTCTAAATCATTCTCAGAGCTCGAGCAGAAGTTTGAGCGTGAGCCGTCGCCGGAAGAAATCGCCGAAGTATTGGAGCTGACCACTGCCGAGGTAGTGGACACGCTGAAGATATCCGGTCGCCACGTGTCGGTGGATGCGCCGTTTGTGCAGGGCGAGGAGAACCGCCTGCTGGATGTGCTGGAGAACGAAGACGAAGAGTCTCCGGACATGGGCCTGATGAACGACTCCCTTCGCAAGGAGGTGCAGCGCGCCCTGTCTACCCTTACCAAGCGCGAGGCCGACGTAATCACCCTGTACTTTGGCCTGAACGGCGAGCACTCCCTGACGTTGGAGGAAATTGGCGAGAAATTTAACCTGACGCGCGAGCGTGTGCGCCAGATTAAGGAGAAAGCGATCCGCAGACTTCGCCATACATCAAGAAGCAAAGCACTGAAGCCTTACCTGGGCTAGTTGCACAAAAAAAGAACAGGAAGCCCTGGCCAAAAGCCGGGGCTTTTTGTTTGCCAAGTATAATCCTGGGCTTTTTGCCGCACCCAATGCAGGCAGAGGCACAGAAATTTTGTATACTTGCAACCGAATTTCTTTTAGACAAAGCAGTAATGGAAATAGAAAAAGTAAAATGCCTTATTATTGGCTCGGGGCCTGCTGGCTACACAGCGGCTATTTATGCCTCCAGAGCCGGTCTTAATCCTATACTATACCAAGGCCTGCAGCCCGGCGGGCAGCTCACAATCACCAACGATGTAGAGAACTATCCTGGTTACCCAGAGGGAGTTATGGGGCCTGAGATGATGGAGGACTTTAAGAAGCAGGCGGAGCGTTTCGGCACCGATGTGCGCTACGGAATTGCCACGGCCGTGGACTTTTCTTCGCAGCCGCACAAGGTGGTGATCGACGACCAGAAGACGATTGAAGCAGATGCCGTGATTATCTCCACGGGCGCCTCTGCCAAGTGGCTGGGCATGGAGTCGGAGTCCAGGCTAAACGGCAACGGCGTGTCTGCCTGCGCGGTGTGCGACGGCTTCTTTTACCGCGGCCAGGATGTGGCGATTGTAGGAGCCGGCGATACCGCAGCCGAGGAAGCGACTTACCTCTCTAACCTGTGCAACAAAGTATACATGCTGGTGCGCCGCGAGGAGATGCGGGCCTCTACCATTATGCAGGAGCGCGTGCTGAACACCAAGAACATCGAGGTGCTGTGGAACACGGTAACCGACGAGATCCTGGGAGAAGACACCGTGGAGGCTGTACGCGTGAAGAACGCGGTGACGGGAGAAATGCGCGAGATTCCGGTGAAGGGCTTCTTTGTGGCTATAGGCCATAAGCCTAACTCTGATATCTTTGCTGAGTACCTCAACCTGGATGAGAACGGCTATATCCGCACAATCCCGGGCACTGCCAAAACAAACATCGACGGGGTGTTTGCCTGCGGCGATGTGCAGGACTTTACCTACCGCCAGGCCGTTACGGCTGCTGGCTCCGGGTGTATGGCCGCATTGGATGCCGAGCGTTACCTGGCCTCTAAAGGATTGCACTAACCTTTAATGCAAATAAGCAACTGGCATGCACTTTCTTAGCGGTTGTGCTGTTAGCTGTATCACAATAAAATGGCTGCGCTGCAGTTTAATTTAGCGAATGACGTGCTGTGGTAAGGCAGCGCAGCCAATCTGTTGATGCAAATGTCAAAGTATAAAGCACCCTCTATTTTTGTACTGTTTCTCTTTAGCATGCTGTGGTGTGCCGGAGGAGCCTTTGGGCAGGGGAAAGTAAAAGACCTCTTCAAGGTCAAGACCCCGAAGATACAGTACGTCCGTCCGGACACCACCATCCTCATCAAGTATGAGGACTTCCCGGATGAAGATTCTGACGCGGATCAGTCTATTTACTTCAACCCTAAGAAGGAGCTCTCCATTGTCAGCGAGGATACCTCCGAGCTGGACCTGGGGGAGCAGCACATCGTGGAGATGTCCGAGGAAGTGCTGGTGGACTCTACCTGGATTAAGATTGCCGGTTACTATGCGATTTGGGACACCCGAAACATTAACCCATACCGCATGGATGGCCGCCAGTTAAAGGATACGGTAGACATCAAGCTGTACGACCCGAAGCAGAACCGCGACTACAAAATGCCGTTGGACAAGACACCGATCACCAGCCATTTTGGTGCAAGGGGAGGCCGGTGGCACTATGGCACCGACATAGACCTGGACACGGGAGATAGCATTGTTGCAGCCTTTGATGGCGTTGTGCGGATTAATAAGTGGGATGGTGGTGGCTACGGCAACTATATCGTGGTGCGCCACTATAACGGCTTAGAGACCCTGTACGGCCACATGAGCAAGCCCATCGCCAAGCCAGGTGACTTTGTGAAGGCGGGGCAGCTGATTGGCTTAGGTGGTAGCACGGGCAGGAGCTCCGGGCCGCACCTGCACTATGAGGTGCGCTACCAGGGAAACCCGATGGACCCGGAGAACCTCTACGATTTCCCGGACTACCTGCTTAAGGGCGACAGCTACCAGATAACGGCGGCGGTTTTCAACTACTCTAACCGCGCCAGGAGCGGCACCAGCAGCAGTGGCCGCAGGGCCGCGTACCACAAAGTTCGCAGCGGCGACACTTTATCGGGTATTGCCAAGCGCTACGGCGTATCGGTAAGCCAGTTAACACGCCTGAACGGCATCAGCACGCGCACTACCCTGAGAGTGGGCAAGTCGTTGCGCATCAGGTAAATTTATACATTAAAAACCATGAAATTAGATATACTAGCCTTCGCTTCACACCCCGATGACATAGAGTTAGGCTGTGCCGGTACGCTGATTGCGCATGTGGCCGCCGGTAAAAAGGTGGGCATTGTGGACTTAACGGCCGGGGAGCTTGGCACGCGCGGTACGCCGGAAGGGCGTATTCAGGAGGCAAAAGATGCCGCAGAGGTCATGGGGCTGAGTGCCCGCGAGAACCTGGGCATGGCAGATGGCTTCTTCCAGAACGATAGGGAGCACCAGCTGATGGTGATCGAGAAGATCCGCAAGTATAAACCGGAGATCGTGATCATGAATGCCGTTTATGACAGGCATCCGGACCACGGGCGGGGATCGGAGCTTGTTTCGGAGTCCTGCTTCAAGTCTGGTCTTAAAATGATCAAAACAAAGGAGGAGGACGGGAGTGAGCAGGAGGCCTGGCGACCGAAAGTTGTGTACCACTACATTCAGGATCGCCTAATCACACCGGACCTGGTGGTGGACGTGACGCCTTACTGGGAAAAGAAGATGGAGGCCATCCGTGCTTTCAAATCTCAGTTCTACAACCCGGATGATGCCTCGCCAAACACTTATATTTCGTCGCCTGAGTTTCTGCGTTTTGTGGAGGCGCGGGCACTGGAGCTAGGGCATGCCATCGGCACAACCTACGGGGAGGGCTTTACCAAGGAACGTTACATAGGCGTAAAGAACCTGTTTGACCTGCTCTAGCAGCAGGATTACTTACAGCATAAAGTATAAAAGGCGGGGCCGCTGCACTGGTGCAGCGGCCCCGCCTTTTATACTTTATGCTGAAGAGAAGGCCTAACGTGTTCTGTTGCGGCGCCAGCTAGAGGCAGTCTCGCTTAGAGCCGTGGCCTCGGATGTGGCAGGCTTCTGCTTGTTCATCAGCATGGCGGCCAGGGCAACGGCTATCTCGTCGGCCCCTTCGTCAGGCGTCCGCTGCAGTACATCCGGGCTAAAGTGGCGCTCGATAAACTTTGTGTCGAAGTTGCCGCTCACAAACGCCTCGTGCTGTAACACATAAGAGCCAAACGGCAGCGTGGTTTCTATGCCTGTGATCTGGTACTCCTCAATAGCACGCAGCATCTTGTCGATGGCTTCCTGCCGGTCTTTACCGAACGTCACCAGCTTTGCGATCATCGGGTCGTAGTAGATCGGAATCTCCATCCCTTGCTCAAAGCCGTCGTCTACACGCACTCCAAGCCCTTGAGGGCGCTTGTACGTCTCTAGCTTGCCGATGTCCGGCAGGAAGTTGTTGGCAGGGTCTTCGGCGTAAACGCGCAGCTCCAGGGCGTGGCCGTATATCTCCAGGTCTTCCTGCTTAAAGCTAAGCGGGTTGCCTTCCGCAATAAGTATTTGCTCTTTTACCAGGTCGAGGCCGGTAATCTGCTCCGTAACCGGGTGCTCCACCTGCAGGCGCGTGTTCATCTCCAGGAAGTAGAAGTTCATATTCTCGTCCAGCAGGAACTCCACCGTGCCGGCGCCAACATAGTCGCAGGCTTTGGCCACGTTCACCGCGTTGCGCCCCATTTCCTCGCGCAGGGCAGGGGTAAGCACAGAAGATGGCGCCTCTTCGATTACTTTCTGGTGGCGGCGCTGTATGGAGCACTCGCGCTCAAAAAGATGCACAATATTGCCGTGTGTATCGCCCAGCACCTGAATCTCGATGTGGCGCGGCGAACCGATATACTTTTCAATAAACACAGAGCCGTCTCCGAAGGCAGAGGTGGCCTCGCTAACGGCCAGCTTCATCTGCTCCTCAAAAGAGGCAACGTCCTCTACAACGCGCATGCCTTTGCCGCCGCCGCCGGCGCTCGCTTTGATCAGGATCGGGAAGCCTACCTGCTGTGCGATTTGCTTGGCTTCCTCCACATCGGTGATGGCGCTCTCGGTGCCCGGCACCATCGGGATGTTATACTTGGCTACCGCCGCTTTGGCCGCCAGCTTGCTTCCCATCAGGTCGATGGCCTCCGGCGACGGGCCGATAAATATCAGGCCTGCCTCCTGCACGGCCTTGGCGAAACCGGCATTCTCCGACAAGAAACCATAGCCCGGGTGAATGGCATCCACCCCCAGGTCCTTGCACACCTGAATAATGACGTCGCCGCGCAGGTATGACTCATTGGACTTAGGGCCGCCTACGCAGACCGCCTCATCGGCAAAGCGCACGTGCAGGGCGTTGCGGTCGGCCTCGCTGTACACGGCTACCGTCTTAATACCCATTTCCTTAGCTGTTCGCATTACCCGCAGGGCAATTTCGCCACGGTTGGCTACCAGTATCTTGTTGATCTTTCTCATGCAGATGCTATGGTTTATTTTACTTCAAAGAAAAGCTTTTGAGGCCAAAGTTAAAAATACGGTGCGTAAAAATGCCCCGGAGAGTATAGGGTATAGATTGTATATGAATCGAATAAACCATAACTTTGCGCTGCATTATACCTAATTTCGTTTAATAGGGTATGAGGCGAAAAACGAATTGAAATTATCCCGATAACCTAATTATTACACAAGTGGATTTATTTGAAAAGTTGTTGACCAACAGGGGCCCACTAGGCAGCCACTCACACTACGCACACGGTTACTTTACGTTTCCTAAGCTGGAGGGTGAGATTTCTCCACGAATGAAGTTTAGAGGCAAAGAGGTGTTGACCTGGAGCCTTAACAACTATCTTGGCCTTGCCAACCACCCTGAGGTGCGCAAAGCTGATGCTGAAGGCGCTGCCGAGTGGGGTATGGCTACGCCAATGGGAGCGCGCATCATGTCCGGAAACACGAACCTGCATGAGCAACTGGAGTCTGAGCTGGCTGACTTTGTGAAGAAGGAAGACGCTATGTTGCTGAACTTCGGTTACCAGGGCGTGCTGTCTATTATTGATGCGTTGGTTGACCGCCACGATGTAATAGTATACGATGCCGAGTCGCACGCCTGTATTATCGACGGCGTAAGACTGCACCAGGGAAAGCGCTTTGTGTATGGCCACAACGATATGGAGAGCCTGGAGAAACAGCTGGAGCGTGCCACACGCTGGGCTGAGAACACAGGTGGTGCTATTCTTGTGATTACAGAGGGTGTGTTTGGCATGTCCGGTAACCTGGGCAAGCTGCGCGAAGTGGTAGCCCTGAAAGAGAAATTCAACTTCCGCCTGCTGGTAGACGATGCCCACGGCTTCGGAACCATGGGAGCCACTGGCGCCGGTACAGGTGAGCACCTGGGCTGCCAGGATGGTATAGACGTTTACTTCTCAACGTTTGCCAAGTCTATGGCCAGCATTGGTGCCTTTGTAGCCTCTAACGAGCAGGTGGTAGAGTACCTTCGCTACAACATGCGCTCACAGATTTTCGCTAAGTCGCTGCCGATGCCGCTGGTGGTAGGAGCCCTGAAGCGCCTGGAGCTGCTGCGTTCCACTCCTGAGCTGAAGGACAAGCTGTGGGAGGTGGTACACGCCCTGCAGAGCGGCCTGCGCGAGAAAGGCTTTAACATCGGTACAACAGAGTCGCCGGTTACGCCTGTGTTCCTGAACGGACAGATTCCGGACGCAACGCAACTGACGCTGGACCTGCGCGAGAACTACAGCATCTTCTGCTCCATCGTGGTGTACCCGGTAGTACCGAAGGATGTGATCATGCTGCGCCTGATCCCAACGGCTGCGCACACACTGGCGGATGTGGAAGAGACGATCAACGCCTTTGAAAAAATTGCACAAAAGCTAGACAAGGGCTTGTACTCTAGCCCGGCAGTTACGGCCTAGCAGCTTCCAGAGGCTTATATTAAAATTTCTGAATCTTTGCTTGTTTGTAACAAATGTGTATATTAGAGCTATAAAATCAAATGTTTCACTATAACAATAGCTCTAATGACGAACAACTTTAACAAACTGAAGGACTTGGTTATGTCCCTGGAAGGTGACTTCGATAAGTTCTACGACAAAGGTAATGCTGCTGCTGGTACGCGCGTACGCAAAGGCATGCAAGACCTGAAGAACATGGCACA
This sequence comes from Pontibacter actiniarum, assembly GCF_003585765.1. Lineage (NCBI taxonomy): Bacteria > Pseudomonadati > Bacteroidota > Cytophagia > Cytophagales > Hymenobacteraceae > Pontibacter > Pontibacter actiniarum. The sequence continues at coordinate 1,140,935 of NZ_CP021235.1, forward strand.
GGACATCCGCAAGGAGGTTCAGGATATCAAAAACGATAAAGCTGAGTCTGCTAAGTAATTAGCCGAAGACAGTATAAATAAAAAAGGTGGTCTGCAAAGACCACCTTTTTTATTGTATTTACCCTTACTTTCAGCTAGTTAACGGAAATTAGGTAGTAGTTTTTCTTGCCTTTCTGCACGACCAGGTACTTGCCCTGCAGCAGTTCGAAGCTTACCGGCTCCTCGGCGTGCTGTACCTTCTGGCGGTTTACGCTTACCCCGCCGTTCTTGATCATGCGCTTGGCTTCGCCCTTCGACTCGAACACCTGCCCGCCCGACAGGTCGGAGAGCAGATCCGTGACATTGGCTGCGCTGGCATAGTCTGCCTGGCTCACCTGAATTTGCGGCACTCCTTCAAACACAGAGAGCAAAACATCCTCTTTAAGGCCCTTCAGCGTCTCTAAATCGCCTTTTCCAAATAAAATTTCAGAGGCATCCACGGCTGCATTGTAGTCTTCCTCCGAGTGAACGCGAATTGTAACATCTTTAGCGAGGGCTTTCTGTAGCAAACGCTGGTGGGGGGCCTGTTTGTGCTCTTCGGTTATCTTTTCGATCTCCTCCTGCGGAAGCAGCGTGTACACCTTTATCAGTTTCTCGGCCTCTTCGTCGGACAGGTTCAGCCAGAACTGGTAGAACTTGTAAGGGGAGGTAAGGTTCGGGTCCAGCCACACGTTGCCGCCTTCCGACTTGCCAAATTTAGTGCCATCCGACTTCGTTACCAACTTGCCTACCAGGGCGAAGGCCTTGCCGCCATCCATACGGCGGATAAGCTCGGTGCCGGTCGTGATGTTGCCCCACTGGTCGGAGGCGCCCATCTGTAGTTTAAGCCCTTTATTCTTGTAGAGGTGGTAGAAGTCGTAACCCTGGATAAGTTGGTAGGCAAACTCCGTGTAAGAGAGCCCTTCGGCACGGTCACCCTCTTCGTCTGCGTTGATGCGTTTCTTAACAGAGTCCTTGCTCATCATGTAGTTCACGGTGATGTGCTTGCCCACTTCGCGCAGGAAGCCCAGGAAGCTGAAGTCTTTAAACCAATCGTAGTTGTTTACGATCTCGGCGGAGTTGGTGCCGCAGTCAAAGTCCAGGAATTTCTCCAGTTGCTTTTTGATGCCCTCCTGATTCCCGCGGAGGGTTTCCTCATCCAGCAGGTTGCGCTCCGCTGACTTTCCGGATGGGTCACCGATCATGCCGGTAGCACCGCCAACCAGGGCAAACGGCTTATGCCCGGCACGCTGCAGGTGCACCAACAGCATAATGGTGGCCAGGTTGCCAATGTGCAGCGACTTGGCCGTAGGGTCGAAACCGATATAGCCGGAGGTCATTTCAGAGGCAAGTTGTTCTTCTGTGCCCGGCATGAAATCATGGAGCATGCCTCTCCATCGCAGTTCTTCAATAAGGTTCATCTATTCCTAGTTCATCTGTTCTAGGCAAATATAAAAAAGAGTTGGCAGATTGGGGCGGAAAGGGGGGCAGGAGATCGGAACATTATTCAAAACTGCTATATTCCCAGGGCTTTTCAGCAGAGGCGGCTTGGCCCCCATACCTCATGCAGTGGAGCGTAAGCAGGAAGAACAGGGTGCGCTATTTAGCTCGTAAATTTTTGCTTATAAACTTACTGCTGTTCCAAAGCAGTTGTTCAACCAGAGGCTCTTTAAGCGAGGTAGAAGTCAAGAAGAGGCTGTTGCCGCTGCCCAAGCGCTTCACCACGGCTTGTACGACACCTCTGCATCATCTTGCTATAAGCTTCCTAGTTCCTCTGCAATGCGCTTGTTCCACTGCTCCTGTGCCTGCTTGTTCAGGCCATGCTGCGTTTCCGTGTCGTACTGTTCCTGTAGTTGGTTCATCTCCCGGAAAGACTCAATGAAGTGATACTGAATGATGCTGTTGTAGTCGGCCACGGAGAGAATTGCCGGTGTGATCTTTTGCTTGAACCGCTCCGCCACCAGTTTGGCAATGTCGAAATGCTTCTGCTCGTGGTTAAGGCAGTAGGCGTCTTTGTTTCCGGGCTTCACCCAGGAGGAGCTTTGCAGCATGTAGACTTTCATGTCGAGGTAGAGGTGCAGGACGCCCTGCTTTACCTCTGTGCGGCCTTCGTAGGAGAAACTCGGGAAAACGGCTGCCGCATACCTGCTTGGTTTGGCAGGGTTGCCGGTAAAATCGCTCCAGGCCAGTGGGCGTTGCGGAGAATAGTACACGGTGTCGGCTGTTTCGGAAGCGGCATAGTCTGAAAAGATGACTTTAATGTCCTTTGCCAGGGCCGGGTTGGTGCTTGCCTCGCGGTCCATCCAGGTATTCAGAAAGGTAAGCGACTGCACGAGGGCCTTTCGCAAGGCCGGTTCGGCCACGTCCTCCTGGCTGGCCGGGCGGTCGTAACGCAGGCCGCCGCGATACTGGGTAAGCGGCACGGTTTCATCCTGGTTCAGCCTCAGCTCAAAATCCATCGACACTACGGCCTGACCCTCTACACGGCCAGCCTTACCGGCTTTCTCCGAGATGTTCAGCTCCTTGATCCGCACTACAATGGGGCGCAGTTTTTTATTCTGTGGCAGGTTTTTAAGTATAAACTCCTGTACGGCCACATGTCCGCCGCCCGCCAGGTCTGTCGCGCCACCCGGTATAAGCCGTGCGACGGCGGCTTTGTCGACCCGGCTGTCAAGTACCTCTGCGACATAGAACTCCTTTGGCGTGAAGGGGAGTGGCTCGTGCTTCAGCACTAAGGGTGTGTTGCCTCCGGCTGTTGCCGTGGCCGCGTAAAATAACAGTAGGAGCAGCGCCAGGCTACCGGAAAGTATGGTCTTCATAAACAAATAAGCAACAGGGGATATGCAGAAGCTGCCCTGGAAGAACATGCTTTCCCGCTTTTGAGTTCTGTTGTCGAAATAACCTTTGCCATACTTTCTTTTCGCGGCAGATGCCTTAATTTTGTAGGTGCGGAGAGGCGCATGCATGCCGCTCCGCCTAATCACCATCCACAGCAGCACACCATGGCCCATACACCCGAAAACATTTTAGAGCAGCTCAAGCAAAGGCAGTTCGCGCCGGTATACTTTCTGCAAGGCGAGGAGTCTTACTACATCGATACCATCGCCGATTTTATAGAGGAACATGCCCTGCAGGAGCACGAGAAGGGCTTTAACCAGGTGGTATTGTACGGCAAGGATGTGGATGTGTCGACGGTGCTGCTGCAGGCAAAGCGCTTCCCGATGATGTCGGAGCGGTCGGTGGTGATCGTGAAGGAGGCGCAAAGCATTGCCGACATTGAGAAGGAAGAGGGGATGCGGCAGCTGGAGGCGTATTTGCAGAACCCGCTGCCGTCGACCATACTGGTGTTCTGCTACAAGCACAAAACCTTGGATGGCCGTAAAGCGCTTGCCAAAGCCGTAAGCAAACATGCGGTGCTGCTGACCACCAAAAAGCTGTACGACAACCAGGTGCCGGCATGGGTAAACGGCTACCTCAAGAGCAAAGGCATGAAAGCCTCGCAGCAGGCGGTGCTGCTGCTGAGTGAGTTTATCGGCTCAGACCTTTCGCGCTTGGCCAATGAGATAGACAAGCTGCTGATTAACCTGAAGCCGGGGGCGACCGTGGACGAGGGGCTGGTACAGGAGAACGTGGGCATCAGCAAGGAGTACAACATCTTCGAGCTGCAGTCGGCCCTGATTGCGCGCGACGCCCTGAAGGCGAACCAGATCATCCATTACTTTGAGGCAAACCCCAAGAGCAACCCGCTTATCCCGAACCTCACGCTGCTGTTCACCTTTTTCACCAAGCTGCTGACGCTGCACATGCAGCAGGACAAGTCGGAGCAGGGGATTCGCAAGAGCCTGGGCAACAGGGGCTTTTTGGTGAAGGAGTACATGCTGGCCCTCCGTGCGTTTCCGCTGCAGCGCTGCATCGACATCATACACTTTGTGCGGGTGGCCGACCTGCAGGTGAAGGGTATAACAGGGGGCGATATGAGCGATGCAGACATTCTGCGCGAGCTCGTGTTCAAGATCCTGCACCCGGTGCCACGCGCCATGGCCTCCTGAGAAAGCGGTTATTTATCCACATCGGGCAATAATTTTGAGCTCCGGCCATTGTATAGTTGCTCCGCCATATTTAACGGCTGAAAGGCTAGAAATGTGATAAATGCGGTGGCTGCTTTCTAAAAATTACTAACTTTGAAGGAGGTAGTGACAGAAGTAGCGGAAGCCACTTTAAAGTATACTTCCTTCTTTAATCAGAACAAAACGACGTGCCCTCCGGGGCGAACAGGTAAATATGAAGATAGCTTACAAAGTAGCACTTGCATCCGTACTGGCTGGCGGCTCCCATGTGGTGGTGGCGCAGCATACGCAAGTTTTCACCTCTGAGGAAAGGTACTTCCATGAAGGCATCGAACTGTTTGACCGTGCTAAGTATGGCTCGGCGCAGGAAGCCTTTAAGAAGTACATCGAGCTGATCGGAAATGACGCCAAAACCGCCGATGCGCAATATTACTACGCCCTGAGCGGCCTGTACCTGCTGCACCCCGATGCGGAGCAGCTAGTGCTCGATTTTGTGCGGAAGTACCCGACGCACCCGAAAACAGCGCTTGCCAACTATGAGCTGGGCCTGTACTACTTTGAGCAGAAAGACTACAAGAAGGCGGTGGAGCTGCTGAAGGATGCCCCGACGCACCTGCTTAGCATTAAGCAGAATAACGAGCTGGAGTTCAAGCTGGGCTACTCATACTTTGCCACCAAGGACTTTGATAACGCCAAGATTTGGTTCGACAAGAACAAGACCACGGGCTTCAGAGAGGACGAGCACCGCTTTGCCTACGCCTCCAACTACTACGCCGGCTACATCTCGTACCGCCAGGGCGATTATGCCGCGGCCAAGGCAGACCTGAAGATTGCGGAGAAAAACGAGGCTTACGCCAACATCGTGCCTTACATGATCACGGAGATCCTCTACAAGGAGAATGATATCTACGAAGTGATCCGCTACGGGGAAGCGGCCCTGGCCAGAAAGCCACAGGTGCAGCAAGCCGATGAGATTGCCCTGTTGGTGGGGGATGCGTACTACCAGAAAGCCGACTACAAAACGGCGGAGACCTACTTTAACCAGTACGCCAAAGGCAAGCGCAGCCTGGACCCGGTGGTGCAGTACAAGATTGCCGTCACTGACTATAAGAACAACAACTACAAAAACGCCATTGCCAACTTTAAGGAGGTGGCGCTTAAGAAGGATGCCCTTGGCCAGAATGCAGCCTATTACCTGGGCCTAAGCTACCTGAAGGAAGACAACAAGCAGTTTGCCCTCACCGCCTTTGACCAGGCCAGAAAGAACGACCAGGACAAGGACGTGACCGAGGCGGCCATGCTGAAGTATGCGCAGGTGAGTTTCGAGCTTGGCAACTTCAGAGAAGTCATCAACTCCCTGGCGGAGTTTAACAAGAACTTCCCTAACTCGGAGCAGGGAGAGGAGGCGGACCGCCTGCTGAGCGAATCGTACTTTGGCTCCAACGACTATGCCGCTGCCATTCGCCACATCGAGAGCCTGGAGAAGAAAAGCTGGCGCATCCTGCAAACCTATCAGCGGGTAACGTACTACCACGGCGTCAACCTGTTTAACGACAGCAAGTTTCCGCAGGCGGTAGCCATGCTGGACAAGTCGCTGCAGTACCCGTACGATAAGGAGGTGACAGCCGCCAGCCATTTTGTGAAAGGCGAGGCTTATTCCATCGGGCAGCGTTACAACGATGCCATCAACAGCTATGCCGCCGTGTTCCGCACCGCCCCAAATGCCAAGGAAGACTATTACATTAAGTCCCGCTACGGCATTGGCTACGCGTACTTTAACACCAAAGAGTACGATAAGGCCCTGACACACTTCAAAGCCTACCTGGATAACATCAAGCCGAGCAACCCGAACTACAACGATGCGACGGTGCGCCTGGCCGATACTTACTACGTAAATAAGAACTACAACGAGGCGCTGAACCTGTATGAGCGCGTGATCGCCAGCAGTTCCCCGGACCGCGACTACGCCTTGTTCCAGAAGGGTGCCGTGCTGAGCATCCTGAACCGAAACGACAAGGCCAAAGACGCCCTGCAGGAGCTGATCAACAAGTACCCGAACTCCCGCTTCCGCGACGATGCCATGTACCAGTATGCCGTGGTTGACTTTGAAGCTGGTAATTACCAGGCGGCCGTACAGGGCTTTACCAAACTGATCAACGGTGTGCCGGATAGCAAGCTGGTGCCGAACGCGCTGCAGAAGCGCGGTATCGCCTACTCTAACCTGCGCCAGAACGATTTGGCTATCGCCGATCAGCAGCGCGTGCTTAACGAGTACCCGGATTCTAAAGTGGCCAGCGGTGCGCTGTACAGCCTGCAGGAAGTGCTGGGGCAGGAGAACCGCAGCAACGAGTTCGATCAGTACGTGGACAAGTATAAATCTGCCAACCCGGAAAGCAACGCGCTGGAAAGCATTGAGTTCGAGGCGGCTAAGACGCTATACTTCAACCAGAACTACGCACAGGCTGCCACAAAGCTTGAAAACTACCTCAAGGCGTACCCTAACAGCACGTTTGTGCCGGATGCCCGTTACTACCTCGCCGACTCCTACCTGCGCAACAACAATGCAGCCGCAGGGCTGAAGCTGATGAAGCAGGTTGTGGCCAATAACCGCTCCGAATTTGTGAACCGCGCCATTCAGCGTGTGGCCGATATGGAGTTTGAGGCGAAGAACTACACCGAGGCAATTAAGTACTACAGCCGTCTGCGCGACCTGGCCACCAACCGCAAAGAACAGCAGACAGCGCTGCTAGGCCTGATGCAAAGCTACTACCGCACCAACGACTACGCTTCTGCCAAGCGTGTGGCCGGGGAGCTGATCAGCCAGGGCAATGCGTCGCTCAACGCGTACAACTCTGCGCTGTTGTTCAGAGGCAAGGCCACCTACGCCCAGGCTAACATGGAGCAGGCACTGACAGAGCTGCGCGAAACAACGGCCTCTGCCAATGATGTGAACGGAGCCGAGGCGCATTACCTCATCTCAGAGATTCTCTACAAGCAGAAGAAGTATAAAGAGGCGCTGGACCACGCCTTTGAGTTCAGCAACAAGTTTGGCAACTATGATTTCTGGCTGGGCAAGACCTTCCTGCTGATTGCGGATGTGTATGCGGCGCAGAACGAAATGTTCCAGGCGCGCGCCACGCTTAACTCCATCATAGAGAACGCTCCGAACCAGGAGATTGTGGCGGAGGCGAAGCAAAAGCTGGCCAAGCTGGACGGCACGAAGGCCAAGAGCAGCCAACAGGCGCAGCCGCAGAACCTGCAGCCAGGGCAGAAAGCCCCGGTAGAGACCACCGTGCCGCCGGTAGAAATTGACACGACCAACGCGCCGGTAGACACCACAGGTCAGCAGAACTAGTCCAAGTTTCAGATTAAGAGGAGATTCATTAGCATGAAAAATAAATTAAGATTAGCCTCACTTGCCATTGTAATGAGCGTTGGGTACAGCTACCTAAACAGCGCGCAGGCGCAGAGCCAAGGCTGGTCCGAAGGCACGAAGCTGGAGGACGCCGAGGTGGTGGTAGAGAAGAGCCGCGTCATTGAGTTGCCCCAGGCGGCCCGTAATTACGAGAAGTTCCGTATTAACCCACCGGAGATCGGGGACCGCAACGTGCGCTACCGCTTCGTGGACTACCGCCTGCCGTCGCAGGACATAGAGCTGCAGATGCGCGTGCTCACCATTAAGCAAGACGAGCTGACCAAGCTGTACGGCAACTACCTGAAGGGCGGCCTCGGCAACTACGGCACGCTTTACCTGAAAGGCTATTTCCATAACAAGCGCAGCGACGTTGCCAGCTATGGAGCACAGGTAAGCCATGTTTCCTCTTCCAGGGGACCGGTAGATAAAGATAACTCCGCTGTGTCACAGTCTGAAATCAGCGTGAACGGAGAGCGTTACTTGAAAGGCTTTACAGTAGGGGGCGACCTGAAGTACGGCCGGGAGAAGCATTACTTCTACGGTTATGAGCCACTCTTTGAGAACGACGTAGATGTAGACCGCGATACGATTAAGCAGGTGTTTAACCGCATACAGGCCGAGGGTTTCTTTCACAACCAGACATCCGGGGCTCCCTTCCTGTACAAAACCAACGCACGCTTACGCTATATCAACGATAACTACGATATGAGCGAGAGCAACTTTGCCGTTGACTTCCGCAGCGAGTACGGCATTGACGAGGAATCCGCTTTTAAGGTAGACGCAGACCTGTCGGTTCTGTCGCACAAGGACTCTGCCGATGTGAGCCGTGGCCTCTTTAAACTGCATGCGGCCTATGAGCGCAAACTGAATGCGTTGCGCCTGACGCTGGGTGCCAAAGTGGCCTATACCGGCGATGACGTGAACAGTGCCCGCAACTTTAACGTGTACCCGATGGTGCAGGTAGGGCTGGAGCCTGTTGAGGGTAACCTGTTGATTTACGGTGGTATAGGTGGTGATCTTCAAAGAACTACTTTATACGAACTGACGAAGGAGAACCCTTACCTGGCGCCAAACGTGCAGGTGGCCGATGTAAACAAAGGGCTGGAGATTTACGGTGGCTTTCAGGCGAACGTGGCCAACTATGTGCACCTGAACGGCCGTGTCGCTTACCAGAACTTCCGCAACCTGTACTTCTTTAACAACTCCGAAGCCGACCCGTCTAAGTTTGAGCTGCTGTATGACGACGGTGTGACAAATGTTTTCAACGTTTTTGCAGAGGCTTCCTTCAACTATTCTGATGAGATTCGCCTGGGCTTAAAGGCTGACTACAACAGCTATAACACTGATGAGTTAGAGAAACCCTTCTATCGTCCGGAGTTGATGGCCAGCGTTTACGGTACCTACAACTTCTACGACAAGATTCTGTTTAACTCAGAACTTTACTATATTGGGGATTCATTTGGCCGTATTACCCGTCCGGACGGTACCATCGCGTTGCGTCAGACCGACTCTATCATCGACCTGAACCTGAAGGCGGACTATAAGTTCACGAACAACTTTACCGTGTTCCTGATGGCCAACAATATTTTTGGAAAGAAATACGAGCGTTTCGTAAATTACCCGAATAAAAGTGTTAACCTGATTGGAGGCGTTACTTACTCATTCTAATAAAATGCCTATGGTTGAGAAGCATATCAAGTCACTGCTCTATGATCATGACTGTGTCATCATCCCTGATTTTGGGGGGCTGATTGCGCGGTATGTGCCTGCCCGTATAAACCCTGTGAAGCATACGCTGGCACCGCCCTCAAAAAAGATCGCCTTTAACGAAAAGCTGATCCTGAACGATGGCTTGCTGATCAGTACGATTGCGTACCAGCACAGCATCTCGAAAGAGGAGGCGCAGCGTCGCGTGGCTGAGTTTGTGCACCAGGCGAAAAGCAACCTGCATCACCAGAACCGCTTCGAGCTAAGCGATATCGGTATCTTTAAGTACAACGCCGAGCGCCGTCTCGTTTTTGAGTATGTGGAGGCAGATAATATGCTGGAAGCCAGTTTCGGCTTGCCTGAGCTGGTGGCAAGGCCTGTACGTGTAGAGGAGCCGGCCGTGCTGCGAACGCTCATCAAAGAGCGTCAGCAGGAGCTGGCAGAAGAGAAGCGTCCGCTGCGCAGGCGCATCAAGCGTGCCTATAACGTTGCCGCCGGGCTGGCTTTGGCCGGTCTTTCGGCATCAGCCCTGTACTTTCTGTCGCTGCAGGCCGACTATAACCTGAGCAGCCTGAACCCGGTGATGGCGCTCACGTCCGGTTACAGCTCCGCTACGCACGAGGCCCCAAACCGCTACGCTTCCGATTACGTGCCTTTCACCGCAGATGAGCGCATGGAGTCGTATGCTGCCGTGCTTCCGGTGGCTGAGCAGGCGGCGGACCAGGGCACGGAGGAACTGCAGGACATGGAATACACTGCCTCTTTCGTTTCCGGAGATGCAAGCGAAACTGTAGCTGAAGCCGACGAATGGGGTGTAGGAGAGGTTGTTACAGAAGAGGCTGCGTCGCCTGCCGAGGCGGTAGAAACAAATTTGCCGGCGCATGTAATTAACGGCACTGACGGACGTTTCTACATCATTACAGGCGGCTATGCCCGCATGGAGAATGCGGAAATGAGCCGCGCTGAGTTTAAGGAGAAAGGGCAGGAGGTAAAGATCCTGACTCCGCGCCCTGGCAGCAGGCTGTTCCGCGTGGCTGTTGCGGATTTCCCATCATCAGAGGAAGCGCAGGGAGCCCTGGACACTTACAGAAAGAAATTCGGAGAAACACTTTGGGTACTTAACAATTAACATGACATCACTCTTATTACAAATCACCACGACGGCTGACGCCGACACAACTGCAGCATTGGCAGAGGGGGCAGAGGCTGCAGCAGACACTTCCGTATCGCTTTTTGATTTGGCAATGAACGGTGGGTGGGCCATGATTCCGCTTGCCCTGCTGTCGCTGGCGGCCATTTACATTTTTATGGAGCGCTACCTGACCCTGAAGAAGGCAGCCAAAAACCCGGAAGGTTTTAACGACCGCATCAAGAGCATGGTGTTGGCCGGCGACATCAACGGCGCCAAAATGCTGTGCGCGCAGGCAAACACGCCTGTTTCGCGCATGATCTCCAAAGGGGTGTCGCGCATTGGCAGCCCGCTGAAGAACATTGAAACCTCCATCGAAAACGTTGGAAAGATTGAGATCAGCCGTCTGGAGAAAAACCTTTCTGCGCTGGCTACCATTGCCGGTGCAGCGCCTATGCTGGGCTTCCTGGGTACGGTAACAGGTATGATCGGTGCGTTTATCGCGATTGCGCAGGCAGAGGGTTCTGTTAGCCCGAAGCTGCTTTCTAGCGGTATTTACGAAGCAATGGTAACCACTGCCACTGGTCTGATCATCGGCCTTCCGGCTTATGTTGGCTACAACTACCTGGTGTCCAAAATCGACAGTATCGTGCATGCCATGGAGTACTCTTCCATAGAGTTCCTTGATCTTCTACAAGAACCACAGCTTTAAGAATGAATTTCCGCTCAAAGAACAGGATCAATGCAGAGTTCAGCATGTCGTCGATGACGGACATCATCTTCCTGTTGCTGATCTTCTTCATGCTTACGTCAAACTTTGTTACCCCCTCGGGGTTGCCGGTGAGCCTGCCTAGCAGCAAGACTTCTGATATTGTGATGCAGAAGATCAGCGTGACCATCACAGAGGACCTGCAGTACTATCTGAATGATAAGCCGATTGAGCTAGAGGACATCGAGCCCCAGCTAACCGCCTTGCTGCAAGGAACAGAGGAGGGCGCCGTGGTGTTACACGTAGACAAGAGCGTGCCGGTAGAGCACCTGGTGAAGGTGGCCGGTATTGCCAAGAACCTGAACGCAAGTGTAACACTGGCCACTGTGCCAACTGAATAAGAACTGATACTATGGCTATTGCCCAGACACAGGAAGAAGAAAAGAATAAACGCATCGCCGCCGGTGTCAGCATCGGGGTGCATGTGCTTATCCTGCTTTTTCTGATTTACATGCTGGCTTGGCGTGCCCCAGACCCACCTGCGCCCGAGCTAGGCATTCAGCTTAACTTCGGGATGGACAACGTGGGCAGCGGCGATGTGCAGACAAAGGCAAGCGCGAATGAGTCTAAAAACGTGGAGGACAGCAAGCCTGCCCCGACACAGCCTGAGCCAGAACCGGAGCCGCAGCCCGAGCCTGTTTCGCAGCCAACGCCTCCGGCGCAGCCCGTAGAGACACCGAAGGTAACCACTACCACAGCCGAGGCCCCGGTTTCGGTAAAGGAAGTGGTAAAGCCGCAGCCAAAGCCTAAGCCTACCAAAGAGGAGGTGAAGGAGCCGGCACCAAAGCCGACGCCGCCCAAGGAGGAAGTTGTGAAGAAGGAGCCGGAGAAGCCAAGGTCCCTTTACCCGGGCCAGCCAACCAATAGCAATGGCACCGGCAAAAACGGTTCTTCCGATACCCCGACCGGCAACAACAACGGCGATGATACCGGAAAAGTAGGCGACAAAGGCGACCCGAGCGGCGATGTGAACGCCAAGGCTCTGTACGGCAAAGCTGGCGGTGGAGCCGGCGGCTCCCTGAACATGCCGGGCTGGCGCTACGACATCGAACCAAAGCGCGACCCCTATAGCAACGAGACCGGCCTGATCCGCTTCCGAATTAAAATCGACGCCGATGGGAACCTGGTAAACGTGGAGGTGCTGGAAAACACTGTTTCGCCGCGCGTTTTATCGTGGTACAAGGAGCAGCTGTACAAAACCACCTTCAGCCGTACCGGCACGGGAGCTGCCACAACCGGCGCTTCTGGTGTGGTAACGTTCCGCATTACGGCCCGCTAAAACTTTACTATTTTTTTGATGACCTATCAAGAGTGCCTTGATTACCTATACCAGCAATTGCCGATGTACCAACGCATCGGCAATGCTGCTTTTAAGAAGAGCCTAGACAATATCACAGCGCTTTGTGAGGCGCTGGGGCAGCCGCATCAGCAGTTCAAAAGCGTTCATGTGGCCGGTACCAACGGCAAGGGCAGCAGCTCTCACATGCTGGCGGCAGTACTGCAGGAGGCTGGCTACAAAACCGGGCTTTATACTTCCCCGCACCTTAAGTCCTTTACCGAGCGCGTGCGGGTAAACGGGCAGGAGCTGCCGCAGGAATACCTCATCCGCTTTGTGGCAAAGCATAAAGCGCTTTTTGAGCGTGTTAAGCCCTCATTTTTCGAAATGACGGTAGCATTGGCCTTTCAATACTTTGCAGAGGAGCAGGTGGATGTTGCTGTGATAGAGGTGGGGTTAGGCGGCCGTCTCGACTCGACCAACATCATTACGCCGGAACTATCCCTGATCACCAACATTAGCTACGACCACCAAAGTATGCTGGGCGACACCCTGGGAGCTATCGCTGCCGAGAAAGCCGGTATCATTAAGCCCAATGTGCCGGTGGTTATCAGTACACGCCAGCAGGAAGCAGAGGAGGTGTTCGTGGCAAAGGCAGCTGAGGTAGGAGCCGGTTTATACTTTGCGCCGGATCATTTCCGGCTGGAACGGACCGACAGTGACCTGCAGCGCCAGGTTTTCCAGGTGTACTGCGATGAGGCGCTCTACCTGCAGGGCCTTGAGCTGGATCTCTCGGGCGTTTACCAGAAGTATAATTTACCGGGAGTGTTGCAGGCGCTGGCCGTGCTGCAGGAGCAAAAGGGCTATGTGGTGCCGGAGAGCGCTGTACGGAAGGGCCTGGCCCACACGAAACGCATCACCGGCCTGAAAGGGCGTTGGCAGGTGCTGCAGCAGGCGCCTTTAACCATTTGTGACACGGGGCATAACGAAGACGGTGTCAAACAAATACTGCAAGGGTTGGAAGTCCTTCAGCCAAAGCAGGTGCACATGGTTTTTGGTGCCGTGAACGACAAGGACGTCATTAAAATCCTGCAGCTGCTGCCCCAAACGTATGCCTATTATTTCTGCCAGGCAGATATTCCGCGGGCATTACCCGTACAGGAGCTGTTGCAAAAGGCCGCTTCGGTAGGTTTGCAGGGGGAGGGGTATGCCACGGTGGCGTCTGCTTTGGCGGCGGCCAGAGCAAATGCAGCGCCTGATGAGGTTATTTTTATTGGAGGTAGTACCTTTGTGGTTGCTGAAATCGACGAACTATAAGACATGGGAAGATCAAAACTGGCAAAGTTTGCCGCTATAGCTGAGCGTGAGAATGTAATTGAGCCCGGTGATGCTTTGTACGGGCAGCTGAGGGGGAAGTGGCGTGAGCTTCATTTCGAAAACAACAACCCGGTAGTGCTGGAGGTTGGCTGTGGCCGCGGAGAGTATACCATCGGCATGGCCCGGATGTTCCCGGATACGAATTTTATTGGCTCTGATATCAAGGGCGCCCGCCTCTGGAAAGGCAGCACCATGGCAGAGGAGGAGGAACTGGATAACGTGACCTTCCTGAGGACCTTTATTGAGCAACTGGAAGAGAATTTTGCCGAGAATGAGCTGGACCAGATCTGGATCACCTTCCCGGACCCTCGCCCGCGTGACCGCGACATCAAGCGCCGCCTCACGTCTCCGCGTTTCCTGGATATGTACGAGAAGGTGCTGAAGCCCGGCGGCATTGTGCACTTCAAAACCGACAACGAGGCCCTTTTCGATTACACGCTGGAGATTCTGGCGGAGCGAAAGCCGAAAGACTTACTATACACCAAAGATCTCTACAACTCAGACCTGCAGGAGCACACCATGGGGATTTATACCACCTATGAGAAGCGCTACCTGGGCGAAGGTATTCCGATCAAGTACCTGCAGTACAAAGTATAAATGCTGAATTGTAAGGCTTGAGTTGTAAGCTATAAAAAAAGCAAATGCCCGCGGGCAGACGTTCGCGGGCATTTGCTTTTAAGGATTCCAGGCGAAGGGCTTTTAAATCAAAGCGCAGGGCTCTTAAGCAGGATATGGAATTTTCTAGGCTTCCTCTATTTCTTCGAAGATCTCTGCCAGTTCGTCAAAGTCTTTAAGGCCGGGTTTAATTTCGTGGCCGCCCTGGAGGCCGATGCCCGTCGGCTTGATTCCTTTGAGGATAGGCGTGATGTTATCCTTGTCGATGCCGAAGCCCAGGTAAATTTTATACTTCTTGGCAAGGCCGGCTAAGAAGCGGGTGTTGGTGTCGTCGATGGAGCTAAAGTCGTCGGAGAAGATGATAAAGGAGTGCACGTAAGGGCTGTAAAGCTCCATCATTTCCAGCAACTCACTCTCCACGGTATCCTTGTTAATGAACACCTTCTGGATAACCGGGCGGTTGATTTCCTCAATCTCGTCGATCAGGTAGGGCACATCCAGCTGAATAAAATCCAGGTTGTACTCCTCGGCCATCTCGTTGATCAGGTCCGGCCTGGCGCGCAGGAACTCTCCGGCCACCTGTACACCTGCTATCCAGCCGGATATCTCCTTCAGCGTCTCCGGTTGCACGCGCGCGGGGTCATCCAGCTTAAGGTTAAAGCCAATGATGTCGACACCCATGCCGGCGCAGTAGCGAGCATCGCTTAGGTTGTTTATGCCATTAACTATCACAGAGGTACGTAGGCCCATGGTAATGTATACTTTAAGTTTTATGATCAGTTTATCTACACTTTTTCGCGGTTCAAAGTAAAAGCGATTTTCTGTGCCAAACCACCTTTTTCTGTTTTTTTTCGAGTAAAAGAGCCCTTTTGGCACAGCCTGATTGCGTTACCTGCGCCATTATTTAGAACCTTAATCTGTATAACTCTGTTGTTGTTGCTATATTTGCATCCAATAGAAAATTATTTTAAATCGACATATACCTTTAATATAAATGAGTACAAAAGGAAGGGTATTGGTAGCCATGAGCGGCGGCATCGATAGTTCGGTGGCGGCCGTAATGCTGCATGAGCAGGGCTACGAGGTAGTGGGGATGACCATGAAAACCTGGGATTATGCCTCCAGCGGAGCCAGCAAGAAAGAAACAGGCTGCTGCTCCCTCGATTCCATCAACGATGCCCGTAATATCGCCGTGCAGCTGGGCTTCCCGCACTATATTATAGACATTCGCGAGGAGTTCGGTGATTTTGTCATCAACCATTTCACAGACGAGTACCTTGCCGGGCGCACGCCGAACCCGTGTGTGCTGTGCAACACCCACATCAAGTGGGATGCCCTGCTGCGCCGCGCCGACCAGCTGGGTTGCGACTACATCGCCACCGGCCATTACGCCAACCTGCGCCAGGAAAACGGCCGTTATGTGATCTCCAAGGGCCTGGACGAAAACAAAGACCAGTCGTATGCGCTTTGGGGTATTTCGCAGGAAAGCCTGAGCCGCACTATTTTCCCGCTGGGCGGGCTGCATAAGACCGAAATACGTGAGATGGCGCGTGAGCGTGGCTTTACCGAGCTCGTGAACAAGCCAGAGTCTTACGAGATATGCTTTATCCCCGACAATGACTACCGTGGCTTCTTGAAGCGCAGGGTAGAAGGCTTGGAAGAGCGCGTGGCTGGCGGTGAGTTTGTGTTGGAAGACGGCACGGTCGTAGGCAAGCACGAAGGCTATCCGTTCTACACCATTGGGCAGCGCAAAGGCTTGGGTGTTGCTTTAGGTTTTCCGGCCTATGTAACACGCATTGAGAAGGATAATAACCGCGTGGTGCTCGGCAACTACGAAGAGTTGGCTAAAAACGCCATGACGGTAGGCAAGCTCAACATGTCTAAATACGAGAACCTGGTTGGCCAGCCGATACCTACCGTTACGAAAGTACGTTATAACGACGGGGGCACCGAAGCCATTATTGAGCAGGAGGGCGACAAGATGAAAGTTCACTTCCTGAGCGGGGTGCATGCCATTGCTCCTGGCCAGGCTGCTGTTTTCTACGAAGGCAACGACGTAGTGGGAGGCGGCTGGATAGAGTCTAACTATAATTCAGAGTACAACCTGAACGTGCTGCAATAATGAAAAACGCGCTGTTGCTTTTGGTGATGCTGGCAGGCCTGCTAACCGCTTGTGAAGACAAGCACAAGGAACCGGACCCGGCCATGATGGGCTTCGGGTACTATCCGCTGGAGATAGGCGACTACCGCATCTACCAAGTAACAGATATCAGCTACAAGAATGATGTGGGAGACACGGCCCGTTTCCAGCTGCGCGAGCGGATAGACACGTCCTTTACAGATCAGACAAACGAGCTGGTGTATAAAGTGGTGCGCTCGGTGCGGCCGGATGAGGGTAGCCCGTGGGTGGATGACTCCGTGTACGTTGTGTCCAAAACCAGCAAGATGCTGCTGCTCACCAAGAATAACACCAAGTTCGTGAAGCTTGTTTTCCCGGTAAAGGAAGGCAAAACCTGGCTCGGGGATGCCTACAACGACCGTAAGGCGCTGAGCTATGAGCCGGACCCGAGCAAGAGGTCTGATTACTACCTTGGCAAAGACCCTTATACCTATGAGAACAGGGGGGCTTCGTTTACGGTTAACGGCGAAACCTACGGAAACACTGTCACCGTTGTTCAAGGCGTGCCCACTGAAAGCTGGATCGGGCTTGATGATCGCAAGGAGGTGTATGCAGAAGGCGTTGGCATGGTGTACAGGCTGTATAAGCGGATTGTTTACTGTAACGAAACAGAGTCCTCGGGCTGTGATTACGCTATTGGCTTTAAACTGTACGGTAACGAGCGCACCGAAGAGCTGATCTCCCAGGGAAAAGAATAGGCTATGCGCTGTCTGCTCCTCTATGTCTGTCTGCTGCTGTCCTGGCCTGTACTGGCGCAGGAGCCTGCTGATACAGATGTAGAGGAGCAGAAGCGTTTAGTATACTTCACGGATAAGGCCGACTCGCCTTACTCCCTCTCAGAACCACTTGGGTTCCTTTCATCTAAATCGCTGGAGCGCAGGCAACGGCAAAGCATTCCCCTCACTTCCCGTGATCTTCCTGTAAACCCAGTTTATGTAGCTGGTTTAAAAGACGCCGGCGTACAGGTATGGTACACCTCCCGGTGGTTTAATGCAGCGGTGGTGCAGTGCACTGAGGCGCAGGTGCCGGAGATTGAGGCGCTACTTTATGTTAAAAGTACCCGCACCTTAAACCGTATCGCTTCTCCTGCTACACCGCAGCTGCGCCTGCAGGAGCATAAGCTGGAGGTGCTGCCGTTGGCGGCTACTGTTGCCCCGGCGTTGGAAAGCAAAGATTACGGCGCGGCCTATCACCAGGCCAGCATGCTGGGAGCGGATGCGCTGCACGCCGCCGGCTACACCGGTGCAGGAATGACGATCGCTGTTTTTGACGCTGGCTTTCCCGGTGTTCCTGCTATCGAAGCTTTTTCGCACCTTTTCCAGAACGAGCAGCTGCAGGGCACCTTCGACTTTGTGCGGAAGCAGGAGGACGTGTTTGGTGCCAGCGCGCATGGTACGGCTGTGCTTTCTACCATGGCGGCCTATGCTCCCGGCGAAATGATCGGCACGGCTTATGCGGCCAATTACCTGCTGCTGCGCACGGAAAATGCCGCCTCCGAACATAACATTGAAGAAATTAACTGGCTGTTGGCCGCTGAGTACGCCGATAGTGCGGGCGCCGATGTGATCAACTCCTCCCTCGGGTACACCACCTTTGATGCTCCCTCGCGCAGCTATACTTACCGGGACCTGGACGGAAACACCACCCTGGTTGCCAAAGCGGCGGATTACGCCGCGGCAGCCGGTATGTTGGTGGTGGTGAGCGCCGGTAACGACGGAGACAAGCCGTGGCGGTACATTGCCTCTCCGGCCGATGCCGATTCCGTGTTAACCGTGGGCGCCGTGGATTCGCTGGGGGCCAAGGCCGCTTTCAGCTCCTTCGGGCCAAGCGCGGATGGGCAGGTAAAGCCGGATGTGGTGGCTCTCGGACAGAAAGCCTACGTGCTGAATGCCGCCGGAAATGTTGTTGCAAGTAACGGCACCTCTTTTGCAGGACCGATTATGGCTGGCTTTGCCACAAGCCTGTGGCAGGCGAACCTGAATAAAACGGCCCAGGAAATGATACAGCTGCTGCGGCGGATAGGCAGCAACGCCGCCAGCCCGAACAACGGCCTTGGCTACGGGATTCCCGAATACAGCCGTACAATCACAGCTTTGCCTAACATGCCTGTACAGGAAGCGGTTTACATTACGAACCCGGTGCGGCATGAGCCGGTCATACTTTCGCTGGGGCAGGACTGGTTGCAGCAGCCGGTAGAGGTACTGGTGCTGGATGCCACGGGTAAAAGAGTATTCTCCCAACGTATAAAAGGAGCACAGCTGGAGCAGCCCCTGGGTTTGCAGGCGCAAAGCCTGCAGCAAGGGCTCTATATTTGCCGTATCCGCTCCGGCAGCCGCGTCACAACGGTTCGCTTTGTAAAGCTGTAGCTGTTTAATAATATATTTTCATTTTTATATAATAAATTGCTTCGGATGCAGTTTCTATAGCAGCAACTTCCTGTAGTTGCAGGTTTTATTCTGATCCATTTCTTCCACACCGTAAACGCGCCTTCCCTGAAACAACTATTTCTGTGCCTTTTGGTAACGCTGCAGTGCACCTGCAGCTACACTGCTTCTGCCCAGGAAGCAGGCTGGGTGGTTGGCACTCTGCTCCAGCCGGACAGTAAAACCCCTGTGCTTGGGGCTAGCATTAGTAACATTCGTTCCCAAAAAGTTGCCGTGTCAGACGAAAAGGGCAGGTTTTTGATGCAGCTTGCTGCCGGTGACTCACTTTTGGTGCACGCCCTGGGCTATAAGACTTTTCTGTACCTGCATCCGGCGGAGGCTGCCCGGCAAAAGGAAATTGCCATCACCCTAACGGCGGATGCCGTCCTGTTGAAGGAGGTGGAGGTGTTTGCGCTGCCGTCGCTGCGGGACCTGAAGACTAAGGGCTTCAATCTGCCGGACAATGTCCGCAGCCCCAATTATGTGCCGGCCCCTGAGCCTGTGCAGCAGCTGCCTTCGCCGAGCGTAGGAGGGCCCATCGACGCTCTGTACAACATGCTTTCGAACGAGGGGAAGCAGCTTCGGCAGTTAAAGGCGTTTGAGCAGCGGCAGGCGGCGGAGCAGGAACGAAAAGAGCAGGAAGACTACAACAAGTATTTCAAGGACAACAAAGGGTATCAGTAGGAGCGCAGCCTTGTGTGCTCATCTCGAGCGCCTGCACTAGGTAAGAGAAGCAATCTGAAGGGACAATCCTGGTTTCTAATTCACAATTAAAAACTACCTTTGTAACTATGAAACCTATCATATCCCCATCTGTACTCGCTTCTGACTTTGCCAACCTGCAGTCGGAGGTGGAAATGCTAAACAAGAGCCAGGCCGACTGGCTGCACATCGACATCATGGATGGCCGTTTTGTGCCGAACATTTCCTTCGGGTTTCCAGTAATGGAAGCCATCAAGCGTCATGCGCAGAAGCCAATGGATGTGCACCTGATGATTGTGGAGCCGGAGCTGTACATCGAGCGCTTCAGGGCCGCCGGTGCCGACACTATTTCAGTGCACATTGAGGCTACCAACCACCTGCACCGCACCGTGCAGCAGATAAAGGCCAGTGGCGCGAAAGCAGGCGTTGCAGTAAACCCGCATACTTCGGTACAGCTGCTCGAGGACGTAATCGCGGACCTGGACATGGTGTGCCTGATGTCGGTGAACCCGGGCTTTGGAGGCCAAAAGTTTATTGAGAACACCTACCGTAAGATAGAGGCCATGAAAAACCTGATCATCCAGCGCAACTCGCAGGCTTTGATTGAGATAGACGGGGGCGTGAACCAGGAGAATGCGCCGCTGCTGCTGCAGAGGGGTGCCGATGTGCTGGTTGCCGGTAGCTTTGTATTTTCGTCTGCCGACCCAATTCAGACAATCGCTGATCTTAAATCATCTAAATAACCCTTTGCAATCCTGATGCTGAAATATCTATCGGTGTGGTTCTGTTTACTTCTGCCTTTAGGTGTTTCAGCCCAGCAGGCAAAGCTGGTGGGGCGTGTGCTGAGCCAGCAGGGAGAGCCGCTGGAGATGGCAACCGTGGCCGTGCAGGGAACAACTGTCGCCACGCAGACTAACGCGGCGGGGGACTTTGCTCTTAATGTGCCGCCTCGGCGCGAGCTGGTGCTGCTGGTGCGCTACCTGGGTTATAAGGAGCAGCGGCAAAGCCTGACGCTCCAAAACGGCGAGAGCCGTACGCTGCAGTTTATACTTGAGGCGGACCCGCAACAACTGCAAACCCTGGATGTCCGTGGGAAAAGGGAGGACGACACCCGCGAGCAGGTTAGCGTTACCCGGCTGGACCCGCGCAACATCAAAAACCTTCCTTCCGCCTTCGGCGATTTTAACAAAGTACTGGTTACCCTTCCCGGCGTTACGAGCAATAACGAGCTTTCCAGCACCTACTCGGTACGCGGCGGCAACTACGACGAGAACCTGGTCTACGTCAACAACATCGAAATTTACAGGCCTTTTCTGATTACTGCCGCGCAGCAGGAGGGGCTCTCTTTTGTAAACCCAGACCTGGTCGGGGATATTCAGTTCTCGTCCGGGGGCTGGCAGCCAAGGTATGGCGACAAACTTTCCTCCGTGCTGAACATCCAGTACAAGCGGCCCACCGAGTTTGCAGCTTCCGTAAGCGGCGGCTTAACCGGGGGCACCATTCACCTGGAGTCGGCCTCTAAAAACAAAAAAGTCTCCTACCTCTTCGGTGCCCGGCATAAAAACGGCCAGTACATTCTCAAGGGCCTGCAAACGGAGGGGAAGTATAACTCGGTGTTTACAGATGCACAGGCTTATGTGCACCTTGACCTGTCGAAGGAGCCGGGCCGCACGACCCTCGGTATTCTGAGCAGTTACGCCAAAAACGATTTCCAGGTAGAGCCGGAGTCGCAGGTGACTACCTTCGGTACCCAACAGACACCCCTGCGGCTGGTGATTGGCTTTGAGGGGCAGGAGCAGATGGAGTACGCGACCTACCAGGCGGGCGTTAACCTGGCCCACCGCTTCACAACAAACTATACTTCTGAGTTCATACTTTCGGGCGTCCACTCGCGGGAGCGCGAGTTCCGGGACGTAGAGGCGGCGTACCGCCTGTGCGACGTGGGCACCAACGGCAACAATTTTGGCGAGTGCCTGCAGGAGCGCGGCGTGGGCAGCGAGTTTAACCATGCGCGGAATACCCTATTGGCCCGTATGCTGGTGGCTGAACTGCGTAACAGCTGGCGCCTGAGCCAGCGCAGCCAAGTGCAGTTTGGTGCCAAGGTGGGGTCAGAGAACGTGGAGGACGCCCTGCAGGAGTACGGTTTTACCGACTCGGCTGACTACGTTTCGCAAGACTATTACCTGAACTCACAGCTCGACCTCAACACCCTGCGCTACAGCGGTTACCTGCAGCACACCTTTGAGCTGGACTCGCTCAAAACGATTACCTACGGCGTGCGGGCCACGTACTGGGACTACAATGGAGAACTGAACCTCTCGCCGCGCATACAGTACTCCTTTATTACCCGCCGTAATCCCAACCTCTCGTTTAAGACAGCGCTCGGCCTGTACTACCAGCCGCCGTTTTACAGGGAGCTGCGCAATTTTGAGGGAGAGCTTAACCCCGACATTAAGGCGCAGCGTGCCATCCATGCCATCATCGGCACCGATTACCTGTTTGATGCCTGGGGGCGTAACTTTAAGCTCACCGCAGAGGCCTATTACAAGCGGATGACAAACGTGATTCCTTACGACCTGGACAATGTGCGCCTGCGATACTATGCAAAGAACAACGCCAAGGCATACGCAGCCGGTTTTGATGTGCGCGTTAACGGGGAGTTTATCCCCGGGGCTGAGTCGTGGCTTAGCTTGGGGGTGCTGACAACGAAGGAAAACGTGCAAGGCGACTCTGTTTCTGTGTTCAATGCGCAGGGAGAGCGTGTGGGGCGGCAGGAGCAGGGCTACATCCGGCGGCCTACGGACCAGCTGCTCAACATCGGCGTTTTCTTCCAAGACCACCTGCCGGACAACCCCACGGTGCGCATGTACCTCAACTTAGTTTACGGGAGTGGCTTGCCTTTTGGCCCTCCGCGCCAGCCGGAGTACCGGAACGCCTTCGACGGCAGGGCCTATAAGCGTGTGGACATCGGTTTTTCCAAGGTTATTGTAGTGGAGAGCGATGTTGTGCAACGCCAAAAGTTTGGCCTTGAGAGCCTTTGGATAGGGCTGGAGGTGCTGAACCTGATCGATGCCAAGAACCGCGTGTCTTATAACTATGTGAGCGATGTTAACGGCGTTACGTATGCAGTGCCCAACTACCTGACCGGTCGCCGCCTGAACCTGCGCTTCGTAGCCAAGTTCTAGTAGCGGTATAAAAGCAGAGCGGGAGCCCGATTTACCGTGCTCCCGCTCTGCTTTTATACTTTAACGCGGCTATTTCCGCTTTTTCCACTCGCTGTAGGCGCTTTCAATCTGTTTCGCATACGTTTTATAGCTGTCGGGCTCAGCGTTGCCCAGCTGCATGGCCTTGGCAGATAGCGTTGCCGCCATCTGGTACTCATTGTTGTAAGCGTACAGCTTTGCCTTTATCCAGCTGTTATAAAAGTTCTCTTTGATGGCGATAGACTTATTAATCCACTCCAGGGCCTTCTGGTGATGCTCCTTGCGCGGCAGCATGTATTCGGCGCACTGTGCCCAGGTGTACCAGTCATCGGCAGGGGCACTGGCCAGGGCTAGCTTAATGTTTGCCAGGGCCTTTTTCTCTACATCGGTTTCAATGTTGAGCGTGATCTTCGTGTTTTCCCACGCCAGGTTCAGCTTTGCCTTGTTTGTGCTGATGTCGGAGAATGAAAAAAGCATGGTTTCCGTGAATGCTGTTTTTGTGGGCTTTATCTCCAGGTACGCCACGTCATCCAGCTCATTATAGCCTTCCAGGCCCCACAGGGTCGTATCTTTGTTCAGCACAACGTGCCAGAGAGAATCGCTTTGCGGAAGTATAAAGAAGGAATAAGTGCCGGCCGGTACGCGCTCGTTGTTCAGAAATAGCTCATCCTCAAACGTAATCAGCGTCGCCTCGTTGGCACCGGCACGCCACAGCTGCTTCAGGGGCACCAGGCCGCCAAACACCTTTCGGCCTTTTGCACTTGGCGCGTGGTAGTTGACGGTAACGTCGGTCAGGCCGATGGTTTGCTTGACCATTGCCGCCGGGCTGGCCTGTGGGAGCTGTACCTGCGCCTGCGCACGGTTGCCTGCCAGGGTAACGGCGATAAGGATGAGCAAGCTTAGGAGGTGTTTCTTCATGGCACTGCTGGTGTTGATTCGTCTCTCTATTACAGGTTTACTATACAGAAAAAATTATGCCAAGGCGTCTGCTGCGATGCTACTTTCTCTACGCAAAAGTAAGAAAGATTATTTTAGGCATCTGCCAATAAGTTTTACGCTGGCAGGGGCAAAAAAAATATGTTTGCCTTTGGCGGCAGCGGCTCCTTTTCTGATGGGGATTCCCAAAGCGATAAGGGGCTGATTCCTAAAGTGCTATTAAAGCGGGCTTCGCAGACTGGTTGAACCCGGGCAAAAGTAGTGCAACCGGAGGCAGGGCTTTCAGGGGGCCTGGAAGGGCAACCTTTTCATTTTCCGGGGGTATAGTAGTTTGAACTTTTATGTGCGAGTGTGGCCTCAGGGCAATCTGAAGGCGGCAAAGCACAGCTCCATTACCATGATTGTTTGCAGATTTATTTTTAGAAGACTGATTAAGTTTATCTCTGCCTAGCACCAGGTGGGGAACACCGAAACTGACTTTAGCAGTGCAAAGCGGGTTTATAGGAGAAAATAGATGTAAGTTTATTTTCTTATAAACAAAAAACGCCTTTACTTTGTACTCAAGTACATGAGCAAGAACCAACCATATAGCATCCTTTCTACACTGGCAACGCCTGTTGCCAAGGTTGCCTCTGTACATTTCCATCATATCCACCATTCCTCGTAAGAGGAATAACACTACCATATTGCCCCCGTTGGGCCTGCGCCCATTTTCCTTTGCCCGAAGCAAGGCAGGGAACCCGTATATTATTTAGTTTCATACCTTACTAGACTTACATAGCATGCTACGATTAGCTATCCAGAAATCCGGCAGGCTAAGCGACGACTCGCTCAACCTGATCCGTGAATGTGGTATTTCCTTCATAAGCAGTTCCTTAAAATTAAAGACAGAGTGCACCAATTTCCCGCTGGAGATCCTTTTCCTGCGCGATGACGACATCCCGGGCTATGTGGCTGACGGTGTGGCTGATATCGGCATTGTGGGAGAGAACGTGCTGGTGGAGGAAGGAAAGCAGGAGCTGACGGTGGAGAAGCTTGGTTTCTCCAAGTGCCGCCTTTCGCTGGCTGTACCGAAAAGCGCCGAGTACAACTCCGTGCAGGACCTGAACGGAAAGAACATCGCCACCTCTTACCCCAACCTGTTGCAGGCATACCTGCAGGAACAGGGAGTAAAGGCAAATATCCATACCATCAGCGGCTCTGTGGAGATTGCACCGAGCATCGGGCTGGCGGAGGCTATCTGCGACATCGTGAGCTCCGGCAGCACCCTTATCAGCAACGGCCTCAAAGAGGTGGAGCGCGTTTTCAAGTCTGAGGCTGCCCTGATCGCCACCAAAGAGCTTTCGGAAGAGAAGCGGGAGATACTGGAGAAGCTGCTGTTCCGCATCCACGCAGTTCAGCGGGCGCGTAAAGCCAAGTACATTTTGCTGAATTCCCCGAATGATAAGATAGAGGAGATCAGCAGGTTGCTGCCAAGCGTAAAGGCGCCAACGGTGCTGCCCCTGGCAGAGGAAGGGTGGAGCTCGCTGCACTCAGTAGTGAATGAGGATGATTTCTGGGAGATCATCGAAAAAATAAAAGACGCCGGTGCGCAGGGGATACTTGTGGTGCCGATTGAAAAAATGATCATCTAAAGAGCCATGCGTAAACTCATACAACCTGCCCGCGAAACGTGGGCGGACTTGGTGAAGCGACCAACCAAGAACCTGGAGGACCTGGAGCCGGGCATCCTGGAGACTTTTAAGCTGGTGAAGGAGCAGGGCGACGCCGCACTGCTGCAACTGGCCGAAAAGTATGACGGGGTAAAGCTTGAGAGCCTGCTGGTAACAGCGCAGGAAATTGCGGAGGCGGAAAGCCAAGTGCCGCAAGAGCTGAAAGAGGCTATCCTACAAGCTTACAGCAATATACAGCTGTTCCATACACAGCAGGCGGAGCCGGTAAAGCAGGTAGAGACCATGTTTGGTGTCACCTGCTGGCGCAAAAGCGTACCCATTGATCGGGTGGGGCTCTACATTCCGGGCGGTACGGCACCGCTTTTCTCCACGCTGCTGATGCTGGGGGTGCCAGCGCGCATTGCCGGTTGCAAAGAGCTGGTACTGTGTACCCCTCCCTCCAGGGACGGAAACATACACCCTGCTATACTTTACACGGCCTCGTTGCTGGGGGTAACCCGCATCGTAAAGTCGGGTGGTGCGCAGGCAGTGGCGGCCATGGCGTTCGGTACGGAAAGTGTGCCGGCGGTGTACAAAATATTTGGCCCGGGCAACCAGTACGTAACGGTGGCAAAGCAACTGGTGAGCAAAGCCGGTGTGGCGATCGATTTGCCTGCCGGTCCGTCCGAAGTGCTGGTGATGGCCGACGAGAGCGCTACCCCCGCCTTTGTAGCAGCAGACTTACTGTCGCAGGCGGAGCACGGGGCAGACTCGCAGGTGGTGTTGTTAACAACTTCTGAGGAAGTGCTGCAGGAGGTGGAGCAAGAGCTTCAGGCGCAGCTGGAAGTGCTGCCGCGTAAGGAGTTTGCCGCCAAGGCATTAGATAAGAGTGTAGGTATAGTGCTGGCGAGTGCCGATGAGATGCTGGCGTTTTCTAACCTCTACGCGCCGGAGCACCTGATACTTTCGGTGGCCGACTTTGAGGAGCTGCTGGATGGCATTACCAACGCAGGATCGGTTTTCCTGGGCCACTTCAGCCCGGAGTCTGCCGGTGATTATGCCTCCGGTACCAACCACACCCTGCCGACCAATGGCTATGCCCGTGCCTACAGCGGTGTGTCGCTGGATAGCTTTGTGAAGAAGATCACCTTCCAGTACATCACCCGCGAAGGCCTGCAGAACATTGGTAAAACCATCGAAACCATGGCCGAGGCCGAAGGCCTGGAGGCGCACAAGAATGCTGTAAGTATACGTCTTAAAGAACTGAACCGTGTTTAACCTGAACGATATCATTCGCCCGAACGTGCTGAAGATGAAAGCCTATTCTTCGGCCCGGGACGAGTTTAAAGGCGCTGCCAGTGTGTTTCTGGATGCCAACGAGAACAACCTCGGCAGCTTAGCCGGAGAAAACTATAACCGCTACCCCGACCCGCACCAGAGAAAGCTAAAGGAGCGCATTGCAGAGATAAAAGGGGTGCAGCCGGAGCAGATTTTCCTGGGCAATGGCTCCGATGAAGCCATAGACCTGCTCTTCCGGATGGTGTGCCGCCCGGGCCAGGACAGCATGCTGCACCTGCCGCCCACCTACGGCATGTATGAAGTGTCTGCCAACCTGAACGACGTGGCGCTGCAGGCGGTGCAGCTAACCGAGGATTTCCAGGTTCCGGTGGAGGAGGTGCTGTTAAACATCAAACCTACCACCAAGATCATTTTCATCTGCTCGCCCAACAACCCAACGGGCAACCTGATAGAGCAGGAAAGTATAACCGAGCTGCTTACTGCTTTCAAGGGCTTGGTAGTGGTAGACGAAGCGTACATTGACTTTGCCGATACCCGCAGCTGGACTGCAC
This sequence comes from Pontibacter actiniarum, assembly GCF_003585765.1. Classification (NCBI taxonomy): domain Bacteria; kingdom Pseudomonadati; phylum Bacteroidota; class Cytophagia; order Cytophagales; family Hymenobacteraceae; genus Pontibacter; species Pontibacter actiniarum. Next base: position 1,168,253 of record NZ_CP021235.1, read on the forward strand.
GCTTAAATGAGTTTCCGAACCTGGTGGTGCTGCAGACTTTCTCCAAAGCCTGGGGCATGGCTGGCCTGCGCCTTGGCCTGGCTTTCGCTTCTCAGGAGCTTGTGTCAGTATTAGATAAAATAAAGCCGCCCTACAACATCAACGAGGCTACCCAGGAGCTGGCGCTACAGGCGCTGCAGCGCGAAGAGGCCCTGAAAGACATGGTGGAGGAGATTGTGCAGGAGCGAGAGCTGCTAATGGAGGCGCTGCCGGATTTGCCAGCTGTAGTGCATGTGTATCCTTCTGATGCAAACTTTATACTTGTTAAAGTAAAGGATGCGGATAACATGTATAAGTATTTGTTAGGTAAGGGTATAGTGGTGCGTAATAGGTCCGGACTTGCCGGCTGCGAAGGCTGCCTGCGTATTTCTGTCGGCACTTTAGAGGAGAACCAAAAGCTGTTGCAGGCAATTTCTGAATTCAAGGCACAAGATTAAAGGCACCAGACACAGGGCATGCGCAGCGCAGAAAAAGGTCTTACGTCTAGCGTCTTGTGTCTAACATCTAATTAAAATGAAAAAAGCACTTTTTATAGATCGTGACGGCACCATCCTGGTAGAGCCGAAAACCGATTACCAGGTGGACTCTTTTGAGAAGTTCGCCTTCCTGCCCAAATCCATCAGCAATCTGGCAAAAATTTACAGGGAGCTGGACTATGAGTTTGTGATGGTAACCAATCAGGACGGCCTCGGCACAGATTCTTATCCGGAAGATACTTTCTGGCCTTACCAAAACAAGATGCTGGAGGTACTGGAAACGGAGGGGGTAAGGTTTGATGACATCCTGATTGACCGCAGCTTCGAGCATGAGGGGCTGGAGACGCGCAAGCCGGGCATCGGCATGATGAAGCGCTACCTGGCCGGTGAATACGACCTGGCAAACAGCTTTGTGATTGGCGACCGGCTAACGGACGTGAAACTGGCGCAGAACCTGGGCGCCCAGGCAATTTTTATAGGTGAAACTGCCGCAGAGGGTGCAGCTTTAAGCACCACCGATTGGGATGCTATTTATACTTTTCTGAAGCAGCAACGCACTAGCCGTACTGCCAGCGTTCGCCGCAGCACCTCCGAAACCGACATTCAGGTAGACCTGAACCTGGACGGAAGCGGCAAAATGAACATCAGTACCGGCCTTGGCTTTTTCGACCACATGCTGGAGCAAGTGGCGAAGCACGGCAAACTGGACCTGAACATTCAGGTGAAAGGCGATCTGCACATAGACGAGCACCACACCATTGAAGACACAGGCTTGGCTTTGGGCGAGGCTTTTTTACAGGCCCTGGGCGACAAGCGTGGCATTAGTCGCTACGGCTTTTTCCTGCTGCCCATGGATGAGGTGCTGGCGCAGGTGGCTCTAGATTTTAGCGGGCGCCCCTGGGCAGTATGGAAAGCAGATTTTAAGCGCGAGAAAGTGGGGGACATGCCGACTGAAATGTTCTTCCATTTCTTCAAATCGTTTTCTGATACGGCGAAGGCGAACCTGAACATCAAGGTGGAGGGCGACAATGAGCACCACAAAATAGAGGCTGTGTTCAAAGGCTTTGCCCGTGCCATTCGGATGGCTGTGGAGCGTAACCTGCAGGATAACAGCATCCCAAGCACGAAAGGTACCCTATAACCAAGTCTGTTAAACAGCAAGAGGCACCCGGTTATCGAGGGCCTCTTGCTGCTATATCTTTTGCTAGGTGTGAGTTAGGCGTTTGATCTGAGCCAGTCTTCCGCCAAGGTGATTTCATCAAAAACTTTTATGTACTCCGGAGATTTGGCCAGCTTAACGGCCTTGCTGGCGGAAAGGCGGCTCAGCATGCTGGGGGAGTAAACCCAGGCAAACAGCTGTAGGCCATTAGCACGCAGTGACGAAAACCACTCTTCTGCTACCCATCTGGAGGCTGTAGACCACTGGCCTTCCACACGGGTGTTGTCATTCAGAATCCGGAAGCAGGCGATCTCCTTCATTAGCTCCTGTATCTTTTCACAGCCAGCCACTACTGTGTCATAATTTTGGTAGCCACGCCAGTTAGCATAAATCCATTCTCCTTCCGGATTATACTCAATGGCTATGGTCGTATCTCTGTATAGAATCTCAGTTCGCGCTTGTTGCATGGGTGCTATGTTTGCGGAAGAACCACTAATTTAAGCATCAATGGCCGGAATAAAAAAGCCTCTGTCGTAGAACTCTCCTTCGGTCTCCCTTATTGCTGTTGCGTTTAAATGAATATCCTGTTTCGTTGATGCAAACATCAAAAACCAGGCCCTAACACTGTAATTCTTTCTTTTTAGTATGTAATTGTTTGTTATCCAGATGTATATGAAATGGGTTCCTTTTGGGGGATACAGCATAGCTTTCCCATAGCTAGAAATAGGAGTGCAACTTTTACGCTGGAGAGAAGGTGCGGGTGCGGTTGATTTATTTCTTTTATTTGATGGCCTTTGACTTGGTCGTTAGTCGCAGCAGTCGCTGAGGATGGAAACCTTACCAGCCGATCCATTTTCTTGTAGCCTGCCCCAGGGGTTACACGAACTTAAAATGTCTTTAAAAAGCACGCAGGCGGCGTCGGGAGGACCTTTTTTTGCCGGGTGTGCCTGCCGCTTCCTCCGGTGGTGTAGAAACCGGGACGAGAAAAAATTTCAGAACAAAAGCTTGGACTTACCGTTTTAGCCTATACTTTTGCAAGTGTAAGAGGAAGAACAAGCACAAGTACCTCTTTAAATAGATAAAAGACACAATGATTCAAAATCTTCATATGGCATGGTGGTGGCACGTAACGACAACAATCGTGAACGGCACTGCTATATCCATTATGAAGGGATAAAATAAGCAAAGTAAAGGTTTAAAAGGCCTGCTGTTCACCAAGAACAGCAGGCCTTTTTGTTTTCCACTACCCCAAAGCAACTATGAGCAAGTATAAATTACGCACCACGTACAAGCGCCTACTGGCCGACACACTGACACCGGTGAGCGTGTACCTAAAGCTGCGAGACAAGTTTCCGAACAGCATTTTGCTGGAGAGCTCCGATTACCATGGCGCTGAAAACAGCTTCTCGTACATCTGCTGTAACCCCATGGCAAGTATAAAAGCGCAGAACGAGGTGCTGACGGAGACTTTTCCGGATGGCAGCGAGCGCACTACCGCCATCACAAAGGAAACCAATGTGCCGGTGTTGCTGGGGGAGTTTTCAAGGAGCTTTGAGGTGGAAGAGAATAAGCAGTTCAGCTTTATCCACAATGGCTTGTTTGGTTACATGAGCTATGATGCCGTGCGTTACTATGAGGACATCAACCTGACAATGCGTGAAGGCAGAGCCGATATTCCAGATTTATACTATGCGGTGTATCGCCACATTATTGCCATCAACCACTTCACCAACGAAGCTTATATCTTCTCGCACAACTACAACCAGGGCGATGATGATGGGATTGCGCAACTGGAAGCGCTGCTAAACAGCCGCAACATTCCCAGCTATACTTTCAAAACGGCAGGAGAAGAGGAGCATAACATCAGTGCGCATGACTTCCTGAAGAACATAGAGAAGGCGAAGCAGCATTGCTTCCGGGGCGATGTGTTCCAGTTGGTGCTTTCCCGCCGTTTTGCACAGGGCTTTCAGGGGGATGAGTTTAACGTGTACCGGGCGCTGCGCTCTATCAATCCATCTCCCTACCTGTTCTACTTCGACTACGGCAGCTTTAAGATCTTCGGTTCTTCACCGGAGGCCCAGTTGGTGATCAAAGACCAGAAGGCAAGCATTTTTCCCATAGCCGGAACATTCAGAAGAACAGGGGATGATGCGGCAGACGCTGCTTTGGCCGAAAAGCTTTTGGCAGACCCAAAGGAAAATGCGGAGCACGTGATGCTAGTAGACTTGGCCCGTAACGATTTAAGCCGCAACGGCCACAGCGTGCAGGTAGAGACTTTTAGAGAGATTCAGTTTTACTCGCACGTGATTCACCTTGTGTCAAAGGTATCCGGCACATTACACAAACAGGAGGATGCGTTGCAGATGGTTGCGAGTACCTTTCCAGCTGGTACCTTGTCCGGAGCACCCAAGCACATGGCCATGCAGCTCATTGACCGTTACGAAACCACTAACCGTGCCTTTTACGGCGGCTGCATCGGTTTCCTTGACTTCAACGGTAACTTCAACAGCGCTATCATGATTCGCTCGTTCCTGAGCAAAGACTATAAACTATACTTCCAGGCAGGTGCAGGCATTGTGGCAGCTTCTAACCCGGATAGTGAGCTGCAGGAGGTAGACAATAAATTAATGGCGCTGCGCCGCGCCCTTCAACTGGCCCAAGAAATCAACTGATATGAACGTTCTGGTAATCGACAATTACGACTCATTTACCTATAACCTGGTGCACCTGCTGCAGGAGCTGGGGGCAACGGTAACTGTGCGCCGCAACGATAAGACGACACTGGAAGAGGTGGGGCAACATGACAAAATCATGCTTTCACCCGGCCCAGGTATACCTGACGAAGCAGGCTTGCTAAAGGAAATTATTCGCACTTATGGCCCTAGCAAAGACTTGTTTGGAGTTTGCCTAGGTCATCAGGCGATAGGTGAAGTATACGGAGGTAAGCTGTTTAACAGCAACGAAGTATGGCATGGCGTGGCAATGCCTGTGCAGGTAGTATGCGAGCAGGAGCCCTTGTTCAAAGACCTGCCTAAGCAGTTCGGTACCGGTCGTTACCACTCCTGGTTGGTAGAGCAGGAACTGCCAGAGTGCCTGGTGCCAACTGCTGTAGACGAAAAAGGACATATCATGGCTATGCGTCATAAGGAGCACAAGGTGCGAGGCGTTCAGTTTCACCCCGAATCAGTGCTGACAGAACACGGCAAAGAAATTATTAAAAATTGGCTGGATAGTTAATTTGGACAAAAGACACAAGTAGCAAGACACAAGATTCTAAATCTCAAGGAAAGTCTAAAATCTAACGTCTTATGTCTAACATCTAAAAGAAATGAAAGAAATACTTAATCACTTATTTGAACATAAAACGCTGACGAAGGAGCAGGCCCGGGAGGTGCTGGTAAATATTGCCGGCGGAAAGTATAACCAAAGCCAGATCTCAAGCTTCCTGACGGTGTTCATGATGCGCAGTATCACCGTGGATGAATTGGAAGGATTCCGTGATGCGTTGCTGGCGCTTTGCCATCGTGTGGACCTGGACGCTTATAACCCCATTGACCTTTGCGGAACGGGTGGTGACGGCAAGGATACCTTCAACATATCTACGCTATCTTCATTTGTAGTAGCGGCTAATGGTGTAGCTGTAGCCAAGCACGGGAATTATGGAGTGTCCTCCTCCTGCGGTTCTTCTAACGTGCTGGAGGCGCTGGGGATTAAATTTACCACAGACACCGATGCGTTGGAGCGAAGTATAGAGAAGTATAATATCTGCTTTTTGCATGCGCCGCTTTTTCACCCGGCCATGAAGAGCGTGGGGCCTATTCGGAAAGACCTGGGCGTAAAAACCTTCTTTAACATGCTGGGGCCAATGGTGAATCCGGCTTTCCCGAAGCGACAGTTGGTGGGCGTATTCAGCCTGGAGTTAGCCCGCATGTATGGCTATCTGTACCAGCAAACCGATACCCGCTATACTATACTTCATACTTTGGATGGCTATGATGAAATCTCCCTGACCAGCCCGTTCAAAGTAATCTCTGATAACCGCGAAGCGCTGCTGGATGCGCAGGCGCTGGGGCTGCCAACGTTGCAGCAAGAGCAAATTAGAGGCGGAGGCACGATAGAGTCAGCAGCAGAAATATTTCTAAAAGTGCTGAAGGGAGAAGGCACAGAAGCACAGACAGCCGTGGTTTCAGCTAATTCAGCCATGGCTTTGCAGTGCGCCAGACCGGAACTGGAGCTGCAGGAGGCGGTTAGCATAGCCAAAGAAACACTTGAGTCAGGTAAAGCTTATGCTTTATTTAACAGCCTGATACAGGATAAAAACTTAGTAGTGGCTTAAGCTTTAAAACATCAACATTGTAAAGAAACGCAACATGAACATACTAGACGAAATCATTGCCAACAAGTATAAAGAAGTAGCAGAGCGCAAAGAACTATACCCGGTTAAGTTGCTGGAGAAGAGCTTATACTTCGAAACTCCTTGTATCTCCTTAGAGCGCTACCTGCTGCGCCCGGATAAAACTGGCATTATAGCCGAAATTAAACGTAAATCTCCTTCTAAGGGCGATATTAATCCTTATGTTTCTGTAGAGCGCACTTCTATTGGTTACATGCAGGCGGGAGCCTCTGCACTTTCTGTGTTAACAGATGGACCTTACTTTGGCGGCAAGAACGAGGACCTGTTGACGGCACGTAAGTATAATTACTGCCCCATTCTGCGAAAAGATTTTACAGTAGATGAGTACCAGATAGTAGAAGCGAAATCTATCGGAGCGGATGCTATACTTTTAATTGCTGCTGCTTTGGAGCCTGCACACTTGAAGCAACTGGCTGCTTTTGCACGTTCTTTTGGCTTAGAAGTGTTGCTGGAGGTGCGTGATAAAGAGGAGTTGGCCAATACATTATCAGAAGATGTGAATGTAGTTGGTGTAAACAATCGCAACCTGAAAGACTTTGTAACAGATGTGAATGCTTCTTATGAGATAGCAAGACACATTCCTGCAGGTGTTACCAAGATATCAGAGAGTGGCATCAGCAACCCGAAAACAATGGTTGAGTTGAAAGAAGCTGGCTTCAACGGTTTTCTGATTGGAGAGACCTTTATGCACAACAGCCGACCTGAGCAAGCTGCTGCCAACTTTATCAGAGAGTATAAGCAACTGCTTGAAAGGAAAACTGCTTCTTTGGTTTAGCTAAACTAAAACTTAAGGTTATGAAAATCAAAGTATGCGGCATGCGTCAGGCAGACAACATCCGCCAATTGGCTGAGTTACAGCCCGACTACATGGGCTTTATCTTCTATGAGAAGTCGAAGCGCTTAGCAGAGGGGCATATTACACCAGAGCTTTTGGCGGAACTGCCAGCAAGTATAAAAAAGGTGGGAGTATTTGTGAATGCCGCTACAACAGAGATTCAGGCCACAGTTACCAAGTATAAACTGGAGGCGGTGCAACTGCATGGTAGCGAAACACCCAGGCAGTGTGCTGAAGCCAAAGAGCTGGGAGTAGAAGTGATTAAAGCTTTCTCTGTAGATGATAGGTTTGTGTTCGAAAACACCTTGCTCTACGAATCCTGCACGGACTATTTCCTGTTCGATACCAAAGGCAAAGAGTATGGTGGCAACGGCATTCCGTTTGATTGGGAGCTACTGAAAAACTACTTCTCGCCCAAGCCATACTTCCTCAGCGGCGGACTGAACCTGGAGAATGTAAAGCATCTGGACAAGGTAAGGCCAAAGCCCGACGGGATTGATGTGAACAGCGGCTTTGAGCAGGAGCCAGGCCTGAAGAACATAGCTGATCTTAAAGAGTTATTCAGCCAGATCAGAAGCAAATAAATTATTTGCCGCCGCAGGTTTAGCATAGCGTAAATGCTATTGAGTGTGTAACTCAATAGGTTTGGCGGTTGAAATCTAATTATGTCTTCTTTTCTGCTCCGCAGAAAGCAAGTTGCAAACTTGCATCAAGTATAACCACAAGTTACGCTCACGCTAAACTTGCGGTATGTAAATTACAAGACACAGGCATTACCATAAGTCTTGTGTCTAACGTCTAAAATCTAGCGTCTCAAAATAAAATGAGCTATCACGTTAACGAAAAAGGATTCTATGGCAAGTTCGGTGGAGCCTATGTGCCCGAAATGCTGTACCCCAATGTAGAAGAGTTGCGCCAGAATTACCTGCGCATTATACAGGAAACAGATTTTCAGGAGGAGTTGCAACACCTGCTGAAGGACTATGTGGGGCGGCCAACGCCGTTATACTTTGCCCCACGCCTTTCGGAGAAGTATAACACCAAAATATACCTGAAGCGCGAAGACCTGAACCATACAGGAGCACACAAAATCAACAACACCATCGGGCAGGTTTTGCTGGCAAAGCGCCTTGGTAAAAAGCGAATCATTGCCGAAACCGGAGCCGGTCAGCATGGTGTGGCAACGGCTACCGTGTGCGCCTTGATGGGGCTGGAATGCATTGTGTACATGGGTGAGGTAGATATTGAGAGGCAGGCTCCAAATGTGGCGCGAATGAAGATGCTTGGGGCAAAGGTAGTTCCTGCTACCAGTGGAAGTAAAACTTTAAAAGACGCTACTAATGAGGCTATCCGTGACTGGATTAACAATCCTGAAAACACCTATTACATCATTGGTTCTGTAGTTGGTCCGCACCCTTACCCGGATATGGTGGCCCGTTTCCAAGCCATTATTTCAAAGGAGATGCGTACGCAGTTGCTGGAGAAAGAAGGCACCGAACTACCAAGTTATGTGATAGCCTGTGTGGGTGGTGGCAGTAACGCAGCAGGTGCTTTTTACCATTTCCTTGATGAACCGGAGGTGCAGTTGGTAGCCGTAGAGGCAGCTGGCAAAGGAGTCGATTCAGGTGAGTCGGCAGCTACATCTATACTTGGCAGGGATGGCGTCATTCACGGAAGCCGCACCTTGCTGATGCAGACAGAAGATGGGCAGGTAACGGAGCCATATTCTATCTCAGCCGGACTGGATTATCCGGGAGTTGGTCCGCTGCATGCGCACCTCTTTGAGAGCAAGCGCGCGCGATTTATGAATGCTACCGACGATGAAGCGCTGCAAGCGGTGCTGGAGCTGACAAGGCTAGAGGGCATCATTCCGGCACTGGAAACGGCGCACGCATTGGCCGTACTAGAGCGCCTGCAAGCAAAGCCGGATGAAATTGTGATTATTAACCTTTCCGGCCGCGGCGACAAAGATCTATCAACCTACCTAAAGCACTTCCACTTCGATGAACAATAGAATTAAGCGCCTCTTTGAGCAGAAGCAGAAAGGGCTGCTCTCGGTATACTTTACAGCTGGCTATCCAAACCTGGAGGACACAGAAACCATTATCCTGGAGCTGGAGAAAAATGGAGTAGACTTGATTGAGGTAGGTATGCCTTTCTCTGATCCGCTGGCAGACGGGCCAACCATTCAGCAAAGCAGCACTGTTGCATTGCAAAATGGCATGACCATATCTAAGCTTTTCGAGCAACTGCAGCATATCCGCCAGAAATCGCAGATACCGCTGGTGCTGATGGGCTACCTGAACCCAGTGATGCAGTATGGCGTGGAGCGTTTCTGCCAGAAAGCGGCCGAAGTAGGTATAGACGGCATTATTCTGCCGGACCTTCCGCTGCGCGAGTATGTGGAGGAGTATAAGCCGCTTTTCGAAAAGTATAACCTGAGCAAAGTCTTCCTCATCACGCCACAAACGCCAGAGGCCCGTATTCGCGAGATAGACAGTCATACCAACGGCTTCATTTACATGGTGTCGTCTGCTTCTACCACAGGTAAAACATTAGGCTTAGAAGAGCAGAGCCAGGCTTACTTCCAACGTGTGGCAAGTATGAAACTGCAAAATCCGGGCGTGATAGGCTTCGGCATCCATGATAAAGAGACCTTTGCCTCGGCTTGCAACCATGCCACCGGAGCCATCATCGGCAGTGCCTTTGTAAAGGCAATCGGTCAGGAGGGAAGCCTGGAGCAGAACATCAAAACATTTATCCAAAGCATTAAGAACTAACATGATCATACAACTGCAGCAAGGAATTCCGGCTGAGCTGAAGGAGAATATTCTAAAGCAGGTAAAGGAAATAGGCTACAAAGCCAACGAAGTTAAAACACAGGAGGCACATTACCTGGTAGCCATCGGCAAAAAGGATTTCGATATTCGCCACATCGGGCAGTTGCCGGGCGTAGCCGATATTCACCGTGTTTCGGAAGAGTATAAACTCATTTCACGTAAGTGGCGCGTGGAGCCTACCCGTATTGACTTAGGTGATGGGGTTATGGTGGGCGAAGGAAGCTTCAGCATCATGGCCGGCCCTTGTTCTATTGAGAGTGAGTCGCAAATAGAAAGTGTGGTGGCACACCTGAAGGAAAACAATGTAAAAATCATGCGCGGTGGTGTGTTTAAACCTCGTAGCTCACCTTATGCCTTCCGTGGTATGGGCATGGACGGCTTGAAGATGTTCCACCGTATCTGCCGTGAAAATGGCATCAAAGTTATCACGGAAGTCATGCAGGTGTCGCAGATAGAGGAGATGATAGACTATGTGGATGTTTTCCAGGTAGGTGCCCGAAACAGCCAGAACTTCAACCTGCTCGATTCTTTAGGCGAGGCACAGAAACCGGTATTGCTGAAACGTGGTATTTCCGGTACGTTGGAAGAACTGCTGCAGGCCGCTGAATATATCTTCTCGCATGGTAACGAAAAAATCATGCTTTGCGAGCGCGGTATCCGTTCCTACGAAGGTGCATACCGCAATGTGCTGGACCTAAATGCGGTGCCGGTGCTAAAAGAGAAAACACATTTGCCCGTGATTGTAGATCCATCGCATGGCATTGGGCTGCGTGATTATGTAGAAAGTATGTCGTTGGCAGCGGTGATGGCTGGGGCAGATGGAATAATCTACGAAACGCACCAGACCCCCGAAAAAGCTTTTTCCGATGCGCAGCAGACGGTAAATTTCCAGGAATCGGCAAAAATGATCCAGCGCATGCGCCAGACGTACGAACTGCGCGAAAGCTTTTAAAGTATAGGCATGTGAGCGTTATTTCCTAACTTGCATACATGAATAAACGACATGCAGCAGCTTCTGCTTTGAGTAGTAGTCCCAGGTGATTTCAGGACCTGGCGCTTGCATGTCTATAAATAATTGAATTTCAAACGCCTGGTTCCTGTAGAAGGAGCCAGGCGTTTTGGTTAAATAAATTTCAGACTTTCCCGTAGAAGTACCAGCACACTAGCGCTTCATTATAGCAACAACACGAACTTATGAGCCAAACCAGTACCGACGTAAATTTAAGGGACCTGCGCCACAAGCACCCGAATGATATTGCAGAAACCATCACCGAGCTAAATGCAAAGGAGCGGATATTGGCTTTCCTGCTGCTGCCCGGCGATATGAAGGGGGAGGTGTTTACCTATTTTAACCGTACGGTGCAGGAGGAGGTGCTGAAGGAACTGGGCTCCCGCGAAACAGCGGCCATGCTGGAAAATATGGCCCCCGACGATAGAACCGAGATTTTCGAGAACTTCCCTGATCTACTCATCAAAGAGTCCATCAATTTTCTGTCGGCGGAAGAGAAAAGTATTGCGCTAAACCTGCTCGGCTACCCCGAAAAAAGCATTGCCCGCCTCATGACGCCCTACTACATCCAGGCTAAAAAAGGCTGGACAATTAAACAGGCACTGAGCAACATCAAGCGCTACGGCAAGAAAGCGGAAACCCTGAACCACATTTACATCGTGGACAAGGAAAACAAGCTGGTGGATGATATTCGGACAGGCAGGCTGCTGATGGCTGACGAGGACCAAACGATAGAGTCGCTGATGGACTACGAGTTTATTAGCCTGACGACCACCATGAACCGAGACGAGGCCATTGAGCAGTTTAACAAGTATGACCGCGCCGTTATGCCTGTTGTGTCCGAGAGTGGCGTGCTGGTGGGTATTGTGACCTTCGATGATATCTTCGACGAGATAGAACGACGCGATACAGAGGATATTCAGAAGTTTGGTGGTCTGGAGGCGCTGGAGCTTTCTTATACAGAAACGCCGCTCATGACACTGGTTCGGAAGCGCGCAAGTGTCTTGCTCATCCTTTTCCTGGGCGAGATGCTGACCGCCTCGGCTATGGGCTTCTTTGAAGAGGAGATTGCGCAGGCGGTGGTGCTGGCGCTGTTCATTCCGCTCATCATTTCCAGCGGCGGTAACTCCGGCTCCCAGGCAGCCACACTAATTGTACGTGCCATGGCCATTAAAGAGCTCGGCATCAAAGACTGGTGGTACGTAATGCGCAAAGAAGTGCTTTCGGGCTTGCTGCTGGGGCTTATACTTGGTTCGGTTGGTTTTCTGCGGATACTGGTGTGGCAACAGGCTGGGTTCTATGATTATGGGGAACATGCGTTTCTAATTGGGCTTACGGTTGGCTTCTCGCTGATAGGAATTGTGCTGTGGGGAACATTGTCAGGCTCTATGATTCCGTTCCTGCTGCAGAAGCTGCGTCTTGATCCTGCTACCTCATCGGCACCTTTTGTAGCCACACTGGTAGACGTAACAGGTCTGATTATCTATTTCACTATCGCGGCAAGTATACTTCGTGGCACATTGCTGTAAGTATGGCGGATATTTGTACAGAAAACTTTTTCGCTTTCTGCTACACTTTATACTTTAGAACGTATATATTTGCAATACATGAAAGGCACAATGGCTCATATGCACCATCATCACGCACGAAGCATCAGTTTCGGAGCCGCCTGCCTATGGATTTGCTAATAGTATAGAAAGATATATCCAAAAGCCTGACTCCGAATAGAGTCAGGCTTTTTTGTTTCTGATCAGAATTTACGGGATGCAGAGATGAACAGGATAAGAATAAAGAAGCGGCTGAGAGAACCTCTCATTCATAATTTTTAATTTCTAATTCATAATTGAATAAGATGAACTTAGTTATAGTTGATTATAAAGCCGGAAACGTGCAGTCGGTGCTGTTTGCGCTGGAACGTTTGGGCGTGCAGGCGACACTAAGCAGCGACTTCGAGACTATTAAGTCGGCTGACAAAGTGATTTTCCCGGGAGTAGGCGAGGCTTCGTCTGCCATGGCGCAGCTAAAGTCGCGCAACTTGGACAAGCTTTTGCCAACGCTGGAGCAGCCTTTCTTTGGTGTATGCCTGGGTATGCAGCTGCTCTGCCAGCACTCAGAAGAAGGCGACACCGATTTACTAAACATTATTCCGCTGCAGGTAAAGCGCTTCCAGACAGATTTGAAAGTGCCGCACATGGGCTGGAATCAGTTGGAGCAGCTGCAGTCACCGCTTTTTGAGGGGCTGCAGGAGCAGGAGTACGTATACTATGTGCACAGCTACTATGTGCCGCAAAGCGAGTATACTATCGCGCAAACATCTTACCCAGAGCCTTTTTCAGCTGCTCTACAATACAAAAACTTTTATGCAGCGCAGTTTCACCCAGAGAAAAGCGGACCTGCCGGTGCTCAAATCCTTAAGAACTTCTTAGCCATATGATGGAAATTATACCTGCTATAGACCTAATCGGTGGCCAATGCGTGCGCCTTACCGAGGGCGATTTCGCCCAGCAAACCACCTACGACAGCAACCCATTAGAGGTAGCCAAGCGATTTGAAGCCAATGGCATAAAGCGCCTGCACTTAGTTGACCTGGATGGCGCTCGTGCCCGCAAGCCGGTAAACCTGCATGTGCTGGAAAGTATAGCTGCCAACACAAACCTGACCATCGACTTCGGTGGCGGTTTACAGTCTGATGAGGCGGTGAAGCAGGCATTTGATGCCGGGGCAGCGCAAATAACAGCTGGAAGTATAGCCGTGCGTGAACCGGAAACGGTGAAGAATTGGCTGTTAAAGTATGGCGCAGATAAAATTTTTATCGGCGCAGATTTCAAAGGAACTAACATTGCTATCAGCGCCTGGACCGAAGAGAGCAAGTACCCACTGCAGGACTTTATCTCCGGCTATGTGCAAACAGGAGCCAAGCTGTTTATCTGCACCGATGTTAGCAAAGACGGCAAACTGCAAGGCCCATCCACCAGCACCTACCGCCACCTGAAGCTCACACAGCCGGAAGCAGAGGTAATAGCCAGTGGTGGCGTTACGACGGTAGAAGACCTGGAGCAGCTGCAGGAGATAGGTGTAAAAGGTGCTATTATTGGCAAGGCCATTTACGAAGGCACCATTGAACTAAAAGATCTAGTGCGATTCTTATGTTAACAAAAAGAATAATTCCCTGCCTGGACATCAAAAACGGCCGTACGGTAAAAGGAGTGCAGTTCGAGAACATCCGTGATGCCGGTGATCCCGTGGAATTGGCCAAGTGGTATGCTGAGCAGGGGGCCGACGAGCTGGTTTTTCTGGACATCACTGCAACTAATGAGGAACGTAAAACTTTTGCAGCACTGGTGCGTGACATTGCCCGCCACATTGATATTCCGTTTACCGTGGGTGGTGGCATTGGTGCCGTGGCCGATGTAGAGGTGCTACTGCATGCCGGCGCCGATAAAGTTTCTGTCAACTCGTCTGCCATTAAAAATCCGCAACTGGTACAGGAGCTGGCAAAGCATTTTGGTAGCCAGTGCGTCACGGTGGCTATCGACACAAAGTACCGCGAGGAAACGGGCTGGAAAGTATACACCAGAGCCGGAACCGTAGAAACTGAACACGCTACCATAGATTGGGCTAAAAAAGTAACTGACTTAGGTGCCGGTGAGATTCTGCTCACAAGTATGAACAACGATGGCACCAAGGCTGGTTTTGCACTGGATATTACAGGTGAAGTAGCGCAAGCTGTGTCTGTGCCCGTTATCGCCTCTGGTGGTGCCGGCAGCATGAAGCACTTTGCCGAGGCTTTTAACATTTCTCATGCTGATGCTGCTCTCGCTGCCAGCCTCTTTCACTTCCGGGAGCTGGGAGTGCCTGAACTTAAGTCATATTTAAAAGAGCAAGGCATAGCGGTACGCATATAATTTTAATGAGTGATTGGGTGACTGAGTGATTTTACAACTCATAGCTTATAACTCTTAACTCATAACTATCACAAAGTGGAATTAGATTTTGAAAAAGCAGGTGGCCTGGTGCCAGCCGTGATACAGGATAATTTAACAGGTCAGGTGCTGATGCTTGGCTACATGAGCCAAGAAGCGCTTGACAAAACAAGGCAGGAAGGGCTGGTAACATTTTTCTCTCGCTCTAAAAACCGCCTCTGGACCAAAGGAGAAACCTCTGGCAATACCTTAGAAGTGGTTAGTATTGCCCGCGACTGCGACAATGACTCCTTATTAATCAAAGTAAAACCAAATGGCCCTACCTGCCACACAGGGTCAACCAGCTGCTTTGGTGAGGAAGAAAGTTCTAATCGCGTTGCAGCCATACGTTTTATTGCGCAGCTGGAAGGCGTTATACAAGAGCGTAAAACGAATCCGGTAGAGGGCTCCTATACCAACTTCCTGTACAGCAAAGGCGTGAATAAAATTGCGCAGAAGGTAGGGGAGGAAGCCGTAGAAACGGTGATAGATGCCGTAGCCGGTAAACTGGATACCATGAAAGGCGAGGCTGCCGATCTGCTGTATCACCTGCTGGTGCTGTTATCTGCCACAGGCCTTGAACTGAAAGATGTGGTAGCCGTACTGCAGGAACGCCACAAGAAGTAAAGAGTTATTTGATTAAGTAAAGCAGCCATAAGTGTAAACTTGTGGCTGCTTTACTTTTACTGCTGTGCTACAAAGGTGCTGATAGCCTCTGCCACTTCGCCTCCTTTTTCCTCCTGCAGAAAATGCCCTGCCTTCAATCTCTTTACCTGTGCCTCCGGGAAAGCCCGCTCCCATTTATCCAAAAAATGAATCGGAAGCAGCTTGTCCTTCTCACCCCAAAGTATAAGCTTGTTTATGCTGTGTAGTTTCTCATGCTGCTCCCACAACTCTGCAAAGTATGGATTCGCCTCGTGCAAGGCTTTAGCAAATGACCAGGTACCCAGACGGTTGGTAGAGGAGGAGAGCGGCTTCTGATAATGTTGCCGGATATCTTTGGTAAGGTGCTTCTTCTCATGGTAGCCCTGCGGCAACAGCATACGTGCCGAAAAGCCAAGCTGCAAGTATAAAAACCGACCTACACCACCAGCCATAAAACGGCTGATCTTCATCATAGACTTCTCCTCTTCCAGGCTCCACATCCAGGTGTTTAGTATAACCAGGTTCTTCACATTCTCCGGGTGGCGTAGTGCATAGCGCAAGCCTATCGGGCCGCCAAAGTCATGTACAACGAGAGTTATATTCTTTAACTGTAAGTGATCGATAAGCTGCTCCAGGTTATCAGCATGTGCCTCAGGGCTGTAATCAAAATCTGTAGGTGCATCAGACAAGCCAAAGCCCAGGTGGTCTGGGGCAACACAGCGAAACTTCCTGCTAAGCGACTTTATCTGCTGCCGCCATAAA
Organism: Pontibacter actiniarum; assembly: GCF_003585765.1. Taxonomy (NCBI): domain Bacteria; kingdom Pseudomonadati; phylum Bacteroidota; class Cytophagia; order Cytophagales; family Hymenobacteraceae; genus Pontibacter; species Pontibacter actiniarum. Next base: position 1,184,394 of record NZ_CP021235.1, read on the forward strand.
AATGACCATGTTGGAGTGCCGTGTACGAATACAATCGGGGCACCAGTACCTTCGTCTACATAATGCAGGCTGCCGTGCGTTGCCTGCATCTGGTGGTGCTGGAACGGATAGAGGATGCGGTCCAACCATTTGGGAGAGGTCATAGTTTTGCTGGTCTTGTGGTGTTTATACTGCTGATGTGCTTTGGTTGCTCTCCGGCGCCTGATACGGATGGCAAGCCGGTGCACATCATTCTACATAAATATATAAACAAAATGTTTACCCCAGCGCATTATTGTTAGCGGCCGCGGGCAAATGCACGTAAGCACTGCTGAATATAACAACTCTTGCGTGTCACAACGAAATAATACGAACAGGAAAGCAAAGCGCTGGCTCACGGTAGGAGCATGGGTATTTGGCTTGGCAGTCTTACTTTTCGTGGGGCTGTTCTTCTTTACCAACTGGATGCAGGGGAAACTCGAGCGAATGGTGCAGGAGCAGTCTGATGGCGTTTACCGGCTCAACCTGCATGGGCTGGAGGTGTCTCCCTTTATCGGAAGTGTTTCGGTAGACAGCCTGTCTTTGCAGCCAGACTATGAGCGGTGGCAGCAACTGCAGCAGCAGGGCGCTAAAACCGCCGGCACGTTGCTGGACCTGCGGGCACATGCCATTCAACTGCAAGGGGTAAACCTTTTGGGGACGCTTTTTGGGAGTAATGTGGATGTGGAGCAGTTGCGCCTGCAGGACCCAAAGTTGCTCATGACCCTGATGCGGAAAGACACGACAGAAGAGCGTAAGCCCCTGCATGAGACCGTAAAGGGCTTCATGCAGCAGCTGCACATTGGCAAGATAGCGGTAGACAACGCCAATCTGCGCTACCGGGAGTCACCCCAGACAGAGGGTTTCCTCTTTTCACTTAAGAAATTTAACCTTACAGTAGATGATATAAAGCTTGACAGCCAGGCCTACTACGCGCCCGACAGGGCCTACTATGCAAAGCAGATGGTGTTAGAGGCCTCAAAAGCCATGTACTTCTTGCCGGGTGGTAAATACCGGTTTATGGTCGACACGCTGTTAGTGGACGCAAACAAGCAGGAACTGCTGGCAAAGCAGTTGGTGCTGGACCCGCTTTTCCCCCTTAGCGAAGTGGGCACGGCAAAGGGGAAGCCAACTTCGTCCCACAAGTTCAAGGCAAAACTGCTTCGGGTTGAGGGGATAGACGTTAACGCACACGCCCTGCACAACAGCTACATAGCACAGCGTGTGCTCCTGGAGGAGCCCAGACTGGAGGTGTTTGAAGTGCAGCAGAAAACGCTCGAGAAGAGCAAAAAGCCGCTGCCGCATGACCTCGCGCAACGGGTAAAGGAAGCTTTCCTACTTGATACGGTGGCGATAAGGAGCGGCTACATCCGCTATGCGGAAAAAGTGCCTGAAGCCCAAACACCCGGCCACATCACCTTTGCCTCCCTGAATGCCACCTTCTCAAACCTGACCAATATGCCGGAACAGACCTCCATACAGAACCCCACGGTGCTGGAGGCTTCAACAAGGGTGATGGGGAAGGCGCAACTGCACGTCACGTTCCGACTGCCTTTGCTGCACAAGAACGGGTACCACACCCTGCGTGGCAGCTTTGGGGAAACAAACCCCGAGATGCTGAATGCCATACTGGTGCCGACTTCCTTTGTGCGCGTGGAGAGCGGCTACATCAGCAGCGGAGAGTTTAGCGCTGAACTAACGAATGACAGCGCAAACGGAAAAATGACTGTCATCTACAGTAACCTGGATGTGGAAATGCTAACCAAAGGAGCAGGAGGAAAGCAGGGGTTGGGGAAAGAAGTGATCTCGGAAGTGGCCGATTGGGTGGCTATCAAAGACAGTAACCCCATGAACGGCGAGGCCCCGCGCGTTGGCAACATCACCGTGACCCGAAACCCTCACAGCTCCATGTTCAGTTACTGGAAAGACTGCCTGGCCAGCGGGTTTCTCTCCAGTATGGGCTTAAAGAGCAAAGCCAGGAAGTAAACCAGCGGTTTGAGCAAGTATGGCTACTAATCTATCACATAGCGTGGTATGTTAGACGGGAGGCGCGTGAGTAGCTCATAGTTTAGCTGTGTGCTCAGCTCCCCAAAAGAGGCAACGGTTATACTTTCATCTCCCTGTATGCCTAGCAGCACCACCTCATCGTTTTTCTGTACGTCGGGGATGTTGGTTACATCCACCATCATCACGTTCATGTTCACAATCCCAACCACGCCTGCCCGCACACCTTTTATCAGCACTTGGCCCTGGTTGCTCAGAGCCCGGCTGTAGCCCCAGGCGTAACCGACCGGTACCACCGCCAGCACCATGTCGAGCGGGGCCTGATAGGAGTTGCCGTACCCAACATACTCACCTTTCGGAACGCTTTTAAGGCTCATAACGCGGCTCTTCCAGTTGATCAGGCGGCGCAGCGGGTCTTTCTTGTCCATGTGCTGGCCAATATACTGGCGGTACGTTTCAGGGCTTGGCCAGAAACCGTACTGCATAATGCCGATGCGCACCATGTCCAGGTGTGTTTCCGGGTAAGTCACCATGGCTGCCGAGCAGGCGGTGTGCCTTTGCCTTGGCGTATGGCCGCTCGATTGGAGGTGTGCCAGCTGTTCTTGATAGTTTCGCTGCTGGTCCAGTATCCGCTCGTGGTTCTGCAGGCTCTCGGCACCGGCAAAATGTGTGCACACTCCCTGCAGTTCCACATGCTCCCGGCAGTCATCCAGTGTAGATATGGCGTGTTCCAGGGCAGACTTATCAAAGCCGGTGCGGTTCATGCCTGTTTCCAGCTCCAGGTGTACTTTGGCGCGCTTGCCGAACTTTTTTGCTATGTCGGCTGCGGCAATAAGCCGGTCAAGCTCAAACACAAAGAACTCGATGTCGTTTTGGATTGCCCATTCCAGCTCCGGATTATCCAGGTAGCCCATAATCATGATGGTGGCTTTCCTTGGAAGTGTCTGCAGCAGGCGCTGTGCCTCATCGGCACTGAAGACAGAGAAATGATCCACCCCGCACTCCTGTGCTGTGGGGGCAAACTGCTCAATGCCGTGGCCGTAAGCGTTTCCTTTGATCACGGAGGAGAACTGGACATGGGGGCCTATTTCCTGCTTTAGAAAGTCGATGTTGTTTTGAAGTGCTGATTTACTTATCTCTATATAAGAGCTGTGAAACATAACAGGTTATTTGTTCAGGATTTCGTTTGCAATGCCGTAGAATAAAGAGGCCCCTGTCGGAATAAGCTCATCCGGGAAATCATAGTTGGAGTGGTGAAGCTGTGGCTGTGTTTCACCGGAGCCAAGGCCGAAAAAAGCGCCTTTATACCTGGCAGTGAAGTGGCCAAAGTCTTCCGACCACCTGAAGGGGTGTACGGCTTCCTGCACGTCTAGTTCCAGCTGGGCGGCAGCCTGACGCACCAGCTGCACCTCCCGGCTATGGTTTACCGTGGCCGGGAACTCCTCCACGAAGCGGATGGTGTGGCGGAGGCTGTGCCTGTCAGCAATTTCCTGCACATGCTGCTGTGTCAGTTCCTTTAGTTTCTGGAGATCGGCTGGCTGGTAGGAGCGGAGGGTGGCCATTACCGTTGCATAGCCAGGGTTGGTGCCGAAAGCTACTTCGCCCAGCCGCGCATGAATCACCGTTAGAAGTGTCAGGTCCTGAAACTGCGCCTTGTCCCGGACAATCTGGTTAAAGGCCAGGATAATCTCTGCCATCGCCTGGCCGGGGTTAACCCCGTTCTCGGGTTCTGCAGCATGCGACGACTTTCCGTGGAGCTCCACAACCATACCGGTAGATGCCGCTGCAAAAACACCTTCGCGTACCACCACCTGGTGCTTTGGCTTGCCGGGCAGGTTATGGAGGGCAAACACATAGTCGGGCTTTATCTCCTGCTCAAAGCGCTGGTCCTGCAAGACAGCCCATGCGCCCGCCCCGGTTTCCTCGGCGGGTTGGTAGAGCAGTACCACCTTGCCCCGCGCGGGCCGCCGCTGGTGCAACAGGCTGCCAAGTGCGCTTAGTATCGCCATGTGCCCGTCGTGGCCGCACTTGTGGCTGACGCCCTCTGCCTCAGACTTGTAGTGCAGGTCCTCGTTTGCCTCTGTAATGGGCAGCGCGTCCAGCTCCGCCCGAAAAAGTACCGTTGGCCCGTCCGGCTCAATGCCGTTAAAAACAGCCGCAAGCCCCGTGCCGCCGAGGTTCGTGTACAGTTGATCAGGGCTATAGGCTTGCATGTGCGCCTCCAGCCGCCTGGCCGTGTCTGTTTCGGAGCCTGAGAGCTCCGGGTGCCGGTGCAATGTATGGCGCAGTTGGGTAAGGTGGGGGAGGTCTGTAAGCTTGTGGTGCTGCATGGTGTCGTATCGGTATAGATGGTGGTGTTCATCAAGATACGAAATCCAGCGCTTAGGTTTCTAAAAGGCGGTAAAAGCAAAGGCCCTTGCCGACGCGGTGCGGCAAGGGCCAGTAAAGAAAGCAGGAAAAGTATATTAGCGCACGATGAGCTTTTTGCGGAAGGTCTCGCCGTTGTGCGTCAGCATGACAATGTAAGCGCCCTTGCTCAGCTCTCCGTTCTCCAGCACCTGTGTGCCTGCAGCGGCTTCTGCCACATCAATTGTCTTGGTACGAACCACGTTGCCGCCGAAGGAAAGGATGCTTAGCTCCGCCTGTCCGGTAGTGGCACCGTTCAGCTTCAGGTTTACCGCCTGGCCCTGCACCAGGGTGGGGTACACCTGCATCTCGGTGGCCATAGCTGCTTCCGTTGTGATGGCCATTACTTTGGAGGTCTCGCTGCTGCCGTCGGTATCCACCTGCTTAATGCGGTAGTAGGCGGTGCCGGCCAGGGGCGCGTTGTCTGTAAAGTTGTAGCTTAGCAGGCGCATGCTGTTGCCTGCGCCCTTCACACGGGCAATCTCCTCAAAATGCACACCGTTATGGCTGCGCTCGATGGCAAAGTAAGCGTTGTTCGTCTCCGATGCTGTGGCCCAGCTTAGCTCTGCCTGCTTTCCCTTTGCCTTCGCGTTCACTTCTACAAACTCAACTGGCAACGGTGTGATGATTTGTTCGCTTTCGATGGAGGAGACGCTAAAGTTATCGAAGGTGGCAACTGCGCTCGGCTTTGCCTTCGTGCGCTTCTTCTTGCTGTTTACCAGGCTCAGGTTGTAGCCAATCACGGCGTCACCTGCTGCAGTCCAGTCCATCGGCACGTTTTTCTCCTCCACCACATAGTAAGCCACTAGTTCAGTGCCGATATATACTTCAGCCTCTCCCGTTTCCGGAGTGTAGCGGAAACTGTAAAAGGTAAGGCGGTTCTCTGTAGAGACAGGCTTCATGCTTTGCAGCTCCACCACCTCGCCGTTAGCCAGCGTAAAGCGCGCCTGCAGCTTGAAGTTGCGGATGCCAAGGCGAAACACTGGCTCTTTGCTGGTGTTGCGGTGTAGCCTGGCGAAGAGCTCCCCGTTACCCGTGGTGTTGTAGGCGTTAAACTGCATGGCTACTTCCAGGCCATCCACGTTAAAGTCGGCACCCTCCAGCACGAAGTCTATCGGGGCAGTTTCTTTGCCTGAGTTGTTCAGCTTCAGAATGCCCAGGCCAGTTGTTTGGTCGGCGCCTCCTGCTACTACGCCAGTCTGAAGTCCCTTTTGCTTGGCTGCTTTGCCGAACTTTGCCGCTTGAGCGCCCTTTGCCATGTCGTTCCAGTCGAATTCACAGATCAGAGACTGGGCGTAGATGGATGTAAGGCTGTATATCAGAAGGGCGAAGGTAAGCAGGGACTTTTTCATGGTAAGCGTTTAATTGTAAGCTATTATGCTTTCTATAAGTCCAATCTTGTGCCAGAGCCATTTTTTTTCTCATTATGTGGTTTTAAAGCTGTTTTTCAACTATTTATATATAGAGAGATGAAGGTGTTGTTCCAACGATAGGAAACAAAAAGGCCTCCGTTCCTATAATTGGAACAGAGGCCTTTTTTGGTAATCCGGTATATTCTTGCTAGTTCAGGCTTGCCTGCAGCTGTGCCACTACCTGGCCCATAACGTGGGATAGCAGTTCGATATTCTGCTGAACAGCCTCCAGGTCTTCCTGTGCCTTAGCCCCGCTTTCTATCTCCCTGACCACATCTTTGAGCTTCTCGATGCGCATGGTGTCGATGGTGGACTTAAGCTTGTGTGCTGCGGCGCTTACACCCGTCCAGTCTGCCTGGTCGCGTTTCTCCTGCATATCTGCCACCGTTACAGGCACGGTTTCAATAAACAGCTGCTTGGTGCGCTTTATAAAAGCTTCGTTTCCTCTCGACATTTTCTGAAGCATGGCCAGGTCGTAGAGTGGCTCATTTACAATTTCTTGCATGATATGTTTATCTTGTAAAAACTTCGTTCCCGATACCTGCGGCCGCCTTTGTGGCAGGTTAGCAGCTATCTTCATGAATAGTTTCTCTTCCTCAAACGGCTTGGAGATGTAGTCGTTCATGCCGGCGGCAATGTACTTCTCCGCGTCTCCTTTCAGCGCATTGGCCGTTAGGGCGATGATCGGCACGCTTGCTTTGGCCGTATCCGCCAAGCACCGGATAAAGTGCGTGGCGTCGATGCCGCTCAGCTCAGGCATCTGTATGTCCATCAGCACCACATCGTACAGCTTCTGCTCGGCCAGCTCCACGGCTTCGCGCCCGTTATAGGCTACGTCCACTCGTGCGCCCCAACCCTCCAGAATAGACTGCGCCAGGAAGATGTTCACTTCATTGTCCTCAGCCAGGAGCACATCAATCGTGCCAAGGCTGCCAAAGTCTATCGCCTCCTCATAAGCCTCCGATTCAGCCGCCTTTGATTTGCGGTACGTGAGCACAAAGTTAAAGGCGCTTCCGCTGTCTTCCTCGCTCTCAACCCAGATGCGCCCGTGCTGCATCTCAATGAGGTTTTTACAGATGTTGAGGCCCAGGCCGGTGCCGCCATACTTGCGGGTTGTGCTGGAGTAGGCCTGTGTAAAGCCTTCAAAGATGTACTCCATCTTGGATTTTGGAATACCAATACCCGTGTCGGCCACGGTAAACTGTACCGTAAGCTCCGCATCGCTCTCCTCTAGCACCTGGCAGCTTAGCCTGATGCTTCCCTCGTCGGTAAACTTGATAGCGTTGTTGAGCAGGTTCAGCAGCACCTGGTTCAGGCGGTAAGGGTCGCCTACCACCATGGTGTGCTCCAGTTCTACAGGCTCAAGTATGTAGCCGATCTCCTTTTCCTCCGCCTTATAAATAAAGGTCTGGAAGGCAGACTGCACGGCCTCGGTAAGGCTAAACGGTATCTCCTCCAGGTCCAGCTTGCCGGCCTCAATTTTAGCAATATCCAGGATGTCGTTGATAACGACCAGCAGGTTGTCGGCCGACTGGCGTATGATGTTAAGGTAATTCAGCTGTACCTCGTTCAGCTCTGTTTTTCGGAGCAGGCCGGCCATGCCAAGTATACCGTTCATTGGGGTGCGGATCTCATGGCTCATGTTCGCCAGGAAGTTCTCCTTCACGCGGGCAGACTCCTCGGCGGCCTCTTTGGCCTTCATGAGCTGCTGCTCGGTGCGCATGCGGTCCGTTATGTCCTGCGCGATGGCAATGATGTAAGGAGCCATGTTCGGCTCTTCCACCTTGTAGTTCTGGTAGTAGAGGTAACGCTCTTCGTGCTCCTTGTTCAGGATAGTAAGCACACCGTCCACAACGCTTTTCTCCTCAAACTGCTTTAGGTACAGGTAGAAGCTCGCCCTGTCGTCTTTCGGGAAGAAGTCAATCAGGTTGTAACCGATCATTTCCTCCATCTCGTAGCCCAGCATGTTGAGCAGGTAGGGGTTCACCGACTGTATCGTGCCCTCCAGGTCGTGGGTACAGATAAAGGCCTGGCTGTAGTTAATCAGGTCGCGGTACTTCTTCTCACTTCTCTTCAGCGCCTCGTTGGCCTTGCGGCGATCCGAGATGTCGCGGGTGGCAGCCTGCAGCTTTGTTACCTGCTGGGCTGCGTCCTGAATTGGTTTTATACTTGTCTCTACCCAAAGCACGGAGCCGTCGCGGCGCAGCATGCGGTATTGCACTGTGGTGTTTTGGCAGTGCTCCAGGGCCTCCATATAGCCTTGCTCGTGTACCTGCCCTAAGTCATCGGGGTGCACGATCTCACGCGGGTGCATCAGCAGGAGCTCTGCCTGGGTATAGCCCAGCATTTCCTCGGCGGCCTTGGATACATAAATATAGCTGCCGTCCAGGTTGTGGAGGCTTACCATGTCCTTGGAGTTCTCAGAGAGCAGGCGGTGCAGCTCCTCGCTGTTCTGCAGGCGCTTGTTAGCCAGGCGCTGCTCCGTCACGTTGGTGGAGATGCCCAGCACATGGGTTTGCCCATCGCTGGTGACGATCGGCTTCTTCGTGGTGTTAAACCACAGTGTTTCCCCGCTTTTGGTGGTGTGGCGCTCCAGGAGCTTTATTTCCCGGTTCTCCTCAATCACCTGCTGGTCTACCTTCAGGTAAAACTCGGCTTCGTTTGTTTGCTGGTGAATGTCTAAACCACTGGATCCGATCAGGTCCTGCAGCGGCATGTCGAACAGCTTGGCGAACTCCTGGTTCGCCAGCACAAACCTGCCTTCGCCGTCCTTCACATAAATCAGGCTTGGGCTGGCATTGAGCACCTGCCTGATAAACTCGTTTTTCTCTTCTACTTCCTTCGCCGCCTTTTTCTCCTCGGTTACGTCGCGTATAATGCCCAGTACTTCGTTGTCGCTGTACTTCAGGATTCGCCCTTCGTAGTGCCTGAGCCCTTCTGGTAGCTCCAGGTCATAGTTGATTCGTTCGTAAGAGCCTGTTTTAATCACATGCACCAAAAGCCCCATTATTTTAGAGGCAAGCGCTTCCGGCAGTATGTTGTAGATGTTGTTGCCGATCACATCATTCTTAGGGATCAGGAGGTGTTTCTGGTCCACGTTCTTCATGTCGAGGTAGTTTCCTTCCTCGTTAATGATGAACATCAGGTCCGGAATAGCGGCAAGTATGGCGCGGTTCTTCGACTCGCTGGCCATAATCTCCTCCTGCGCCCGGCGAAGGTCTGTGATGGTAAGGCCGTGGGCGATCACCAGCTCTACCTCGCCCTCCTTGTTCAGGACCGGGTTCAGCCTGCGGATGTGGTAGGTGTAGTCACCGTTCTTCGTTTGTAGTTTTTCCTCAAATTCGATACGTTTTTTCTCTTCCAGCACACGCCGCAAGTGCCTTCCGCGGTGCTCCATGCGCTCGGGCGGTACTCCGCGCAGGCGGCTGTAGTCTTCGTTTGTCTTCCCGATTATCCACTGGCGCAGCTCAGGATCTGCAACGGCAGCCGGGTTAAGGAACAGGTACTGCAGGTCGCGGTTATACACGGCCACATCGGAAGGGATGTGGTTGAGGATGGACTCGTAAAACTCCTTCTGGCGCCGCAGCTCCATGCTTTGCTCGCGTACCTTGGTTACATCCTCCGCCGAACCGATAATTTGCTTTACCTGGCCGTTTTCTTTGCGCTTAAACACACTCTCGCGGCAGAAGAGGTTTTTTACCTGCCCGCTTTTGGAGCGGATGAGGTACTCTACTTCCTGGATTTCTCCATCCTTGGCCTGTGCCATCCGCAGGGCGTGCTGGCGCAGCTTGTATCGCTCTTCCGGCATTATAAGCGAAGAAAGCACGCGTCGGCCAAACGCCTCTATCTCTTCCTGGCTAAACTCCAGCAGGTTCTGTACCTGCTCATTCAGGTAGATGCAGGAGTTTTCCTCCAGGTCATAGATATAGATGATGTTCGGAATCGTGCGGGCAATGTTCCTGACGAAGTTCTGGCTATCCTTCAGCGCATCCTCCGCCTTGCGGCGCTCCGTAACGTCCGTCATGTAGAGGTTAAAGTACCCCTTGTCCGGTATCGGGATGATCAGGATATAGTAGAATCGCTTGGCAATGTAGCTCTCGAAGGAGGCCGGTTTGGAATGCTCCTCTATCTTCAGGTGGTTGATGTGTAGCAGCAGCAGGCGTTGGAGTGCCTGCCTGCGCTCTGCAACTTCCTGCAGAAAATCATGGCCGGCAATATTGCCGAAGAGGATTTCGCCCTGGAAGCTTAACCGAAGCACCGGGTTAGGATATTCCTCCTGCAGCTCAGACTGCAGCTCCATCTTGCGGAGGCGCTGGCGCCTTGTAGTAACATCGCGGTAAAACCAGGCCGTGCCGCAGTGGTTCGACCCGTCTGACAGTGGCATGTTTTCGCGCTCCACTACGGTGCCATCAGGCAGGGTGGCATCGTCGTACAGGTTGCCGTTGGCCAGGGCCTCACGGTGCGGTATCAGGTGGGAGAGGAGTGTCTGTTTCTCCAGCTCCTCGAGTGGTGTTCCAATGTATGCTTCCTGCGGCGCTGGCAGTAAGAACAGCTTTACAAACTCATCATTGATAGACATGATGTTGCCGGCGCTGTCCGTGACAACGGCCGCGTACTTCAGGTTGTTGAGTAGCCAGTTCTGCACATAGGTGATCGCCGGTGCCTCTTTCGCTTTTCGCAACGCCTCCAGCTCGCGAAGGTGCGCCTCGGCCTGCTTTTCAGCAGCCAGGCGGGCTTCGCGTTCAGTCTTTAGCAGGTCATGCAGTTCTTCTCGTGTATGTACTATAGCCATATAGTATGAATTGCACCGGCAATGTACTGCTTTTCATGCAGAAAAACCTTTCCGGTGCACGCGATCTCGCTTGTCGGCCGCGTGTAATTGTAGCCGTAAAAAATATAAATGTACTCGGGCATGTGCGGGGCAGCCTGCCCTTTCAGTTGCACAAATAGCGCCTATGTGCGAAGTAGGCGCTATTTGGATAGCTATCCTCGTAAGAGAGGATCAGTTGGTTGTCAGTTCCTTGTTCTGTATCATGCGGTAAATAGTAGACTTGCCGATGTCCAGCTTGTCGGCCACCAGCAGCACGTTGTTGTCATACTTGTTCAGGAAGCGCTGGATGATGTCGGTGGTATACTCCCGCAGGCTACGCTCCGTGGCAAGGAAGTCCTTCTCGTTGTTGTTTGCCGCCAGGTTAACGTCGTTGGCCTTTATCTCGTCATCGTCGGCCATCACCACTGCCAGTTCCACCACCGCTCTCAACTCGCGCACGTTGCCCGGGTACGGGTGTGCGAGCAGTTTCTCCTGCGCCTCGGCCGAGAGCGTTTTTCGGCCCATGCCGTTCTCTTTAGCGAAAGCGTCCATAAAGAACTTCGCCAGCACCAGGATGTCAGCACCCCGGTCACGCAGGGGAGGGAGCTCAATCGGTAGGCCGAGCAGGCGGTAGTAAAGGTCTTCCCGGAAGTTGCCTTTCTTCACCTCATCCGCCAGGTTCTTGTGCGTGGCCACTATAATGCGGGTATCGATCGGTACCACGGTGTTGCCGCCTACGCGGGTGATCTCCTTTTCCTGCAGCACGCGCAGGAGCTTGGCCTGCAGGCTGATGTCCAGCTCCCCAATCTCATCGAGAAAGATGGTGCCTTTGTTTGCCTCTTCGAACTTGCCCAGCCTGCGCGAAACGGCACCGGTGAAGGCGCCTTTTTCGTGCCCGAACAGCTCGCTTTCGATAAGCTCCCGGGGGATGGCAGCTACGTTCACGGCCACGTAAGGCTTCTTGTTCTTCGGGCCGTTGTAATGTATGGCTTTGGCAACAAGTTCCTTGCCTGTTCCTGTCTCGCCGTTTATGGAAACGGTGATGTTGGTTTTGGCGGCCTTGTCCATCATAACGAAAACACGTTTCATGGCATCGCTGTTTCCGATGATGAAGTTGCTGAAGTCATACTTCTGGACAATCTCCTCCCGCAGTTGGTCTATCTCCTCCCGGAGCGAAACGTTCTCGCGAATCTTGTTGATGGTGTTCCAAAGGCGCTCCGGCGTGTCCTCGTCTTTCACGATGTAGTCGTAGGCGCCTTTCTTGAGCAGGTCTACGGCAGTGGCCACATCCTCCTGCCCGGAGATCACCACCACCTGGGTGTCCGGGTTCAGCTCCTTGATTTTCTTCAGCACCTCCGCACCGTTTTTGTCTGGCAAGGAGTAGTCCAGCGTCACCACGTTCGGGCGTTGGTGCATATTGCTCAGGCAATCTTTCGCTGAGTGGAATTTCTTAAGCTCGTAGTCTGGGTTTAGGGAAAGGTGGTACTCTAACAGTTCACTGTACCACACATCATCGTCCAGGATAAAGATTTTAAAGGGCGAATTTTTCATTTAGTTTGTTTACAAGCTGATGCTGTGCCTCTATAAAGATAATAAGTTTCGGTTATGCAAAAAGTATAATTTCACAAGCTCCGGGAGCCTATAGCAAATGTAGCTTTAAGTAACTAAACTTAATCTATTATTACGCTATGTTTTTATTATTTCCTTATATGGGAAATATTCTCTTGTGCTTATAGTGCAATTTGCGTTTTTCTAAAGGCCAGCTTTGGCTTGTTTTTATGCAGTGGTGGGCTGAGGATGTTGACAGGAGTAGCTCCTGCGGCTTGTGTTATAGGTGCTATGTTGAGAGGACAGGGAAGAGAGCGGTAATACTAGGTAGTAGGGTATATTCTGTACTAAAGGTGCAGTGCGCTACCCCAGGATTAACCTGCCGAGTGGGATGTTCCTGGGGTAGCGCACTGCAAAGAAATGGAATGTATATAACTGTTCTGTATACGCTGGAATGGCGGCCCTTCTAGGAGGCGCCGGAGGTGGTGTAGATCGGCTGGTACTTGGCGCGCATAAACATAAAAACGCCGTAGCAGATCAGCCCCAGGGCTACCGCCCCAAGTATAATAGAGCCGTACGTGGAGTTCTCGATAAACTGAAAGGCATCGCTGCTGCCCCCGGCCTGCTGCGGGTTGGACTGCAGGGCCGCCTGCAGAAACATATAGCCGATAACCAGCCATACCACGCCGCGTGCCATATAGCCCACCTTGCCTGCCCGAATCATCTGGTGCTCCACTTCGTCTTTAAGGCCGGCACTGCGCACTTTCTTTCTGTACTTATCGGAGTAGCCGTAGTAAATCTGGTAAAGGCCCACCAGCATCGTTGCGACGGCAACGATGCCTACCAGCCACTGGCCGAAGGGCTGGGCGAGCAGTTTAGAGACCAGGGTTTCCCGGGAGCCACCGCTACCACTGCCGCCGCTGCTGTTCCCAAGCACCATGTTGGCGGCCAGGTAAGCCAGGGCGCCATATACCAGGCCGCTGAACAGGTAGCGCAGGCGCTTGCCTATGCCTTCTGCATCGGAGCCCTTTCCCTCGGTGTCTTTTACAGCCTGGATAAACCGCCAGATGGCGTAGCAGAGCAGGCCCAGCGCCACTATACCCAGCAGCACGTTTCCGGCCGGCAGGTCTTGTATTGTTTTTAGAATGCCGGACTTTCCGGCGTTTTGGGTAGATTGGCCTCCGAGCTCAAAGGCAGCCATAAATGCAATAATGCCTACCAGGCAATACACGACCCCTTTGGCGGTTAAACCGAATTTAGCAAAGTTCTCTACCCACTGTGGTGGCGGGCTCGGAACGTGTGTGGATACATCTGCCATAGTTTTATTTTTTTGAGTTATCAGTCATACTTTATCCCTCTCATACACGAGATTTTGGTAAATTGAGTTGCTGTGGCAGCTCCGGGGGTGATTTACCGCCCTTTTTTACTGAAGGTTAGCGTGTGGGGCGAGGTACGGTGTTGGGCTGCGAGCGGCGGCCAACACCCGGAATGTGCGGCCGGGTATGGCACTTCGTGTACTTCTGACTATATTTACATACCTGTGGCGGTGCTTACCATAGCACAGCCACAGGTAGAACCTTACACTTGCCATACTATGAAAAGATCCTTAAAGGCATTGCTGCCTCTGTGCCTTGCTCTTGCCACCGTGTCGTTGCCCTCGTGCGTTACAACGTCTGCCTCGCTGGGGGCAAACGCCATCAAAGCGCCCTACGCCACCAACCTCCGCAACTATAAGACCTATGCCTGGTACCAGCCTGCGCCGGCGGCTGAGGCCGACTACCTGAGCGGTTACAGGCCCAGCCTGGATAAACATATTCGGCAGGCGGTAGAGCAGGAGCTGCAGGAGCAGGGGTACACCAAGGTCGAGAGCAACCCAGAGGTGCTGGTGGCTTACGATGTGAGCGTATCGGTGCCGGCTGAGAAGGACCGAACCGAACAGTTCAACAAAGGCTTTGGCTATAGCTACGGGTACATGAGTGGCTACCGCTATGACTACGGCCACTCAGACATGCCGGGCTATCGCAGCGTGGACCTCTTCAAAAAGGGCACCCTCATCATCGACCTTATCAACCCAAGGTCTAACATGCTGCTGTGGCGTGGCTGGTCAGAGGGGGCTATCAGCAACTTTAAAGCGGGCGCAGGAAAAGTAGAAAAGCAGGTGGAAGAGGTGATAGAGAAGCTGTAGTTGCCTTCAGCCTCTTCATGAACGGTTATCTTGTGCTTACAAAGGCCCTTTCAGGAAATTGTTGAAGCGCACCACATCGCCAGGTTTGCCCACCACATACAGCAGGTCGCCTTGCTGTATCTGTGTTTGGGCGTTGATGTTCAGCAAGGTTTGCTCTGCCCGCTTGATGGCAACCACCGTAATCTGGAACCGGCTTCGTATGTCTGCGTCGAGGAGGGGCCTGTTCACCACTTCCGGGTCTGAGGTGAATACCCGCAGGCTGGCCACCTCAATGTCCGGCAAGTCCAGTGCGAGCTTGCTTGTGTCCGAATTGCGGTTGGTGGTAATGCTGCGGAGCATCTCGTAGTTATCGGAGCGGATCATTTGGGTGAAGGCTTCTATGCTGTCGCGGGGCATGAGGTACTTGTTCAGGACCCGCGTGAAAATCTCAATGCTGGTTTCGAACTCCTCCGGAATCACCTCATCGGCGCCCAGCCTGTAATTCTCCTCCATCTCCTGCAGAAAGCGCGTGCGCACGATAATATGCACTTTGTCGGAAATCTCGCGGACCGTGGCAATGATGCGCTTCGTGGCCTCGGGGTCTGAAATAGCAACCACCACCACTCTTGCCTTGTACATGTTGATGTGCGACAGGATCATCGGGTGCACAGCATCGCCGTAGACAATAGGCTCCCCCAGCTTGCGCTCATGCTTTACGGTTACGGCGTTCAGCTCCACAATAACATAGGGGATTTTGGCGTGTCGGGCTGCTTTTGCCACGTTTCGGCCGTTAATGCCGAATCCAATAATAACAATGTGGTCATCGAGTTCAGGGAGAGGGCTGTGCGCGTCATCAGACTGGTGGTTGAAAGGCATGGGCTCCTGCAAGGAGCTAAAAGGCGTGGCGATGTAGTCAGCCAGCTTGCGGTAGCTGCCGATCACAAAAGGCGTGACGGCCATCGTGAGCAGAGAAACCGAGAGGAAATACTGATAGGTCTCCTCCGAAAGCAACCCGCTGCTAATGCCCGTTTTGGAAAGTATGAAGGCAAATTCCCCAACCTGGAACAGCGAGAGGCCTACCAGTAGCGATATCCGTAAAGGGTACTGGAGCATGCGTGCCGCCACCGTGGCCACTACACCCTTCAACAGGAATGTCAGGGCTGTGAAAAAGAGGATAAGGGGCAGGTTCTGAAGCAGAAACCCAAAGTTCAGGAGCATGCCGATCGACACAAAAAAGAAGCTTGTGAAGATCTCGCGGAACGGGAGGATGTTGCTGGTTGCCTGATGGCTGTACTCTGACTCGGATATAATCAAACCCGCCATAAAAGCCCCTAGCGCCAGCGAAAGGCCAAGGCTGGAGGTTAGCCAGGCCACGGCAAAGCATATTACCACGACACTAAGTATAAACAGCTCCTTACTCTTGGTTTTGGCCACCAGGTAGAGCAGACGGGGCACCAGGTACCGCGCGCTTATCAGTACAAACACAATCACAAAAGCGCCTTTCAGCCCCATCAGCAAAAGAGCGGTGCCGATGTCCTCTGTGCCACCTGCCATGAGCGGGGTGAGCAGCATCATAGGCACCACAATGATATCCTGAAAGATAAGCACACCCAGCACCACGCGCCCCTGCGGGCTGTTGATCTCGCCCCGGTCCTGCAGCAGCTTTAGGACAATAGCCGTGCTGCTCAGGGCAATCAGGAAGCCCATAAACACCGACTCGCTCCAGGTAAAGTTCAGTAACTGCATCACCAGCGCCACCAGACCAATGGTTGCCAGCACCTGGGTTGTGCCTCCGAGCAAAACTGTGCGCTTGATCATGGCCAGCTGCTTTAGGGAAAACTCCATGCCGATGATGAACAGCAACAGGATAACCCCTATCTCTGCTAATATCTCAATGTCGTGGGTCGCGTGGATAAGGCTCAGGCCGTGCGGCCCGGCAATTACGCCCGTTGCAAGAAACCCAAGAATGGTGGGGAGCTTAAACCGCTGAAAGAGCAGAATCACCACCACCGCTAGGCCAAGGATAATAACTATGTCTGAGAGTAAAGGAATCTCCATGAAGTATATTCAGTTTTTTGACTGGTTGAAACGGGGAGGGGTAGGGCCCTGGTGTACAGGCGAATGGTTATCTCTTGCCATCCCATTCTGCATAAAACTGCTCCAGGAACTCCTCCATGTACTGGTGGCGCTGCTGCGCCAGCTCTTTTGCCGTTTCTGTATGCATACGGTCTTTCAGCAGCAAAAGCTTTTCATAAAAGTGGTTGACGGTGGGCGCGGTGTTGTTTTTGTACGCTTCAAAGGAGTCGTGGAGAACCGGCTTTATGCCCGGATTGTACATTTCGCGGCTCTTGTGGCCACCGTAGGCAAAGGTCCGGGCAATGCCGATGGCGCCAATGGCATCCAGCCGGTCTGCGTCCTGCACCACCCGGCCCTCCAGCGTTGCCATGGCTGATGAAGTGCCTGCCCCTTTGAAAGACAAATCGCGGATAATCTGGCACACGTGCTGCACCGTGTCTTCATCAACTGCATGCTGCTCCATCCACTCACGGGCCATGCGCGGCCCTACCGTTTCGTCTCCGTTATGAAACTTGTGGTCGCCGATATCGTGCAGCAGTGCCGCCAGTTCCACTACATACCTATCTGCATCTTCCTGCGCTGCTATACTTTTGGCGTTGTTCCACACACGCAGGATGTGCCACCAGTCATGGCCTGAGCCCTCACCGGAGAGTAGGTTCCTTACATAAGTTGCTGCTGCGGCTATGGTTTCTTCCTTTTGCATACCTGGGATTTCTTTTTTTATACCCAAAGCTAAAGAAAAAAACGCACCCTTCAGGTTCGGCGCTTCCGAAGGGTGGGCTTATACTTGTACGTGGTCGAGATTCTCCTGCAGCAAGTCCTGGGAGAGAAGGTCCGCCTCCAGCAGGTCTGCCCAGGTGTGAAGGTACAGTACAACATCGTCGCGCTGGTTGTGTCTCAGGTGCCTTCTGTTCTCCGGCAGCGCGCAAAGGATAGCAGAGTCGCTTAAACTTTCGAGGTGGGCGAGCTCTGCGCGCGTTATCCCGTAATCAAGCATCTGGTCGATCACTTCATCCAGTGGGAGCCCACTGTGCGGACAGTAGTCGCGCAGCTGTTCGCGCCAGTCTCCGTAGCGCCACATAGCGGCTCCGTGGATTTTCCCTTTGCTGTACTTGGTGATGGTCTGTGCCAGGTGGCCGCAGTTGCAGCTGCCCATATGGCCCCACTGGTAGCTGGCTCCTCTGGTCAGCCGGCTCGCGGTTTCGCGCAGCGCTCCGATCAACTCTCTTGAACTTCGTGACATGGCTGTTGCTGGTTAATAGTACAAAGGGAGCAAACAGAGAGCGCTCAGCCCGGCCTGCAGCCCTGCGTCATGGCGATCAGATTTGCTCCTTTCTATTATAAGCGTTAGAATTGGAAGAATGTTTCTGCTCAACGGGCCAGGTTTTCCGTTTTAATTAACTTTTCTTTTTGTATGCACCCTAAACGTTACACGTGTCTCACCGTCTTCTTTCTGATTGTATTAAGCTTTGCCCCATCTTGTGTTAAGGCGCAGATTCTTAATGTGGAACGAGCCCGGGTAGAGCGAGACTCTGCCAACTACTTTACGGGCAAGGCAGGTGTTAACTTTTCCATGTTTAATCGAAATGCGGGGAAAGATAACCCCAACAACTACCTTCAGTTGACCTTTAACGGAGATATTGCGTACATCTCCGGCAGGCACAGCTACTTGCTCCTGAACTACTATAATTACCTGCTGGTAAACTACGATTCCAAAGAGCTGCGCAACACGGTGGCAAGCACCGGGTATTCCCACTTCAGGGTAAACTTTTTGCGGGAACGCAGGCTTTCTTACGAGCTGTTCACGCAGCTGCAGGCGGATAAAGCCCGCGGACTGGAGCTGCGGACGCTGGCAGGAGGCGGCATTCGCTACCGGCTGCTGAAGGATGAAGAAAGCGGTATCTATCTGGGAACCGGCCTGATGCATGAGCATGAGGAGTGGGAAAACCCGGAGCAGGAGGAGAGGTTAATGGTGTCCGACCTGCTGAAATCCACGAATTACGTGAGCGCGAAGGCAAAAATCAATGAAAACGTAAGCACCGAGGGGATCGTATACTATCAGTTTGGCTATGATGACAACATAAGCAAGTTCCGCAACCGGGTGAGCGGCGATGTAACGCTTCTGGTAAAGCTTAGCAACAGGTTCACCTTTAAAACAAACTTTAGCTGCACCTATGAAGACGAGCCCATTGTTCCGATCACTAATTTTGTTTATGCCATTACCAACGGAATTCAGGTGCAGTTTTAACTCCTTTTATGAAATATAATGAAGGATAAAGCTGCTATATGATGCAATAATTTCATAATTTCACCATTTGAAAAGAAGCAGGCGGCGTAACAAAGGCCGTAAATTGAGACAAACGAGTACGAAAAACAATAGAATGCGCAACACCCTTATCGCATGGTGGGTACTGCTTGGGATGGTCATCTTCGCCTCCTGCGTACCACAGAAAAAGCTTATACTGCTGCAGGAAAACCCGGAGGTGAAAAACCAAGGCAATGCAGATGAACTACTGAAGACCTTTGACCTGGATAAACCTGTTTATACTTTGAAGGCAGGGGATGTGCTCTCCCTGAAGGTGCAGACCACAACTCCTACCGAGTACAACTTTCTGAACACTCCCGCTACAGTTTCCAGTTCTGATGATCCAGTACTAAGCGGGTATACGATAGATACCTCAGGTGAGATTCTGCTGCCGGTGGTCGGACGGGTGCAGTTGGCAGGCTTAACGATGCCTGAGGCACGTGTTAAAGTCACCGAGGCTCTAAAGCCTTTCCTGGCAGACCCCACTGTAAACCTCCGCCTGCTTACGTTTCGCTACACGATTGTAGGGGAGGTTACCCGGCAAGGGCAGTTTACGACTTATCAGGACAACATCAACGTGATGGAGGCCATTGCAACGGCAGGAGGCTTGTCTGACTATGCGAATCGTGGAAAAATCAGATTGGTACGCTATGAAGATGGTAAAGCAAAGCTATACAATTTTAGCCTTTTGAATGATAACACGCTGGCAATGAATAATTTCTACCTCCAGCCGGACGATATGATCGTTGTTGACCCGTTACCAGCCAAGTTCATTCGTGAAAACGTATTGGGAACCTTCTCATTAGGCTTTGGTCTGGTGGCATCTATCGTACTTCTAATTACAAGAATACAATAACTTAATAAGTTGGAATCGACATATAATTCTGAAGACAATAGCTTTATTGATTTTAAAGCAGTCTTAAACTCGGCTGTATCTAAATGGTATTTGTTTGTCCTGAGCATAGCTGTCGCTTTATCTGTGGCATATCTGGTTAACAGATATACAATACCCCAATACGAAATAAACTCCTCCGTAATGGTCTCGGGAGATGCAGCACAGGGAGCATCTCCTGCCGCTTTGTTGTATGGAACCGACCTATATAAAGGGGCTCAAGGTTTAACAAACGAATCAATTATTTTAAAGACAAAGTCATTAGCACTTAGGACATTGTCTAAGCTTGATTTTCGTGTTAGCTATTTCATCAAAGGCAATGTGCTTCTGTCAGAAGCGTACAAGGCTGAGGCTCCAATTAATGTTCTCTTTGATTCTACTGCGGCTTCTGTTCCGTATGGAGTTGAGTTTAGGGTGGATCTAGTAGATAACAATACTTATACCCTATCAACGGAGAATCTAGTGTGGCAAGAAAAAGTTACTGATAAGACTTTCCTTTTTGGTAAGTCTTACCTCATGGATGGGTTCGCCTTTACCATTAACCTGTTGAAACCGGAGCCGTTCGAAGGAAACGAGGTGCTTTTTGTAATCAATGATTTAGATGATCTGGCTAAAAGCTATGCATCTAATCTGTCAGTAGCTCCTTATGGGGGTGATGCCTCTGCTTTGGTTTTGACGCTTACAGGTACAACGCCTAAAAAGGATATCGATTACCTGAACGCGCACATGGTCACGTATGCGCAGAACAACCTGGCAATCAAAAATGCAGATGCTGTTAATACCCTTAGCTTCATAGACCAGCAGCTACAGCAGATTAGCGACTCCCTGTACTTTATAGAATCTCGGCTGGAAGACTTCAAAAAGCGCAATGCGGCGATGGATTTGAGTGCTGAGGGGGCAAAAGTAGCAGGAGAACTGCAGGCATTGGAGCAGCGGAAAGCCGAGTTGCTGATGAACTCCAGGTACTATGACTACCTGTCTAATTACCTTCAGAAAGAAGAGACAAATGAACAGATACAGGCGCCCGCAACATTGGGCATAGGAGATCCTGTCCTTAACTCCTTAGTCTCTCAGTTGGTGACGCTGCAAACAGAACTCAGCGTTGCGTCTAATAACCAGGGTCAGTCAAACCCGGGTATAAAGCTGAAGCGGCAGCAGCTGAATGAAGTAAGAGCGTCTTTACTCGAGAACCTCAGCAGCTTAGAAGACGCCAACCAGATTGCGCTCAGGAACCTTAACCAGCGCATCCAAACTGCCGCTGCGGCCCTGCAACAACTACCTTCCTCTGAAAGGCAGTTAATCAATATCCAACGGCTTTACAGCCTAAGTGAGAACCTGTACGTTTTCCTGATGGAGAAGCGTGCAGAGGCTGGGATCGCAAAAGCTGCCAACACATCAGATGTGACTATCCTGAAAGAAGGGTCGATTAACAAGCAAATTGCTCCTCAGCCACTGCAAAACTACGGTATCGCCTTTATTATCGGGTTTGGTCTGCCTTTGGCCTTCATATTTGTGAAAGAGCTGCTGAATAATAAGATTCACACCGTAGAGGATATTGCCAAGTATACAGCGATGCCGCTGCTGGGGCTTGTCGGCCATAACAAGAAGGAGTCTAACCTGCTGGCCAACATGAGCCCTAAATCGGCGCTGGCAGAGGCGTTCCGTACGGTTCGCTCTAACCTGCGTTACATGACCAGTGTCGGTGACGGCGTACAGGAGGGGGGAAAAATCATTGTTATCACATCCTCCATCAGCGGGGAGGGTAAGACGTTCTCAGCCAAGAACCTGGCCTACATTATTGCTATTTCCGGTGAAAGAACGCTTCTGGTAAACGCAGATATGCGCAAGCCAAATAACAACACTGACCTTGGCGTGAACAGCAGCACCGGTTTAAGTAACTTCCTGGCCGGTCACATTTCTTTAGAAGAGGTGATTCATACCACCATTCAGGAGAACCTCCATGTGCTCCCTTCCGGCGACATTCCGCCGAACCCGTCCGAGTTGTTGCTAAGCGGTCGCATGTCGGCGATGGTGGCGGAGCTAAAGGAGCGTTATGACTACATCATCATGGATACACCGCCTGTCGGCATTCTTTCAGATGGCCTGGAACTGATGCAGATAGCTGATGCGAATGTGTTTATGGTGCGTCAGGACTACACCATCAAAGACTTCCTGCGAAACATACAGCTGCAGTACGAGTCCGGAAAGATAAAGAATACAGCCATCCTCTTTAATGATGTGGATTACAAGAAGCTTAACTACGGCTATGGTTACGGCTATGGCTACGGCTACGGATATTATGCTGAAGACAATGAAACAAAGTCTCTGTGGAAACGAATAAGGGTGTAATTTAATGCCCCTGTTATTTTCACAAGCGTTGCTTCAACATAATTTATGCTTAAAAATTCAAGAATTTATGTGGCGGGCCATAGAGGAATGGTTGGCTCCGCCATATTGCGTAAGCTCCAGAAGGAGGGCTACACAAACCTCATTACCCGAACATCCAAAGAGCTGGACCTGAGAAACCAGTTAGCCGTAGAGCAATTCTTTGCCGAGGAAAAGCCCGAATATGTGTTTCTGGCTGCCGCCAAGGTTGGAGGCATCGTGGCCAACAACACGTACCGGGCCGATTTCCTCTACGACAACCTGATGATCGAGGCCAACATTATCCACGCTGCCTACCGGGCCGGGGTGGAGAAGCTGATGTTCCTGGGCTCCTCCTGCATTTACCCGAAGCTGGCACCCCAGCCGCTTAAGGAAGAGTATCTGCTGACAGGGGAGTTGGAGCCGACCAACGAGCCCTATGCCATTGCAAAGATTGCCGGTATTAAGCTGTGCGAGTCCTATCGCGATCAGTACGGTTGCAACTTCATCAGTGTCATGCCTACCAACCTCTACGGCTACAACGACAACTACGACCTGAACAACTCCCACGTGCTGCCTGCGCTCATCCGCAAGTTTCATGAGGCGAAGGAGGCTGGAGCCCCTGTCGTGACCGTATGGGGCACTGGAAGCCCCCGCCGTGAGTTCCTCTTTGCCGATGACCTGGCCGAGGCCTGCTTTTTCCTGATGGAGCACTACGACGGCAGGGAGCTCATAAACATTGGCACCGGCGAGGATATTTCCATAAAGGACCTGGCGCTGCTGGTGAAAGATGTGGTGGGTTTTGAGGGGGAATTGGAGTTTGACGCCTCCAAACCGGATGGCACCCCGCGCAAACTGATGGACGTGACCAAGCTGCACAACCTGGGTTTCAGGCATAAAGTAGAACTAGAGGAAGGAATTGCGTTAGCATATGCGGATTTTAAAAACAAATTAGTAGAAGTGTAGTATATATACCCGTTCATAATATACCAAACTTTTACTAACCCTTTACCGCATGAAAACTGCCCTTATAACTGGTGTAACCGGTCAGGACGGAGCATACCTGGCTGAGTTGCTACTAAGCAAAGGTTACAAAGTGCACGGCATCAAACGCCGCAGCTCTATATTC
This sequence comes from Pontibacter actiniarum, assembly GCF_003585765.1. NCBI lineage: Bacteria > Pseudomonadati > Bacteroidota > Cytophagia > Cytophagales > Hymenobacteraceae > Pontibacter > Pontibacter actiniarum. The sequence continues at coordinate 1,207,522 of NZ_CP021235.1, forward strand.
AATACAGACAGAATCGATCACCTATACCAGGACCCGCACGAGAAGAACATCAACTTCAAGCTTCACTACGGCGACCTTACCGACTCGACCAACCTGATCCGTATCATCCAGGAGACACAGCCGGACGAAATCTACAACCTCGCGGCCATGAGCCATGTGAAAGTAAGCTTCGACACGCCTGAGTACACGGCTAATGCCGATGGTTTGGGGCCGCTGCGTATTCTGGAGGCTATCCGTATCTTAGGCTTAACCGAGAAGACAAGAGTATACCAGGCCTCCACATCGGAGCTTTACGGGCTTGTGCAGGCCGTGCCGCAGTCAGAGAGCACGCCGTTTTACCCGCGCTCTCCATATGCGGTGGCAAAGCTCTACGGCTATTGGATTACAGTTAACTACCGCGAAGCCTATGGCATGTATGCCTGCAACGGTATTTTATTTAACCACGAATCTCCGCTGCGAGGGGAGACATTCGTGACGAGGAAAATCACGCGTGCCGCTGCCCGTATCGCTATGGGGCTGCAGGAGGACCTGTACCTAGGCAACCTCGATGCCAAGCGCGACTGGGGCCACGCCAAGGACTATGTAGAGGCCATGTGGCGCATTCTGCAGCAGGACGAGCCGGAGGACTATGTGATTGCCACCGGCGTTACCACAACCGTGCGCGACTTTGTGAGAATGGCCTTCGGCGAACTAGGCATTGAGATTGAGTTCAGGGGAGAAGGAGTGGAGGAGAAGGGCTATGTGGCCGCCTGCACAAACCCTGACTACCAGCTGGAGCTGGGCAAAAACGTCGTGTGTGTAGACCCGAACTACTTCCGCCCAACAGAAGTGGACTTGCTGATTGGCGATGCCACGAAGGCCAAAACTAAGTTGCAGTGGGAGCCGAAGTATGACTTGCCAGCACTTGTGAAAGATATGATGCAGGCTGACATTGAGCTGTTCAAGCGCGACAGCTACCTGCTGGAAGGTGGGCACCGTGTGTTAAACTACCACGAATAGCAGTTGCATAACATATAATAACAAGAAAAGGGCGGATGTATCACATTCGCCCTTTTCTTGTTACAGAAGCTGAGGCATAAAAAAAGGAGCTTGAGTATAACTCAAGCTCCTTTAAGGAGCGGTCTGGACGGGACTCGAACCCGCGACCTCCGCCGTGACAGGGCGGCATTCTAACCAACTGAACTACCAGACCAATAACTTGATGTTTTGAGGAGCCGTTTGCTCTTCTTGCTTAACCGCAGTAAAATCTGCGGTCTGGACGGGACTCGAACCCGCGACCTCCGCCGTGACAGGGCGGCATTCTAACCAACTGAACTACCAGACCAATAACTTGATGTTTTGAGGAGCCGTTTGCTCTTCTTGCTTAACCGCAGTAAAATCTGCGGTCTGGACGGGACTCGAACCCGCGACCTCCGCCGTGACAGGGCGGCATTCTAACCAACTGAACTACCAGACCGTTTGTCTTTTCCTTAACCTTGTTCGTTAAAGTGATGCAAAGGTATGTCCTCGGATTTAATTGTGCAAGTCCTCTGCATCATTTTAACGCTATATTTTCGCCCGGAATACTAAACGCGTTCATTTACAGATGGATTAATTTTTAATGCGCTTATAAATTCTCTCTTCTGTTACGTGCATTGCCGGAAAGTCTTAAATTTGTGTTCCAAACAAGCGAGAAAACTATGCTTTTAGATTTCGAACAACCCATTGCTGCCCTTGAAGGCAAACTTCAGGAGATGAAGAAACTGGCAGACGAAAGCCAGGTAGACGTGACGGAGGCGGTAAAGGCTCTGGAAGAGAAAATCAAGAACCTGAAAAAAGAAACCTACGCAAACCTGACTCGCTGGCAGCGTGTGCAGTTGTCGCGCCACCCTGAGCGCCCTTATACTCTCGATTATATCCATGGTATAACTGATACGTTTGTGGAGCTGCACGGTGACCGTACCGTGCGCGACGACAAAGCTATGGTAGGTGGTTTTGGGGAAGTGGATGGCCGCAGCATCATGTTTATTGGCCAGCAGAAAGGCCGTAATACCAAGCAGCGCCAGATGCGTAACTTTGGTATGGCCAATCCGGAAGGGTACCGTAAAGCGCTCCGCCTGATGAAGATGGCAGAGAAGTTCAACAAGCCCATTGTTACTTTTATAGATACTCCAGGAGCGTTTCCGGGGCTTGAAGCAGAAGAAAGAGGCCAGGGCGAGGCTATTGCGCGCAACCTGAAGGAAATGTTCATGCTGAAGGTGCCGGTAATCTGTATTGTTATTGGAGAAGGTGCCTCGGGAGGTGCCTTGGGCATTGCCATCGGCGACCGCGTGATGATGCTGGAAAATACCTGGTATTCCGTAATCTCCCCTGAAAACTGCTCTACTATCTTGTGGAGAAGCTGGGAGTACAAAGAACAAGCTGCTGAGGCTATGCGGCTAACCGCAAGCGATATGCTTCAGAACAAGCTGATAGACGGCATTATCAAGGAGCCGCTTGGTGGGGCACACCTGGAGCCGGGCAAGATGATGCGTACGCTTAAGAAAGAAATTATTAAGCTGCTGGATGAACTGGGAACCATAAATGCCGAAGACCGTATTATGGAACGCATTGAGAAGTTCTCTAATATGGGAGTGGTTTTAGAAGCCTAAGCAAACAGCGCAAACTATACAAAATGAATTAGGAGCACGAGCAGCAGCTTTTGTTCCTAATTCATTTTTTGTTTACAGCCAGCTTTGTATTACATTTAAGTATAGTCTCCATTTAATAACTCAAACTAAAGCAGTATGAAGCTACACGCTATCGACACAGGTTTTTTTAAGTTAGACGGCGGCGCTATGTTTGGCGTAGTTCCCAAAACGCTTTGGCAGCGCACGAACCCGGCCGATGAAAATAACCTGTGTACGTGGGCCATGCGCTGTATGCTGGTAGAGGATGGAGACAGGCTTATCTTAATTGACAATGGTATCGGCGACAAGCAGGATGCCAAGTTCCTCAGCCACTACTACCTTCACGGCGATGCTTCGCTACAGAAATCCCTGAAAGCGGCCGGCTTTGCCCCTGAGGACGTAACGGATATGTTTCTCACGCACCTGCACTTCGACCATTGCGGAGGCGGCGTGCAGTACAGGAAGGGCGACGGCGCGCTGGAACTGGTCTTTCCTAACGCTACCTACTGGTCTAACGCAGATCACTGGGAGTGGGCCACAAAACCAAACGCAAGGGAAAAAGCCTCTTTCCTGAAGGAGAATATTCTGCCAATGCAGGAAAGCGGGCAACTGCAGTTTATCGACCCGGCTAAACCTTCTCCCATCCCGCAGTTTGACATCTTTTACGCCGACGGCCATACCGATAAGATGATGGTGCCGATTATCTCCTACAAGGGGAGAAAGCTGGCGTACATGGCTGACCTGCTTCCGTCGGTAGGGCATATTCCTTTGCCGTACGTGATGGGATACGACACACGGCCGCTGCTGACGCTTGATGAGAAAGCCCTCTTTTTGAATCGCGCTGCCGACGAGGAGCTGGTTTTGTTCTTTGAGCATGACCCTGTAAACCAGTGCTGCACGGTGCAGCACACAGAAAAGGGCGTGCGCCTGAAAGAAACCTTTAGCCTTTCAGAGCTCTAGCATGCGCGTTGGACTTGCCTTATCAGGTGGCGGAGCGCGCGGTATCGCACACCTTGGGGTTTTAAAGGCGCTGGACGAGCAGGGAATAAAGATCAGCATGATCTCCGGTGTCAGCTCCGGCGCTATTGCCGCGGTTCTCTACGCCTATGGCTATACCCCAGACGAGGTGCTGAAGCTGATCAAGGAGCTAAGTATTTTCCAGATGGTTCGCCCTGTCTTCGGCAAAACCGGCCTGCTGCACATGGAGGAGGTAGAGAAGCTTTACAACAAGTACCTTGGCCCTTCCCTGAAGTTTGAGGATTTAAAGATACCCGTGGTGGTGAGCGCCACTGAAATGAACGAAGGGGTGACGGCGTACTTTTCTGAAGGGGAAGTGATCAAACCCTTGCTGGCTTCCTCTGCTGTCCCCATACTTTACCAGCCTATCCAGTTCAAAGGCAAGACCCTTAGCGATGGCGGCCTCCTCAACAACCTGCCCGTGGAGCCGCTGCAGCATAACTGCGATGTTAAGATTGCTGTGCATGTAAACCCCATCAACCACCAGGTGCAGGTTAAGTCGCTGCGAAGTATGGTTGAGCGGACCGTGTTGCTGGCTATTAACAACAATGTTAAACTGCGGTTGCCGCACTGTGACCTGCTTCTCGAGCCACAGGAGCTCCGCTACTTTCGGCTAACAAACTTTAGGAAAGCAGACGAGATTTTCGATATTGGCTACAGACACGCCATGCAGATGGAGCGCCACATCCGCGAGTTAGTAAATAGTATAAAATAAAATAAAAAAAATATTATTTTATTCGTGTATCTCTGCGCAATCTTTCCGTAAAAGGGGGGAAAGAAATAAAGTAGACTATGCTAAGCGTCAGAATTCTATTCCTGCTTTTCCTGCTGCCCCTTATCACCCAAGCCCAGGAAAACAAGAGTTACATGTTTAAAGCCAAGGTAAAGCACGGCTCGGTGCTTATCGGCGGTAACCTGAACGGCTCTATCAGCAAAACAACAAGGGAAATAAGCCAGCCTCTCGGCCCGGAAGAGGGCACCAACATATTGGCGAACCTAGATTTTAAAGGGGGATACTTTCTGGCAAACGACGTGGCCATCGGGTTAGATGTAGCGCTGAGCCATGAAAGCTATATCGTTTCTATTGAAGAAGGGAAAGAAACCTTTCGCCGAACCTACTTGCTGGCCGGCCCTTTTACCCGCTACTACCTGGACAACGGCATATTCGGGGAGCTTAACTTGAAAGGCGGCTTGGTTAATTTTTCAACAGGCTCTAAAACGAACCTTTTCGAAGGAATAGCAGGTATTGGCTACGCGCTGTTTATCAACGAAAAGATCTCCGTAGAGCCAATGCTGTCGTTCCGATACTTCCGCGAATGGGAGGGAAACCAGGCTAACGTTTCACTTGGCCCGCTGCTTGGTGTAGGGGTCCAGGCATATCTGTTGCGCAGAACATCCCACGTTATCAAAGAAGGCTTGTAAAACAGCGCGGAAGTATGTAACTATGCGGTTTCATACACCTATAACACTGGTTAAACCAAACGCTGGGTTTCCGTGTGTTTTCACCCGCAAACGTATAGATGATCGCAAAATTCATTTCAAAGCTGTTTTTCAAAGCAACCGGCTGGACGCTAAATGGTACACTAACAGCCGAAAATCGCCGCTGTGTGATGATAGCGGCGCCACACACCAGTAACTGGGACTTTGTTTACGCGCGCGCAGCCTTTTACCTGATGGACGCCCCGATCCGCTATACGATCAAGAAAGAGTTTATGCAGTTTCCCTTTGGCCCCTTGCTGAAGGCGATGGGGGCGCTGCCTATTGACCGCTCTAAAAACACGCGTATGGTGGATGCCATGATCCGCATATTTGAGGAAACTCCGGGAGACATGTGTGTGATGGTAACGCCGGAAGGAACGAGGAAATACCAGCCGCGCTGGCGCAGAGGCTTCTACTATGTTGCCTTGGGAGCGAAGGTGCCTATTGTGCTGGGCTACCTGGACTATGCAAAAAAAGAAGCCGGCATCGGTCCGACCATTATTCCCACAGGTGACATAGAGGCAGATATGGAGAAGATCCTTGCCTTTTACCGAACTAAAACCGGTAAGTTTCCGGAGCAGGGAGTACGGTAACTGTCTCTGCTTGCTGCCCGCTTTTACACGAGGCGGTTTGGTGTGGAGACACTGCTCCAATGTATAAGTATAGCCTTTATTTGTCGCTGTTAAGCACTTGAGGCCCCAAACAGAGAGAGCCGCTAATTTCTTAGCGGCTCTCTCTGTTTGGAATCGGCTCTGGCCTGATCTCTTGGCTGTAACGACGCTCCTGCAGCTAAAAAGCACTAGGCTATCTGGCGCAGGTCGACTGGTATAACGCGAGAAATACCGGCTTCGATCATTGTAATGCCATACATCACGTCGGTTGAGGACATGGTGCGTTTGTTGTGCGTTACCACGATAAACTGTGAGTCGTTGGAGAACTTACGGATAATGTTGTTGAACTTGTCAATGTTAGCATCATCCAGCGGCGCGTCCACTTCGTCGAAAATACAGAAAGGGGCAGGCTTAAGCAGGTAAATGGCGAACAGTAGCGAAATAGCCGTCAAGGTTTTCTCCCCACCAGAAAGCTGGTTAATGGTGAGCGGTCGCTTGCCCTTCGGCTGAGCCATGATCTCGATCTTGGCCTCCAGCGGGTTTTTCGGGTCCGACATCACCAGGTCGCAGTTGTCCTCCTCGGTGAAGAGGCTGCGGAACACGTGCTTAAAGTTATCCTTGATTTGGTTGAACGAATCCATGAACTTCTCTTTCGCCACCGTGTCAATCTCATTGATCGTGTCGATCAGGGCGTTTTTGGCGTTTACCAGGTCGTTGCGTTGCTCGGTGATAAACTTATCGCGCTCTTCGATTTCTGTGTAGGCCTCTGCAGCCATGGCATTTACAGGGCCCATCTTATCCAGTTGCCCTTTAACAGTGGCGATGTGCTCGCTGAGTTCTTCGTTTGATAGCGGAATGAGCAGCTCCTCCTCCGGCACAGGACTGGCAAAATCTTCATCAGAGATATTGAATTCGGCAGCCAGTCGTTCCTTAATGGCCACAAGCTTTAGCTGTGTGTCCGTTTTGGCCTGCTGCATGCGCATCAGGAGCTCATCCGAGTTCTGGCGCTTTCGCTGCATTTCCCGGATGCTCTTCTCTTTCTCGTCCAGATCGCCGCGCAGGGTAAAGTATTCCTTCTCTATTTCCTCCAGTTCATGGGCGTACTCCTGGCGGGCTTCATTCATACTTTCCACAACCTCCTGATTGTTCTGTATAAAGGTTTCCGCCTCCTCAATTTCCTGCTCCGATTTTACCAGTTCCTGCTTCAGCCCCTCAATCCGCTCCTGGTTTGTCTCCACAGACTTTTGCTTGTAGCTGATCTCCTGCTGCAGGCTCGCAAAGCGGTTCTTCAGCTGGTGGTACTGGATGTTCTCCTGGTTATACCTGCCCGAAACAACGGCAATCTGCTCTTGCTGGCGCTCCAGGTTAGAAGTATAAAGGACTATTTCCTGCTCCAGGCGCTGCAGTTCTTTCATGTCCGCCTCAGCCTGAGGAGAAACCTCCATGCTTTGCTCGCGCAGCTCCACCAGGCGCTCGTGCAGTTCATCGCGCTTCTGGTCAAAGTTGCGGATGTTCTGCTGGTGCTGCTCGTGCTTGATGCGCACGGTTAGCAGGTCCTGCTGCAGTTTGCTGACTTCCTTCTCCAGCCCTTTGATCGTATCCTTCTCGGACTCGTTGCGGTGGTTCTGCAGGATCTGGTTCTGTGTGTTGATGCGGCTCTGCAGCAGTTCTACCTGCTCCTGTAACTCTGCCACTTCTTCGGCCAGTTTCTCGAGGTTCTGCTTACGGCCGAGGCGGTTGCCGTCGAACACGCCCAACGAGCCACCCGAAAGGCTCAGCGGCTTGCGAATCGCGCTGCCGTCTTTAAGTATGATGGTTTTGTACTCGCTGTCGTAAAGTCCGTCTTCGGCATCGTCGCTGATGTACACGTTGCGGAGCATGTACTTCATCAGGCTGCTGTACTTCTTCTCTGCTGAAACTACCTCATAGGCCGCTGTCATACTGCCTTCGCTGAAAGTGGCGGTTGGCTCCAGTTCTTCAATCTCAGAAAGTATGATGAAGTTGGCGCGGCCCTTGTTCTCTGCTTTCAGAAGCTCTACGGCCGCAACCGCATCCTGCAGCTCATCCACTACAAAGTAGTTCATGTACTGCTCAAGGTAGCTTTCTATAAGCGGTTTGTAGTCAGGCTTGCAGGCCAGCAGGTCAGAGAGGAGAGGGGCAGGCTTTTGCCAGCTGTCGGACTTGCTCAGGAACTTAATTGCCTCCGGGAAGCCCTCCATGTTCTCTACCAGCGATTTGGTTAGGTTGTACTGGTTCTGCTTGGCGTCCAGGGCGCGGTTTAGCTCTACCAGTTGCCCTTTTAGCTCCACCATATTCGCCTCGGTGGCTTCTATGCTTTGCTGCAGGGTTTCTTCCTTCGCCTGCAGGCGCACCAGCTCAGAGGTGCGCTCCTCCAGCACCTGCTGCGCCTCCTGCAGTTGCTCCTGTAGCAGGCGGCCGTCTTCGTCGGCGGTCATTTGCTGCTGCTGCAGGCGCTCCAGTTCCTGGTTGATGTTCTGGATCTGAACCTGGCTTATCTCAAGGGACTTGTTTAGCTGGTATACTTCGTTCTGCTTGGTCTTTTGCTGCTGCACCAGGTCCTGGTAGGTTTCCTGCAGGGCCTCTTTCTGCTCGTTAGACTCCTGCAGTTGCTCTTTCATGGCTGCTACCTGCTCTTCGGCCTCTGCAAAACTTTCCTGCACGGTCATCAGCTCATCGCGCAGCTCCAGTATGCTTTCCTGGGTGTGCTCCACGTTGGCTGTGTCCTGGCTTATTTGCTGGCGTAGCTGCTGCATGCGCTCTTTGAGGTAGGTGCTGCGCTCAGATTTCAGTTTAATGTCGTTTTCGAGCTGACGCAGCTTGGCTGTCTGCACCTGCATGCTGCGCTGCATTTCCGAAAGCCTTTCCTGCGTCTCATTCAGCTGTTCTTTCTGTTCGGCAATGGCCTCCTCAGAAGTCGTGACGGCGGCAATGTACTGCTCTTTCAGGCTTCCTTCCTGCTGCACATCCTGCTCCAGGCGCTCCAGTGCCTGCTGGTACTGCGATATGTTACGGCGGGCAAACTCCAGGCTGTGCTTCTTATAGTCATCCTTCAGGTTGAAGTATTTTACCGCCTGCTTGGCCTGGCGCTCCAGCGTTTTCATGTTCTTGCCGATCTCGTGCAGCACGTCTTCCACGCGCTCCAGGTCGGCATCTGTTTCTTCCAGCTTTTTGAGCGTTTGTTTCTTGCGCACGCGGAACTTGGAGATACCGGCGGCCTCCTCGAACAGGAGCCTGCGCGAGTTCTCCTTGTCGTTCAGGATCTCGTCCACCATCTTGAGCTCAATAATGGCGTAGCTGTCGGAGCCGATGCCCGTGTCCAGAAAGAGCTCGTTGATGTCTTTCAGGCGGCAGGTTACCCCGTTCAGCATGTATTCGCTGTCGCCATTGCGGTAGTACTTCCGTGTTACCGTCACCTGTGAGTACTCGGTAGGCAGGATGCCCTTGTTGTTGTCGAAGGTGATGGATACCTCCGCCATTTGCACGGGTTTTCGCGTTTTGGAGCCGTTAAAGATAACGTTCTCCATTTTGTCGGAGCGAAGGTTACGCGTTTTCTGCTCCCCCAGCACCCAGCGGATGGCGTCTACAATGTTAGACTTGCCACAGCCGTTCGGCCCCACTATACCCGTAATCCCGTTGTCAAAGTTTATAACGACGCGGTCGCCAAAACTCTTAAAACCCTTAATCTCTAATTTTGAAACTTGCATTCGCGTGCGAAGAAAACCTTTATTCTAATCTCAAAAATAAGACTATATTTTGAATATAGCCCACTTGCAAATGTAAAGACTAATTATAGCTCATAAAGCTCCAGCGGCCCTTGTTTCCAGAGCGGGGGCTTTTGTGCGATGTGCTCTAGCAGCTGCTCATACGGCCCGTCTTCTGTGAATGAAGGGTTGGTGCCCAGGCTGCGGTTTAGGAGCAACAGCTGCTGCCCCCGCCGGCCAGGCGGTATGGAGTTGCTGTAGTCATAGAACTGTAGCTTGTTAACTTTTTTGTAGTCAGTGAAGTATCCGGTGCTTTTGTAAAGGTAGTGCGGAAGTATAACCTGCACCTTAGTTCGCTGCGCAGTTAGCTGCTGCAGCTTGTCGAAGAGCGCCAGGTGCTCCGGGTAGTGGAGTGTCTTTTCTTTCAGCATGAAGTATACCGGGCGTATGAGCAGGCAAAAAGTTATGGCTGCCAACGCTGTATAGGCCACAGGCAGCCTGGAGTGTTTCCGGAAGTACAGCCAGGCGGTGTGTGCTGCAAAATAGAGCGCCAGCAGCCCGTGCACAGCCCCTACACTGTTTCTGAGGTACAGGGCTATGGCGGCAAAGGCAAAAGTATAAAAGAGGGTGTACCTGATCTCCTGTACTTTCTTCTGTAAGCCGAAACTGGCAGCAATGGCCAAAGGAGGAATGACCAGGTTGTACATTCTGGCATCCAGCTTTATGGGGTTGTATACTTGCAGCGACGTAGAAGAGAAGCAGAGGGTGAGGTAGGAGACTATAAAAAGAAGCGACCAGTACAGCTTTTTCCTTTTCTCGGCCTCTGTTAGCCCGCTGCCGCCCCCGATCAGGAACACCACTAACATGAAAGCGCCTGTCCCCAGGAGCGCCTCCACCGGCCCCCAGAGCAAACGTTTAGCATAGCTTCTGGAAGGATTGGTTACATAGTTGTCGTAGCTCAGGTTGGCTGTTTCCATTTCCGAAACCCTGTAGAAAGCATCTCCGGTTTCCAGGTAATACCAGCCAAAGTAAACCGACAGCAGGAGCAGGCCAAACAAAGCAGCATATGCCCAGAACTTTGTATTTTCCTTTCTGCCAATAACATCTCTGGCTGCGCAAAGAGCAAAGAACGGCAGCACAACCACAGCCGTTTCCTTGGCAAGGCCCGCAATAAAGAGGCTGGAGGTAAAGACAAGCGCCTTAAACAGTACTCTCCTGTTGTCGCCGCGGTAAAGCCTGTAGTAAACAGTGGCCGCAACCAGCGTGAAGAAAGCCACCATGTTGTCCGGGTACAGGAAGTTGATGAAGTACAGGAAATAGAATGTTAAGCCCAGGAAAACAGCTGCAAAGGCTGGGTTCAGCCCTTTCTGATGTGCTGCCTTGTAGGTTAGCACGATGCACCCCAAGGTGCACAGCAAGGTCCAGAGCGAATACGTTATATAATTTACGCCAAAAATAGCGTAGGCGATGGCAGTCGGAACGTAAACGGTTGGGCGGTGGATGAAGGTGTGCCCGTCCTGTGTGATATCAAAAGAGCCGTTTAGCAACCTCCCCGCAAACGCACTGTACTGAACGTCGTCTGAGTAATAAAGCCCTTCATGTGCCGTAAAAAAGAAAAGGACAGCAAAAAGCAGCACGAACACCAGCACGATACGGGTTACCCTCGTTGTGTTTGCCGCTGATTGGAGTTTCATTAGCTTCATGAGGCAAATATGGCGTAATTTTCAGCTATAAATTACTATATTTGATTAAGAACCTATCCCTATGGACGATTTTAAAATCATACTTTACATACTGGCTGCTGCGGCGTACTTCCTGTTTATGCAGTGGCGCAAAGCGTTTAAAGGAGATGAGGGCGATGTAGATGTAGAGCCGAGACGGCCGCATCCGCGGCGGCAACAGCCTGAACGCCCTGTCACTTCCTTTGAGGATATACTGAGGGAGCTGCAGCCCAAGGCGGAGCGGGGCAAAGAGCTGGTACAGGAGGCAAAGGAGCGGGGCCGGGAGAAGGCGCAGCAGGTGGTGCCTCCCTTGGCGCCAGTAGCTGAGGCGCCTGCCAAAAAGTATAAAAGCTATGAGGATGTGGCTCCCCGCGTACTCTCGTGGGAGAAACCGGCAGAGGCCAGGGAGGCTGCTAAGCAATCCAGGCTGCAGCCGAAGAGCGAGTTTGAGGCGTATGAGAAGGAGCGGGTGCTTGAGCAAAACAAATATGCCCGCTTGCTTCGTAACCCCGCCTCAGCCCGTGATGCCGTAATCCTGGCTGAAATCATTAACAGAAAGTATAGCTAGAGCGGTTTCTGCTGGGCTGCAACAGGATTTAACCGGCTACTCCTGCGTGAGGGCGAACGTGAGGATGTTAGCGCCCATGCGCAGGGCCTGCTGCCGGATTGGCTCCGGGTCGTTGTAAATTTCCTGGTCTTCCCAGCCGTTGCCCAAGTCTGTTTCGTAGGTATAAAAGCACACCAGCCGCCCTTCGTGTATAATGCCGAAGCCCTGAGGCGGTTTGTTGTCGTGCTCGTGCACTTTGGGCAGGCCATGCGCGAAGTTGTACTTCTGCCTGTAAATAGGGTGGTCGAAGGGCAGTTCTACAAACTCATGCTCCGGAAACACCTTTTTCATCTCCTTCCGGATAAATTTATCCAGGCCATAGTTGTCGTCGATGTGCAGGAAACCGCCGCTGAGCAGGTAGTTGCGAAGATTCTGTGCCTCGGCATCCGAAAACACCACGTTGCCGTGCCCCGTCATGTGCACAAAAGGATAGCTGAACAGTTCCGGGCTTCCGGCCTCCACCACTGCCTCGTCTGCGGCGATATTCATGTTCAGGTTTCGGTTGCAGAAACTGATGAGGTTAGGCAACGATGTCTTGTTGGCGTACCAGTCTCCGCCGCCGCTATACTTTAACTTGGCGATCTTAAAGCTATAGTTTTGCGCCACTGCGGCGCTTGCAGCCATGGATAGTATCAGGAAGGACAGGAAAAGGCGTTTCATAGGCAAAAGGTATACATTTATAACGGCGCAAAGAGGTCGTTCAGTACGTGCAGGCTGTGGCAGGCCACCAGTGCGGCAGTTTCGGTGCGCAGCCTGCTTTGCCCAAGCGTGACAGGCTGGATGCCTGCTTTGTAGGCGGCTGCTATCTCCTGAAGCGAAAAGTCTCCCTCAGGGCCAATCATAATGCAGTGCGGCTGCCCATACTTGTAGTGGTCCTTTATGCCTTTGGTGGCATCGTCTTCTAAATGAGCAATAAAGGTGTTTTCCGGAACCGCTTTCTGTACAAAGCGATGGAAGGGCGTCATGTCGTTTAGCAGCGGCAGGTAGCCTTTCTGCGACTGCTTCATGGCGCTCACAGCGATTTTCTCCAGGCGGTCGAGGCGCAGGTTGCGGCGCTCGGAATGCTCGCAGAGCAGGAACGTAATCTCGCTGACGCCAATCTCCACCGCCTTCTCTACAAACCACTCCATGCGGTCCATGTTCTTGGTTGGGGCCACCGCTATATGCGACACATAGGGCAGCTTGCCGTACTCTATCTGCTTGTCCACCACCTGCAGCTGGCAGCGCTTTTGGTGCGCATCCTGGATAATGGCCGTGTACAGGCCGCCAACGCCGTCTATCAGGTATACGGTATCGCCGTGGCTAAGGCGCAGCACGCGTGTACAGTGTTTCGACTCCTCTTCGCTTAAAGTATAGATTTCTGCGTTTATGTCCGGGGTGTAAAATAGGTGCACGGTACTTTTATTAGGTGAAACTTCTGCCTCCCGCTTGTTTAAGCGCGGGCAGTGCTACTTGTGTATACGAAAGTATAAAATTTGGGCTTCTGTAGAAAGAAAAAGCCTCTCTGCAAGGGCAGAGAGGCTTTTAAACTCAGTTATTTCTCCTCTAGATGGTCACCTCTACCTGAGGGGCGCCAGCCAGGATTTTATCGTTTGCGTAGTCCGCGTACTTTTGGAAGTTCTTTACAAACTTGCTAGCCAGGTCAGTAGCCTTGGCATCGTAGTCTTCCTTGTTCTCCCAGGTATTGCGCGGGTTCAGTATCTCAGCAGGCACGTTAGGGCAGGAGTTTGGCATTTCCACACCGAATATCGGGTGCTTGGTAAACTCCACGTTGTTAAGTTCCCCGTTCAGGGCCGCTGTAATCATGGCGCGGGTATACGGCAGCTTCATGCGGTGGCCTACGCCGTAAGGGCCGCCTGTCCAGCCAGTGTTCACCAGCCAAACGTTCACGTTGTTCTGCTCCATTTTCTTGCCCAGCATCTCCGCATACTTGGTTGGGTGCAGCGGGAGGAAAGCAGCTCCGAAACAAGCCGAGAACGTTGTCTGTGGCTCTGTTACGCCCACCTCTGTGCCTGCCACCTTGGCCGTGTAGCCAGAAATAAAGTGGTACATGGCCTGGCTGGTGTTCAGCCTGGAGATAGGAGGCAGCACACCGAAGGCATCGGCCGTCAGGAAGAAGATGTTCTGCGGAATGTCTGCTCTGGAGGGCTCCACCGCGTTATCGATGTGGTTGATAGGGTAGGCGGTACGGGTGTTCTCCGTTACAGAGTTATTGGAGTAATCCACCTCGCGCGACCCTTCTTTAAAGCGGGTGTTCTCAACGATAGAGCCAAACCGGATCGCATCCCAGATTTGTGGCTCCTTCTCGCGGGTCAGGTCGATTACCTTGGCGTAGCAGCCGCCTTCAAAGTTGAAAACGCTGTCCTCTGTCCAGCCGTGCTCATCGTCGCCGATCAGGCCGCGGTTCGGGTCGGCAGAAAGGGTTGTTTTGCCGGTGCCTGACAGGCCGAAGAATATAGCCGTGTCGCCGTCTTTGCCCACGTTGGCAGAGCAGTGCATAGATAAGGTATTCTTTTCGTGCGGAAGAATGTAGTTCAGCACGCCAAAGATACCCTTCTTCATTTCACCCGCGTAGCCGGTGCCACCGATCAGGATCATGTTTTTGGTGAAGTTGATGATCGCGAAGTTGGACTGGCGCGTGCCATCAACGGCCGGGTCTGCCTCAAACTCGGGAGCGCAGATAATGGTGAACTCCGGGTTGTGGTCTTTAAGCTCTTCTTGAGATAAACGCAGGAACATGTTGTTGCAGAATAGGTTCTGCCAGGCCTGTGTGTTCACAATGCGCAGGTTCAGGCGGTACTCCGGGTGAGCGCCGGCATAAGCATCACGCACATAGAGCTTCTTATCCTTCAGGAAGTCCACCATTTTGTCGTGCAGCTTGTCAAACTTCTCCGGGTCAAAGGCAATGTTTATGTCACCCCACCAAACAGAATCCTCTGTTTTGGCATCTTTTACTATAAAACGGTCTTTAGGAGAGCGGCCCGTGAACTTGCCCGTGTCGCACATCAATGCGCCGGTACTGGTTAGCACGCCCTCTTTGTTCTTAATAGCTTCCTCCACCAGCTCGGCAGGGCTCAGGTTCCACAGCACCTCTTTCGCCTCTTTAATGCCGATGCTCTCAAGCCCCACTGCATTAGATTTATCTCCAGATTCTTTCATTGAAATTTTTGGGTTTGATTAAAATGAATAAGTTATAACGCAACTATGATACAAAAATATAAAAAATAGTATATCCTAATAGTGGCTTATATACTTTAAATATGAAAATACTGAATATCAGTTTGTTATTTATGGTGTTATGCTTTATAGCAGATTAATCATATTCTGCTACTGCTGCTACTCTCATTTAACCCGGAATGGTAACGCCTGGTGTCCGGAGTTTATGTGGCTGTTACACAGCGCTTAAATGTGCTGCTGCACCCGCTTTGTGCCTCTGCTACAAAGTATAGCCAAAACAGGCATTTGCCCTGCAGCCTGAACCAGCTGCCATTCCGCGTTATTTACAGGCCGGGATTGAACTTAACCGGAGACGGGTAACTGGCGAGGCTTATACCTACCCACTGGAAGCCTTATGGAATTCTACGGAATAATGCTGCCATAGTTCATGCTTTCTGCAGGAAATAGAAACCTTACTACAGAATATAGTCATAATTAAGTATAGCAAGCGCCGAACTGGCTTTGTGTGACGAACTTAACACAGGGCAAAGGTGCGCGCGCAGTACAGGGGCCGCCGTGGGCGCGGGGTGCCATGAACCGGATCTGGCCTGCATAGCGCGCCTTTTTTGTTGCTGATTCTGTCTCCTCAAATTTGTTTAAGTCAAAATAGACTTGTATTTTTAGTTTTATAATGCGGAAACTGTTTTAGAGTTATTAATCTATCTTATGTCAACATCTCAGAATATTTCTGGAGAGAGAGCGCCTAGTTTTGTTGAAACGCAAGGTACTTTGTTCGGGCACCCTAAGGGGTTAATGGTTTTGTTCTTCACCGAAATGTGGGAGCGCTTCAGTTACTACGGTATGCGTGGTATCCTGGTGCTGTTCCTGGTGTCTAACACAAAGGGCGGCTACGGCTGGACCAGTGAGGAAGCCCTGGAGTTGTACGGTATCTACACCATGCTGGTGTACCTCATGTCTATCCCGGGAGGTATCCTGGCAGACAAAGTATTTGGGCAGAAGAAAGCCGTAATCATCGGCGGCTTTACGCTGGTGGCCGGCCACCTGCTGATGGCTTACCCGCCACAGTGGGCCTTTTACACCGCCCTTTGCCTTATTGTGGCTGGTACGGGCCTGTTAAAGCCAAACATCTCGACCATGGTGGGCGGCCTGTACAAGGAGGGCGATAGCCGCCGTGACTCTGGCTTCACGATCTTCTACATGGGTATCAACATGGGAGCCTTGCTGGCGTCCCTGATTGTTGGTTACGTAGGCGAGAACTATGGCTGGCACCTGGGCTTCAGCTTAGCCGGTTTCGGTATGGTGCTGGGGCAGGTAGTGTTTATCTGGGGCCGCAAGTTCCTGCGCGGCGTGGGTGACCTCACCAAAGAAGAGAAGAGAGAAGATAAAATCTTTACAAAGGATGAGCCAAGCACGACGACGCACGGTGGGTTTCTGGGTTTCAGCAGAAACGAGTGGGACCGTATCATCGCCATCCTGATATCCTTTATCATTGTACTTGTGTTCTGGGCATCGTTTGAGCAGGCCGGTGGCCTGATGAACCTGTACGCCCTCCAGTACACCGACCGCTTTGTGTTAGGCTGGGAGGTTCCAACGGCTTGGTTGCAGGGCTTAAACTCATTCTTTATCATCACGATGGGTGGTGTTGTGGCTGCCCTTTGGATAGCACTTGCCAAGCGTGGTAAAAACCCGCCTTCCATCTTTAAGATGGGCCTGGGTACGGCAGTGTTGGGCATCGGCTTTATCTTTATGGTGTTTGCCTCTCTGCAGCGCAACTCCTCTGCCGACGGGCTGTCTTCACTGCACTGGCTGGTGTTTGCCTACCTGTTCCATACCTTAGGTGAGCTGGCCTTGTCGCCGGTGTCTCTTTCCTTTATCACGAAAGTAGCCCCTAAGCGCATCGTTGCCTCCATGATGGGCATTTACTTTGCCGTAACGGGTTTCGGTAACTACCTGGCTTCTTTGATTGGTATCTGGGCGGTCCGTTTCGGTGAACTGGAAATCTTCGCCTACATTGCCGGCTTTACCATTGTGCTGGGTATTATCCTGATGGTGCTGACGAAGCGTATCAACAAACTGACCCACGGAATGGAGGATCAGAAACAGGATGCGAAAGAAGCTCAGACTGGCCAATTACTCGAAGCCGAGGTGAGTTAGTAAGATCTAACTTCTTGAATATTTACAAAAAAGCCTTGGGCGTTTTTCGCCCAAGGCTTTTTTGTTTAAAAATTTTTATAAATTGCGCCCATAACAGGGCGTGCACTTGCAGATGCCCGCCTTGTTTGAAAACAACTTTTAGCCTTTTTACTTTTAGCCAAATGTATTTTTTCCTGCAAAAGCGCCTGCTAGCCTCGGCAGTGCTGCTCGGAAGCCTTTTGAGTGCTTGCGAAACAATAACAGAGGTGGCGCCCGCCACTAGCGAGCAGGGGCACGAGCCGGTGGTGTATACCATTCGCAAAGGAGGTCACTACTCAGACAAGAACAGTTACAGAAAGGTCAGCACCAGCCGGATCAAGTTTGAGGTTACGTTTAACAGCACTGCCGTGTATACCACGGTCGCCGCTAACAACCAGGCGGACATCAACAAGCTGTACGGCCTCTCAGACTGCAACTCCAGCCACCACACCAACAGCGCGCGCTTTGGCTGGCGCTGGTACAACAACAGACTGGAGCTGCTCGCTTATACTTACCTAAACCAGCAATGGGACTATAAGGTATTGGGCGAGGTCGCGATAGGTAAGCCGCTGGTGTGTGAGCTGCGGATGGAGGAGGGGCAGTACACTTTTGTGCTGGACGGCCATGAAGTAGTGATGCCAAGGGCCTGTAACGGACCGGGAGACGGCTACCAGCTGTATCCGTACTTTGGAGGCGACGAAGTTGCCCCGCATGATATCCAGATAGAAATAAAAGAGCTGGACTAAACGTACAGTACAGCATCTGAAAGCAAAAAGCCCCTGGCCATAATTGGCCAGGGGCTTTTCTTTTTAGGAAGGTGCAGATTACATCATGCCACCCATGCCACCCATGCCGCCTGGCATAGCTGGAGCGCCTTTCTCTTCCTCTGGGTCCTCTGAAACCACACACTCAGTAGTCAGGAGCAGACCTGCGATAGAAGCCGCGTTCTCAAGCGCCAGACGCGTAACTTTGGTTGGGTCGATGATACCGGCCGCAAACATGTTCTCGTACTTGTTGTCGCGAGCGTTGTAGCCGTAGTCCGTCTTGCCTTCGCGAACAGCCTGTACCACTACAGAGCCTTCGCCACCAGCGTTCGCCACGATTGTTCTCAGCGGAGACTCAATAGCGGTTCTGATGATCTGGATACCTGTCTTCTGGTCTTCGTTCGCCACATCCAGGTTCTCCAGAGCGTCGATGGCACGGATCAGGGCAACACCGCCACCCGCTACGATGCCTTCTTCAACGGCAGCGCGTGTCGCGTGCAGGGCATCATCCACACGGTCTTTCTTCTCTTTCATCTCTACTTCTGTAGAAGCACCGATGTAAAGGATAGCCACACCGCCGGAGATCTTAGCCAGACGCTCCTGTAGTTTCTCTTTATCGTAGTCAGATGTAGTTGTCTCCATCTGCGCTTTGATCTGGTTCACGCGCGCCACGATATCGTCTTTCGTGCCGGCACCGTTCACGATAGTGGTGTTGTCTTTGTCGATGATCACTTTCTCAGCCTGGCCAAGGTAATCCAGCGTCGCGTTCTCCAGCTTATAGCCGCGCTCTTCCGAGATTACAGTACCGCCAGTCAGGATAGCGATATCCTCCAGCATAGCTTTTCTTCTGTCGCCGAAGCCCGGCGCTTTCACAGCGGCGATTTTCAGGGAGCCACGCAGTTTGTTTACTACCAGGGTAGCAAGCGCTTCGCCGTCCACATCTTCAGCCACGATAACAAGGCCTTTACCTGTCTGAACCACTTGCTCCAATACTGGAAGCAGCTCTTTCATGGTAGATACTTTCTTGTCGTAGATCAGGATGTACGGGTTGTCGAAGTCAGCCTCCATTTTCTCCGCGTTTGTTACGAAGTATGGAGAAAGGTAACCGCGGTCAAACTGCATACCTTCTACAGTCTTCACCTCAGTTTCAGTGCCTTTTGCTTCCTCTACAGTGATAACGCCGTCTTTGCCAACTTTATCCATGGCATCAGCGATCATTTTGCCGATTTCTGGGTCGTTGTTCGCAGAGATAGTACCTACCTGGGCGATTTCTGAAGAGTTATCGATTGTTTTAGACTGAGACTTCAGGTTGGCAACAACAGCCTCAACAGCCTTGTCGATACCGCGCTTCAGGTCCATTGGGTTAGCACCGGCTGCAACGTTCTTGATACCGGCAGTGTAGATGGCCTGAGCCAGCACAGTAGCCGTAGTCGTGCCGTCACCAGCTTGGTCAGCGGTTTTAGAGGCAACCTCTTTTACCAGCTGCGCACCCATGTTCTCGATCGGGTCGTTCAGCTCGATTTCTTTCGCTACAGAAACACCGTCTTTCGTGATGGTAGGGGCACCGAATTTTTTGTCGATGATCACGTTGCGGCCTTTAGGGCCCAACGTTACTTTAACGGCATTTGCCAGTTTATCAACGCCGCTTTTAATTTTGGTGCGTGCGTCTGTATCAAATGTGATGTTCTTAGCCATAGTTTATGTTTTTCAGATTAGGTTTAACTGATCAGTTTCAGATTAAAGGATAGCCAGGATGTCAGACTCGCGCATGATCAGGTAGTCGTTACCGTCCACAGAGATCTCAGTACCTGCATACTTGCCATACAACACAGCGTCGCCAACGTTTACTTGCGGCTTCATCAGGGCGCCTTGCTCAGATACTTTGCCTTCGCCAACGGCTACAACCTCACCACGCTGAGGTTTTTCTTTAGCAGTGTCAGGGATGATAATACCAGACTTGGTCTTTTCTTCTGCTGCAGCAGGAGCTATAATTACTCTGTCTGCTAATGGTTTAATGTTGATAGACATAGTTTTTGATTATTAGATTATGTTTTGTTAATCCTTAATGCACTTGACCTTTATCATTTCCTGTGCCAAGACGTAAAAGTTCCCGAATCAAGCCAAATTTGCAGTCTCTAACGCCAATGTGCCTGACAGGTTCGGTAATTTTTGTCAGGTAGCGGAACTTTTTTGCTAAAGTGTCAGGCCCGGTGCCTGACACGGGGAAATAAAAAAAGCCGGCTCTTAGGCCGGCTTTATCTGTAATAGGAGTGGGTTCTTTATTCTGCCGTCGCAGTGTCAACCATTGCAGGGATGTCACCTGCATCCGGAATAGCAGCTGTGCTGTCAACCACGCCAGGAAGCGCCCCGGCAGGAGCCGCAGGAAGCTGAGACTGGCGCGCGCGCTCTTCGTTTACGCTTCTAACTGTTGTTTCACCGTTGGCGCCGATCATGTGCGTAGCGAGTGTGAGCACTACAAGGCCGATGGCAAACCCCCATGTTAGTTTCTCTAACAGGTCGCCGGTGCGTTTAACGCCCATTAGCTGGCTCGTGCTACCGCCAAACTGGCTTGACAGGCCGCCTCCCTTAGGGTTCTGAGCAAGTACAACCAATACAAGCAGCACGCAGACAAAAATAATGATACTAATAAGGGCGATATACATGTTAACTTAGGTTTTGTAATTTTTCGATCTGTTCGGCAAAGTAACTCTTTTTTTCCGGATATTTCAAAATGAGTTGCTCATATATTTTAATGGCTTTTTTCACTTTGCCCTGCTGCAGGAAAATATTAGCCAGGCTTTCGGAAGCGATTCCCCGGTTTATCTTTGAGCTTTTCAGCGAGAGGTCTTCTTGCGGCTCCGGCTTTAGCTTTACATTGTTCATGGCCTTCAGGCGCGGGTTGATCTTCAGGAACTGGTCTATGATGTTGAGCTGCTCGTGCAGGGAAGGGGCGGCGGGCTCATCCTGGGGTACAAGCTCGTGTGTCTTGCTGTACTCCAGTATCAGCTCCGGGTGAAAGCTCTGCGGTTTGGGCCGGGTTAGTCCGTCTTCCTCTTTTAGCTGAAGGGCTTCGCCCATGCGGCTGGAGGCCATCCAGTAGCCCAGCACGTCCTGCTGGTACATCTCGTCGATCTCATCGAAGGCATACTTTACTTCGGCTTCCTCTACTGCCGCCTGCTCCTGCGCCGGCTCCTCGTGCCGTGAGGCAGACGGGGCTTCTTCTGTAAGCGCTTCCTCCTCCTGTACGTCATCCAGGCTATAAAAGGCCCTGGCTGCAGCGGCCACCTCTTCCGAGATCAGCTTGGCGAGCGCATCCTCGTCTTGTTTTTGTTCTGTGGCAGGCTGTGGCGTTTCTTCCTGCGCATCAGGTGCAGGTGTTTCTGCTTCTGCTGTCGCCTCCTCCGCCGCTTGTGCCGCTTGCTCTGGCATCTCTGCGGCCATGGGCGGGGCAGGGGCCTCGGCTATGGCATCAGGCTTTTGCGCCAGCAGGTCTGTGAACGATGGGCTCAGGCTCTTGATCGTCAGCAGCAGGGCCAGCTCAGAGTCCAGTTTCTCCATGGGCAGCTCCAGAATATTTTCTGAAGGAGCTTCTTCCATTACTTCCTCTGCCGGGCTCTCTTTCTCTTCCTCCACCGTTTCAGCTTCGAAAGCAGTCGTTTCCGGAGCAGGATTTTCTGTTACAGTTTTTACTGGCTCCTCAGGCTGCTGCGGCTCCGGTTCATGCAGAGCGGGGGCTGCAGCTTCGGCAGGTTCTTCCACGTAGGCGATGACCTTCGGCGCTTCCTCGGTAGCGGGTGCTGCAGGGGTAAGTGCTTCAGTATCCAGGGGGGTAGCTTCAGGTTCCTCAGGTATAGCTGTAAGTGGGGCGGGAGGGGTTTCCTGCTGCAGTGGCGAAGCGGCTATACCTTGCTCCTCTACTGCGGCCTCATCAAACACAGGCTCCGCCACTGGCGAAGTATAGATGATGCGCTTGAGCAGCTGCCGGTTGGTGGCGTAGGCGGAGGCCCGGCGCAGACGCTGCGTAGAGAGCATGCTGCCCTTGTCATACGCCGACTTTGCCAGGAGCAGGTGGGCTGTCTGGCAGTACGGGAACGTAGCCGCCACTTTTTCCAGCTCTTCGGTTTGCTGGTCAGAGATGAAGGCGGCCTGCTGGATCAGTTGTAGAAAAGCGGATTTATTCATGCTGGCTTAGCTGCTTTTTGTAAGTCGGCATTACCAATCGGCTACCGTTTTGTTAAACACATCCACCACCAGCTGCTCTGAGAGCTGCTCTATCTGTGCGGTGGAGAGTTGCGTTACGTCAATGTTCTGCGGAAAGTCCTGCGAAATGGAGAACGTTCTGTCAAAATCCTTCTCCGGCTGCTTCACATTGGTAAAACGAATCTGCACCCCAAGCGTCAGGCGGTTAAGGGAGGCGATGTCCTGCTGCCCTTCGCGCTGGATAGCCGCTGGCGTATAGGTAAAGCTAACAATCTGGCCCTCCAATTGCAAATCTCCCTGGCTCTGTACGATGGCTAGGTTTGTGTTGCGGCGGTAGTATTCCTTAAAGTTATTGGTCACTACCTGCGTCAGGTTAGAGGGGCCCTCGCCTGTGCTGTTCTCCAGGTTCTGGATGGAAATCGTTTTGATATCCGGTGAGATGGTGGTGCCGGTAAAGGAGTAAATGCCGCAGCCACCGCACATAAAGAGCAGCAGCAGTAGCGTGTAGCCAAGTAGGCGGGTGTTAGTCTTCAATGTCATACTGCTTTAATTTGCGGTACAGGGTGCGCTCCGAAATGCCCAGGTCCTGTGCGGCATACTTGCGTTTGTTGTTGTGCTTCTTCAGCGCCTTCAGGATGAGCTCCTTTTCTTTGTCCTCTAAAGATAGGCTTTCTTCCTCTGTTTCGTGCGGAATGTCCTCTACTTTGTCTTCCTCATAGTCCTGCGGCTGGCTGTGCTTTACCGGCAGGTAGTATGGCTCGTGCTGTAGCGGCTCCTGCGGGTAGTTGCGCCCGTTGTAGGAGGGCTGCTCCATGTTCTCGAACAGGTGGCTGTGCTCCCGCAGCAACTCCTCGTCGTTCGGCTGGTGGGCCAGCATGTCGAACACCAGCTTCTTGAGTTCCGACATATCGCGGCGCATGTCAAAGAGCACCTTGTAGAGCAGGTCGCGTTCGGAGATCTGCCCCTCTGCGGAGTTCTCCTTGGCCAGGAGGGCTGGCAGTTGGGAGCCCTGGTCGCGCGGCAGGTAGCGGCGCAGCGTCTCTGCGTCCACCTCACGGTCGTACTCCAGCACTGAGATCTGCTCCACGATATTTTTTAGCTGGCGGATGTTACCCGGCCAGCGGTACGCCTGCAGTTCCTGCACGGCATCCGGAGTCAGGGAGATCGGCTGCACTTTATACTTGTCCGAAAAGTCGGAGGCGAACTTGCGGAACAGCAGGTAAATGTCGTTGCCGCGCTCGCGCAGCGGAGGCACCGAAATGGGCACCGTGTTCAGGCGGTAGTACAGGTCTTCCCGGAAGCTGCCTTTCTCCACAGCCTTCATCAGGTTCACGTTGGTGGCCGCCACCACCCGCACATCCTTTTTCTGCACTTTGGAAGAGCCTACTTTAATGAACTCGCCATTCTCAAGTACGCGCAGCAGGCGGGCCTGCGTTCCGAGGGGCATTTCACCGATCTCGTCCAGGAAAATGGTGCCGCCGTCTGTTACCTCGAAATAGCCTTTGCGCGCGTCCTGCGCCCCGGTAAAGGAGCCTTTTTCGTGGCCGAACAGCTCTGAGTCGATGGTTCCCTCCGGTATGGCGCCGCAGTTGATGGCAATAAACTGGCCATGCTTGCGCGGGCTGAGCTGGTGGATGATCTTGGAGAAAGACTCCTTGCCGCTGCCGCTCTCGCCGGTGATGAGCACCGTCATGTCGGTGGGGGCCACCTGTGCCGCCACCTGTATGGCATAGTTCAGCAGGGGGGAGTTTCCGATAATGCCGAAGCGCTGTTTTATACTTTGTATATCGATATTGCGCATTTCTTAAGATTTGAAGATGAGAAGACTCGGAACCAGGCAGTAAAGAATGTGCGGCTGTAAGTGCATACCCTTCCCGGCCCCACATTCCTAACTCTTCGGTCCTAATCTACTGCTTCCCCGAACAGGGTGCCTACGCTGCAGTCGTGTACAAACACATTCACGTAGTCGCCTTTCTTGTAGTGCTTTTTATCGAAGATAACCACTTTGTTCTGGTCGTTGCGGCCGCTCAGCTGCTGGTCAGACTTCTTGGAGAAGTTCTCTACAAGCACGCGGTGTACTTTGCCCACATCACGCTTGTTGCGGTTAAGGGAGGTCTCGCGCTGCTTCTCGATGATCTCGGCCAGGCGACGCTTCTTTACCTCCAGCGGAATGTCATCCTCCAGTTTGCGCGCAGCCAGGGTGCCGGGGCGCTCAGAGTAGAAGAACATGTAGGAGTAATCGTACTGCACATAGTCCATCAGCGACAGCGTATCCTGGTGCTCTTCCTCCGTTTCGGTGCAGAAGCCTGCAATCATATCCGAAGAAATGCCGCAGTCCTCACCCAATATGCTGCGGATGGCATCCACTCTGTTAAGGTACCACGCGCGGTCGTAGGTGCGGTTCATAAGCTCCAGCACGCGGGAGTTGCCGCTCTGCGCCGGCAGGTGGATGTACTTGCAGATGTTGTCGTACTTCTTCATCGTGTACAACACCTCGTCCGTGATGTCTTTAGGGTGGGAGGTAGAGAAACGGATGCGAAGGTCCGGGCTCACCAAAGCCACCTTCTCCAGCAGCTGCGCAAAGTTCACGCTCTCGGCCCCGTCTTCTGACGCCCATTTGTAGGAGTCAACGTTCTGGCCCAGCAGGGTTACCTCTTTATAGCCGTTGTCCACCAGCTGCTGCGCCTCGCGCACGATGGAGTTGGCGTCGCGGCTGCGCTCACGGCCGCGGGTAAACGGCACCACGCAGAAGGAGCACATGTTGTCGCAGCCGCGCATGATGGAGATAAAGGCGCTCACGCCGTTGCTGTTCAGGCGGATTGGGTTGATATCGGCGTAGGTCTCTTCGCGCGAAAGCAGCACGTTCACGGCTTTCTGGCCGCCGTCCACCTCGTTGATCAGGTTAGGCAGGTCGCGGTACGCATCCGGGCCCACCACCAGGTCCACGATCTTTTCCTCTTCCAGCAAGGATTTCTTCAGGCGCTCGGCCATACAGCCCAGCACGCCGATCATCATCTCCGGCTTTTTCTTCTTATAGTAGTTGATTTGCCCCAGGCGGTTCCGCACCGTCTGCTCCGCCTTCTCGCGGATGGAGCAGGTGTTCAGGAAAACAAGGTCTGCCTGCGCAATGTCGGAAGTGGTGTCAAAACCCTGCTCAAACATGATAGACGACACAATCTCGCTGTCGGAGAAGTTCATGGCGCAACCATAGCTCTCAATGTATAACTTGCGGGTTTTGCCCGTATTCGTTTCTCCCGTTACCTGTGTGTCGCAGGCAGCGGCCTGCTCGGGCGTACGGTTGTCTATAAAATCTAAATCTACTATTGGATCCATATTACCTCAATTACAGCTGCAAATATACTATAATGTTCTCAAAAGTGTGACAGAATGGCAGCTTTAATCAATTGCAAATTATGAATTACGAATTAAGGGCTCCCATCTCAGTAGGGGCAGTCAGTCCTTGTGAATAATCATAGTCTTTAATTAACCATTCATAAGTGAGGGCGCAGCCATCACTGCCCAAGTACCTTCAGAATCGCCTGGGCCTTTAGCAGGCACTCCTCATACTCCTGGTTCGGGTCGGAGTCGTACGTGATGGCGCTGCCGACCATGAAGCTGAGGTAGCCGGTGCCGGCATTGTACTGCATGCTCCGGATAACGACATTGAAATCGCAGTCGCCGTTGCCGCTGATGTAGCCGAAGGCGCCGGAGTAAAGCCCGCGCCTGGTGTCTTCCAACTCTTCGATCAGCTGCATAGCGCTGATCTTTGGCGCCCCGGTCATGCTGCCCATCGGGAAAGTGCCGGACAGGGCGTCTGTCAGATCTTTCTCTGCCCGTAGTTCGCCCACGATGGTCGATATCATCTGCGACACCTGCCGAAACCCGTAAATGCCGAACATTTCCTCGACCTGCACGGTTCCGGTGGCGCAGGAGCGGCTCAGGTCGTTTCGCACCAGGTCCACTATCATCATGTTTTCCGCCAGCTCTTTCTCATCATGGCGAAGCTGCCGCTGGAGTGCCTTGTCTTCCTCGGGCGTACTGCCGCGGCGGATGGTGCCCTTGATCGGCTGCGAGATGAGCTTTTGCCCTTCTTTTTTCATGAAACGCTCCGGCGAGGCGCAAAGCAGGTACTTGTCCTGTAGCTTCAGGTATCCGGAGAAGGGGGTGGGCGACGCGGCGTTCAAGGCCAGGTACAAAGGCAGTGGCTGCAGTTGTACTTGCTCTGCGTAAAACTCCATACAGAAGTTTAGCTCATACACATCGCCCTCCAGGATGTGCTGCCGGATGCGCTCTACCTGCCGCGTGTACTTCTCTCTGGCAACACGCTGCGTTACCTGTATACCAGCTGGTGTGGCGGGAGCGGGGGTAGCCGTGGCACAAATAGCAGCCACAATGTCATTTGCTTTTCTATCAGAAGTATAAAGCCTTATGCTTTCAGAGTTAAAGTATAAGTACAGGTCCGGCACAAAGAATGTCAACAGCGGGAAGCCTATGCCATCGTGGTTGTGGCTGCTGAGCTTCTCCACCTGGTTCTTCAGGTCGTAGCCCAGGTAGCCGCACAGGAGCGGGTGTGGCGCTAGCAGCGTTTTGCGCAGGCTGCCAAAGGCGTCTGCCTCGTTTAAGGGCAAGGCTGCTCCGCCCGATACCGCCAGCAGGTGCTCAAAGCCCTGATGCGGGTAAGGAATGTTGTTCGGGTTGTAGTAGGCGGCCAGCGGGTATGTGTCCGCCCACGCCAGCGCCTTTAGCCGGAACTCCTCCAGGCTGATGGGCAGCTCCTTTTCCAGTATCTCCGTCTTCACCATAAATTATTACATAGCCGACAGCGCCAGTTTGGCTTTGGCATCGATGCTGTTCTTGTATTCGTGGCCCTTGTAGCCAAGGGCCTTTTTAAAGTATAGCGCAGCCTGCTTCGGGTTGTCCAGCTGCTGATAGATATAACCGAGCTGTAAGGCCGCGTTGGGGGCAAAGTACAGGTTGGTGCCCTGGCAAAGCGCTATACTTTGTTGGTACAGTGGCAGTGCCTGACGCAGGGAGTCGAGCCCGTGGTAGATGCGCGCTTTGCGGTAGTAGTACTCTGCCTGCACAGCCTGCGGCGTAGCAGCGTTTAGCTGCTGTTGTGCCAGCTCCTGCAAAGCCTTGTGGTAGTAGCCGCCATCGGAGTGCAGGCGCGCCTGCATTAGAGGCTTTACCAGCGGCTCCTGTCTTTCTGCGTAGCGGGCGGCGTACTTGTCCTCTTCGGCTTCATCAAACCCTACTTGCGCCACCTGCTGTAGGTGCCACATAGCCTGCGGTTTATGGTTGCCAAGGGCATACGCCAGGTGCAGTTTAAAGTGGGCTGATTTCAGGTAGTGCTTCCCCTGGTGCTGCTCCAGGAACAGGCGGTTCTCCTGCACGGACTGCTGATAGTTGCCGCGGAACAAGTATAAATCGCCGGCCATGTGGTGCAGGTAAGGGAACGGGAGGTAAGCCTTGCCGCCGGGCCTGCGCAGGTAGACCTGCAGTGCCGCTTCGCCCCGCTTGCTCTTCTTGAGCAGGTGCATAGCCACGAACTGGTACAGTAAGTTGTCCTGCTGCCTGGCCGCCATGGCGGTGATCTGCTGCAGGGCCTGCTCTTCCTTGTCCTGTGCGGTCATGTGCAGGAGCACGGCCTGCAGGAGTTGGGCCTCCTGGTAAAACGGGTTTGCCTTAGAGGTGGCGCGCTGCAGGTTGGCCATGCCCTGGCTGATGCTGCCCTTCAGGCCGATGATGTTCAGGAACCATTTATACTGGTCCGGCACAGAGCCTATGAGCACCTGCAGTGTGCCCAGGTTCTTTCTGTTTGGGATAAAATCCGGGTATCTGCTGGCGTTGTCGCTGTACTGCAGGTACGCCTTCCGGAACCCCCATGCTGCCGATAGCCTGTTGCCAAACAGCAGTTTGCACATCGCCACCTGCATGTGTACTTCAGCCAGTGCATAATCCCGCCACTCTTTCCGGGGTAGTTTTTCCAGCGCGTCCAGCCGGGCCTCCTGCGCTTCCAGTAGCTGCTCGAGGTGGCGCTGGTCCTGCACCACGCACAGCTCCAGGAAGTCTGCGTAGTTGGCCAGCAACAGGTTCGCTGCCTCGTTACCATCCTGCTGCTGCGCCGGGCGCAGCATAGCACGGGCAGCGCCTACGCGTAGCTTCAGCAGCTCCTGGTAAGCGGCTTTGTGCGAGGCGGTAAGTGCCGGGGCGGCAGCCAGCGGCAATAGGCTTGTCAGCCACAGGCCAAGCACCAAAAAAAAAGGATGGGGTTTAGCCATCCTTTTTAGGTTTGTATGCAAGCGACGTACGCTCAAGATAAACTAGATTTAGAATACACGTTGCTCCACACCAGCCAGAATACGGCCGCAGTGTTCGCAAACTATAATTTTCTTCTGCGCTGCAATGTCTGCCTGGCGCTGAGGAGGTACGGTGTTAAAGCAACCGCCGCAAGCGTCACGCTTCACAGAAACAACGGCCAGGCCGTTGCGCACGTTCTTGCGGATGCGGCTGTACGCGCTCAGCAGACGGTCTTCGATGTTAGAGGCCGCTTTTTCACGGGAATCTTCCAGCTTTCTTTCCTCTTCCTGGCTTTCGCCCACAATCTGCTCCAGCTCTTTCTGCTTGTTTTCCAAGTCTTTGCGACGCTCTTCCAGGCGGTGTTTGGTGCCTTCGATCTCGTTGTTCTTCTGATCGATCTGGTAGTGCGCTTCCTTTATCTTTTTCTCAGAAATCTGGATCTCCAGCTTCTGCAATTCAATCTCTTTGGTGATGGCGTCGTACTCACGGTTGTTGCGTACGTTTTGCTGCTGCTCTTCGTATTTGCGGATAAGGCTCTCTGAATCCTTGATCGCCTGCTTGCGCTGTGCGATAGAGTCATTCAGGCTGGCTACCTCATCATCAAACTTACGAACCCTAACTTCATAGCCTTCAATTTCATCTTCCAGATCCTGAACTTCTTCAGGCAGGTCTCCTCTTACTCGTTTAATCTCATCAAGCTGTGAATCGATGCTTTGAAGCTTTTCCAGAGCTTCCAGTTTGCTGGCTACAGTACTTTCCATGTATTAAAAAGTGTATCTGACAGGGTTTGTGTTTACTTCTGATATTAAGACTGCAAAATTAGGGAATATTTTTGAAATAGCGTCATAAAATATCTCCTTTGTATATACCTCGCTTTCGTAGTGGCCGATGTCTGCGATCATCAGGCGACCTTCCGCATCGAAGAACTCGTGGTACTTTATATCGCCGGTCACGAGCGCGTCTGCCCCTTGCCGCAGTGCGTCTTTTATCAGGAAGCTGCCCGCCCCGCCGCAAACGGCCACACGCTTTACTTTCTTGCTGCCGATGGAGGTGTACCGCAGGCCCTGCAGCTGCATTTTCTCTTTCAGGTAAGACAGAAACTCCTGCTCCGTCAGTTCCTGCTCCAGATCTCCGATCATGCCGATGCCGACTTCCTGGTTCTGGTTCTCTAGCTGGTACAGGTAATGGGCGACCTCCTCGTATGGGTGGGCCTTGGTGAGTGCGGCCATGATCTTGCCCTGCAGGTGCGCCGGGAAGAGCAGCTCCAGGCGGTTTTCCTGTACTTGCTCGGGCTGGCCTTTGCTGCCGACTGCCGGGTTTGCCTGCTCGGAGGGCGTAAAGCGGCCGGTGCCCGTCACGCTGAAGCTGCAGCCGCTGTACTCGCCAACGTTGCCAGCCCCGGCCTGATGGAGCGCCGCCAGCACTTCGTCTGTATGCTCCACCGGCACAAAAGTGACAAGCTGCATGAGCGTGCCGGGTTTGTTTACAAGTATCCGCTGCTGCTGCAGGCCCAGTTTGTCGGCTATCTTGGTGTTCACGCCGGTCAGCACATTGTCCAGGTTAGTGTGGCTGGCGTAGATGGCGATGTTATGCCGGATCGCCTTTATGATAGTGCGCTCCACATAGCTTTTCCCCGTCAGCTGCTTGAGCCCTTTGAAAATAACCGGGTGATGGGCAACGACCAGGTTGCAGCCTTTTTCGATTGCCTCGTCCAGCACGGCTTCGGTACAGTCCAGGGTTACGAGTACGCCGGTAACGTCCGCGTTGGCGTCGCCGGCCTGCAAGCCGGCGTTGTCATAGCTTTCCTGGTAGCGCAGCGGGGCGAGCTGCTCCAGCAGGTTGGTTACTTCATGTATTTTTGCCATAGTTTCTCTCTTTCGTAGTATGTTTAGCGTAGGCACGTTAAAATTAACGTAAATTGCGCCCGTTACAAAACCATGCAAAAGTTTCTCTACATACTGCTTTGGCCCTTTTCCCAGCTGTACGGGGCAATCATGCGCGTGCGCAACTTCGGCTACTCCTATAAGCTCCTGCCTTCGCGCCGCTTTAACCTGCCGGTTATAGCGGTCGGCAACTTGGCGGTGGGCGGCACCGGGAAGACCCCGCACGTAGAGTACCTGCTGCGCCTGCTGCAGAGTTACCGGGTGGCCACCCTGAGCCGTGGCTACAAGCGGCAGAGCAAGGGCTTTGTACTGGCCGATACCACCTGCTCGGCCACTACCGTTGGCGATGAGCCCTTTCAATACTACCTTGACTTTAAGGACGTTGCCGTGGCCGTCTGCGAGAAACGGGTGAAGGGGATAGAGCAGTTGCTGCACCTGTTGCCAAAGCTGGAGGTGGTGGTGCTCGACGATGCCATGCAGCACCGTGCCGTGCAGCCTTCGCTCAACATCATGATCACCGATTTCAACCGACCTTTTTATACGGACCACGTGCTGCCGGCGGGCAGGCTGCGCGAGCCAAGGAGCGGTGCCCGTAGGGCCGATGCCGTTATTGTGAGCAAATGCCCCCCGGACCTGGATGCAGCGCAGCAGGACCGGTTGTCGGAACTTGTGGAGCGGTATACGGCGCCCGGAGTGCCTGTCTTCTTCTCGACCTTTGCCTACGGCACGCCGCAAAGTATAGGCCGTGAGGCAAGGCTTACAAAGCAGGTCGTGCTTTTGACGGGCATTGCCAATGCCGCGCCGCTTAAGCTGTACCTGCGCCAGCAAGGCTACACCGTTTTGCAGCACCTGGCTTACCCGGACCACCACCAGTATACATCTGAGAACCTGCAGCAACTGCAGGAGCTGCTCCAGGAGCCGGCCTATGCCGGGGCTACCGTGCTCACCACCCGAAAAGACGCTGTCAAGCTTTCCGACGGCGCCTTAAAGCCGATGACAGCGCAGCTCCCGATTTTTTTCGTACCGATAGAGGTGCAGTTTCTGGCAGAGCAAGAAGTGTTCGACCTCTTTGTGCTGCAGCATGTGCAAAGCATGGTGCAGCTATAAGCCTGCGATTTCCGTTAATATTTCACTATTTTTGAAACGTGAAGAAAAGAATATCCGCCTTTATACTTGTAGTGCTGTGTTTGCTGCTGGCAAAGCAGGCAGCCGTTGCCCAAATCATCGATGATACCACGAAAGTAATCTACAGCCCTAAAACAGTGCTGGAGCTGTATGAGCAGGATGTGCTGGAGGGGCGCTATACGGCGGTGCCAATCGATACAACGCTGAACAACATGCACAACGAGCGCTACTGGTACAGCGACACAAGCTTTTACCAGCACCTGGGCAACGTGGGCACGGCGGCCACGCCGATGCTGTTTCAGATGCCGGATAAAATAGGGGTGAGGCTGGGCAAAAACATCTTCGACCGCTACGCCTACCAGCCGGACAGGATAAACTATTTCGATACCCGCTCCCCGTACACGCACCTGTACTACATACAGGGTGGCCGCGGTGAGCAGGTGTTCGAGGCGCTCCATACCCGGAACATCAACCCCCGCTGGAACTTCGGAGTGGCTTACCGCATCCTTTCGGCGGATCAGCAGATAGGGCCTGCCTCCCAGGCCAAGGCGACCAAAGGCTTCCTGGATAACCAGGCCGTAAAGTTGTTTACGCACTACCGCTCAGAGAACGAAAAGTATGACCTGTTCCTGAACTACACCTTCATGAAAGTGGAGGAGGTGGAGACGGGTGGTATTGACACGACGGCCAGCGTGGACGATGCCCTGGCACGTTTCAACGAGGCGCCGGTGTACCTGACACAGGCCCAGAATGAGGAGTCGCGGAACAACTTCCACCTGATGCACATCTATCGCCTGGCCAAGGAAAACCTGAAGGTATACCATATCCTTGACTATTACCGGCAGCGCAACGAGTATACCGATGACGATATCCCTGCTACCCTGATTGACGAGGAAGGAAACGGTACTTCTTACCTGTATCCTAACTTCTACCTGAGTGCCAACCGCACAAAAGACGCCACCGAGTACAACGAACTGGAAAACACCTTTGGCCTGACTGGCAACAACAAGCTTTCTTCCTATAGAGCGTACGTTAGGTTGCGCAATGCGGGCATTACCTATGAGGCGTTGCAGGAGACCTCCACCTCTGATACTGCCACCGCAACTGTTTACAATACCATTAGCACCAGCGGAGACTATAACCAGGTATTTATTGGCGGCAATATCCGGCTGTTCTATAAACAGCTGGCAGAGCTGACCGGCAGTGCCGAGTACCAGCTAGCCGGTGATTACCGGGTAAAGGGCCTTGCCAGGATCGGGGGCGCCTACGGCTCTTTGGAGCGCGTGCTTTACTCGCCATCGCGTGTGCAGGAAAACATACTCAGCAACCATTTTGAGTGGGACAGGGATTTCGGCAACACCGTGGTAGACCGTATCGGCGCAGGCCTGCACCAGAAGGTCGGTAACCGCCAGTATGTGAAGCTGGATGCCCACTACACAAACATCAAGCGCCTGGTGTACTATAACAGCGATGCCATGCCTGCGCAGGAGAGCGGCAACCAGCGTTTCTGGGGTGGCACCTTCTCCCACAGTATCTTCTTCGGGCCACTGCATTTCGAGAACCTGGTGGCCTACCACAATACGGACGAAGCCGATAAAATACGCATGCCGGACTGGCTGTGGGAGTCTAAAGCTTATATAGAGGGTCCCATCTTTAAGAACGCGCTGTACCTACAGCTCGGTGTGCAGGGGACTTATGCCAGCGAATACTACGCTTACCATTACATGCCGGTGACGCAGCAGTTCTTTGTTCAGAACAACTTCCAGGTGCAGGGATACCCGGTACTGGATGTGTTTCTGAATGCCGATATCAAAACGGTGAATGTGTTCCTGAAAATGAGCCACGTAAACGCAGAGCTCACAGAGCCGGTTTACTTCGTAACGCCGCTCTATCCGGGTCTGCGCCGTAGCTTTGTATTCGGATTGAAATGGCGCTTTTTTGATTAAAAAGTAAGCCCCTTTCTAGGGGTGGCAGCAGGTTCGCCGCCTGCACAAGTGTCCGTTCAAAATTATGTTTATGTCTACTACCCAACCTACCAAAACCATACTTCGCCTAGAGCTGCCAACTGATCCGCGCTGGGTGAACATTGCCGAAAAGAATATCGAGGAAATACTGGTTGACCACGCCTACTGTGAGCAGAAGGCTGCTACCTCAGGCATTTCCCTTATCGTGAAATACCCGGACAAGGAGCGCCTGGTAGAGGAGATGACGGAGCTGGTAGCCGAGGAGTGGAGCCACTTCGAGCGGGTAATGGAGCAGCTCAAAAAGCGCGGCTACGGCCTGGGGCGCAACCGCCCGGATGAGTATGTGGTGGAGCTGACCAAGCACATCCGTAAAGGCAACAAACGCGAGCGCCAGCTCATGGACCACCTGCTGGTAAACGCGCTGATTGAGGCCCGCAGCTGTGAGCGCTTCAAACTGCTCTGGAAGAACATCCAGGACGAGGAGCTGCAGAAGTTCTACTACGAACTGATGGTGTCGGAAGCGGGGCACTATGTGAGCTTTGTGAAGCTGGCCAAAGAGTACATGCCAGCCGAGGAGGTGGATGCCCGCCTGAAAGAGCTATTGGCCATCGAGGCCGAAATCATCCGTAACCTGGAGCCGCGCCCCGACCGCATGCACTAAGTTAGTTGAGAGTTAAGAGTTAAGAGTGCAGTAGCTACAACTCTTAACTCTCAACTCATAACTTCCCTAGGTTTTCTGTTTTTTCTTCTTGGCCGCCGGGAAAAGAATGTTGTTAAGTATAAGCCTGTAGCCGGGGGAATTCGGGTGAAGCGCCAGGTCAGTGGGGTCTTCGCCGACAAGGTGCTGATAGTCCTCCGGGTCGTGGCCGCTGTAGAAGGTCCAGGTGCCGCGCCCGTAGGTGCCGTGCATGTAGCGTATCTCGCCCAGCTCCTTATTCTCGCCCATGACCACTACCTCTGGCTTTACCAGGCCCTTCCGGAAAGCCGTCGTCTGCCCCATAAAGCCTTTGATGGTCTTGACGTGGTTTTGCGTGAGCATAGTCGGGATAGGGTCCCACTTGGCGGAGAAGGTAAACAGCTGAAAGTAGTCGTTCGCCTCCGACACAGGGCGCTCCTGCGGCTGCACATCAATGTTTGAGTACTCATACTCCAGCGGGTTGCGCGATATTGTAAAGTCCCGGAAGGCAAAGGTCTTGCCGTAGTCGAGCTGTTGCTGTGCGTTTGGGTCAGCGGCGTCGCCGTCAAACATCGCCTCTACAATATCCAGGCCTTCTGCGGCCAGGGCAATATCATAGGTGTCGGTGGCCGAGCACATGGCAAACAGGAAGCCGCCGCCGGCAGTAAAGTCTTTGATCTGGTTCACTACCGCCAGCTTTAGCTGCGAGACCTTCTTAAAGCCGAGCTCTGAGGCAGACTCCTCTGCCTCGCGCTGCTGCTCCTGGTACCAGGGGTAATGGCGGTAGCTGGCGTAGAACTTGCCGTATTGGCCGGTAAAGTCTTCGTGGTGCAGGTGCAGCCAGTCATACTTCGGGAGCTCACCCTGGATAATCTCTTTGTCATAGATCACGTCGTAGGGGATCTCCGCGTAGGTGAGCACGAGCGTCACGGCGTCGTCCCAGGGCATTTTAGATTTCGGAGAGTATACCGCTACTTTGGGCACCTTCTCCAGCTTCATGATATCCATATTCGCCTCCGGGTCGCTTATCTCGGTCAGGATGCCGTTGTACTGCGCATCTGAGATAACAGTGTAGCTCACGCCCCGCACGATCAGTTCGTTCTCGAGCTGCGGCAGGTGGTTAAAGGCAAAGCTGCCGCCACGGTAGTTCAGCAGCCAGTCGACGGGTACGTTCTTGCCCAGCACCCAGTAGGCAGCGCCATAGGACTTCAGGTGGTCTTTCTGTGCCTCGTCCATCGGGATCAGAATTGTGCTGGCCCAGGCGGGCACTTGCAGCAACAGCAACATAAGGAGGAGCGCGGTGGTACGGAAAAACATCAGGTTTGTCTTTAAAATGTCATCAAACGTATAAAAGTGGTTCATTTTTCAGAAAATGCCACTATCTTAGAAGCATAGCTGTCGATTTTTATTCTTAACGTAAAAGATAACAAAAGCGCACATCTTTCCAACAGATGAACCTACTCGAAAATATACGGGAGGGCCTCAGGGCCATCCGAAGCAACCTGCTCCGCACCATCCTGACCGGCCTGATTATCTCCATCGGCATCATGTCTTTGGTGGGAATCCTGACGGCGGTGGACAGCATGAAGTACTCCCTTACCCAGACCTTCTCTAACCTCGGGGCCAACGCTTTCGACATCCGGCGCAAAGGCATGAACAACCGCGGCAGCCGGGAGGGGCGTGTGGAGAAAGTGTACCCGCAAATTGACTACAACCAGGCCCGGCAGTACAAGGAGGTGATGAAGGATGAGGCCCGCGTCAGCCTTTCTGCCTTTATATCCGGGGCCACCATCGTGAAAAGCGAGTCGGAGAAGACCAATCCGAACATTAGCGTGGTGGCGGCTGATGAGGACTACATGCTCAACAACAACCTGAACCTGGCCAAAGGGCGCGACTTCTCGACGTTTGAGCAGGAGCAGGGCACCAACGTGGCCATCATCGGGGATGAGCTGGCAACAACGCTTTTCAAGAACAAGGACGCTATTGGCGAGTACATCACCTTTCTGGGCCGCCGCTTTAAAGTAGTGGGGCAGATGGAAAAAGCCGGCAGCAGCATGGGGGGCAGCAGCGACCGCCGCGTGCTGATACCGCTGGAGACAGGGCGTCAGATTCCAAGAACCGGTAATGCGGAACTTAACTTTGATATTAAAACGGCCATTTTCCGGGCCAATGAGCTGAACTACGTGATGGGAGAGGCGACCGGCAAGATGCGCAACATCCGCCAGGATGCGCTGGGCCAGGAAGACTCCTTTGAGATTCGCCGCTCCGACTCCCTGGTGCAGAGCCTGGATGAGATATCAGGCTACCTGAAATGGGGTGGCGGGGTAATCGGTTTCATTACGCTGCTGGGTGCCTCGGTAGGTTTGATGAACATTATGATGGTGTCGGTGAACGAGCGCACCCGCGAGATCGGGGTTCGGAAAGCCTTGGGGGCAACCGCTCACCAGATCCGGCAGCAGTTCCTGATCGAGGCCATCGTGATCTGCATCCTCGGTGGTCTGCTCGGTATTCTGCTGGGAGTACTGATGGGGAACGGGATCGCCTTGCTGATTGCGGACGGTGCCGGCTTCTTTGTGCCGTGGCTGTGGGTGTTTGTCGGCCTGACGATTTGCGTGCTCGTTGGCGTGATCTCCGGGTACTACCCGGCCTTCAAGGCCTCTAAGCTGGACCCGATCGAGTCGCTGCGCTACGAGTAGCAAGTTGTAAGCCTTTAAAACAGCAAAGCCCGCTGCAAGTATTGCAGCGGGCTTTGCTGTTTTAAAGGGCCGGTTCGGTTTTGTAACTGTTCTTTAGGTTTGTCGGCGGCGCAGGCTAAGTATAAAAATCTGCGTTGTATGTGTGCCTGTATGTGGCGGAGGCTGTACATCGAAAACAGCAAGGCCCGCAACCGTTAAGCTGCGGG
The DNA here is from genome assembly GCF_003585765.1 of Pontibacter actiniarum. Taxonomy (NCBI): domain Bacteria; kingdom Pseudomonadati; phylum Bacteroidota; class Cytophagia; order Cytophagales; family Hymenobacteraceae; genus Pontibacter; species Pontibacter actiniarum. The sequence goes on from NZ_CP021235.1 coordinate 1,244,490, forward strand.
CCTTGCCGTGTTTATACTTGTTCAGAAGCTTACTTCTTTTCTTCTTTCTTCTCTGTTGCTGTTTCGGCCTTCTCAGACTCGTAGGTTTTGTTCAGGGCTGCAACTACCTGCTCAGTGATATCAAGGGTAGAGTCACCGTACAGGATCGCGCTGTTGCCACGCTGGTAAGTCAGCACCATTTTGTAGCCTTCCTCATTGCTCAGCTGCTTCAGGTACTCTTCCACGCGGTCGTAGATCTTCTTCATCTCCTCAGACTCTTCCGATACCAGCTCGTTGCCGGAGCTCTGCTGAAGCGCCTGCAGTTGCTGCTGCTTCTGCATCAGGCGCTGCTGTGTGCTTTCTGCCTGCTGCTGCGACATGCCGGCGGCGTTCTGCTGAAAGCGCTGCACTTCTTTCTGGAAAGACTCGGCCTGGGCACGCAGGTCTTTCTCTTTCTGCTCTGCCTTTGTCTGCAGGCGGTCGCGCACGTCTTTAAAGTAGTCGTAGTTGGCCAGCAGCGAGTCAGAGTTCACGTAAACTATATCCGGCGAACCTGCAGCGGTTTCAACGTTGGCGGCTGTGTTGTTGTTCGGGGTTTGGTTGCAAGCTACCAGCATGGCGGAGGCTGCGGCCAAACCTAATGTCATCTTTAAAACTTTCACGCTTTATCTAATTATGGTTAGTTGGAAGATTTAGCAGCTTAAATATAAGTGTATTCTAATGCAAAATCCTAATGCTTGAGCAGCTCCTGGTAAGTTTCTTCGGCTTCCATCAGGCCGTTGGCGTCTAAGTTTGTCAGCCGCACGTGTTTTGTCTCGTTTACCAGCACAGGGTCATACTTGGCCACCACGCGCACGTAGTTTTCCGTCCAGCCTTCCATCTGCCCGTCTTTCACGTCATCCTCGAAGAGCACGGTAAACTCACGGCCGATGTTCTGCTCGTAGAAATGGCGCTTTTTCTTCTCTGACAGGATGCGGAGCATGTCGGCGCGGCGGTTGCGGTCTTTTATACTTACCTTGCCCGCCATGTCCGGGGCCAGCGTGTTTTCGCGCTCAGAGTATGGGAAAACGTGCAGGTAGCTCACATCCAGCTCGTTTATAAAGTTGTAGGTCTCCAGGAAGTCTTCTTCGGTCTCGCCCGGGAAGCCCACAATCACATCCACGCCAATGCAGCAGTGCGGCATCAGCGATTTTATTTTGGCCACGCGGTCAGCGTACAGCTCGCGCTGGTAGCGGCGGCGCATCAGCTTCAGTATTTTGTTCGACCCGGACTGCAGCGGTACGTGGAAGTGCGGCATAAAACGCTCACTTGTGGCTACGTACTCTATAATCTCATCCTTTAAGAGGTTAGGCTCAATGGAGGAGATGCGGAAGCGCTCGATGCCCTCCACCTTGTCCAGCGCCTGCACCAACTCGTGAAACGACTCCACGCGCTTGCCCTCCTGCAGGCCGAAGTCACCGGTGTTCACCCCTGTCAGCACGATCTCTTTCACGCCCGATTCGGCAATTTCGTTGGCAGACCTAACCACATTGGCTATGCTGTCGGAGCGGCTGTTGCCGCGTGCCAGCGGAATGGTGCAGAAGGTGCAGGAGTAGTCGCAGCCGTCCTGTACTTTCAGGAAGGTACGGGTGCGGTCGCCGAAGGAGTAGGAGTTGTGGAAGGTGTTGGCCTCTGAAATCGGGCTGGCGTACACCTGCGCCGACTCTTTCTTTTCGAAGGTCTCCAGGATGTCCACCAACTGAAATTTCTCGGCGGCACCCAGCACGGCGTCCACCCCCGGAATCTCAGAGATTTCCTTTGGCTTCAGCTGGGCATAGCAGCCCACAATGGTGATGAAGGCGTTGGGCGAATGCTTCTGGGCCTCCTTCACAATCTTCCGGCATTTCTTGTCTGCGTTATCCGTTACAGAGCACGTATTGATGACGTAGATATCCGGTGTATCGGTAAACTCCACCTTCTCAAACCCGCGCTCCTGGAAAATACGCCCGATGGTGCTGGTTTCGGAGTAGTTAAGCTTACATCCTAAGGTATAAAAAGCTACTTTTTTCATAATCAGGGGGCAAAGGTACGAAATTTAATCGTGATTGAGTGAATGTGGTGTTGCGGGATTAAAAGATTAAGCCTTAGGTGCTTAATGCGTTTCAGAAAAGCCTGCTGCCCGTTTTCTTCCTGAAACGCCGGTAGCACGCACAACCGGCCACCGCAGCACGTTTACTTCTTAACGAAATCCTCAAAGGAATACTCCATGTAGGCCTTGCCGTTTTGTACTTGCTCCTCGGAGACAGCGCCCTCCGTAAGAATGGCTTTCTGTGCCACGTTGTCAAAAGCCAGTGTGCCTGATGGGGTTATATAGCCAAAGCCGTCGTTAAATACATAGAACGCAAAAGGAGAGGAGGTTGGTGCCAGCAGGTTGCGGCTCCACTTAAAGTCTGAGTGGGGCAGCCGGAGCTGGGCCAGCAGCGTTGCGGCAATGTCTGTCTGGCTGCCCAAACCTGTTTCCTGCATGCCGCCTTTGGCCAGTGCGCCGCCCGTAAGTATAAACGGTATTCTGTACTTGCGCGGCACATGGTTGGGGTCGCCTCCCGGCAGCGGATGCCCGTGGTCTGCGGCAATCACAACGAGGGTGTTATCCCACCAGGCCTGTTGCTTGGCTTCCGCTATAAATTTACCCAGCGCCCAGTCCGTATAGTATACGCTGTTGCGGAACTTCGCCTCCTCGTCTGTGCCCGGAAACTTGGTCGGGATCGGTATTTCGAAGGGTTCATGGCTGCTCAAAGTATAAACCGTGCTAAAGAAAGGCTGCTCTTCCTGCTTCAGGTCCTGCAGCACGCGCTCGAACAGCACATGGTCGTGTGCCCCCCACTTGGAGTTATAGGTGCTCGGGTCAAAGTCATACTTGTCGATCAGCCTATCGTAGCCGCCGTTGCGCAGAAACGATTTGATGTTGGCAAATTCCAGCTCCCCGCCATAATAGTAGCTGGTGCTGTAGCCCTGCTGCTCAAACACCTGGCTCAGCTGCGGCAGCTTTTCCGTTTTTTGGGGGTATTTGATAATAGAGGTCGTGGTCTGCACGGGGTAGCCACTCAGCAAGGCTACCATGCCTTTTTCGCTGCGGTCGCCGGCGGCATAGATGTTTGTGAAATTAACGCCCTCCCTGGCCAGCCTGTCGAGGTTCGGCGTTACGCCCCGCTCGCCGCCCAGGCTCTCAATAAACTTGGCGGTGTAGCTCTCCAGGATGATGAACAGGACATTCGGCCGTTCCGTGCGCAGCAGGTGCTGCGACGAATCTACGGAAGCGGCTGCGTAAAGCTGCTGCACCCGCTCTTTCGCTTCCTGTTCGGGCATGTACTGGTAAGGGTTGTGCGACGATTTTTCATACTTGAGCAGCGCGTGCATCAGGTTCCAGGGCATGTTCAGGCCCGCATGGTTTGCAAACGGTTTGTCAGAGAAGTACACCACGCTTTGGTTGATGGGAATCTGCTGCCATCCGCCGCGCAGTGGCAGCACCAGCAGGGCCGCGTACAGCAAGGCTAGGCCGCTTGCCGCCCAGCGGTTGAAGTACTGCTTAAAGTGCCTCAGGTCAAAGGCCCGGCGGTACAGAAAGGTAAACGCCACGGCAATAGCCAGGGTCACGAGGAAGAGCAGGAACAAGGGGGCACCTGCGGTAGAGGCGGCCATTTCGGCCGGGGAGGTGATGTACTGCAGGGGAGAGGCATCCAGCCGGAAGCCCCAGTGGCTGTAAAGCTCCAGGTCTACCGAAAGTAGGGCAGACAGCAGGGCCAGTAACCCGATAGTATAATATCGTACGGCTGTGGCCGCCTGTAGCCGCTGCCACACCAGGGAGAGCAGCGCCAGCAGGAAAGGAAGTATACTAATGTAGGCGGCAAAGGAAGCGTCCAGCCGCAGACCGTAGAGGAACGTGTTCAGAACCTCACCGGAGGTAAGGTCAGCACTTTGTTCCAGGTGATATATCAAAAAGATAGCTCGGGCTACTATAAAGTACAGCATCCAGAACAGGAAGTACAGGGGTTGAAATAAAATGCGTTTTTTCACGGCGCAAATATAAACTATAAGTCAGCCTTCGGTAACAGTTTCTTACCTGATATGGTTTCCTTGTAAAAACCAGGAGGGTGTTCTTTGTGCAGGGTGTTTTGAGGCTTTTTGGTGCAAGTATTGCAAAAGGGGTGTAATTAAACGGGGGGTGTTTGTGGTGTGTGATGTTGGTTTTTGAAAATACCCCTTAAAAATTACAGGCTGTTTGTTAGGAGGTGTGATTTTATCTTTATCTTTGTCAAGACAAAACCCAACCCTCATAACCCAATGGCAATTTTAAGATTCAAAGCGCTGGAGCTAGCTAGCCAGCGTAAACCAGGAGAGGTCGTACTGCCTTCTCACAAGATTTCAGATTACTTCGGCGAAAACGTGTTTAGCAAGGCTGCGCTGCGCTCCACCATGTCGTCTGAGAACTACAAGCGCCTGCTGCGCACCATCGAATCGGGCGAGAAAGTGGACCGTGACCTGGCGGATGCCGTGGCTGCTGCCATGAAGACGTGGGCCATGAGCAAAGGCGCCACGCATTACACGCACTGGTTCCAGCCCCTGACGGGTGCCACAGCCGAGAAGCACGACTCCTTTTTTGACCTTTCCGGTGACGGCGAGGCGATCGAGAGCTTCAAAGGCAGCGCCCTGGTGCAGCAGGAGCCCGATGCTTCCTCCTTCCCGAGCGGCGGTATCCGCAACACGTTTGAGGCCCGTGGCTACAGCGCCTGGGATCCGTCTTCTCCGGCTTTCCTGATTGAGAACGCCGGCACCAAAACGCTTTGTATCCCGACTATCTTCGTGTCTTACACCGGTGAGGCACTGGACTATAAAACACCACTTCTGAAGTCGCTGAAGCTGCTGAACGACGCCGCTGTGCCGGTTTGCCAGTACTTCGATAAAGAGGTGAACAAGGTAAGCACAACGCTCGGTATTGAGCAGGAGTATTTCCTGGTAGACAAAGCCTTGTACGAGGCGCGTCCTGACTTAGTGATTTCCGGTCGTACGCTGTTTGGCCACTCACCTGCCAAAGGGCAGCAGCTGGAGGACCACTACTTCGGAAGCATACCGGGCCGCGTGCACGCCTTTATGGTTGATTTCGAGAAAACCGCCCTGCGCCTGGGTATTCCGCTCAGAACGCGCCACAACGAGGTGGCCCCGAACCAGTTTGAGTGCGCGCCTACCTTCGAGGACGCCAACCTGGCGGTAGACCACAACCAGCTGCTCATGGATATCATGGACCGCGTGGCAGAGCGCCACAACTTTAAAGTGCTGCTGCACGAGAAGCCGTTTAAAGGCGTAAACGGCAGCGGTAAACACAATAACTGGGCCATGAGCACCAACACCGGGGTTAACCTGCTGGGGCCGGGCAAGAAGCCGAAGGAGAACCTGCAGTTCCTGACCTTCTTCATCAACACCATTATGGCTGTGCACAAGCATGCTGACCTGCTGCGCGCTTCTATCGCCTCTGCCAGCAACGACCACCGCCTGGGAGCGAACGAAGCCCCTCCGGCCATTGTGTCCGTGTTTATCGGGCAGCAACTGACGGCAGTGCTGGACGAGTTTGAGCGCACCTCGAAAGTGCCGATGGAGAAAGGCGACAACATGTACCTGAAGCTGGGCATCGACCGCATTCCGGAAGTGCTGCGCGACAACACCGACCGCAACCGTACTTCTCCGTTTGCCTTTACAGGTAATAAGTTTGAGTTCCGTGCGGTGGGTTCTTCCGCCAACACCTCGTCTCCCATGACGGTGTTGAACACCATTGTGGCAGACCAGCTGCAGGAGTACCGTAAGTCTGTGGATGAGCTGATCGAGAGCGGCATGAAAAAAGAGCTCGCGATCATCCAGATTCTGCGTGAGTACGTGGCCGCTTCTAAAGCAATCCGCTTTGAGGGCAACGGCTACTCCAAGGAGTGGGAAGAGGAAGCGGAGCGCCGCGGGCTGTCAAACATCAAGTCCACACCGCGTGCCCTGGATGTATATGAGCGTGAGGAAGTGAAAGAAGTGTTCACTAAGCACGGCATCTTTACAGAGGTGGAGCTGGAGGCGCGCCATGAGATTCTGCTGGAGGAGTACATCAAAAAGATCCAGATCGAATCGCGCGTGATGGGCGACCTGGCAGTGAACCACGTGATTCCGACAGCCATTGATTACCAGAACAAGCTGATCCAGAACATCCGCGGCCTGAAGGACCTGGGGCTGGAGGATGAGTACACGCAGAGCACGATCGAGGCGATCAAGAAAATGTCGCAGCACATCTCCACCATTCAGAAGAATGTGAACAAGATGATCGATGCGCGCAAGATTGCCAACAAAATCGAGAACGCACGTGAGCGCGCCATTGCCTATAACGAGGAGGTCTTCAACTACTTTGATACAATCCGTTACAGCGTAGATAAGCTGGAACTGATGGTGGACGATGAGGACTGGCCACTGGTGAAGTACCGTGAGCTCCTGTTCCGCCACTAAGCGCCATTTATTTTTATTAGGTTGATAAGCAAGGGCACCTGTACAGGGTGCCTTTGCTGTTTTCTGGCGGGAACGATCTTGCTTACAGGCGCTTGGCCTTGCGTACCATTTCACCGGTAAGCTTGGCAAGTATGAGCGGCAGCAGCATGAGAACGATAGAGGCCGCGAAGACTTTCTTTACATCCAGGTACCACATTAGCTTGCCGGTAACCAGCCTTTGCAGCTCTTTCAGGAGGAATTTCCCGGAAGGCGTCAGAGGCTTTCCCTTCAGGATCTCTTGCACCTCGTGCCATTTTCCGCGCGCCAGCTGCCGGCGCAGGTACTCCAGCACGGTGTCGTGAAGTATAAAGTAAGCCTGGTGTAGCTGCCCCTTTTGCTGCCTGGACCAGCATGGGAGGTGCTGCAGCTTCGCTAGGGTGGCCTGCGGTATGAACTGGTGCATGTAAATCATATGTTACGGGGTTGTAAATTTATTCTACGAAAAATCCATAATAAGGTGCAGGGTGTTCGGCTAAAACACTTAAAAACAGTTGTTTCACATCTGAAGGAGCCCCGGAGCATTGGGAGAAGTGTTGCCGGGGCTGTACTGCCGGAATGCGGTAGCGAGGAAGTGTAGGTACAAGCCTTTTGCCCCTGACCCCGAATTGACGCATGGATGCAGGATGTTGCGCAGAAATTTGCGTATTTTGCCCTTTGAACAAAGCAGTCGCTACTTTAGTTAAAGAGTCACATGGAATGTCAACTTGATCACATGAATAAGTCTTATAGCCCAAGCCTGGTGGAGTACAAGCGTCGTAAAACGCGTGTTGTAAACATCGGAGGTGTGCCAGTGGGCGGTGATAACCCCATCCGGGTACAGTCGATGACGACGGTGGATACGATGGATACCATGGGCTCCGTAGAGCAGTGCATCCGCATGATCGAAGCAGGCTGCGAATACATACGGATTACCGCGCCAAGTATAAAAGAGGCCGAAAACCTCCAGAATATAAAGGAGGAGCTGCACAAGCAGGGATACAGCGTACCGCTTATTGCCGACATCCACTTTACACCGAACGCTGCCGAGGTGGCAGCCCGTATTGTGGAGAAGGTGCGGGTGAACCCGGGGAACTATGCCGATAAAAAGAAGTTCCAGGTGATTGAGTACGACGATGTTTCCTACCAGGCAGAGCTCGACCGCATTCGCGAGCGCTTTGTGCCGCTGGTGCGCATCTGCCAGGAGCATGGCACCGCCATGCGCATCGGCACGAACCATGGCTCCCTGTCTGACCGCATCCTGAGCCGCTACGGCGACACGCCGCTGGGTATGGTGGAGAGTGCGCTGGAGTTTATCCGTATCTGCGAGGCAGAGGGGTACTATGATATTGTGATCTCCATGAAAGCCTCCAATACGCAGGTGATGGTGCAGGCTTACCGCCTGTTGGTGCAGAAGTTGGAGGAAGAGGGCTTGCAGCCCTACCCGCTGCACCTGGGCGTTACCGAGGCGGGTGAGGCAGAAGACGGCCGCATCAAGTCAGCGGTGGGCATCGGCACGCTGCTGGAGGATGGCCTGGGCGATACCGTACGCGTGTCGCTGACGGAGGCGCCGGAGGCTGAGGCCCCTGTTGCACAGGCACTGATTGACAGGTATACCCACCGCGCAGCGAAAGCGCAACCGATAAAGCCGATCTGCAACGTACCGATTGATCCTTTCCAATACCACCGCCGCGAGGCAGTGGAAGTGGAGAACCTCGGCGGTCTGAACGTTCCGCGCGTTATAGCTGACCTAAGCCGGTTAACTGATATCAAGTATGCTGACCTGAAGTGCGTTGGCCACCTATACTCCATGTTGCTGGATAAGTTTAACATGAACGACCTGGGTGCCGACTACATCTATACCGGCGACTCGCCGATCAGCTTTATGCTGCCGAACGGCCTGAAGGAGATTGTGAACTACAGCGCGTGGCAGCAGGCTGAGCAGCGCGAGAACCGACACCCCTTGATACCTGCTTATGTGTATGTGCAGGAGGGGGAGCTGCACCCGGCGCTCAACTTTATACTTGCCGCCATCAACGACCTTACTCCTGAGCTGTTGGACAGGCTAAAGCGGGATAAAACGGCAGTGCTGATGCTGCACACGCAAAACGAGCACGCCATGCCGGAGCTGCGCAAGTGCTTTTTCAGGCTGATGAACAATGGCGTGCAAAACCCTTGTGTCATCAAGCGTGCCTATGGCGAGCTGACGCCCGACCAGATGCAATTGTACGCTGCTACAGACGTAGGAGGCCTTTTGATAGACGGTTTGGGAGATGGCGTGATGCTGGGAACGGAGCTGCTGCCGCGCCAGGAGAAGCCGGAGGAGCTGCAGACCATCGACAGGCTCAACAGCCTGAGCTTTGGTATTCTGCAGGCCGCCCGCACGCGCATGAGCAAAACGGAGTACATCAGCTGCCCAAGCTGCGGCCGCACACTGTTCGACCTGCAGGAGACCACCGCCATGATCCGCAAGCGCACCGATCACCTGAAAGGGGTGAAGATCGGCATTATGGGCTGCATTGTGAACGGCCCGGGCGAAATGGCTGACGCTGACTATGGCTACGTGGGCGTCGGTAAAGACAAAATTGCGCTGTACCGCGGGCAGACTGTGATTAAGAAGTCTGTGCCCGCCGACCGTGCCGTGGATGAGCTGATTGAGCTGATCCGGGAGGATGATAAGTGGATAGAGCCTGTTGCGCTGGAGGAATAGGCCTTATGGCATTAGGCATGTCCTTTGTTTTGCTATTATCATTTAAACAGTAAATCTTTTCGTAGCAATTGCTGTTATAGTAAAAGTATGGCAGGTGCAGTTTTGGCGCACGTTGCTGACTTATATTTTGATAACTTAACCTAACCTATATGAAGAAGGGAATGTTTGACATGTCGGAGGTAGCAACGTACTTTTTCCGCAAAAAAGACCCCAGGCGCAAGACGAACTTTAACCTGCGCACCATGCACACCATCAATAAAATATCAATGTTGATGTTCCTGGCTGGCGTCATCTATTTTATCGCCACGCACATCTAAGAAAGCCGGTGCCGTGAATATTGAGGAGTTCAGAGAGTACTGCCTGTCTAAGCCGGGCGCTGCGGAGGAAACCCCCTTTGACGAGGATACGCTGGTATTTAAAGTATGCGGTAAGATCTTTGCCTTGTGCAGCATAGCAGCGTTCGGCGAGGGTGTAAACCTGAAGTGCGCGCCGGAGCGGGCTCTGGAGCTGCGCGAGCGCTATGCGCAGGTAAAACCCGGCTACCACATGAACAAGGCGCACTGGAATACCGTGCTGCCGGAGGCTGGCTTGCCTGACGAGCTGCTGCGGCAGTGGGTTGACGATTCGTACCGGCTGGTTGCGGCCAAGCTCAACAAAGCACAGAAACTGGAACTCGGGCTGGGCCTGACTGCCTAAAACACAAGAGCCACTCCATACCCGGAGTGGCTCTTGTGTTTTAGGTGCCTTCTACCTGGTGTAACGTTTTGTGCTGGTGTACCTACATTGGTGTTATGCTGCCGTTTACGGGACACTAGCGCTATATTCGCTAAAAATATCGTTTTTTATATGTGTTTATTGTGTTTAAAGCGCTGAAATGCCAACTTTTTTTATTATAATTGAGAAACTCACCTTAATAATCACATGATCCTAGAGAAAGAAATTGCCATCGGTTCCTTTCGGAACGATTGGCAGAAAGCAAGCATGAGTATCATTTACACGTATGGGATGCTGAACAATGGGTATGAAGGTTTCTTTAAGAAACATAACCTGACGACTCAACAGTACAATGCCTTGCGTATTTTAAGAGACCAATTCCCGAAGCCGGTCTCCACGTCTTTCCTCCGCGAGAAGATGCTGGACAAGATGTCTGACGCCTCCCGGCTGGTAAGCAGGCTTAGCGCGAAAGGGTTAGTAACTGTAACGCAGAATCCCTCAGACAAGCGCCTCGTGAACATCCTGATCTCTCCTGAGGGGCAGCAGATATGCCAGGAAATAGATCAGGACCTCCCTAACCTGGATGCACTGTTGCAAGGGCTGACGGAGGAGGAAGCGGGCACATTGGCGGAACTGTTGGCAAAGGTTAGAGAATCTATCAAAACGGTGGAGGACAGAGTTTCCGCACCTGAGAAGATGAGCGCCTAACGCGTACCTGCTGCTTACTGTAGCACGCCTTCAGCAAAGGTGACAGGAGATCGTTCCTGTCACCTTTGCTGTTTTTAGGGGCTTTGTGTCATGCTATCCGCTGGGGCTGCTGCATCATAAAAAAAGCCGCCTTAGTAGGGGGAGCTAAGGCGGCTCTGAAAGTTAGTCGGTAAAATGGGGTAGAGTTTATACTACCACGTTTATGATTTTGTTAGGCACGTAAACTATTTTCTTTGGTGCTTTTCCTTCAAAGAACTTGGTTACCTGCTCCTCTGCCAGCACGGCCTTCTCTATCTCCTCGCGCGGCGCATCCAGGGCAAAGGTAAGTTTGGCGCGCATTTTCCCGTTTACCGATACCGGGTACTCAAACGTGTTCTCCACCAGGTACTCCTCCTTCCACTGCGGGAACCCGGCATAGCTGATGCTCTCCTGATGGCCCAGCTGCTCCCACAGCTCCTCGGTGATGTGCGGGGCGTAAGGGGAGAGGATGACGGTGAGCGGCTCCAGGATGGCGCGCTTGTGGCACTTAAGCTGTGTCAGCTCGTTCACGCAGATCATAAAGGTGGAAACGGAGGTGTTGAACGAGAAGCGCTCAATGTCTTCCTCCACTTTCTTGATCGTTTTGTGCAGCGACTTCAGTTCTTCTGCCGTCGGTTGCTCATCCGTAACCTGCAGGTTTCCCTCTTTGCTGAAGAACAGCTTCCAGTACTTCTTCAGGAACTTGTGCACGCCGTCCATGCCGTTGGTGTTCCAGGGCTTAAACTGCTCCAGCGGCCCCAGGAACATTTCGTACATGCGCAGTGTGTCGGCTCCCTGTCGATCCACGATGTCGTCCGGATTCACCACGTTGTACTTCGACTTCGACATCTTCTCGATCTCCACGCCGCAGATGTACTTTCCATCTTCCAGTATGAACTCGGCGTCTGCGTTCTCAGCTCGCCAGTTCTTGAAGGCCTCCAGGTCCAGCACATCGTTCTCCACAATGTTCACGTCCACGTGCAGCTGCGATGTTTCATACTGGTCTTTCAACCCGAAGGAAACATACTTGTTGGTGCCGTTGATGCGGTACACAAAGTTGGAGCGGCCCTGGATCATACCCTGGTTGATGAGCTTTTTAAACGGCTCCTGTTCCACTACCAGCCCCAGGTCATACATGAACTTGTTCCAGAAGCGTGAGTACAGCAGGTGGCCTGTGGCGTGCTCAGAACCGCCGATGTACAGGTCCACATTGCGCCAGTACTTGATGATGTCTTCATCGGCAAAGGCGCTGTCGTTCTGCGGGTCCATGTAGCGGTACCAGTACCAGCTGCTGCCGGCCCAGCCCGGCATGGTGCTCAGCTCATACTCATACTGGTTGTCATACTTCCAGTCCACGGCGCGGCCAAGCGGCGGCTCGCCGGTTTCGGTTGGCAGGTACGCATCAATTTTTGGCAGCTCCAACGGCAGTTCCTCTTCCCGGATCAGGTGCGGCACGCCGTCTTTGAAGTACACCGGTACCGGCTCGCCCCAGTAGCGCTGGCGGCTGAACACGGCATCGCGCATGCGGTACTGTGTGCGGCCCTTGCCTACGCCCAGCTCTTCGGCTTTGGCTATACCAGCTTTTATGGCTTCTTTCACTTCCAGCCCGTTCAGGAAACCGGAGTTGATGATCTTGCCTTCTTTTCCTGCGTAAGCTTCCTCCTCTATGTTACCACCCTCTACCACCTGCGGAATCGGCAGGCCAAAGTGCTTGGCGAAGGCATAGTCGCGGCTGTCGTGGCCCGGCACGGCCATGACGGCACCTGTACCGTAACCAGCCAGTACGTAGTCGGCAATCCAGATCTGTACTTTATCGCCTGAGATAGGGTTTACAGCATAGGCACCGGTAAACACGCCGCTCACGGTTTTTACGTCCGTCATGCGCTCGCGTTCGGAGCGGTTTTTGGCTACCTGCACGTACTCTTCCACGGCGGCGCGCTGTGCATCAGTCGTGATCTGCTCTACCAGCTCATGCTCCGGCGCCAGCACCACAAACGAAACGCCGAAAATAGTATCGATGCGCGTTGTGAAGACCTTGATCTTGTCTGCGGCATTTTCAATGGAGAAGTCCAGCTCGGCACCCACCGATTTGCCGATCCAGTTGCGCTGCATCTCTTTAATTGGCTCCGGCCAGTCGATGTCCTCCAGGCCCTGTAGCAGGCGCTCCGCGTAGGCCGTGATGCGCATCATCCACTGGCGCATTTTCTTGCGCTCCACCGGGTAACCGCCACGCTCCGACACACCGCCCACCACTTCGTCGTTGGCGAGTACGGTGCCCAGGGCAGGGCACCAGTTCACCACGGCTTCGGCAACGTAGGTCAATCTATATTTCAGCAGCATTTCCGACTTCTGCTGCTCGTTAAAGTTGTTCCAGTCTTCTGATGAAAAGGCTGGCGTATCTTCATCGCAGGCAGCGTTTACCTGCTCGTTTCCGCTTAGCTCAAACACGCGTACCAGCGCATCTATCGGCTCCGCTTTGTCGGTGCTGTAGTTGTAATAGCTGTTGAACAGCTGCATGAAGATCCACTGCGTCCATTTGTAGTAGTTTGGCTCGGAGGTACGGATCTCGCGCTCCCAGTCGAAGGAAAAGCCGATGTTCTTTAGCTGCTCCACATAGCGCTTAATGTTTTGCTCGGTGGTAATAGCCGGGTGCTGCCCGGTTTGGATAGCATACTGCTCGGCCGGGAGGCCAAAGGCGTCGAAGCCCATTGGGTGCAGCACGTTAAAGCCTTTCAGGCGCTTGTAGCGGCTCACGATGTCAGAGGCAATGTAGCCAAGCGGGTGGCCGACATGCAGCCCGGCACCGGAGGGGTACGGGAACATGTCCAGGGCGTAGTATTTGGGCTTATCACTGGTGGCGGTGGCTTTAAAGGTCTGGTTTTCTTCCCAGTACCGCTGCCACTTTTTCTCAATCTGGTTGAAATTGTACTCTGACATAGTGTATAGCTATACTTTTGATTCTAGTTGAACTGCTAAGATAATCCTAAAATGTTAATTGTAGAATGCTTTAGGAGGGGAATGGAGAAAATGTTAGCGATTCAAGCACCTCCAGGTATTCCTTTGCTATGCAGGTTTAGGATGGGTTGTATTATGGAGAAGCGGGAGAAAGTTAAGGGAACGCTTTACAGCAACAGTCCTGGCTACCGGAATTGATTCCAGTCCTTGGGTTTAGCGCCTTGTGCCTGTTGCGGTGCCCGCTAGGGCAGCCCGCAGCGGAGCTAATAGAGGGCCCCTACCCCCGGAGCAGCTTCAGGCACACAGTGCGATGCCCTTATCGAGGGGCCCTACCCCCAGGACGAGGCTTCGCGGGCATGAGCGCTCCAAAGTATAAAGTGAAACAGTAGGTATTGGGGAGCTGCAGGATGAAGCCAGAAAGAAAGGATAGCTTGGCTGAAGATGCGGTAAGCAGGGCCAATGGAAGTATAAGCAAAGGTAGACTAAGGCACAAGCGGACGCTTGTGCCAGCAAGGTGCAAGTATAGCGAAGGCAGTAGCAGGTGTGGCTTTACAAGCCAGTTGAGTTACAAACTCAACGTCATAGTAAGACACGAGTTACAAACTCGCGCCAGCAGAGGCCAGCAGAGGAAGACTTACGCCAGCGGGACAGGTAAAGGCACAGGCGGACGCTTGCGCCAGCTGGGGGGGGAGGTGTAAGCATACAAGCAGCGCATCATTTGCACATCACTCGAACCCCGGCATCTTCGTAAAACAAAGTATAAATCCCCCAAATCCCTACCTTTGCACCATGGAACAGAAGAAACACGACCTACTCGATATTATTCACCTGATTTATGTGATGGACCCGATGTGCTCCTGGTGCTACGGCTTTGCCCCGGTTATCAAGCAACTGGTGGCAGAGGAGCAGGGGAAGCTGCAGTTTAAGCTGGTAATGGGCGGCCTGCGCCCCGGCACCGAGCGCCCGCTGGAGCAGCAGATGAAGGAAAGCATCAAACACCACTGGCAGGACGTGGAGAAGATCACAGAGCAGCCTTTCGACTACAGCTTTTTTGATCGAGACGATTTTGTATACGATACAGAGCCGGGTTGCCGTGCCGTGGTAACCATGCGCTACCTGATGCCGGAAAAGGAGTTTGACATGGCAGAGGCGGTGCAAAGCGCTTTCTACGCCAAGAACAACGATGTAACCAAACCGGAGGTGCTGGCCAGCATAGCTGCCACGTTCGGGGTGGAGGAAGACGCGTTCCTGGAGCAGTTCGTATCGCAGGAGATGAAGGAGAAAACGCAGCAGGACTTTACCATTGCCCGTCACCTGCAGGCCACGGCTTTCCCGAGTTTGTACTTGCTTAACGGCACCAGCATTCACCTGATCAGCCGTGGCTACCGCCCTTACGACGGCATGAAGGCCCACCTGGAGCGCGTACTGCAGCAGCTGGCCCCAGATCAGAACCCTTTAGAGGAATAGCCCTACAGAAGCAGCCCTAACACTCCCGCTATGAGCCACCACCGCGAGCCGTTTGGCGTTTGCCAGGTTACGAAGAAACGTTTGCCGCACCACCTGCTGCTGCCGGGTAAGGCCATTCGGCACCATGTGCTTCAGTTGATTAAGGCGGACTACCCGGATTTTGATGAGGAGAAGTACATTGCCGCTGATGTGGTGGCCAAGTACCGGAAGCTGTACCTGGAGCAGCTGCTGCGGCAGGAACTTGGCGAGCTGACGGAGCTGGAAGAGGAGGTGGTGCGAAGTATAAACCGGGAGGAGTTGCTCTCTTCTAACGTGGAGGAGGACCTGAAAGGGCAAATCAGCCTCGGCGACCGCATGGCAGACCGAATAGCGAGCTTTGGCGGCAGCTGGACCTTCATCCTGATCTTTTTTTCCTTCCTGCTGCTCTGGATGGTGGTAAACGTGTATGTACTGGCCACAAGGCCATTCGACCCTTACCCGTTTATACTGCTAAACCTTATTCTCTCGTGCCTGGCTGCCATACAGGCGCCCATTATTATGATGAGCCAAAATCGGCAGGAGGCCAAAGACCGACTTCGCTCCGAACACGATTATAAGATAAACCTGAAGGCTGAGCTGGAGATCCGGCTGCTGCACGAAAAGATAGACCACCTGCTGATGCACCAGAACCAGCACCTGGTGGAGATACAGCAGCTGCAGCTAGACCTGCTGGAGGACATTATGGAGCAGCTCAAAAAGAAAAACCACGCCTAAAAATCCTGCGCCTGCCGCAGGGGCAGGTTCGCCAGTGGGTCCACTCCGTTCCAGGTGCCCTGGCTGCTGGTGGGTTTGAACCTGGCAAAAAGCTCTTCGCTGTACCAGTTCTCGGAGCGCGTGCGGCGCATCACTTCCTGGTGCAGCGGGTTTTTATAGGCATACTTTTTCATCGCCTCTGCCGACTCCCACACACTAAAGGTCGCCTGCCTAACAAGGGGCAGCTCTCCCAGGCCGATGGAGCAGATCAAACCTTCCGCTGTGTCCAGTGCTGTACTTGTTTGGGGCACAAAACGCCAGAAACCCAGCAAAGCCCGCCAGTTTATACTTGCCCGCGTCAGTACGGCAATGGGGCCGCCGCTGTAGCTTTCGGCCAGAGGAGGAGCGAAGGGCTCCCGCCCGTCCCACTGCCCGTGCGATTGATACGGCAGCAGCTTGGTGGTCCATATTTCGTCGGTGTGCCACCTGTACTCCTGGATCAGTGAAGAGTGCTGCAGAAAGGCATCGGCGGCAGCCTCGCTCTCCCAGGTGCACATGAGCCCGTACCTTCTTAAATTAGGCTTGATACTGAAGCCCCGGCCGTGCCCGCTCCCCAGCAGCTTAAAGAAAAGCAGCCCCGGCACCTGCTGTAGCTTTGGAGCGGAGGTGCCCATCTGCGCCAGCCCCCAGCGGATGTGGCCGCTGCGGATACCGAAAAGGGTAAGGGTGGTGAGGCGAGGAGTTTCTGAAGGACTGTGCGAAAGGGCCACGGGTGTAGGTTAGGGTTATGATGCTGCAGAAAACCGCTGTCTTTGCTGGAAAGCGTTCTGTGCCAGAGTCACTTTGGGCAGCCCAGGCTCAGCTAAAGTACAATGTATGTGCAAAAAAGAACACCTGCCAAATCAAAATGTTCAGCAGGTGTTGTTGAGCTTGTATGAATTAACCTGTTATAGGTTGATTTTCTTGTTTTCGCCGCCTTTTGCAGGCTCTCCGGTGATGGCTGCCTTGGCCATGCCGTACAGCGTCACCATGGTGTTGCTCGGCGTATCCCAGTATTCGGCTTTGTCTATGGATACCCGGATGAGGCCGATGTTCTTGTCTTCTTTTCCGTTCGGGAACCAGGCCTTCATGTCAGCGCTCCACAGTTCGTCTATCTTCTGCTGGTCGCGCATAACGCGGGCTCTCCCCGATACCGAAACATACAGGTTGTCGCTCGGTTCCGCGTAGCTCAGGTTTACATGGGCGTCGTGCTCAATCTCGTGCGATTTGCCGGACTCGTAGCCCGTAAAGAACCAAAGATCCCCGTCGGCCTCGGTCTTCTGCGTTTTCATGGGCCGGCTGCGCAGCGTACCGTCATCGTGCACGGTGGTCATCATGGCAATCTTTACATCCTTTATCTTATCTACAAGGTTTTTTAAGTTCTCTGTTGTATTTGGGTCGTTGTTCATAGCTTTCTATCTTGTTTGTGTTTGATTACGCGGCTATTTGGGTTTGGGTTTATACTTTGCGCAAGGCAACAAAAAGGCTCCTGAAGCCGCTAAAACAATAGGCAAAGAAGCCTGTTTATACTTTTCACCTCATACTGAACCACGCTTGAACTATCTGGCTCACATTTACCTGTCCGGAACCGATGAAGAACTGCTGCTGGGGAATTTTATAGCCGATGCCGTAAAAGGGCGGCAGGCCGAGCAGTACAGCCCCGGTATCGCCAGGGGTATCCGGCTGCACCGCCTCATCGACACCTACACCGACACGCATCCGGTTGTCGGCCTAACCAAGGCCCGCCTGCGGCCAAAGTATAAAAAGTTCGCCCCGGTTATTGCCGACATGTACTATGACCATTTTCTGGCCCGCAACTTTGAGCTATACGCCCCGGAGCCGCTGCCGGACTTTGTGCAGCGCTCCTATACCTTAATCCAGCGGAACTACCACGTGCTGCCGCCGCGCATGCAGGATATCTTCCCGTACATGCAGCGGCAAAACTGGCTGGAGTCCTATGCTGAGGTAGCTGGCGTGGCCCAGGCCCTGACGGGGATGAGCCGCCGCACCTCCTTTGTCTCGGGCATGGAAACAGCCGCCGAAGAGCTGGTGGCCCAGTACGCGCTGTACCACGCTGACTTTGAGGTTTTCTTCCCGGAGCTGGAGCAGTATGTGGCCAAAGCCATTGCGCAGCTGTAGCGGTAGAGTGTTAAGGTTACGGTTTCTTTAGTTAAGCTGTAAACCTTTTAGAGTGTGCTGCTTATACTTCTAGGGTGAAGACAAACCTATACTGCAGCTATGAAACACCTGAACTACCTCTTTCGCCATAACCGTAGAAAGTTTCTGAAAGATATTTCGCTGGCCTTTGGCGCCACCGCACTGGGCATGCCGCTGGTGTCGATGGCCACAGGGCCGGCTGCCGGTGCCGCGGAAAAAGAACAGCAGGCCGGGCAGTGGGGCACCCGGAAGAGAAAGCTGGGCATTGCCCTGGTGGGGCTGGGCAACTACGCGACCAATCAGCTGGCTCCCGCTTTGCAGGAAACAGAGAAATGCTACCTGGCCGGAATTGTGACGGGCACCCCCTCAAAGGCAGCAGCCTGGAAGCGCAAGTACAACATCCCGGACCAGAACATCTACAACTATGAGACCTACGACCAGATAGCCGATAACCCCGACATCGATATTATTTATGTGGTACTGCCCAACGCCATGCATGCCGAGTATACGGTTCGTGGGGCGCAGGCAGGCAAGCACATGATCAGCGAAAAGCCCATGGCTACGTCTGTGGCAGACTGCCAGCGTATGATTGAGGCTTGCAACAAGAGCAACGTGAAGCTCTCTATCGGGTATCGCCTGCACTTTGAGCCACACAACCTGCGGGTAATGGAGCTGGGCCAGCAGCAGGTTTATGGGCCGGTGCAGCGCATAGAGGCCGCTGACAGTTTTGTGATGAGCGGTAACCCGGATAGGTGGCGGCTGGATAAAAAGCTGGCAGGCGGAGGGCCGCTGATGGACCTCGGCATCTACTGTGTGCAGGGGGCGATCTACACCATGGGCCAGACACCCACTGCCGTTACGGCTAAGTTCGGGGAGGTAACGCGCCCGGATTTTTTTGACGAGGTGGAGCAGTCCATCGATTGGCAGATGGAGTTCCCCAACGGGGCGGTGGCCGACTGCACAACCAGCTACAACAAAGACCAGAACCTGCTATACGGCAAGGCGGATAAAGGGTGGTGGCGGCTACAGCCTGCTTACAGCTACAGCGGCATTCAGGGCGAGACCAGCGCAGGCCCGATGAACCTCTCCAACGTGAACCAGCAGGCGCGCCAGATGGATGCCTTTGCCGAATGTATCCTGGAAAATAAAACCACACGGGTGCCGGGGGAGATGGGCTTGCGCGATGTGCGCATACTGGAGGCTATTTACGAGGCCGCGCGTACCGGTAAGCGGGTAGAGATAAAGGTTTAAACTGGTTTATACTTTAACAGAGCCTTTAACGTGCAAGTTTTTGCCTGTAGCCCCTGTTGCTGCAAGTATGGCACTCGCTGTGCTTCCTGCTACTGCTTATTCATTTTAGTCTTATTTTACCTTCGGATTTGCTCCGCGGTGGGCACGGCAACATCCACAAAGTCCTTTCCCTACAGGTTAGGATCAGCTTAGGTAGCCATTGCGGTGGTTAACTTGGGCAAAGTTCTACTGGCAAAGAACCGCTTGTGCAGCCTCTAAAACAAAAGAGCGGCAGAAATAAACTCCTGCCGCTCTTTTTATACTTCTAAAATAGTATTTCTTAGTGGTGATGACCGCCTGCTCCGTGTACGTGGCCGTGATCCAGCTCCTCAGGAGTGGCATCGCGTACGTCTTCCACTTTGCCCTTAAAGTATAGCTCCTTGCCAGACAGCGGGTGGTTGAAGTCCATTTTAACGGTATCGTTTGTTACCTCCACTACACGGCCCTGCAGCTGGTTGCCTTCGCTGTCGGTCATAGGGATGTAGTTGCCAATCTCAAGCAGATCTCCCGGTACTGTGCCCTCGATCTCGAAAGACTTTTTAGGAAGGTCCACCACCGCGTTTTCATCGTAGCCGCCGTAACCTTCTTCTGAGTCCAGTTTAAAGTCGAAGCTGTCGCCGGTGCTAAGGCCGCCAAGCTGCTCCTCAAATTGCTCCGGTAAGCCGCTCATGCCGTAGATAAAAGCCATCGGTTGCTCTTTATCTGCCGTTTCGATCAGGCTTGGCTCGCCGTTCTCATCCATGATGCGCAACTCGTAGGTTAAGGTAACTACTTTGTTTTTTTCAATCTTCATCTGCTCTTGTTAAATTTTAGAAAGGTTCAAGTTAAAAAATATACTGCAGAACTCTAACCTTTGTTCGTTTTTTACACCAGCCTAGGCCATCAGCTCCTGCAGTTCCCAGGCGCTGCGGTAGGCGTTTATACTCTCTACGTAATTCAGGAACGAAGCGTAGAACGGATGTTGGCTAAGGGTAGCACTATCGCCGACCACCACCATTTTTTTCTTAGCGCGTGTCATGGCTACGTTCATCCGGCGTATGTCTGCCAGAAACCCGATCTCGCCCTGCTCATTGCTGCGCGTCATGCTGATATAGATAATATCGCGCTCCTGCCCCTGAAAACTGTCCACGGTGCCGACCGAGAGCTGCCGCTTCTGGCGCAGCTCATGCAGCTGCGGAATGTGCTCTACGCGGTCCTCCAGGTAGTTGATCTGGGCGCGGTACGGGGCAATAACGCCGATGCGCAGGTGCTCTGTTTCCGCATCCGCCTGGCTGTAGTCTTTCAGCAGGTGGGTGAGGTGGTTGAGCAACAGGTTTGCCTCATCGGGGTTGGCCGAGCTGCTGCTTTCCGGCGTTTCCACCTCGTTGTAGCCGCAACCGGCCGTATCAACAAACTCTACAGCCAGGCCGGGGGCAAAGTGCGGGTTGTACTGGTGCAGGTCGCTGCTGTGCACGCTCTCGTGCGCCTTCAGCTCACCGTTGTAGAACTGCTGGTTCGAGAACTCCATGATGTGGTGGTGCATGCGGTACTGCGTCTTCAGCATCACCGACACATCTGGCTGGCGCTCTATGCATTTTTCGAACAGCGTTTTGCCCAAGCCCTTCTGCTCCGCCTCAAAAGACTTTACCGTGGGTGGTAGCTGGCAATGGTCGCCGGCCAGCACCACGCGTTTGGCCCTGGAGATTGGAATCCAGCAGCCCGGCTCCAGCGCCTGCGCCGCTTCATCGATAAACACTGTGTCGTACTCCAGGTGCCGGATGGCTTTGTTGGCCGCCCCTACCAGCGTACAGGTAATCACCTGCACGTTGTTCAGCAAGTCTTCCGTAATGTACTCCTCCACGCGGTCCGCTTCCTCCAGCAGGCGCTTGCTTTCCATTTTATACATCTGGCGCTGCGCCCGCTCCTCATGGCCGAACTTGCGCTTAAACTGGAAAGCCATGCGCCGGTACTCCTCCGCGGTTTTGCGGTATTCCTTCAGGTTCTTATAGGAGCGGTGCCCCATCACCTGGGCGTCCAGCGTATGCTCCAGCAGCACATCAGACACGCGGGACGGGTTGCCGATGCGAATCACGTTCACGCCATCGTTCGCCAGCTTCTCCGTCAGCAGGTCCACCGCTGTGTTAGACGGTGCCGTAACCAGCAGGCGCTTCTGCGTTTCCAGCGTTTTCAGGATGGCTTGCACCAGCGTTGTTGTTTTACCGGTGCCCGGAGGGCCGTGGATAATGGCCACGTCCTTGGCCTGCACAATTTTGCGTACCGCCTCGTTCTGCGAGGGGTTCAGCGAGGGAATGTCATCCATGGAGGCATCCGTAAAGTGTGCCGGCACATCTCCTAAAAGAATATCGCGTAGCTCTGCCAGGCGCGTTTTATGCGCTTCGATCACCTTCTTCATGGCAATCTCCATTTCGCGGTAGCTCATCTCATCAAAGGTGAGGTCTACGCCGAGGCGGCCTTCGTCTATCCAGTCAGGCAGGTCTTCTCTGTTTGTGGCCAGCAGCACTTTGTTACGCTTCAGGCCCACTATTACGCCGTTCAGGCTCTGGCGCTCGCTGCCGTTGCTAAAGAGCGCGGCCGTTTTGCCCACCTGGAAGAGGTGCAGCTGGTCGCGGTCCTTGGTGCGCTCCAGCTCCAGCACCACTTTGTTGCCGAAACCCAGCTCTTCTTTGGCGATGGTAACCGGGTACCAGCAAAAGCCCATTTCCTTGCGCTCGGCAATGGTGCTTTTCAGGCTTTTGATCTTGTACTGCTGGCGGTCTTCTTCCTGCTCTATTTTAAGCAGCTCCTGTACCCGCTTCAGCTCATATAATATTTCGCTCATGTATATCAAAAAGAAAGGCTGGTCGTGTTGCTCCAGCCTTTTCAAGTTATGTATGTTTAACAAGTACGCAGGATGGCGTACCTGTGGTTAAATTACTAGCTGCACGAAGTATAACAAATTCTGTGCCCCGGATAATTCCTGCCAACAGCGGCGGGCTGTTTATACTTTCTTTTTCTTGCGGGCTTTTGATTTGGAGTTGTTCAGGCGCACCTGCAGGAACACCGCGTACAGAAGCAGGATAAAGGAGGTGACGGCCAGCACGGAGATAACCTTGTCTTTCCCGTACTTCACGTCGTACGTGGCTTTCAGCTGGCTCTCCAGGTCTATTACCGCGCGCTCACGCTTTTTGAGTGTGCTCTGCAGCGTCTTTACCTCACCTTTCAGGCTGCTGATCTGGTTCTCAAAATTGCGCTGGTCCTCAATGGTAAGCTTGCCCTGGCGGTTGCTTTGCACCGTGCTGGTGGCAATCTGGCGGATGCTGTTTTCCTTTACCGCCGCAATCAGCTCCGAATCGGTGTTAATGATCTTCTTAAGGGTCTCGATGATGTTGATCAGGTCTTTTTTAGACTGCGTGCCCCAGAAGCTGCTGTTCTGCTGCTTGTAATACTGGTACTCCAGCACCAGCTGCTCCCGCTCGCTCATCAACCGCGACAATTTGTCTTCTTCCTGTGCCTGTGCCCCCACAAACCACAGGCATAGCATGGCCATCACCAATAGTTTTCTCTTCATCGCTCTTCGTTTACTGTCTCACAATTTACACGCAAATATGGTCATCCTTATTGGAACAGGCCTAATTTATTTTTTTGGATGACGGTAGAAAAGGAGGATCAGGACGGGTAGCAGAAACAGGTCGGCCACCACGGCAAACACCAGGGTAAGGCTCACAAACAGCCCCACGTAAAAGGTGGCATCGAAGGTGGAGAGCACGAGCGTGAGGAAGCCGGCCACCAGGATGCAGGAGGTGATGATGATGGCTTTGCCTGCCGAAATGAAGGTGCGCTTGATGGCATACGGAAGCGACCTGCCGGCCAGCAGCTCCAGCTTTAGCTTACTCAGGAAATGGATCGTGTCGTCCACGGCTATCCCGAAGGCAATGGTGAAGATAATCGATACCGACACCGTCATGTTGATGCCCATAAAGCCCATGATTCCCCCGATCATCAGCAGCGGGATAACGTTGGGGATCAGCGAAATGATGACCATGCGCAGCGAGCGGAAGATCAGCCCCACAATCACCGCGATGACGGCAAAGGCGATCAGCAGCCCCTGCATCATGTTGGCGGTCACGTATTCGTTGTTCTTGTCCAGGAGCAGTGCGCTGCCGGTCAGCCGTGTCTGCAGTAAATCGGGGTTTATGTTTTGCGCGATAAACGCCCGCAGCGAGTCGTTGCGCTGTGAAGCGCTGGCACTGCCGATGTCCTTCATTTTGCCGGTCAGCCGCCCTTCCGAGGCATCAGCCGTAACAACGCTGCGCAGCTCGTTGCTGTTGCGCAGGGCCTGCAGGCGGCGTTTGATACGCTGCAGACCGGCCTTGCCTTCAGGTAACGTGTAGTGCTCTTGCAGACCGCCGTTCTGAGCCCGGTTCAGGGTTTTTACTACTGTGGCAGGAGAGGTGATAAAGTTGAGGCCATA
This sequence comes from Pontibacter actiniarum, assembly GCF_003585765.1. Lineage (NCBI taxonomy): Bacteria > Pseudomonadati > Bacteroidota > Cytophagia > Cytophagales > Hymenobacteraceae > Pontibacter > Pontibacter actiniarum. Next base: position 1,268,234 of record NZ_CP021235.1, read on the forward strand.
GCGGGAGTAGAGGTAGGTCTCCAGTTTATCAATCTGCTGCAGCACCTCCAGGTCATACATAGTGTGGCCTTCGCCGGCCACCAGGTGCAGCTCGAAAGGCCGCACCCCCGAAAACTTTTGCTCAAAGTACTGGAAGTCCTTCACGATCGGGTCCTTGTCGCCCAGGTCCTCCAGCAAGGTGGTATCTACTTTTATCTGGCTGATGCCCGCCAGGCTGATGGCAACAACTGCGGCGCTGCAAAGAAGTATGGCCTTGGGATGAACGAGCACATAGCGCAACAGGGAGCGCAGCAGCACCGGCCAGGACAGGCTTACCCGCTTTGCCCGCACGGGGTTTGGTTTCTTTATCAGGAGCAGAATGGCAGGGAGCACCGTAAAGGCAAGTATAAAGGCAAGCCCGATGGAAATAGCCGTGTACAGGCCAAAGTTACGGATCGGCACGATGGCGGTGGTGAGCAGGGTCAGGAAGCCGATGGCAGTCGTCAGGGAGGTCAGTAACGTTGCCACGCCAACTTCCCTGACTGTGAGCTTGAGGGCGGGCAGCTTCTCCATGCCGTTGCCGATCTCCGTGACGTAGCGCGACATGATGTGGATGACATCTGACATGCCCACCACAAACATTATGGTCGGCAGCAGTACCGTCATGAGGTCGATGGGCTTGTTGAACAGGCCCATTACCCCCATCCCCCAAAGCACCGAGAGCAGCACCACGACCAGCGGCACCAGAACGCCCCAGGCCGTACGGAAAGTGATCCAGAGAAAGAAGATAACCAGCAGGATGGAGGCCGACATAAAGATGGCCAGCTCTACCTTCATTTTATCGACGAACACAGACTGGGCCAGCGCTTTTCCGGCCACGTGCTTTTCCTGTAGCTGCAGCCGCTCCAGTTGCTGGCTTAGGGCTGCGATCAGGGTGTCGCTGGCGCCTTTGCTCAAATCATCGCTCGTCTGCACAAACAACGATACTGCCGTGGCGTCCTCTGAGAAAAGGGTGCCTATCAGCTCCCGGGAAGTATAGATGTTGATGGAGTCCTGCTCGTAACGCTCCGGCTCATACATGTGCAGGTACGGAATCTCAAAATAGCCGAATTGCTCAATTACCGGGCTGGAAACAGTGGTAGGAGAAAGCACCGCCTCCACATGGGGCTGCCGCTGCAGGAACTTGGTCAGGCTGTCCACTTTCGTCAGGAAACTTTTGTCGAACAGGCTTTTGCCCTGGTTGTCGAGCCCGATCAGAATATAGTCGTTGTCGTTGCCGAACTTATCGCGGTAGCTAAAATAGTACGCCAGGTCGGGGTCGCCTTTCGGAAAGAAGTTGTCGAAGTTGTAGTCGAAACGAAGGCGGGAGGCGAAGAACACGCTGAGGGCGGTAAGTACAGCCACCAGCAGCAGTACGAGGTAACTTAATTTTCTGTAGTTCAAGGGTAATGGCGCTTGTTCTTTTGTGCAAAGGTAACTTGTAAACGGCTCTTTTTGTTTTGTTTGTTTTCGTTGGGATCCTTCTGGGTTTTGCTGCGGTAGCTGCTCCGAACGACCTGTTCCCTGGCGCAGGTATATGTATGCTTGTACCTCCGATGATCCCTGCTGGCGCAAGCGTCCGCTTGTGCCTTAAACTACCTTTGCCTGTGCTTCCATTTCCACAGCTCCCTGCTGGCGCGAGTTTACAACTCAACTACACCTGTTACTGTCTTGGCTATACTTACACCTTTCTGGCGCAAGCGTCCGCTTGTGCCTTAGTCTACCTTTGCTTATACTTCCATTGGCCCTGCTTACCGCATCTTCAGCCAAGCTATTCTTCCTAGCTGCCGTTCATCCTCCAGCTCACACAAACTAATCTCCATTGCAAAGGGCAAGAGGCGGTAAGCATTAACCTATAACCATAACCCGAGAACCAGAATTCGTATCTCAGAAGTCTTTGTACTATCTTTAACACTCCATACAAGAACAGACAACCATGAAGCAATATTTAGAGTTGATGCAGCACATCCTGGACAAGGGGGTGAAGAAAGAAGACCGCACAGGCACAGGCACCCTGAGTATATTTGGCCACCAAATGCGCTTTAACCTGGCGGAAGGCTTCCCGCTCGTGACGACGAAGAAAGTGCATTTGCGCTCCATTATACATGAGCTGCTGTGGTTTTTAAAGGGCGATACAAACATTGCTTACCTCAAGGAGAACGGGGTGAGCATTTGGGACGAGTGGGCGGATGAGAACGGCAACCTGGGCCCGGTGTACGGCTCTCAGTGGCGTAGCTGGCCTACCCCCGACGGCCGCCACATCGATCAGATTTCGCAGGTGGTGAACCAGCTGAAAAACAACCCTGACTCGCGCCGCATAATTGTGAGCGCCTGGAACGTGGCGGAGATCGAAAACATGAAGCTGCCGCCCTGCCATGCCTTTTACCAGTTCTATGTGGCAGAGGGGAAACTCTCGTGCCAGCTTTACCAGCGCTCGGCCGATGTGTTCCTGGGCGTGCCGTTTAACATCGCCTCTTACGCGCTGCTTGTCCTGATGATGGCGCAGGTAACGGGCCTGAAGCCGGGTGAGTTTATCTGGACCGGCGGCGACACCCACCTTTACCTGAACCACCTGGAGCAGGCCCAACTGCAGCTTACCCGTGAGCCGCGCGAACTGCCTGTGATGAAGCTGAACCCGGAGGTTAAGAACATCTTCGATTTCACGTATGAGGATTTTGAGCTGGTAAACTATCAGCCGCACCCGGGTATAAAAGCACCGGTGGCCGTGTAAGTACAGCTTCTAATGGTTTCTTAGGTACAGTTTCTCATTACGCCCATGACAGACATTATCCACGGAAGAGAGGAGATTCTGGCGCTGCTGCGTTCGCTGAAAGCAGACAGGCAGCCAGCCTTTGGCATCATGACGCCGCAGCACATGGTAGAGCACCTGGCTTTTACCGTTCGCTTTTCCAACGGCAAGCTGCCCCAGCAGTTGTACTACCGTGAGGAAAAGGCGCAGAAGTTTAAGCAGTACACCATCTACAGCGACCGGGAAATGGTGCCTGGCTTCCGGGCGCCGATGCTGACGGAGGCGCTGTCGCCGCTTGCGCATGCAGACCTGCCGGAAGCGATTGAGGCGCTGGGGAGGGAGTTGGAGGCTTTCGACTCCTTTTTCCTGTTGCACCCGGATGAGAAGCCGGTAAACCCAACTATGGGTGCGTTAACTTATCAGGAGTGGGTAACCTTTCATAACAAACATTTCCGGCACCACCTGCGGCAGTACAACCTTGCGTAAACTTATCCGGTATCTTTCTGTTGTAAGCCAAACATCCGTAACTATGAAACTAAAAACGATGCTCGCCTTAGCCTTCAGCCTTGCCTTTGCGCAGGCGCAGGCGCAACAAACAGCCACGCCAGATACCATCCGCACAAAGCAGGGGCCGCTGGTGGTGCAGCCGGTGTCACACGGTTCGCTGGTACTCAACTACAACGGTAAAAATATCTATGTGGACCCTACCGGAGGCGCAGAAGCTTATGCGGGCCTGGCTAAGCCCGATCTGATCCTGATCACGGACATCCACGGCGATCACCTGGACCCCGAAACGCTGCGTGCGCTGGAGACCTCGGGCGTTAAAGTGGTCGTGCCGCAGGCTGTGGCGGACCAGCTGCCGGAGCAGTACAAGCAGCAACTGGTGGTGCTGAAGAACGGCGAAAACACGACCCAGCAAGGAATCGCCATCAAAGCCATCCCGATGTATAACCTGCCGGAAAGCCCCGATGCAATGCACCCGAAGGGCCGTGGCAATGGCTACCTGCTCGAAATGGGCGGCAAGCGCGTATACCTTTCTGGCGACACGGAGGGCACACCTGAGATGCGCCAGCTCAAGAACATCGACGTGGCCTTTGTAAGCATGAACCTGCCCTACACCATGGATGTGGACCAGGCGGCAGACGCGGTGCTGGCGTTTAAGCCAAAGGTGGTGTACCCGTACCATTACCGCGGAAAAGACGGCCTGAGCGATGTAGATTCGTTTAAGCAGCAGGTGAACGCCAAAAACAAGCAGATTGATGTGCGGCTGAAGGACTGGTACCCGGCGCAGTAGCACAATACGCTGCCCTGGAAGGCACGAAACAGAAAAGCCCGGAGTTGTCGCTCCGGGCTTTTCTGTTTTTCGGCTGTTTTATACTTACGGGTTGGTAGACCACAAACCGGCCTCTTTCACAAACACGCGGCGGTTCAGTTTCAGCTGCGCGATGATCAGTTCCGCAAAATCCTCCGGTTGCATCACGCGCTCCGGGTTGCCGTCGGTTAGTTTCAGGTCGATAGCCATGTCAGTGGCGACGGTGCTAGGCGTAAGCGAAGTCACGCGGATGTTGTGCTTGCGCACCTCCTGCATCAGCGACTCAGACATCCCGATCAGGCCAAACTTGGAGGCACTGTAAGCGCTTGTTACAGGGGCGCCTTTCTGCCCGGCAGTAGAGGAGATGTTCACGATATCGCCGGTCTGGCGCTCAATCATCTCTGGCAGCACCGCACGCGTTACATAGTATGGCCCCAGCAGGTTAACTTTAATGATGTTTTCCCACTTCTGCGGCTCCATCTCCAGGAACTTGGCGAAAGCACCCACACCGGCGTTGTTAATGAGGATATCGAAAGCACCCAGCTGTTCGCGGGCATCGGCAACAGCTTTGTTTACTGCGTCGATATCAGTCACATCGGCGGTTACCACAGCGGCTTTCACGCCTTTAGCCTGTACCTCTGCGGCTACTTCCTCCAGCTGGCTTGTGGTGCGGGCCATCAGTGCTACGTTCACGCCCTCTGCTGCCAATGCGATGGCGATGGCGCGTCCAATGCCTTTTCCGGCACCGGTCACCAGGGCGTTTTTCCCTTTTATTGATTCCATAATTAAACCTTGTTTTGATCTTTGTAGCTACAAATATAGGCAAGGATGTTGAGGAATCACAAACAGCAGGGAGGATGAGGGCAGCTTTTGTGTGGCGGGTGGCTACAGGCGGGTGATGGCGGGGGATATTTAGGCGGGGGGGGCGCAGTCAGGAGACGGTGCTGTTATTGTTTCGAGAGCTGGTGCAGGTATATAATAAAACAGCTCCCGGCCTGCTGACCGGGAGCTGTAAGTATAAAAAGAAGGCGCTGCCTATTCTTTTACAAATCGCTGATGCAGTTTTTTCTGCCCGTCGTTTAGCTCGACAGTGTAGATGCCCTTCGGTAGCTGCGACACGTTCAGGCGGTTACTGCCTTCCTGTAGGCTTACCTGCAGTAGCTCAGCACCTGTTATGCTTAGCACGCGCACTGTTGTGCCTTTGGCCGCTGTGTTCAGGTGCAGGTACTCCCGCGCCGGGTTAGGGTACACCAGCGCCGCGTTTGCCGGCTCGTTACCCAGCAGTTTAGCGCTCGCGCTTTGCGAAGTGGCAAATCCTGCCACGGCCGTGCTGCTGATGTTTACACTGTAGTCCTCCACCTCACCGTAGCTGAAGGTTTCGCAGGCCGTCTGGGCGGCGTTGTACTTCATGGATACACGCATACGCGTAGTTCCCGGTGTAGCTGAGGCAGGTACGCTTACGGTTGCGCTCAGGGTGCCGCTACTGGAGCTGGAGCCGCTTACCACCTGCTCGCCTGTGTCGTTGAAGTCACCGTCTCCGTTAAAGTCAATCCATACTTTCCAGTATTCGGTATAGGCGGTGCTGGCAAAGCCGGTGCTGATGTAAATGGTATGGCTACTGCCCGGAGTCACTGTGGCGACCATGCTGGTGTTGTCCCGGTAGCCGCCGTCGTTGCCCGAGGTATTGTTGATGCCGGCAAACTGCACCAGGTCTATCCACTCGTAGCTGGAGTTGCTGCCTTTGGAAGCACAGTAAGTGACACTGCCGGCACTTGTTGTAAAGGTAGACGAAGCAGAATAGGCTGAGCTTCCGCCGGTGCACACGGTGCTGACCTGGTACTCATAGGCCGTGCCTGCCGCCAAACCTGTTACACTCGCCGTGGTGCCCGTTACGCTGCTTGTCGTCCAGGTGCTTGTGCCGCTTGCCCTGAAGCGAACGGTATAGCCTGTGGCTCCTGTTACGGCACCCCACGAAAGCGTGGCGGCTGTCGTACTAACACCGGATGCCGACAAGCCTGACGGTACGGCACAGGTGGCCGGTGCAGAGGAGAAGCTAACGGTGTAGTCCTCCACCTCGCCGTAGCCGAACGACTCGCAGGCTGTCTGCGCTCCGTTATACTTCATGGATACGCGCATGCGCGTGCTGCCCGAGGCCGAAGCGGAAACATTTAACGTACCGGAAACGGCGGTTTTGCTCAGGCCGCCCGCATCGAATACCAGCTCACCGGCATCATCAAAATCCCCGTCTTTGTTATAGTCTATCCAGATCTTCCAGTACTCGTTGTAAGTTGTGCTGGCAAAGCCGGGTGTCAGGGTGATGGCGTTGCTGCTGCCGGCGCTGAGTGTAACAGTGCTTGCGGTGAAGTCGGTATAGCCGGCTGCTCCGGAAGTTTTGGTAAAGCTGCCGATCTTCACGCCGGCAATCCACTCATAGGATGCGTTGCCACCCTGAGAGGCACAGTAGGATATCTCGCCATACTTGCCTCCCACGCCCACGGCGTTCCAGGCATTTGTCGTCTGCACAACCTGGTTAGAGCCAGCACCGAAAATGTCCTCTGCCGCCTTAATGGCGAAGGTACGGGCGTCAGCGTAATTGGAGTTGGAGGTCATGTACACGCTTTCCATGCGATACACAATTTTGGCTGCGTCCTCTATGCCAATACCTGCCACGTTAAAGCTTACGCCAATATCATTGGTGCCGGATTTGCCAACCGAAAGTATGTAGAACCAGTGGTTCAGGACTCCGCTGTTGGTATGCACCCCGCCGTTGTCGCCGGTGCCGGAGTACCAGTAGGTGCCTTTGTAGGTGTCCGGCTGGCTCTCTGCGTTCGGGTCGCTCATGGAGCGAAGTGACGGGCGCTGTTTGTCAATGTCCTCGCCGATCAGCCAGGTAGATTTGGCTGGGGCGGCAAACTGCTCTACGGCGGCCGCCCAAATATCGGACAGGCCCTCGTTTAGCGCTCCCGACTCGTTGCTGTATACAAGGTTCGCTGTGCTGGAGCAAACGGCGTGGCCAATTTCATGAGCGCCTACATCCAGGCTCGTCAGGGCATCGAAGCGTGTGGCCCCGTCGCCGTAGGTCATCACAGAGCCGTTCCAGAACGCATTCTCGTAGCTGACGTCATAGTGCACATAGCTTTTGATCGCGGCGCCGTTTCCGTCGTAGCTGTTCCGGTTGTGCTTGTTCTTGAAATAGTCGTAGGTCATCTGCGCGGCCCAGTGGGCATCCAGCGCCGCGTTGTCTTTGGCCGTGTTGTTGTACTCCCCGGAGGTCCAGCTGTTGTCGCCGTCCGTAAAATCGGTGGCGGAGTTGTAACTGGTGCCGGTCTTACAGTTATAGGTCTCGATGCCGCTGCCCCGGCTGTAGTCGCGGAGGCGGTAAGAGCCGCTGTAGCTGTCGGTGGTAATGGTTTTAGTGCCGCTGTAGCGTGTTGCCGCCGTGGCAGAGGCCGCCGCGTGTTTAATAATGGCGTCCTTGTGCACGACTTCACCGCTGTGCGCGTCAACGTAAATGTAGTCACGGCTGAGCGGCTCCTGGGCATACACGTCAAACTTCCAAGCCAGCACCTGCTGCCCTTGTTTTTCCTTGTCCTGGCTCAGGTAGTTCTGCACAACCACCAGTTCCCCTTCCGGGTAGAAGGTGGCACGGCTGTCGTTTTTTAACTGCTTGATCCAGGCTTCCTGCTCCGGCACCTGCCACATGTACTTTTTGGCGCCCACAAAAGCCAGGGCCTTCTGCAGAGCGGCACGTGCCGGTACGGCAGGTGTTGTGCTCAGTCCTTTGATCTTTTTCAGCTCTCCGCTCATGGCCTGTATCATGCCGTTCTTGGAGTGTACCGTGTAGTCCCCATACTCCACGCGTACTCCTTTGTAGAACTGTGCATAGCGCTGGTGCCGGTAGCCCAGCTTGTCCACCTCATGCTTTTTAGGTCGCAAATCCTCGTCTGCTGACAAGTTTAGGTAGGACCGCAGTGCCTGGTCCGACTCGCTCACCCGCAGGGCCTGCTTGCCGGAGGCTTTGAACTCAATGAGCTTGGGAGCGCCGTTGGCATTTTCCCGGCTCTGTTGCATACGCTCCTGCTGCTGTGCCTGTGCTGGCAAAGTGCAGGTAAGCCCGCCCGCCAGGAGCGAGGCTAAAATGTAAACTTTCCTCATAAGAAGTATTTATAAAATTGAACATAAACAATGAGAAAAGTTGGTTGTGTGATTAGATTTTGTGTTGCGTTAGATGTTGTTAATATAGGAAATTTAAAAGCAAGTGCTTAAATATATTATAATAAATAAGTATTTGGTTGTGATAATATACCCAACGGAGAAGCTGTAGATGTGGTTTTGTTTGTGCCAGAATTTTATTTCAGGTCAATTTGCTTTGCTTGCTAAATGTTGTGTTACCTAGATGGTCCGGTGTTGGCACATTAAGTTGGCGGGCCTGCTTATTGCCCTTGTGCGGGCCGAGGAGGGGCTTGTAAGGCTGTGTTATACCTGCACCGTTTCGGAGCGCAAACTGCGCCTGTTTTTCTTCGGACAGCATGGGCGTGCAGCCTACATATTGCTGTCTCTTCCCGTAAAGAAGGCACAACACAAGGGAAGCTACGGAGACAAGCTTGCAGCCACAGCTGGGTGCTGTCATTGAGTAGTAAGGTAGGCAAAACAGCCGGCGACACCTTTTGCCGACGTTTGGCATTACTGCATGCGAAGGGTTAAAGGTGGAGGTCTTGCCGTAGCATCGTCAGAAAGCTTTCCTGCTGTCTGACTGGCGCACCGTTTATACTTGCTACCCCTCGGATGCCCGTTACGTTGGCGGCAAATACAGCCTCAGCCTGCAACAGCTGCTCCGGTGCGTGCTTTACTTCCTGGCATGCTATTCCTTGGGACTGGCACCAGCCGATGATGTTGCGGCGCAGGATTCCTTTGACGCAGCCTGTTTCCAAAGCCGGTGTATAAAGCACGTTCTCCCGCAGCCAAAAAACGTTGGATGAGATCATTTCTGACACCATGCCTGCTGCACTAAGCAGTAGCAGATCGTCTTTTTGCTGTGCCTGCTTTTCCAGCCCGGCCAGCACGTAAAGCGGCGCATTGGGCCCTTTTACTTGGGAGAGCGGTGTGGGAACTGTATGCACGTTTCGGCACACACCGATGTGCAGGGGAGTGTAGGGTGCGGGACTGGCTGGCTGTGCGGTGGCAAGCCAGTTCACAGCGTTCGTGTTCGGGGTGTAGAGCCCGGCACCGGCCCGCCAGACCTTTAACTTCAGCCGCCCGTACCTGTCGGCTGCTTCATGACGTGCCAAGGCCAAAAGCTGCTCCTCAAAGGCAGTGTCGAAAAAGTAAGGGGGTACCTGCAGCTGCAGGGCTTCTGCCGCTTCCTGCATGCGCTGCTGGTGCTGTGCCCAGAAGCGCAGCCGCCCGTCGGCAATGATGGCTGTCTCGAAAAAACCGTCGTTATACTGAAAGGCCCTGTCTGAAACAGGTACCTGTAGCTCCTGCTCTTGGAGCAGGTGATTGTTGTAAAGCAAAAACAAGCCCGTGCGTTTTAGTGTTGAAGTATAAAGATAAGCGGTACAAGCTAATTCCAAGGCCTAAAAATACCCCGGCGGCTAATCTGCTGCCCTTTCTGTGCCGTACTACTAAGTATAAAAACCATAGCTTATGATTACCAGAACCTTTTTACTTCTGATTTTTTCTATTTTTTGCTTTACCTCCTGCTCTGAGGCTACCAACACCGACCGCTACCAGGCCTCGGCCAGTGAGCCGCAGCTGGCGGAAGAGGACACCGTCGGCATGGCCAAAGCGACTTTCGCCGGTGGCTGCTTTTGGTGCACCGAAGCCTACTTTGAGCGCTTGAAAGGGGTGAAGGCGGTTATTTCGGGCTACTCGGGCGGAACAAAGCCAGAGCCGACCTACCAGGAGGTTAGTGCCGGGAGCACAGACTATGCCGAGGCGGTGCAGGTGTACTATAACCCGCAGCAAATAACCTATCAGGAACTTCTGGAAGTGTTTTTTGCCACCCACGACCCCACCACGCTGAACCGACAGGGCCCGGATTACGGAAAGCAGTATCGCTCCGTAGTCTTTTACCGCAACCCTGAGGAAAGGGAAAAGGCAGAGCAGTACATAGACCAGTTGGAACAGGCCGGTACCTATAAAGACAAAATTGTGACCTATGTACAGCCGTACAAGAAGTTCTGGCCTGCCGAAGGCTACCACCAGGACTACTACCGCATCAACCCCAACGACCCTTATGTAACATCGGTGGCGCGGCCCAAAGTGAAGAAGTTCGAAGAGAACTACCGGGACAAGCTGAAGCCAGAGTATCAGAAGTAAACGGCCTGTACCTATCAAAACGCGGCCGGTGCACGTAGTAAAAGTCTGTAACTGATCCTTTGAACCTAAAGTAAAACTATGGACTTTATTATTGACTTACTTGTGAGTGCCGGTGTAATCGTGTTGCTGGCTTACGCCATGTCAAGCGTGCATGTCAAAAGCTTCTGGACGGCGCTCTGGGTTGCTTTCCTGATCGGCATTCTGAACGCCACCATCGGCTGGCTGCTGGGCGGGCTGCTCAACCTGGTGTCATTCTTTCTGCTCGAGGCGCTGGTGAGCCTTATTGTGACGGCGCTGATGATCAAACTGGTCGACCTGCTGGTTGGCAACTTTAAAATAGACGGTTTCTGGCCGGCCCTGGTAATTGCAATCGCTACGGCCATTGCGATTGCAGTTGTTGGATGGATAAGGGGAGACAGCGACGCATACGCCCTTCAGCAAGCCCCACAACCGGAAAAAGTGGAGTTAGTGGCATAAGTTTGCTACATTAGAGTATAAAAAGCGCCTGTGCTGCCCTGGGTGGTACAGGTGCTTTATTTTATGGGGAGCTGGCGATTCTCCGTTCGCCTCTGCCCCTCAGTCTGTTTTATGCATAGGGTTGCAGAACCCCCGGCTCCGTAACCTGCGGCTTAATTAGGAAGGAAAGAATGTATCAACTTGTGTACTTGAGCTCTGCGGTAGAGCTGTTTCGTGAAGAGGAATTGAAGGACTTGCTGGCGACGTCTCGGTTAAACAACGAGAAGCTTCACGTTACCGGCATGCTGCTGTACCATGAAGGCAACTTCATACAGGTGTTGGAAGGGGAGCAGCAGCTGGTAATGAACCTGTACCATAAGATAGCGCAGGACAACAGGCACCGGGGCGTTATCAAGTTGATCGGCCACCCCATTAGCGAACGCAGCTTCCCGGACTGGTCTATGGGCTTCAAAACCATCACTGCGGACAGGTATAAAAAGGTAATTGGCTACCTCAACCCCTCGAAAGACGAAATGCTGCATGCCCCGGAGGCAGCGGAAGACAAGGCCGCCATCTCGCTGCTGAAAATCTTTACAGGTACAAACATCCCGAACTTCTAAGCTTACAGCTGCGGTAATTGCTCCAGTTCCTGCTCAGTAAATATCCTTGACCTGATATGAAAGCGCAGACCCATCGGTATTTCCAGCGAAAAGCTGGAGCCGCGGCCCGGTGTGATGTCCAACATTAGCTGCGTGTGTTTCCAGTATTCGTACTGGTCGCGGGCGATATAGAAGTTGCAACCGTATACTTCGCCCAGCAGCACATCGCTGTCGCCCACCTTAAACTCGCCTTCTTCGAAGCACATAGGCTGAGAGCCGTCGCAGCAGCCGCCGCTCTGGTGAAACATCAGCGGCCCGTGCTGTGCCCGCAGCCTGTCGATAACTTCCTTGGCAGCCTCCGTTACTGTTACTCGCTCTACCTTTTCCATCGCATCAGGTTAAAACCAAACCCCGCCGGCGTAAACCGGCAGGGCTTGATGGTGTGTTTTAATTAAAAGAAACCAAGCTTCTTCTTATCGTAGGAAATAAGCATGTTCTTGGTCTGACGGTAATGGTTGAGCATCATTTTGTGGTTCTCCCTGCCAAAGCCGGATTTTTTGTACCCGCCAAACGGAGCGTGAGCCGGGTAGGCGTGGTAGCAGTTTACCCACACACGGCCCGCCTGGATAGCGCGCGGTATCTGGTAGATCTCATGCGCATCGCGGGTCCAGAGGCCGGCCCCGAGGCCGTACAGCGTGTCATTCGCCATCTCTATCGCCTCTTCCACGGTTTTAAAAGTAGTCACAGAGGTTACCGGACCGAAAATCTCTTCCTGGAACACGCGCATCTTGTTGGAGCCTTTGAAGATGGTCGGCTGTATGTAATAGCCATTTTCCAGGCCGCTGTTCAGGCTGGCCATGTTGCCGCCCACCAGCACCTCAGCGCCTTCCTGCTTGCCGATGTCCATGTAGGAGAGTATTTTCTCGAACTGGTCATTTGATGCCTGCGCCCCCATCATGGTGTCTTCGGCCAGCGGGTGGCCTACCTTGATATCCTTCGTGCGCTGCACCACTCGCTCCATAAAGCGGTCGTAGATGCTCTCGTGCACCAGAATGCGCGACGGGCAGGTGCAGACCTCTCCCTGGTTCAGGGCGAACATAACGGCTCCCTCCACACACTTGTCGAAGAACTCATCGTCTGCATCGGCTATGCTCGGCATAAAGATGTTCGGCGATTTACCGCCCAGCTCCATCGTTACCGGAATCAGGTTTTCCGAAGCGTACTGCATGATGAGGCGGCCGGTGGTGGTTTCGCCGGTGAAAGCTACTTTGGCCACGCGCGGGGAAGAAGCGAGCGGTTTGCCGGCCTCCGGACCGAAACCTGTGACAATGTTCAGCACTCCCGCCGGCACCACATCCTGGATCAGCTCCATCAGCAGCATGATACTGGTAGGGGTTTGCTCGGCCGGTTTCATCACCACACAGCAGCCTGCGGCCAGGGCGGGCGCCATTTTCCAGGTGGCCATCAGTAACGGGAAGTTCCAGGGGATAATCTGGCCGACCACGCCGATCGGCTCCTGCAGGTTAATGCTGATGGTGAACTCGTCGTGCTCCGACATGGTGCTTTCATCGGCGCGGATGGCGCCTGCGAAGTAGCGGAAGTGGTCGATACAGAGCGGAATGTCAGCCGCGCGGGTCTCCCGGATAGCCTTGCCGTTATCCACCGTTTCGGCGCGCGCCAGCATCTCGGCGTTCTGCTCTATAATGTTGGCGATGTCGAGCAAGACCTTGCTGCGTGTGGCCGCTGATGTTTTGGACCAGGATTTGAAAGCTTCGTGGGCAGCGTCGAGTGCTTTCTCAATATCTTCTTTGTTGCCTCGTGCTGCTTTGGTGAAGGGTTTGCCGTCGATAGGGGAGATGTTATCGAAATACTCGCCACTTGCCGGGGCCACCCAGTTGCCGCCGATAAAGTGATCATACTTCTCCTTGAACTGTGGGCGTTCCAGAACAGCCGACTTTTCCTGGGGCGTTGCTACTGAATCCATAGGTTATAGTTTTTATAGTTTGAAAGAACGATAATCCAATGTCCGTAAAACATCGGTTTCCTTCTCTACCTATTGTCTAAAAAACTATTCTTATCGTATCATGTTGAAAATGAGTCAGGAAATTTATAGATTGAGTCATGCCTTCAAAACACAAACTGCACCCGGTTCCCTTGCACGATGAGCGCTCCCTGTTCACGCTGGTCGAGAACAGATCAGTGTATACGATGGATGCCTGCGAGCTAAACGTGTTTGAAACCCACCAGCGGGCAAAGGAAGTGAACCTGCAGTTCGGCGACTGGGTGCTCACCAGCATGCTGCGCGGCAAAAAGGTGATGCACCTGGCCGGCCGGCCCGGCTTCGACTACCTGCCGGGGGAGTCGGTGATTGTGCCGCCGCATGAGCTCATGAAGATCGACTTTCCGGAGGCAGGCAAAGAAACGCCGACACAGTGCCTGGCGCTGGCGATTTCCGCAGAACAGATCCGCTCCACCATTCAGCTGCTGAACGAGCGCCACACAAAGGCGGAGGCAGGAGAGGAGTGGCGGCTAGGGGCAGAGCACCTGCACCTGGCCAATAACCTGGAGCTGGCCGATATCATAAACCGACTGATCAAGATCAGCCTGAACGACAAGAGCCGGGAAAAGGACATCCTGGTAAACCTGGCGCTACGGGAGCTGCTGGTACGGCTAATGCAGACGCAGGCACGGGAGTTTTTTGAGCAGAACTACAGGCGCCTGGCCAGTAGCCACCGCTTCGGCTACGTGATCCAGTACATCAAGGAAAACATTACCACTAAAATTGACGTGGACAAGCTGAGCGAGAAGGCCTGTATGAGCCGGGCCAATTTTTTCCGGAAGTTTAAAGAGGAGTTTGGCTATACCCCGGCAGACTATGTGCTGAAAGAGCGCATCCGCCTCGCTAAAAAGCACCTCCGGAACCCGTTCAACTCCGTAACCCAGGCCTGCTACATGGCGGGCTTCCAGAACCTGAACTACTTTATCCGGGCCTTTAAAAAAGAGGTAGGCGTTACCCCCAAGGCTTACCAGCTCACCCTGCTCAACTAACTGAACTTTATACTTCGTTTTTCCTTGCTGCTCTGCAGGGCCAGTTCAATTATACGGATGGTGTTGCGCGCCTGCTCCGGCTTTACCTGCAGCTCCTCCTGGCCAAGTATGGCTCTGTACACGTTCTCGTACAGCCCGGTATAGTCCCCGCTTTTGCTTTCTACTTTACCTTTCACGTGCAGGCCCTGTACATCGGTGTTCAGCGTGCCCCACAGGCTTTCCGGCTCAGTGCCCCAGTCCGGGGTATCGGCTGGAGACTTCCCCTGCTTCAGGTGCTCTTCCTGCATATCCATGCCATACTTGATAAATGAGCCTTTGGTGCCGTGAAGTATAAAATGCGGCCCTTGCTCGCGAACCAGCATACTTGCTTTCAGAATGGCCTTTACCCCTTGAAAGCGGAGCGTAACTTCTGCATAGTCGGCAACCTGCGTTTCTTTCCGTAGCGCCCGTACATCGCCTTGTACTTCCAGCGGCTCTCCAAAGAGGCAAAGTGCCTGGTCTATCAGATGTGTGCCTAAATCGTATAGAATGCCGGTGCCGGGCAGGTCTTCTTCTTTCCAGGTGCCGGGCTTTACCTCGTTGCGAAAGCGGTCGAAGTGGGCTTCGTATTCTACCAGTTCCCCCAGCAGTTGTTGGCTCAGCACTTTACGCACCGTTTTAAAATCACTGTCCCAGCGGCGGTTCTGGTATACCGTCAGCAGCTTGCCCTTCTCCCTGGCTAGCGCGATCAGTTCGTCTGCCTCGGCGCTTGTTACTGTAAAGGGCTTGTCTACGAGCACATGTTTGCCTGCCTGCAAGGCAGCTTTGGCCATGTGGTAGTGGGTGGGGCTGGTGGTGGCTACTACAACCAGGTCAATGGCCGCATCGTTGAAGATGTCCTGCTCGTGTGCGACAACCTCAGCCGCCGGATAGCGCGCGTTGGCAAGCGCTATGCTCTCTGCTCTGTTGGCCTTTATCTTTTGGAGGCGCAGCCCCGCCACGTTGGCAATAAAAGGTGCATGAAACATGCTGCCTGCCATGCCAAAGCCCAGCAGGCCTACGTTTATCTCTTTATCCATTGGGTTCTTTCACTGATAGTGCTCTGTGCAACTAAGGTACTCATTACCTGCTCCGTTGGCAAAAGGATACGTAAAAAGGACGGCGGGAGCCGCTGACCCGTATCCTGGGCTGGCTGCTGCAATCTAAGGTCCATCTGCTGCGCGCGTCTTGGCGTAAAGTGCCGGGCTGCGGATGTGCAGGTGTACATGTTTTTTGCTATATTAACTCCCTGTGGCGCAGTGGCGTCCGGACAAACAAGATTTCGCATGAATAGAATAAACCAACATACAAGCAGCGCCGTGGAGGTGTTTCGCAGCGAAGTAGGCACCCGTTTTGAGATGTATAACAGCCTGTTTTCGTCGTTGCCCTTCCATAGGGTGGAGAAAACAGGGGTGTTGCTGTCGCTTTTTGTGCTGCACTGTGAGGAAGGCTACCAGCGGCACCTCAGCCCCAGGAAAATAATCAGCAGCTTCTTTGAGCAGTACACCACGTATCGCACCGACCAGGAGCAGCATGACCTGCTGTTTCGGTTCGTGCAGTACGCAGAGCGGCAGGTGGTGCTGTTCGATGCCCTGGAGGAGGCGGCCTTCCGCGACACGCACGACATGTACGGTGTTGGAACATTGAAACAGTTGGGCGCAGCCGTTGTGCAGGCGAACGCAGAGCCCCGGCTGGCGGAGAAGCTGAAGAACTTTGCCGTGCGGCTCGTGCTCACGGCGCACCCGACCCAATTCTACCCAAGCAATGTGCTGGGGATTATCAACGACCTGTCGCAGGCGCTGGCGACGGACAATACTTCGCTGGCGCACTCGTACCTGCGGCAGCTGGGTAAAACGCCCTTCTTCAAAAAAGAAAAGCCTACGCCTTACGAGGAGGCCGTGAACCTGATATGGTTTCTGGAAAACGTGTTTTACAAGGCGGGCGGCAACATCCTGACCTCTCTTAAGAACCAGTTTCCGGAGGCGGTGCAGCGTAACAGCCAGCTGGTGCGCATGGGCTTCTGGCCCGGCGGCGACCGGGACGGAAACCCTTTTGTGAAAGCCGATACCACCCTGCGTGTGGCGGATGCCCTCCGTGGGGCCGTGGTTCGGTCTTACTATGCGGATGTGCGCCGGCTGAAACGAAGGCTCACCTTTAAAGGCGTAGAAAGCCTGCTGAAAGAGCTGGAAACAAAGCTGTATAATAACCTGTTTGTGCCCGGCTACAGCTTCGACTTGACCAAGGAAGACATCCTCGACACCTTGCGGCAGATAAGTGCGCTTTTGATCGAGGAGCACAGCAGCTTGTTCTTAAACCAGGTGGAGGCGTTGATTAACCGGGTAGAGCTGTTCGGGCTGTACTTTGCCTCGCTTGATATTCGCCAGGACAGCTCGGTGCACACGCACCTGTTTGAGGAGCTATCGCTGGTAACCGACGCTATCCCCGGCGACTACACGGAACAGTCGGAGGAGGAGAAAATTAACCTGCTGCGCTCCGTTTCAGAGCAAGTGGACCCGGCGGTGTTAGAGGACGAGACGCTGCGTGACACCTTAGAGGTTATAGGCGCCATCAAAACCATACAGGAGTACAACGGAGAGGAGGGATGCCACCGCTACATTATCAGCCACAGCACCAGTGCTTTAAACGTGATGGAGGTGTACACGCTGTTTCGCCTGGGAGGCTGGCAGCCAGAGGAACTGACAGTAGACATTGTGCCGCTTTTCGAGACTATTGCCGACTTAGGCCATGCGGCCGGCGTGATGCGGGAGCTGTATGAGAACGAAGTATACCGCAGCCATCTGCACCGCCGCCACAATATCCAGACCATCATGCTCGGCTTTTCGGATGGCACTAAAGACGGTGGCTATTTTATGGCGAACTGGAGCATTTACAAAGCCAAAGAGGCACTCACGCAGGTATCACGGGAGTATGGGCTAGAAGTGATATTTTTTGATGGGAGAGGAGGCCCGCCAGCACGGGGAGGCGGTAAAACACAGCAGTTTTACGCCTCCATGGGCAGCAATATCGCAAACCAGGAGATTCAGCTAACCGTGCAGGGGCAGACCATTAGCTCTAACTTCGGCAACGTGGATTCTGCCCAGTTTAACATGGAGCAGCTGATCCACGCCGGAATCAGCAACGCGCTGTTCTCACAAAAAGGCGCCACCTTATCGGGTCAGGAGGACACCCTGTTGCAGCAACTGGCCAACATCAGCTACGAAGCCTACAGCAAACTGAAAAACCACCGGGTTTTCCTGGAGTACCTCAACTATATCAGCCCGTTACGCTACTACGGCGAAGCAAACATCGGCAGCCGGCCATCCAAGCGCAAGGCGGGTAAGCTAAACCTGGACGACCTGCGGGCAGTGCCGTATGTGGGGGCCTGGAGCCAGCTGAAGCAAAACCTGCCCGGCTACTACGGGGTTGGTATCGCTTTAGAGAAAATGCACGAAAGCGGCCGTTGGGAGTTTCTCCAGAAGCTGTACAAGGAGTCGTTATACTTTAAGACACTGCTCGATAACTGTGAAATGGCTATGAAGAAATGCTTTTTCCCGGTGACGGCATACTTGGCCGAGCATCCAAAGTATGGTGAGCTGTGGCGCATTATCCACGAGGAGTATGAGCGCACCAGGAAATATGTGCTGATGCTGTCGCAGGCAAGCGAGCTGATGGCGGATAAGCCCATTGAGCAGCTGTCGATTCAGACACGCCAGCGCATTGAGCTGCCGCTCATCACCATTCAGCAGTACGCGCTGGCCAACATCCGTGAAATCGAGGAGCAGCACCCGCAGTCGCAGGCAAAGCAGGTGTATGAGAAGCTAGTGGTGCGCTGCTCGTTCGGAATTATTAATGCGGAGCGGAATTCAGCGTAATGTCGCACATGGCTTCTGTAATTTCAACCTAGCGGTTATGCATAGCCGCTGGGTTGAATATTTCTCTATTTAACATAAAGTACATTATGAGTGACACTTAAAATAGATGATTATTCATCGTACATTATAAGTCTTATAATTTATATTATGTTAAGTAAAGTGCATAAATAGGTGTCTTTACCGTAATGAATACTCTCTTTGATGTCTTCTCTGCTCCCGCTTTAGTTGGTGAACGTTTTACTTTTTACTGCTGATGCGGCGGCTGTATTGGATGCAACAAAAAAAGGAAGCCTTTAGAGCTTCCTTTTTTAATTCCTTTCGGATGGATTATTTGTTCAGTTGAGCTGAAATCTTCTCAGCGTCAGACTTACGTCCTAAACGCGTGTACACGTTCACCAGGTTTTGCATTGTTGCTTTGTCTTCTGGTTGGATTTCGTGTGCTTTCTCAAAGTATGGCAGCGCAGCCTGGTAATGCTTCTTCGCTTCAGCCTCTAAAGCTTTGCCTTTCTTCTGGTATGTAGCATAGTCCATTTTAGCTGCTTTGTTGTTAACGTCAGCACCTTGGTTATACTCCAGCACGCCCAGGTTATAGTAAGCGTCAAAGTTAGTCGGGTCTACTTCAATTGCCTTCTTGTACGTTTCTTTAGCGGCATCAAAGTTCTTCTTGCGCTCCTGCAGGTTACCCTTTACAGCATAAAGGCTGGCGTTTTTCGGGTCAGCGGCAATAGCCTTGTCCAGTTTCGCCATCGCTTCGTCAGCGCGGTCGTTTTTCAGGTAGTACTTCAGCTCTTCCTGCATCAGGTACACACTGTTCGGGTGCTCCTTCAGGCCGTTTGCCAAAGTCTCCATCACAGCTTCGTCGCTCGCCTCAGTTGCCTGCTGCAGCTGTACTTTTGCCTTGTACACGTCCTCCGTTTTGTGGCCCATGTCCAGCAGCTCGTTGTAGAAACCGATTGCCTGGTCATACTTGTTGTCAGCTGTGGCGGCGTAAGCGGCGTAAAGTACGGCCGTTGTGTCCTGTGGGCTGATTTTGTGCGCCAGCTCATACTTGTTGATGGCGTTTGGCCAGTCCTGGTTGTTGTGGTATTCAACGGCCTGGTTCAGCACCTGTCCGTACAGCATCTGCTTGCGCTCCGGCACCTGCTTGCCATACTCACCGTTCTCGCCATCCAGCTCTACTGCCTTGTTATAAGACTCCAGCACCGTGATAGGTGTCTTCTCGTCTGTTTGCTTGCCGTAGATCGGGTTGCCGATCATGTCCTGCAGGATAACACCACGGTAGAACCAGGTTTTGGCTTTGTCCTTCGTTTTCTTATGCTCTGTGGCTTTCTCAATATCGGTCAGCGCTTTGTCCAGTGTGCCATTCTTGTGGTTCAGGATGGCGCTGTTCACGGCCGAATTCTGCGCACTTGCAACCGAAATGGTTCCGGCTACCAGAGCTGTTAAAAGCACTTTTTTCATACTTTAAATTAATGGTTTGTGATAGGTTGTTTGCTTAACGTATTTCACTTGAAAATAATTCGGTATCAGCGGTTTAGGCTTCTTCGGGCTCTTCCGGTTCCGTTGTTTCCGGGTCAATCATATCGTCCGGGTTCAGCGTGTCTTCCGGTGACGGTTCAGACTGCTCCATTAGCAGCTCCTCTACCTCCTCCTCGTTTTCCACCTCTACCTTGGCCACAGACGAAATCTGGTCGCCTTCGGTAAGCTTAATCAGGCGAACACCCTGGGTGGCGCGTCCTATAACACGCAACTCCCCTACGCGCAGCCTGATCGTGATGCCAGAGCGGTTGATGATCATCAAGTCGTCTGTATCAACTACACCTTTAATGGCAACAAGCTTGCCAGTTTTGTCGGTCACGTTCATGGTCTTCACGCCTTTACCGCCACGGTTTGTGATGCGGTACTCCTCCAGAAGCGAGCGCTTGCCGAAGCCTTTTTCCGACACTACCAGCAGGTCTGTATTTTCATTTTCTACACAAACCATACCAACTACCTTGTCATCCGGTCCGGCGAGGGTTACGGCACGCACACCGGCAGCCGTACGGCCCATCGGGCGCACCTGGTCCTCGTTAAAGCGGATGGCTCTGCCCGACTCCAGCGCGATGACGATTTCGCTGCTGGTGTTCGTCAGCTGTACGTCCAGCAGGCGGTCTCCGTCGTTGATCGAGATCGCGTTGATACCATTGGTTCTTGGGCGGGAGTATGCCTCCAGCACCGTCTTTTTAATGGTACCCTGCTCGGTGATGAACACAAGGTTGTGGTTGAGTACGTAATCCTGATTTTTAAGGTCGTGCACATTTAGCACGGCACGCACTTTGTCATCCTTTTCTATCTGGATCAGGTTCTGAATCGCACGTCCTTTCGTGGTCTTCCCTCCTTCCGGAATCTCGTACACCTTCAGCCAGAACACACGGCCGAACTCTGTAAAGAACAGCATGTGGTGGTGGGTGTTGGCGATAAACAGGTGCTCGGTAAAGTCGCTGTCCTTGGATGCGGCCACCCCCCTGGAGCCTACGCCGCCACGGCTCTGGCTGCGGTACTCGTTCAGGGACGTGCGCTTGATATAGCCTTCGTGGGAGATGGTGATCACCATGTTCTCCTCCGGAATCATGTCTTCGTAAGAGATGTCGCCGGTGCTGGCCTCAATGCCGGTGCGGCGGCCATCTCCGTAGCGCTCCTTGATCTCTGCCAGCTCATCCTTGATGATCTGCATGCGCAGTCCCTCATCGTTGAGGATGGAAGTCAGGTAGTCTATCAGTTTCATGATCTCCTCGTACTCCTGCTGGATCTTGTCACGCTCCAGGCCTGTGAGGCGCTGCAGACGCATATCCAGAATAGCACGGGCCTGAATTTCTGACAGCTGGAAGCGCTCGATCAAGCCGTTGCGGGCAACCTCCGGGTCACGCGAAGAGCGGATCAAGTTAATTACCTCGTCCAGGTTGTCCAGGGCGATCAGCAAGCCCTCCAGGATGTGGGCGCGCTTCTTGGCCTCGTCCAGCTCGTACTGCGTTCTGCGCACAACCACTTCGTGGCGGTGCTCCACAAAGTACTGGATCAGCTCCTTCAGGTTAAGCGTCATGGGGCGGCCTTTTACCAAGGCCACGTTGTTCACGCCAAAGGAAGACTGCAGGGCTGTATACTTGTACAGGTTGTTAAGCACCACGTTCGGAATGGCATCGCGCTTCAGGTCGTACACGATGCGCAGGCCGTCACGGTCCGACTCGTCGCGCAGGTCGGAGATGCCTTCGATTTTCTTTTCGTTGATGAGCGCAGCCGTCTTTTCGATCAGCGTGGCCTTGTTCACCATGTAAGGGATCTCGGTAACGATAATCTGCTCCTTGCCGCTCGGTGTGGTCTCGAAGTTAGCACGGGCACGCATCAGCACGCGGCCGCGGCCGGTTTCAAAGGCAGACTTCACGCCATCGTAGCCGTGGATGATACCACCCGTCGGGAAGTCCGGCGCGGTAATGTACTGCATTAGCTCGGCTATGGTGATGTCGCGGTTATCGATGTAAGCGGTAATGCCGTTTACCACCTCCGTCAGGTTGTGCGGCGCCATGTTTGTCGCCATACCCACTGCGATGCCTGATGTACCGTTTACCAGCAGGTTTGGCAGTTTGGCAGGCATCACGCTTGGCTCCTTCAGGGAGTCGTCGAAGTTAGGTACAAAGTCTACCGTGTTCTTGTCCAGGTCGGCCAGCAGCTCGTCGGCGATGCGCTTGAGGCGTGCCTCGGTATAACGCATGGCGGCCGGCGAGTCACCGTCGATGGAACCGTAGTTACCCTGTCCGTCTACCAGCGGGTAGCGCAGCGACCATTCCTGGGCCATACGCACCATCGTTTCGTACACGGAGGAGTCGCCGTGCGGGTGGTACTTACCCAGCACCTCTCCCACGATACGGGCCGACTTCTTGTAGGACTTGTTATAGGATACCCCCAGCTCGGACATTCCGTAAAGCACGCGGCGGTGCACAGGCTTTAATCCGTCCCGAACGTCGGGTAAGGCTCTGGAAATGATAACAGACATTGAGTAGTCGATGTACGCGCCGCGCATCTCATCCTCAATGTTGATCGGTATTATTCGTTCGCCTTCTGTCATGTTAAAAGGTCTAAAATAGATTGAAAGTCGTTATTTGAATGAGGCAAGTTAGGCAAAAAAGCCGTTATTGGCTATATAGCTTAATCCTTATTTTTGGCTTTGGAGTGCCCCTCGTGCGTTTTCTCCTGCGAGGTCTTGTCCATCTTCTCCCCCATCTTCGGGTTTTGCTTTTTCCAGAACGGCTGTCCGCGGAATTCCTGCGTGCCGTGCGGGTGCACCATGCGCACATGGCACGAGGCAATCGGGCAGGTTGGCTTACAGGAAATTACAGTTGCTGAGGTCAGCGCGAGGCTGAGTATGATTAGCAGTCGTTTTTTTGCCATGAATTTAGATTTTAGAGCGCCTGCCGCCTTGGCACGCTCTCATATCCACATCATACAAAATTAAGCATTTTTCCTTAAAAATAACAGTTTCTGCCACGATAATTGTGGCGCGTAAAGGCGCGAAAAAACCGCCTGTTACGGGTGAAAACCGTTGATGGTGAATCCTCCGTCCACGGCGATGGTTTGCCCTGTAATGTAGGCGGCGGCGGGCAGGCACAGGAAGGCAACGGCCCCGGCCACATCCTCCGGCTCTCCTACTTTCTGCATGGGTGTGCGCCCCACCACATTGTCGTAAAAATCCTGGTTCTGCAGCACCGTCTGTGCCAGTGGCGTGCGGATGTACCAGGGTGCCACGGCGTTTACGCGTATCCTGTCTTTGGCCCATTCAGCAGCCAGGTTGCGGGTGAGCTGCGTCAGGGCAGCCTTGGTCATGCCGTAGATGCTGCCGGTGCGTACGTGCACCAACCCTGCCACGGAGGTGATGTGTACAATGTTACCCTGCTCCGACTCTTTCAGCAAAGGGTACAGAAGCCTGTTGAGCTCAAAGGCCGACTGTAGGTTGGTCTGCATGATAAAATTGTACTCTTCGGTGCTGTAGTCGGCGGTGGGCTTGCGTATGTTGGTGCCTGCATTGTTGACCAGCACATCCAGCAGGCCCCACTCCTGCTGCACATAGGCCGCCACTTTGCTACGGCCCTCGGCGTTGCTCACGTCTGCCGACAGCACATGGAGGCGTTCCGGGTGTTCCTGCTGCAGCAGCTCGAGGTTCTCCTGCTTACGCGCTACGGCCAGTACTTCGGCACCAAGGTCTATAAGTTCTTTTACGGTTGCTTTTCCAATGCCCTTTGAGCCGCCTGTTACTACTGCCTTCTTGCCTGTCAGCAGCCATCTGTTTTGTGCCATAGTTGTATTTAGTTAGATTTCTGGTTTTAAAGACTCAGTATAAGAAATTCAGGCGTCTTATGTTTCGCTTTTTCAGTTGCCCGGTGGTTTATACCGCGTTCGTGCTTTTGTAGGTTTGGAAAGTGCTAGTTGCTCCTGCTTTTTTCGAAAGCACTGCGCCCCGTGGTTTGGTAAGCGAAGGCGGATGCGGCTTGCAGGGTGCCCAGGGAGGCTGCAACGTGGTGTTATACTTGCTGATGGACTGATTTAGTCTTCCGGAACTGGTGTAGAGGTACTGGCAAAGCGCGCACAACAGAGCAGGCAAATGTATGATTGCAAACCAGTGTGAGGAAGAAAGTCCGCTGTTGGGATGTGTCGGGTGTTCTTACTGCTTGCAATCCAGCTGGCAGAGCCTTTGGCGGCAGCTGTGTCTATGGCTACCAAAAAGCTTTTGTGCGCTTAAACAGGCAGGTTTATTCCTGCCCGAGGATGCGGTGCCAGTACGCCAACAGGTACTGCTTGTCTACCTTAGGGCGGTTGTTGATTTCCTCAAACTGCAGTTCCCCTTCTGCATTCTGCCATACTTTGTACACGAACACATAGTTGCCCCCGCTCTCTTTCCAGCCGTCGAACTTGCCAAAGCGCAGGTCGTTGATCAGCAGGCTTCCGTCTCCGGGATTTTCTACGGTGTAGTAGCCTTTGGTTAGCTGCAGCAGCCGCTCCAGCTTTGGGTTGCCCCTGTAGGGCGCTAAAAGCGCCGCGTTCTGTGGCTCATAGGTGTAGCGCACCTGCCTGTTCTCATCCAGCAGCGAGTAAAAGCCATTGTAGAATCCGTCTTTCCCCTGGGCGGTCACAGACCAGAAAATCGTATTGAGCGGCGTGGGTTTGCTGATGTAGGAAGTATAGCGAATGTCTTGCTGCTGCAGGTTAGCGGTAAATACCTCGTTCGCCATGCTTTTAGCGGCAAATGACCAGAGCAGGTATGCCGAGCTGATGCCGAGGCCGGCATAGTTGAGGTACCGCCGCTTAGGGTTGCTGCGGCTGTAAAAGGCCGCCGCCACTACCAGCACCAGGAAAGGAACGGTATAAAAAGGGTCTACCACGAACACATTGTAAAAGGCGACGCCGTAGTTGCTGAAAGGCCACAGCAGCTGTGTTCCCCAGGTGGTGCAGCTGTCCAGCAGCGCATGCGTCGTGAAACCCAGGAAGAACAGCAGCGTCCAGTCGCGGAAGGTGGCGCCCCGCTTGCGGTACAGCCGGTGCAGCAGCCACCCCAGCACCGGTGACATGAGCAGTGCAAAAAGAAAGGAGTGTGTAAGAGAGCGATGGAAGCTTAGTTGCTGCACGGTGTCCAGCCAGGGGTTCAGGAGCACGTCCAGGTCCGGTATGGTGCCGGCTATAGCGCCCCAGACCATGGCCCTGTTGCCGAGCTTTTTCCCTGCCACAGCCTCTCCTACGGAGGCTCCAAGTACGATTTGAGTTAATGAATCCATTGCCGGAAGTTAGGCCCTGCCTGCTCAGCCAGTGCGGCGGCTGTAACTAAGGCTGTGCTGCAAAAGTATAAACAATCCTGCTGCACCCAAGCACTCATCTTTTTTTATGAACGGTACAATTTATCTTGTTATTGGCGCTCTGCTCATCGGCACCGTCTGCTATGATCTTATTTACACAACTTTTTCTCCTCGCGGGGCGGGGTTTGTCAGCAGCACTGTGTCCACGTTTATCTGGCGCTCCTTCTTCTGGATGAGCCGGCTCTTCAAGACAAAGCAAGTGCTGAATGGGGCCGGGATCGTGATTGTGGTGGCCGTGCTGCTAACCTGGGTGCTGCTGCTTTGGGCAGGCAATACCCTGGTGTACCTCTCCGACCCTGAGGCGGTGATAAACAGCACGTCCAAAGTGCCGGCAGACCTTGCGCAGCGTATCTACTTTACGGGCTACAACCTCTCTACCATGGGCAACGGGGATTACAAGGCAGGAACAGACGCCTGGCGCATTTACACGGCGTTTATTTCATTCTCGGGCTTGATCATGATTACCATTGCCATCACCTACATGGTGCCGGTGCTTTCGGCGGTAACGGCCCGGCGCGCCCTTAGCATACGCATTGCCGCCATTGGCCGGAGCCCGCAGAAAATGCTGCTGAACAACTGGAACGGCAAGGACTTTAAAAACCTGGAGTCGCATTTTGAGAACCTTGCCCAGGCAGTGGCTGAGCAGGGGCAGTCGCACCTGGCCTACCCCGTGCTGCACTTCTTTCACCACACTGATAAAGTGGCAGCCCTGTTGCCTAACCTGGCTGCCCTGGATGAGTCGATTACGATCCTGCTGCTTTTCGTTCCGGAAGAGAAAAGGCCCAGCGACCAGACGCTTGTGCCGCTCCGCCAGGCCATTACGACGTTTCTGGGTTCGCTGACGGCGCTCTTCCTGAATCCTGGTTCTGTCATGGAGCCTAACCTGGACATCAGCAAACTGGAGGAAGCGGGTATTCCGCTCGAAAAGCCAGAGTTGCACCGCATTGAGCACCTGAACAAGCGCCGCTGCACCCTAAAGGCCATGCTGGACTATGACGGATGGGAGTGGAATGAAATCAGCGACCCTCCTTTCCACTCCAGCATGGACCTGCCGGAAATGCTTTAGCGGATAATCGGCATGCGCTTAAACTCCTTTGTCCTGTCGAAGAGGTAGCGGAAGGTGGCATGCGTTTTATAGATGCGGCCCCCGATCTGCTCCACCAGGTGCATCATTTTCGGGTTAAAGTCACCGATCCAGTTCATTTGCAGGTCTTCGTACGGCATGCTGGGGTTGCTCTGGATAATTTTGCCCGCTTCCACGATCATGGCGGCCTCCACCCCTTTGGCCTGCTGCTCCGGCGTAATGCCGAACACAATGCCGTACATAGTGGTGCAGGCGCCGCGCCAGCGGTGGAAGGCGAACTTCAGTTTCCCCCAGAGGTTCATGTTGCCGTTGACATACTTAAACAGCCCGTTCAGCTCCGGAATAGCGATAAAGAAGCCGATGGGTTCCTCATTGTAATAGGCAAACCACATGATGCGCTCGTCGATGACCGGCTTTAGCGTGTGCATGATGGTGGTGGCCTGCGCCTCGCTCATGGCTTTTACGCCTTCGTGCTTGGCCCATCCCTTGTTGTATACCGTCCGGAAATCCTCCGTGTACTTCTTCAGGTCCTTCTTGTCCATGTGCTGAAAGGTGTAGCCCGGGTCGCTGAGGATGCGCATGGCCTTTTCATGGTATTTCTGCGGCAGCGGATCGTCTACTTTTCTGTAGTAAGTATACTGGTTAAAGTACACCTGAAAGCCGTAGTTCTCGAGCAGCTTCTGGTAGTAGGGGTAGTTGTAATGCATGCCGTAGGTCGGCGCATGGAAGCCGTCGATCAGCAGGCCCCACCATTTGTCGCGGTCGCCCAGGTTTATGGGGCCGTCCATGGCCTCCATGCCGCGCTCCTGCAGCCAGTCGCGGCAGGCGTCGAAGAGGATGTTGGCGGCCTCCTGGTTATCTATGCAGTCGAAGAAGCCCATGCCCCCGGTGGGCTGCGATGTTGCCCTGGCTGTTTTCTTATTGATGAAAGCGGCTACACGGCCAATGGTTTTGCCTTTCTCGTCATGCAGTATCCAGCGGATAGCCTCGCCATTGCGCAGCAGCTTGTTCTTTTTCGGATCGAACACATTGTCGATGTCCTTGTCGAGCGGGCGAATGTAGTTTGGGTCTTTTTTGTACAGTTGCACCTGCATCATCAGGAACTCTCTGGCAAGCTCGGGCGTGTTTACCTCTATCAGTTTCATAGGTTATTTCTAGATCAGAACTGCTAAGTAAAGTATAAACTTTAAAAAATGGAAGTAGAAAGCGCTTTAGGCTACCCACAGGTCTGTCAGTATAGTAAGGCCAATGCTTATGAGTATGCCGGGGTGTATGCCATCAACTGAAAGCCATGGAGTGCATACAGCGACTGGCCGGGCAGTAAACAATAACGCTTATAAGGCCTTTATCCCCGAACTGATCAGCCGCGACTTGCAACACCTGCTCCGGCGCTGTTGCGGTTGCATGCATCCTGTCTCAACCCTTGCTGGCTTGCATGGCAAAGGTGTGAAACAGCCTCAGCCTTTCTAGCTGCCGCAAGTGGACTTACCGTTTCCGCGAATACCTGAAGTCTCCGGCCTGTGCCGCTGGCATGTATTTGCTACTGTACAGGGAAGCGCCTGTTACAGCCCAACACAGATTATATGATCTGCAACCGCAGACTATTGGTGGTGTAATCAGTAAAGGTGTTTTGAAAGAGAAAGATTGTGCGAGACGGGCAGAAAAGAAAAAAGCCTTCAGATTTCTCTGAAGGCTTTTTCACTTAAGAGCCCCCTGCCGGGATCGAACCAGCGACCTACTGATTACAAGTCAGTTGCTCTACCAGCTGAGCTAAGGAGGCTTGTACTTATTTTGAACTGAAAAGCAGATGCAGTACAAACATTTGCTTTTGGAGTTGAGCCCCCTGCCGGGATCGAACCAGCGACCTACTGATTACAAGTCAGTTGCTCTACCAGCTGAGCTAAGGAGGCTTAACCTTTTTTTGTGCTGCTTTATTGTGTTAAAGCGTTGCAAAGGTAGGGCTAAGAATTTATTATGCAAACACCCCCTGAAACTTTTTTCGCCTGACTATTCTAAGGTTTTGAAAGTCAGGCGAAAAATTTTTAGCCTCTGAATGCATCCAGTTGATGCTGCAGCTGTGCAATGCGTTTTTGCGCATCGGCAATGCGGCCTTCGTACTCCTCGCGCAGTTTGTCCGCGTTTTTGGAGCGGGCAAAGAATTCGATATTGGTGCGCAGCGTCTGGATATCATTCTGCAGCTGCGAAATCTCGCGGCGCAGGGTGTTCTCCCGCTGGTGCAGCTTATGGCTTGCGTCCGGGCTGTGTTTAATGCGCTCCACCTGAAGCTTCACGAGTAGCTCAGAACGCTCCTCCAGGGTAAGCTCCGGCACGCGCTCCAGGTACTTCTCCATAAGGGAGATAAACTTATCCTCGGCCTTCGGGCTGGTGCGCTTAGCACCTTTGTCCGTATCGCGCCACTGCTGCACAAGGCTGTTGAACTCCTCTACAGAGCCGGTCGCGCTTGGCGGCTGCGACAGCTTATCGGCAACCTTATCGCAGATCTCCATTTTCTCAGCGGAGAGCTTCTCCAGCTCCGCAGAGCGCTGCTGCTCGTTCTCCTGCTTGCGGTCGAAGAACTGGTTGCAGGCTGCCCGGAAGCGCTGCCAGATTTTATCGGAGTGCTTGTCCGGCACACGGCCGATGGTTTTCCATTTTTTCTGCAGCTGTATCAGCTTTTCCTTGGTGCTGCCCCAGTCGGTGCTGTCTTTCAGGCTTTCGGCCTCTTCGCAAAGCTGCGTTTTTAGCTGCAGGTTTTGGTTCTTCTGCTCGTCGAGGGCCTTAAAGAACTGGTTTTTGTGCTGGAAAAATGCTTTGTAGTTGCCCCAGAAAGTCTTGTTTACCTCCTCGGCGTACTCTTTCGGCACCAGTCCGGCGTTGTCCCACTCTTCTTTCAGCTTCTGGATCTCGTCGGTCTTGTCGCGCCACTCGTTAATGCGGTCGGTGTTAAAGGTGGAGAACTCCTGCAGGCGCTCCAGCAGGCCGCGCTTCACGGTCAGGTTCTGCAGCTCGCGGGTGGAGCGCTCCTCGTGGTAGGCGCGGCGGCGCTCGTGTACCTTCTCAGAAGCCTGTATAAATTGCTCCCAGATCGGGTCGCGCTGCTCGTTTGGCACCGGGCCGATGTTCTTCCATTCCTCGTGGAGGTGGCGCAGTTCCTGCAGCGCCTTGTTTATACTTGGCTCCTCCTGCAGCGCCTGGGCACGCTCCACCAGCTGCAGCTTGGCCTCTAGGTTGCGCTTGCGGTCCAGCTCCTTCATTTCGAAGAACATGCTGCGGTTGTTGTAGAAGATGTCGAGCAGGGCGTGGTAAGAATCCCACAGTTCCTGGGCCTCCCCAGCCGGCACCGGCCCGATCGATTTCCACTCCGTCTGGAGCTTCTTCAGTTCATCGCCGCTGTTTTTCGTTTCGGCAGCCTCAACAAGCTGGCGCAGCTGGTTGAGCAGGGCCTTCTTGCGCTCCAGGTTGCTTTGGCGCTGCTGCTCCTGGCTCTGGCGCTGCTGGTAACGGGACTCGCGGTAGGCGCTGAGCAGCTGCTCCAGGTCCTGGTGCTCTTTGGAGGTGTGGTAGGCAAAGTCTTCCTCGGTGCCTCCCTCCTCTTTAAACTTATCGAGGGCTTCGTTTCGCTCGGCCTGAAACTTCAGGTCGTAGTGGCGGTGGAGCTCGTTTACGGAACGGAACCTGCGCATGGCGTCGGCGTCTTTCAGCACGCTGCTGAGTTGCTGGCGCAGCTCCTCAAGCGACAGCTGGCTGTAGTCGGTATGGTCTTCTTCCTCCTCCTCTTCCTCGTCGTGGTGCTCTTCGGCTGCGGTCGCTTTGGCAGGCGCTGCGGAGCCTGCATCGGCAGTCGTTTGGGCCGTCGGCTGGGGAGCTGTAGCTGGCTCCTCCTCTTTCACATCTGTGTTGGCCGCCGCAAAGGCCTCGGTGATCTCTTCTGTCGTCTGCTCTTCGGCCGGGGTTGTTAACGCTGGCTGCACCTCAGGCTGTTCCTCCTTTGGTGCGCCCTGCCCGGTTGCCGGTGTCTGGTCTTCTGCAACAGTGCTTTTCGGTGATGCGGCGTTTTGCTCGTTAGCAGCTGCCTCGTTCTCTGGTTTGTTAGCCTCAGCTCCGGTAGTGTCCATATGCTCTTTGTCAGTTGTCATGTCTACTGTGTTGGTTACAACGTATAAGCGTTTCAGTTCAGGCGTGGGTCTTCTGGGTAATTGCTCAGCACCTTAAACTTACCTCCCATTTCGCGCAGAATGCTGCGCCAGAGGGTTTCTACGTCCAAATTAAATAATTTATTCGCAGCATTGTTGTTTACAATCCAAACATTTTTGTCGATCTCCTCCTGCAGCTGGCCGGGTGTCCAGCCAGAGTAACCCAGGAAGAAGCGGATATCGTCCTTTTTCACCACGCCGGTGTCGATCATGGTGCGCAGCGTTTCGAAATCGCCGCCCCAATACACGTCCTCGCCCAGCTTTACGGCCTGCGGCAGGTCCGGCAGGCGGTGGATGTAGTGCAGCGTGTTGTACTGTACCGGCCCGCCTATGCCCAGGTTCATGTCAAAGTCGTCATCAAACACATCCAGCACGTCAGACAGGTTCAGGTTGGAGGCGCGGTTCAGCACCAGGCCGAAAGAACCTTCCTCTTCTTCGTGGCTGCATAGCAGGATCACACTGCGCTCAAAGTTTGGGTCGCCCAGGTATGGCTCCGAAATAAGTATGCTGCCGTTTTGGGGCTTTATCACCTTTTTGTCCGTCATCAATCTTTCTTCACGTTACACTGTTTCAGCTACTGCCAGCAGAGCGGGGTGCCCTACAGCTTTAATTTAAGGGTTTTATACTTCTTACGCAAAGCAACGCAGATAGTCGCGTGGCGCCGTTACGTTCTCAGCTTCCTGCTGCTATACTGTAATAACTATAGTACGGTTGGCCTGTTTACTTGCGGGCGGCGCGAATATTAACTTTAGCCGCAGCGGATAATTTTATAAATTTGACCAAAACCCAAGCGTATGGCCTTAACACATAACATTGCCGATATCCGGATCAACTATACAAAGCAGGCCCTGACGGAGGCTTCCGTGCTGCAGGACCCGGTGCAGCAGTTCCAGGTGTGGCTGCAGGAAGCCCTGGAGTCGGAGGTGCACGAACCGACGGCCCTGGTGCTCTCCACCGTGGGCGGCGGCAAACCCTCTGCCCGCGTGGTGCTCCTGAAGGGGGTGGATGAGCAGGGATTCATCTTTTTTACGAACTATGAGAGCCGGAAAGGCCACGATCTGGCTGAGAACCCTTACGCCTCGCTTACGTTTTTCTGGCCGGAGCTGGAGCGGCAGGTGCGGGTGGAAGGTAAGGTAGAAAAAGTGGCCCCTGCCCTGTCAGACAGCTACTTTCACAGTCGCCCGAAAGGCAGCCAGATCGGAGCCTGGGCCTCGCCGCAGAGCCGGGTAATTGAGGCGCGCGAGGTGCTGGAGCAGCGGGAGCAGCAATACAGCAGCCAGTTTGCCCGGGAGGAGCAGGTGCCCCGCCCGGCGCACTGGGGAGGGTACCGCCTGCTGCCGCACTACCTGGAGTTTTGGCAGGGCCGCCCAAGCCGCCTGCACGACCGCATCGTGTACGAGCGGGAAGGCGGGAACTGGCAGGTCAAGCGCCTGGCTCCCTGATGCCGAGGCAGGTTTTATACTTGCCGGAGCCTGATTTATACTTTGTAACGAGAACAAATGGCTGAGATATTACCTTTGCGCGCCTGGCGCTACAACAATACGTTAAACGAAAACATTGAGCAGCTAACCTCCCCGCTCTTCGACGTGGTGTCGGACAAGCAGCGGGAGGCGCTGTACCGCAACCCCAACAACAGCATTCACCTGTCGGTGCCCAGGGGCGAGCACCCTGCCGAGAGTGCCGCAGAGCTGCTGCAGGCCTGGAAAGAGCAAGGGGTGCTGCTGCAGGACCAAATGCCGGGTATTTACGTGTACTACCAGTACTTCCGGCTGCCGGGCAACGACAAGGAGTTTGTGCGCAAAGGCTTTATCTGCAACATAAAGGCTTATGACTGGCACGAACGCGTGCTGTTGCGCCACGAGAACACCATCCCCAGCGCAGTGAACGACCGCATCGAGCTGCTGGAGAAAACGCTGCTGAGCTCCAGCCCCACCCATGGCCTCTATACCGATACGGACTTCGTGCTGGAGCCTTACATGGACGAAAGCATCCGGACACCGATCTATGAAACGGAGGATTACCAGGGCGTGCGCGATGTATTGGCCGTGATCCACGACCACGAGGTAATCAAGCTGTTTCTGCAGACGCTCGCCGATAAGCAGATCCTGCTAGCCGACGGCCACCACCGCTACGGCGGGGCGTTGGCGTATCGCCGCAAGATGATGGCCCAGAACCCGCACCACACCGGGTATGAGGCCTACAACTATCACCTGATGTACCTCACCAACTCTGAGCACGATGACCTGCGCATCCTGCCGACGCACCGCCTGCTCAAGAGCCTGCCGGTGTCGGACGAGGAGTTCCTGGAGGGGCTGCAGGCGTACTTCACGGTCACGCCAAAGGAAGACCCGTACGAGCTGAACGAGGTTATTGTGGGCAAGCCCTGGGCCTTTGGGCTCTATTTGAACGGCAACGCCTATAAGCTGCGCCTGAAACCAGAGGTGCACCCCACCATCGACTGGAATTTTCCGGAGGAGGTGAAGCAGTTGGACCTGACGGTGATGCACTACTTTATATTTGAAAAGATACTGGGGATCTACCGCCAGGAGCAGCGCGACTACAAGGGCCTCAGCTATGAGCGCAACTTTACGGCCTGCATCCGAAAAGTAGATCAGGGAGAGGCGCACCTGGCCCTGATCACCAACGAGGTGTCGATGGAGCAGGTGAAGCGCGTGTGCAACAGCGGTGCCATCATGCCTCAGAAATCAACCTTTTTCTACCCGAAAGTTATCTGTGGATTTTTATTTAGCTCCATCAAAGAAGATGAATTTACAACGGCCGCTACTGCTTGCCTCTAACTCCCCGCGCCGCAAAGAACTGCTGGCCAGCCTGGGCCTCCGGTACGAGGTGCTGGTAAAGGAGGTGCACGAGGATTTTCCGGCGCACCTGAAGCGCGAGGAAGTGGCTACGTACCTGGCTTCGCATAAAGCCGATGCGTATACTTCGGACATCACGGATCAGGCGCTGATTACGGCGGATACCATTGTGTGCCTGGGCGAGCGCGTGCTGAACAAGCCCGCCGACTATGCAGAGGCGCAGGCGATGCTGCAGGCGCTGTCGGGCAACACCCACGAAGTTATTACAGGGGTCTGCATTCTGACCCGCGAAGGCAAAACCGTTTTCCACGACAGCACCAAAGTGTACTTCAAACCGCTTACTGCCGCCGAAATAGATCACTACATCACGCACTACAAACCTTACGACAAAGCGGGCGCTTACGGCATTCAGGAGTGGATCGGCATGATCGGCATCGACCACATCGAGGGGTCCTACTTTAACGTGATGGGGCTGCCGGTGCAAAAGCTGTACCTCAAGCTGGTAGAGTTGGGTATACTTTCACTTTAACCGGTTGCCTCTGTGCCTTACAAAAGAAGTGCTTTGTGTGGTGCTGTGGAGGCTTTTCCTATACTTGCGGCACATTCATGCACAGGGAATATAACCGAAAAAGTTGCACATGCTGGAGCAACAGGACAAGGATGTGGTTGGCTTAGCGCTTAACACGCCAAAAGAAGTTGAACTTGATGAAGGAGAGCTTCTAAAAGTAGCTGAAGAAAAACGGCATAGTGCCAAAGGCTGGTGGATACTGTTTACACTTTATTCCGCTGTTTGGCTGCTGTACCCTTTTATCGGGCCAAAGGGTGGACCTGCCCCAATACGCCGCATGGCTTATGCTGAAGCATTAGTAGCGTTTATTTGGCCTCATCTGATTTTATCAGCTGTTACGTACTACTGCCTCATCATCAGGATGAACGCTGACGTGAGAAGCCGAAGCAAACAGGTATTGAAGACAACTATCACGAAAGTGTCAAAAGGTAGCTCAAAGAACAAAATCACGCTTTATACTTCAAACAGAAAACCTGAGCATTTTACGGTCAATACTTCTGGGAGTGAAATTGATACCAGCAAACCTATTATCCTTCATTACCTGAAGAGGACTAAAACCATACTGCGTTACTCTCAGCCCATGTGCCTTTAATGGGTACACCTGTCATCACGGCAGCGGCTTCACCAAAAGCTACTCATCCGCATGAAAATACCCCAGCGGCATGCCCACCTTGTACGCTAACGGAACAAAATAACTAACTTGCAGCCTTTGCTGTGAAGAAGTTCACGAGCAGATCGAATAAAAAGCAGATTTACAAAAGATGTCACTTACCAAATTATACTTAGCGCCAGGCAAGGAGCACTCGCTGAAGCGCCAGCACCCATGGGTGTTTTCCGGGGCGATCAGAAAAGCAGACGGAGAGCTGGCAGAAGGCGACGTAGTAGAGGTCTACTCCAGCAAGCGCGAATTCTT
The DNA here is from genome assembly GCF_003585765.1 of Pontibacter actiniarum. NCBI lineage: Bacteria > Pseudomonadati > Bacteroidota > Cytophagia > Cytophagales > Hymenobacteraceae > Pontibacter > Pontibacter actiniarum. The sequence goes on from NZ_CP021235.1 coordinate 1,303,076, forward strand.
AGGCATGGGCCACTACGCGCCGGGCTCTATTGCCGTACGCATTTTCTCGTTTGAGCAAGCCGAGCCGGATTACGCTTTCTGGAAGCAGAAAGTGCAGAAGGCCTATGACTACCGTCAGCGCCTCGGCCTGGTAAATAACCCCAATACCGACGTGTACCGGCTGGTATATGCCGAGGGAGACGGTGTGCCCGGCCTGATCGTGGACTTTTATAAAGACACGGCTGTGGTGCAGACGCACACCGTAGGCATGTACAGCGTGCGCGGGCATGTGTCGCAGGCCCTGCAGGAGATCTATGGCGACAGGCTGCGGGCCGTGTACGATAAGAGTGCGGAGTCGCTGCCGCCAAAGGCACCGGTCGAAGCGCAGAACGGCTACCTCTATGGCCAGTCAGAGGGCGGCGTTGTGGTGACGGAAAACGGTAACCGCTTTTACATCGATTGGGAAACAGGGCAGAAAACCGGCTTCTTTATCGACCAGCGCGAAAACCGCGACCTGCTGGCGCGCTACGTGCAGGGCAAGGCCGTGCTGAACACCTTCTGCTATACCGGAGGGTTCTCGGTATACGCCCTGAACGCCGGGGCCAAAGAGGTGCATTCGGTGGATGTGTCTAAGAAAGCCATTGAGCTGACAGTGAAGAACGGGGAGCTGAGCCAGGCGCCGGAAAAGCACGAGGCGTATGCTGTAGACACCTTTGAGTTTCTGAAGGGCAAGGAAGACATGTACGATGTGATCGTGCTGGACCCTCCTGCCTTTGCCAAAAGCCAGAAAGTGCGCCACAATGCCTTAATGGGTTACAAGCGCTTAAATGCCGAGGCGATGAAAAAGATAAAGCCGGGCGGTATACTGTTTACCTTCTCCTGCTCCCAGGTGGTAGACAAATACCTGTTTAACAACACCATCATGGCGGCAGCCATCGAGGCGGGGCGCAATATCAAGATCATGCACCACCTCTCACAGCCAGCAGACCACCCTATCTCTATTTTCCATCCGGAAGGTGAGTACCTGAAAGGGCTTGTGCTGTTTGTGGAGTAGGCATTACGGATACCGTAAAACCAAAAGCCGAAGCTATCATGTATAGCTTCGGCTTTTTTTAAGCGCAGCGCGTACAGCGCTTAACTAGCTTTGGGGATATTTCGGCGTCCGTGTTGCCGCTGCCCGGTGGCTCCTGGAGCTGTGCCTTAGGATGCCAAGACAGTTGTTTCCGGCAGTTCCTGCGGTAGGTCCATCCGGATGCGCCACTCTTTCGGGTAATAGTTATTGACGCGGCTGCCTATTTGTTTGGCCCAACCCAGTGGCAAGCCCTTGTACTGCAGCAGCAGCCAGTCGTTACCGTTGGTGCCCAGGCTAATGTCTTCTTTGCGAAGGTAGCGCAAGGCCTGCTCCAGGTCTAGCTCCGCTACCTGAAACGCTGCCTTGTTCAGCTGCTGCGAGAGCGCCAGCCCCTGTAGCGGCTTGAGTTTTTTACCTTTAACCTCTGCCAGCTCGGTGCCCGCATACACCACGTAGAGGTGCTGGTATACTTCATCGGCAGCTTCGAAAAGGTATGCCGGCAGTGCCGTGATCACTTCCCCGTACTGCAGGAACGTGTAGTGCTCCGGCTCCAGCAGCCAGTTCTCCACCAGTGCCTTTTCTTTCTTGCCAGCCGGCGTGAGTTTATACTTCTTCTTTTTGCTTTTGCCGTGGCTGATGGCAGCCTCCTCTCCCGCCTTGCGTACCACCGCCATAAAAAAGCCTTCGCCCTGTACGCGGTGCGGGTAGAAACGATAGCCTTCCACGCCTCCCAACTGCGTTGGCACCACGCCCCATTCGGGCTGTAACTCAAGTCTTATACTTTCCACCCCTTCCTGCTCCGAAAGCCAGGCAACGTTTTCCTCGTTTTCCTGCTCATTCCAGGTGCAGGTGCTGTAAACCAGCAGCCCGCCCGGCTTCAGGGCGTCCCACACATCCATCAGGATGCGTTGCTGGCGCTGGGCGCAGAGCTTCACGTTCTCCTCTGACCACTCCTGCACGGCCTGCGGGTCTTTGCGGAACATGCCCTCACCGCTACAGGGGGCATCCACTACCATCACATCAAAGAAGTCGGGTAACCGGCCAAAGTCGCGTGGGTCGTTACTGGTGACGAGCACATTGCCGCTGCCCCACTTGGCCACGTTCTCCGCCAGGATAGATGCCCGGCTGCGAATAACCTCGTTGGATACCAGCAGACTGTCTTCTGAGATTAAGCTGGCCAGGTGCGTCGATTTACCGCCGGGAGCGCCACAGAGGTCCAGCACCTGCAGCGGCTGCTCCAGGTTTACCGCCTGCCGCAGGGCCTGCTCCACAAACATGGAGCTTGCCTCCTGCACATAGTACGCGCCCGCATGAATGGCGGGGTCCAGGGTGAAGGATGGCCGCACAGGCAGGTAACGGCCCGCTGCGGCCCAGGGCACAGCGGCCAGCCCGGCCGCCGCCGTTGCCTTGGCTTTGTTAACCCGGATGCTGACCGGAGGGGTCTGCTGCAGGGCGTTCAGAAACTGCTGGTACTCTTGCAGCCCAAGCAGGCGCTGCATGCGTTCGGTGAAAGAAACAGGGAGTTGCATGCCGTAAAGGTACGGCTAAAAAGCAGGTTCTGAAAGTGCGCCGCCGGCTTAGCCCCTTTTCAGGGCGAGGTACTCCTGCACAATGGGCAGGTCGGCTGGGCACCAGGCATAGTTGGGCAGCTCGTCCTGTTTGGCCCATTGGTAGGCCCGGTGCTCGATCAGTTGTATGGCGCCGCCGTGGTACATGCAAATGTAAGGTATCAGCTCAATGGTGCGGTCTGGGGAGTGGTGTACGACGGGAGATAAGCGCAGGACCGGCTCAACGGAAAGGGTAAGCTCCTCCCGCAGTTCTCGCACCAGGCACTCCTGCTCCGATTCCCCGGCCTCCAGCTTGCCGCCCGGAAACTCCCACAGCAGCGGCTCCCGCATGTTTTCACTGCGTTGCGTAACCAACACCCGCCCGTGCTGCTCCAGTAAGGCACATATTACTTTCATCACCTTTTTTTAAGGTTGTATTTCTAAAGATATACTTTTCAGAATAGAATCCAAGTATAAACTGGTTTTGCCGCGTTGCCTATCGTAGCCTCCGGCTTATGCCTGCAGCCGTTTCTCCACCTGATAGAAGGTATACCCGAGCACGAGGCAGGTAAGCAGGTTTAACAACAGCGGCGACTGCTTATCTGCCAAACCGAAGTACACGACCTGCACCAGGAAGATGTGGTAGGAAGCTTTCCCCAGTGCTGCGAGAAACCGCAGGGCAAGAGCCGTGGAGGATGCGGGAAGCAGGCGGAGAGCCAGCCACACCAGGAGCGCTGCATACCCAAAGGTCAGTAACTGCTGCGGCTGCCAGGCCTGGCGCAAAAAAGGCAGCTCCACCTGCTGATAGGTAAATAGCCACAGGAAAAAAGCCGATACGGCACCCAGGGCTGCCAAAAGCACGGTGTACCGCCATCGGAAAGGCCGCTGTGCCAATTGTGCCAGCCACAGGCCGTAGGCAATAGCGGTAAAGTACCTCGGGAAGGCTGCATCGTAGAGGTAATCGTTCTGGTCGAAGTAAGCGAAATGTGCCGCCCAAACCTGGAAAAGCACTTCCAGCAGCACCAGCACAAGGGTGGTAAGGATTGGCCTCCGGCTGGAGGCATACCCGATCAGGGGAAGCAGCACGATGGACTGCAGCAGCAGCGTGATGAAGTAGTTGCCTTTGCCGGTAACCGGGAGCACGCCTACCGCAGTGTACCAGCTGAACGCCAGTACGTCTGCGCCCGTCGCCCATTGCCACAAAACGCCCAGAGGCACAGACAGCAGAAAGACGATGAAAAACGGGGTAAGGATACGGACTGCTTTTTTCGAGAAGTACTGCCGGGTGTAGAGCTGCTTCAGCTGCTGCGTTCTTCCGTGCACCGACAGGCCCAGGTTCAGCCCCATCACCACCATAAAGAGCGGCACCGCCTGCCAGATGTGGTACACGGCATAGCTGTGCAGTAAACTGGCGCGGCTAAGTGAGTGCAGCAGCAGCACCGCCACAATGGCGAGCCCTTTCACGACATCTATCTGCTGGAAATGCTGCTTCATGTAACGGTAGGCAACGGTAAGTAACAGGTTTTATACTTGCTAAAGCAGCACGAAGGGCAAAAGTAGAGCCTTTAGCCCGTAGTTGCAATAGCACAATTTTACCTTCTTTTGGGCTACTCTAAACCCTGATGCCCCCAATTAAAGTATAATCCTATGTACAAGAAGGCGAACAACAGGATGCAGTTTAGTTTGAACTATAGATTTTTACTTACGGTGGCGGGAGTGCTGGCGCTGTTTTCGGGCGTTATAAGTGTAGCCCTGGTACTGGTGATATGGCCCTCCGGCGTGTATGTGCCGCTGTGGGGGCAGCAAAGTATAGCCACGCACTTGGTGGCCTACAGCGCCGTGTTTGGTTTTGTACTTGGCTGGGTGGCAACCAAGTCAACGCGCCGGGCCCTGCAACACAGCAGGGTGCTGCCGCTGCACTGGCACCTCAAAAGCCAGACGCTGATAGACAGGCTGCCCGCAGGGGCCTTTAACCGTGCTTTCATACTGTCCCTGTTGGGGCTGACCATTTCGTTGATAATGCTGCTTATCCTGAACGTGCAGCAACTCCACCTCCTGCCACGCACGGACTACCTGGTTCTGTCCACGGTTTACGCGATGCTGCTTGCCGTGGCCATCACTACCATGTCCGTGTACCGCGCACTCGGCGACTCGTTCCTGCACCACTCCAAAGTATAAAAGCACATCTTTACAGGTGTGCTTTTATACTTTGGAGTGGTGCTGTGTGTCAGCTTACCGGAACTTGTCTTTCAGGATTTCGAACTCCACGGCCGGGGCAATGCGCTCATAAAGTATGTGGTATACGGCATCGGTGATGGGCATCGCTACCTGCAGCTTTTTGTTGAGCTCGTAGATGCTCTGCACCGCATAGTACCCTTCTGCCACCATGTTCATTTCCACCTGCGCCGATTTTACGGTATAGCCTCGCCCGATCATGTTACCGAAGGTGCGGTTGCGGCTAAACTGAGAGTAGGCCGTCACTAGCAGGTCGCCAAGGTAGGCGGAGCCGCTCAGGTCGCGGTGGATCGGCATGATGGAGTCCAGGAAGCGCTCGATCTCGAACATGGCATTGGAAACAAGAACCGCCTGAAAGTTATCCCCGAAGTTCAGGCCGCGGGCAATGCCGCAGGCCAGGGCAATCACGTTCTTCATCACGGCGCAGTACTCAATGCCGTCGAGGTCGTCGAGCGGGTTGGCTTTCACGTAGCGGTTGCGCAGCAGGGCGCAGAAGCGCTCGGCCGTCGTCATGTCGTGGGAGCCGATGGTCAGGTACGACTGCTTCTCCAGCGCCACTTCTTCGGCATGGCAGGGCCCGGCTATTACCAGCTGGTGCGAGTTCGGCACCGCATAGGCCCGCTCCATGTACTCCGTGATCAGGATGTTTTCCCTCGGGATCATGCCCTTAATGGCCGAAACAATCACCTTGCCGGCAAAGGCGTCTGCCGGTAAATCGGCAAGTGCCAGCTGCACGAATGCTGCTGGCACTGCCAAGATCACCCAGTCCGAGGAGGCCACAACGGCCTGTATGTCCGTGGACGGTTTTACGTAGTTCAGGTCAAACGACACCTGGCTGAGATAGCGCGGGTTGTGCCTGTAATTTATCAGGTGCTGCACATCGTCTGCGTTGCGCATCCACCAGTTAATCTGTGATTTGTTTTCGGAAAGGATCTTGACTAGGGCTGTGGCCCAGCTTCCTCCTCCAATTACTGCTACTTTTTCCAATCTTGTTAATCTTCGTTAGTCTCTGCGGCAATCGCCTGCTTGTTTAGCGACTGCTCATCCTTCACCGCTACTTTGGCGCCGTCTTTCAATGTCTTGGACACCGCTCTGAACGGCCCGGCAACTACTTTCTGCCCAGGCTTCAGTCCGCTGATGATCTCAATGTGCTCAAAGTCGCTGATGCCTGTTTTTACCTTGGCCGTCTGCACGGTGTTGCTTGCCTCGTCATACACAAACACCACTTCCTCAACCTGTGCTGGTGCCGCTGGCTTTGCCTGCTGCTGGTCCTGCGGAGCTTCTTCCTCGTTCTCGCCTGGCTCCTCAGCGTCCGGCATATCCGTAGAGCGGGTGGTTACCGCCGACAAAGGTACAGATAATACATTTGATTTCTTGTCTGTGATGATGTCTACGGAGGCGGTCATGCCCGGGCGGAACGGCCGCGAGATGTTTTTACGCAAGTGGTCGTAAGACTGGTTCAGCAGGCGGATGCGTACCTCGAACTCGGTCACGGCTTCCAGCGTGGTGGCGTCTTTGGCTGTGTTGGCGATGGAGGTGACCACGCCTTTGAACTTTTCGTCGCGGCTGGTGTAGGAGTCAACCTCCACGATAACGGAGTCGCCCAGGGCCACGCGGATGATGTCGTTCTCGTTCACGTTAACGCGCACCTCCATGTTGTTGAGGTTGGCAATACGCATGATCTCTGTGCCGGCCATCTGCGACGTACCTACCACGCGCTCGCCCTGCTCTACGTTCAGTTTGGATACGGTGCCGCTTACCGGGGCGTAAATAGTGGTTTTGTTGAGGTTCTCGCGGGCGTCTTTCAGGGAGGCCTGGGCGTTCTGCACGTTAAACTCAGAGGCTCTCACGCTCTGGCGTGCCGACTCTACCTCTTGCTTGGTAGCCAGGTAGTTTGCCTCGATCTCCTGCCACTCAGACTGAGAGATTACTTTCTGCTCAAACAGGGGCCGGTTGCGTTTGTAGTTCTGCTCCACCTGGGCAAAATTGGCCTGCGCCTGCGCCAGTCTTGCCTTTGCCTGCGCCAGGTTCGCGCGCATGGTGTTGACAGAGGCTTGCTGCGCATCCACCATAGACTGGTAGTTGTCCGGGCGAATACGGAGCAGCAGCTGCCCTTTTACAACAGAGTCGCCCTCCTCCACATTCAGCTCAATAATCTCACCGGACACGTCCGGGCTGATCTTTACCTCCGTCTCCGGCTGCACCTTGCCCGATGCGCTTACCTTCTCAACAATATCGGCGGGCTTGGCCGCTGCGAGTACTACCTCTGTGCCTTCTTCCTGGCCTATCCAGCCTTGTTTTTTGGCGACGACAATAACGATCAGCAACAGCACCAGTACACCGATCAGGATAGGGATAAGCCTTGATTTTTTCTTAGCCATAGTTTTTAGAAAGAAATGTCTTTTCCTTGGTAAAAGTCCAGAACTTTAAGTTTGAAGATATAATCGTACTTGGCCTGCAACAGGTCAGACTGTGCGCGGCGGTAGTCGTTCGAGATCACGTTGAAATCCGTAGAGTTGATGATGCCGGCGTTCAGGCGCAGCTCAGCGTTTCGGTAGCTTCTTTCCAGAGACTCCACCTGGCGGCGGCTGGCAACGTAGCTGCGCAGGGCAGCCTGTGCGTCGGCGGCGGCCTGTTCTATGTTCTGGCGTAGCTGGTTGCGCTGCAGCTCGGCATTCAGCTGGGCCGTCTCACGGGTTAGTTTTGCCCGCTCTACAGCACTGCGGGCCTGCAGGCCGTTAAAAACCGGGATAGAGAGCGAGAAGGCGATAGACTTACCGTAGTTCTCGTCAATCTGGTCCCAGAAAGGCGTTTCTGTTACTGTGGTCACTGTTCTGGGAACGTAAACAGATACCGGCACGGTGCCGTCCGGGTTTTGGAAGCCAATGTCCTGCCGGATGTACTCTCCTTCCACTGCATCGTTGCTGAAAAGGGAGCGGGAGCTGGAGTAGCCAGTGAAAAGCGAGCCGTTTAAAGACAGGCGCGGATAGTAGGCGCCCCTGGCAATGCCCACCCCTGTTTCGGCGCTCTGTATGCGCAGGTCGGCTGCTTTAATCTCCGGCAGTGTCTGTACGGCCACGTCATACACCTGGTCGGGAGACACAATGGTGATGTTCGTGTCCGGGGCCGGCACCTCCGGCACTACAATCTCAAACGACTCGGGGTTGTCGAGGTCCAGCAGCTGAATCAGGTTGAGGCGTGATATCTCGATTTGATTCTGCGCGTTGATCAGGTTCAGCTCATCGGAGGCCAGCTGCGACTCCAGCTCCAGCACGTTGGTTTCGGCCACGCTGCCTGCCTCAAACAGAATGCGCGTGCGGTCTAACTGCTGCTGTGTGCTCGCCTGCTGCAGCTCAGCCGTTTTTACGACCTCATTGGCAAACAGGATGTTGAGGTAAGAGGTGAGTATCTGTAGCGTGATGTCGTTTTGGGTGGAGAGCACGTCATTGGCGGTGGCCTCTACCAGGATCTCGTTCTGCTTTACCTGCTTCTGTAGCTGCAGCCCCTGGAAGAGCGGCACTGCGGCTGTGGCAGAAAAGTTGTTGGATCTGATCTGCTGGTTTTGAAACTCGTTGGTCAGCGGGTCGATGGAGGTTCCGTAGTTGTAGCTGTGGGAAGCGCCGCCGTTCAAGCTGGGCAGCCGGGTAAACTTCGACTGCCTCAGGTTTACATCCGCCCCCTGCTTGTCTATCAAAGCTTGCCGCACCTGCAGGTTGTGCAGCTTGGCATACTCCACGGCCTCCTGCAGTGTCCAGACCCCGTCTGCGCCCGGGTCCTGCTGCGCCGTTGCAGCCGAAGCACCTGCCAGCGAAAGCCCCAGGGCCAGCAATAAGCTTTTTGATGTTTTTTTCATAGTAACTATAAATAGCTGTTATAGATCGATGTTCGGGATGTAGATCACGTGCTTCACCCAGTCCAGCTGCTTCAGGTACTCCAGCGTGATCGGCTTAATGCCGGAGTCCATTTCGATGAACTGCCGGGCCTGCTCGTTACGGCCTTTGCGCGACACGTTCATGGTGGCGATATTGCAGTCGTCGTGGGCCAGTACGGACGCGATAAAGGCGATGCTGCCTTTCACATCGGCCGCATCAATAATGAGGGTGTGCAGGGTGGCGGAAAAGCTGGACGAGAAACCGTCTACCTCCGAAATGTTGATCACGCCCCCGCCCCGGCTCTGCCCGATCACCTCCACCTCGCGGTCGTTGGCTTTCAGGTTGAGCTTGATGGTGTTAGGGTGCATGGTGGAGGCATTGCCTACCGATCGGAAAGTATACTTCAGGCCCCGCTCCTTTGCATGGTCAAACGCCTCCTTGATGCGCTTGTCGTCGGTCTTAAAATCGAGCAGGCCGGCGATAATGGCGCGGTCACTGCCGTGGCCCTCATAGGTGCGGGCAAACGAGTTGTAAAAGGTAATGGTCGCTTCCTCAGGTGCTGCACCCAGAATCCGGATGGCAGCTCTGGCAATCCGTACCACCCCAGCCGTGTGTGAGCTGGATGGCCCTATCATCACAGGCCCAATCATATCGAAAACGCTGCTTTTCTCAGCCATACTTTGTAATATCGTAAAAATCAAATTTAGTAATTCTGTAGCAGTATAGCGCTATTTTGGGGTTAATTTAGCTTTATTTCTACAAACCTGCGCTTTCCATCTACAAAATATGCCCTGGCCTCCATCAAGCAGGCATCGTGGTAGCGTGATTTTATCCTTTGCTGTTACAGCGGCCTCCGCTGCACCCGCACGAGGGCAGTGCAGATCAATGAAAACCCGCAAACGCGGCACAGATTGGCCCGCGTGGTTTATGCCATCAACTATTTTCGTAATTTGCGCCCATTATCCACCACCTAAACCACTCTCTTGGTATGAAGCATGCGTTTAAACCCGAAGTGCTGGAGCAGCTACAGCGGCTGGAAGAAAAATATGTGCCCCTGGGGCAGGATTTGGCTGCTTACCTGGAAGGGCTTTTCCACACGAACTTCCTCACGTACTGGGACTACATTCACCTGGACACGCTGCTGAGCCTGCAAAACCCGCGCACCAACATCCCGGACGAGAAGATCTTTATCATGTATCATCAGATCACGGAGCTGTACTTTAAGCTTTGCCTGGAGGAGTTTAGGCAGATTGGTGAGGATAAGGAGATTACGGTTGAGGTGCTCATGCGTCGCTTAAAGCGAATCAACCGCTATTTCGATAACCTGATCAACTCTTTTGATGTGATGGTGGACGGCATGGACCCCAAGCAGTTTCTGCAGTTCCGGATGGCCCTGATGCCTGCCAGCGGCTTTCAGTCGGTGCAGTACCGCATGATTGAGATTGCCTCTACAGACCTGCGCAACCTGGTGGATAAGGCCAAGCGCGCGGCCCTGGGGCTGGAGAGCACGCAGGAAGAGATGATTGGCTGTATTTACTGGAAAGAGGGCGCCACCGAAGTGGCCTCCGGCGCCAAAACCCTGACGCTGCTTCAGTTCGAGGAAAAATACACCGGCCAGCTTATTGCGTTTGCAAAGGAATACGCAGACAAGAATGTATGGCATGTGTACAAACGCCTGCCGGAGGAAGACCAGCAAAACCCGAAGCTGATAGAGGCCCTGCGCGCCCTGGACAGCAACGTAAACGTAAACTGGCCCCTGATGCACTACAAGTCGGCGGTGCGCTACCTGCAACGGGACCCGGAGGTGATTGCCGCTACCGGCGGTACCAACTGGCAGAAGTACCTGCCGCCGCGTTTCCAGAAGCGTGTTTTCTACCCCGAGCTGTGGCGTGAGCAGGAGCTGGAAGAATGGGGCAAAGGCTGGGTCGACAAAGTGCTGAACGGCGATTTGTAGAGGCGCGCCGGTGCCCTGTTTCTACACGGTGACAATTGCCTTATGATGTGCAGTGGGCGCTGTCATGCTGTAAACCTGAATTTTATACTTCCCGATTGAATTTGCTGCACGCCTGCCGTGTTAGCAGAACAGATAACATCGTAACGAAGAGTTTAAGGTTAGCTACCTTACCTATTGTAAATGAGAAAGAAAGAATTAGACCTGGTGCTTCCGCCAGAGCTGGCGTTTGATGCCCAGCAATTAGATACGGAGCTGTTGAAAAGGGCGCAGGTGCAACCGGAAGATGTGAAGTTCCTGCACCGCGTGAAGCGCTCCATCGATGCCCGCGGGCGTTCTGTGCAAGTGCGCGTGCGGGCCGATGTTTACCTCGACACCCCTCCTGCAGATCTTATCTCCCCTACCTATACGTACCCCGACGTAAGCAAGGGCAAGCCTGTGGTTATCGTGGGCGCCGGGCCGGCAGGCCTTTTCGCCGCCTTGCGATGCATTGAGCTGGGGCTGAAGCCGGTGGTGCTGGAGCGCGGCAAAGATGTTCGCAGCCGCCGCCGCGACCTCGCGGCCATCAACAAAGAGCACACGGTAAACCCAGACTCTAACTATTGCTTTGGCGAGGGCGGCGCAGGTACCTATTCCGACGGAAAGCTGTATACCCGCTCTAAAAAGCGTGGCGACCTGATGCGTATCCTGCAGATATTTGTGCAGCATGGCGCCACGCCGGATATCCTTTTCGATGCCCACCCGCATATCGGCACAAACAAACTGCCTAAAATCATAGAGGCCATTCGCGAAACGGTGCGAAACGCCGGTGGCGAGGTGCTCTTTGACAAGCGCGTGTCTGACTTTATTGTGGAGCAGGGAGAGATGCGCGGCGTGGTAACGCAGGACGGACAGGCGTATACCGGGGAGTCGGTTATACTTGCCACCGGCCACAGCGCCCGCGATATTTTTGAGCTGCTGCATAAGCGGGAGATTACCGTAGAGGCCAAGCCCTTTGCCATGGGGGTGCGCGTGGAGCATCAGCAAAGCCTGATCGACAGTATACAGTACAAATGCGAAGACCGCGGCCCTTACCTGCCCGCCTCTTCTTACGCCTTGGTGCAGCAAACACACTATAAGAACAGGCAGCGGGGGATCTTTTCCTTCTGCATGTGCCCGGGGGGCTTTATCGTGCCCTCCGCTACGGCCCCTGGCGAGGTGGTGGTAAACGGTATGTCGCCGAGCCGCCGCGATTCACGCTTCTCTAACTCGGGAATAGTGGTGGCCATTGAGCTGGAGGATATGGACCTGAAGAAGCACGGGGCGCTGGCAGGCCTGCGGATGCAGCAGGCGCTGGAGCAGCGCGCCTGCCAGATGGCTGGGGGCACACAGGCCGCACCGGCTCAGCTCCTGCAGGACTTTACCCGTGCTAAAACAGGCGGCCAGCTGCTGGAAACATCCTACCAGCCAGGCCTGGTGCCCGTGGACATGAATGAGCTTTTCTCTGACGAAATGGCCTACCGGATGCGGGAGGGCTTTAAGGCCTTCGGCAATAAAATGCGCGGCTACCTGACCAACAGTGCGCAGATCGTGGGTGTGGAAAGCCGTACCTCTTCCCCTGTCCGTATTCCGCGCGATCGCGAGACACTGGAGCATGTGCAGGTGAAACGCCTGTTCCCCTGCGGCGAAGGCGCCGGTTATGCCGGTGGTATCGTATCGGCGGCGATGGATGGAGAGCGCTGTGCCGAGATGGCTGCGCTAAAGGCTGGCGTACGCGCCATATAAGCTGCTCCGACCTGTAGCGGGGTCCTACATAGATTTCCCCGTAGCACCTTACAGGAGCCTTGCCCTGTAAGGTGCTCTTTTTATATGGCGGATTATACGGCATACTCCCCGTCGGCTTTCTAACTTTTTAAGGCCTGATTGGGTACAAGAAGTATACTTTGTGTTGAATTGAACCAGATCAGATATGAAAAAGACAGTTGTATTAGGCGCCTCCGATAACCCGACGCGCTATGCCTACAAAGCTTTTCACCGGCTGAAGGAGCATGGTTATGAAGTGGTGCCGGTAGGGATTAAAAATGCGGACCTGGGTGGGCAGAAGATCATCACCGACAAGTCTCAGCCTATTGAGGATGTGGATACCGTTACACTTTACGTAGGGCCGCAGAACCAGCCGGTTTGGTATGACTATATCTTAAACCTGAAGCCGAAGAGGATCATCTTTAACCCCGGCACCGAGAACCGGGAGCTGGAGCAAATGGCGCAGGACGCGAATATCGAAACGCTGCACCACTGCACGTTGGTTATGCTGGCCTCCAGTAGTTATTAGCAGTAAAAAAACGTTTTGCAGCGATCAACCTGCAAGAGCGTAAACCGTATAGGAAAGTATAAAGAGCAGATGGCATTAGTTGTCTATGCTTTAAATAAGAAGGGGCCTCTGCAAAGGCCCCTTCTTTGTTTTTATCGCTGTTGTTAAAGTTGTTTTTTAGCAGCGATGTTTTACCTGCTTTTGCAGCAGCATCTTATGTGTCGATGTGGTTGGTGTCTTCTCCTGACTCCTCCTCCATCATGTGGCGCATAGTGGAGGCGAGCTTTGTGTCGGGGATGATGTTGGTACTTGCTGTCTGCATTTTATTCATGATGCCGGAAACAATGCGTGTCTCGCCGCTCATGAGGGCCTCGTACCCATCTTTTGCCACCTCTGCCGGTTCCGAAAGGATTCCGTTGGCCGCGCGGGAGTGCGCAGCGCCAGCACGGCGGAAAAACATGGTGTTGCTGGCTCCCGGGCACAGGGCGGTAACGGTAATGCCGGTGTCTTTCAACTCATTGGACAGCGCCTCGGAAAAGGAAAGTAAAAAAGCCTTCGTTGCTCCGTACACGGCCATGAGCGGCGAGGGCATAAAGGAGGCGACGGAGCCGAGGTTCAGTATCTTACCCGAGTTGCGACGCTTCATGTCGTGCAGAAAGAGCTTGGTTAGCTCTACCGGAGTGGTGATGTTAAGCTGGATGATGGCTTTTTCGCGCTCCAGGTCTGTTTCGAAGAAAAAGCCATGGATACCCGCCCCGGCGTTGTTTACCAGCACATCCACATCAATGCCCTGCTGCCTTACCTCCCGGTAAATCTCCTGCGGTGCCTCCGGCCGCGTCAGGTCAGCCGTAATAACACAGACCTTTTGCAGCTGGTGCTCATCCTGCAGCTGATAGCCCAGCTTTTTCATTCTTTCGGTGCTGCGGGCCACCAGTATAAGGTTATAGCCGTCTTTGGCAAACAACCGGGCAAATTCCATCCCAAAGCCGTTGGAGGCTCCGGTTATCAGTACTGTTTTTCCTTTGTTTTCGTCTTTCATAGCGTTCATGGTGTTTTTGTTGAGCTGCTTTGCTGCAGTTGGTCTTTCATTGTACCAGTAACGCTACCTTTTAGTTACTCCGCAAAGTATACAGGCGGCTTTGTTTGCCGCGCTTTTCTGCCATCCGGGGCGCTGCCACTAACAGCAAGGTTTAAGCCGCCTCCCGGCGCAACACCTCCAGCGGCGGGCGGTTTAGGATGCCGCGGCTGTTCAGCATGCCGATAAGCATCGTCAGGCCTGTGATTGCCAGGAACACGGGCAGCAGCGGGGTAAGGTCCGGCACAAAGGCGACCTCAAAGCTAAACACTGCCAGTGCCCAGCTGGCCCCTACGGCAAGTATAACACCCGTGCCGGCAGCCAGCGCGCCTAACAACAGGTATTCAAAGGCATTTATACTTAGGATCTGCTTACGGCTTGCCCCCAGCGTCCGTAGCAGCACACTCTCCTGCACCCGCTGGTACTTGCTGTTGTTGATCGAGCCGATCAGCACCAGTAAGCCGGTGCTGATGCTGAACAGGGCCATAAAGCGGATGACAAAGGAAATCTTGCCCAGGATATCGTCGAGGGTTTCGAGGATTAGCCCCAGGTCGATGGCCGATACATTCGGGAACTGCCGTACCAGTGTCTGCTGGAAGCTGGCGGACTGCTCATCGCTCTGGGTGCGGGTCATGAGCACATGGAACTGCGGCGCCTCCTCCAGTACCCCTTTCGGAAACACCACCAGAAAGTTGCTCTGCACCCGGTTCCACTCTACCTCCCGCAGGTTGGCCACCACGGTAGGCACCAAGGCGCCCTGCACATTGAAGATCATGGTGTCGCCAAGTTCCACTTTAAGCCTTTCTGCATAACGGTCTTCGACAGAGATGGGTATGGGAGCATTCGGGTCCGATACCTGCCCCTGCCACTCCCCTGCCACACTGGTTTCTGAGTTGATGAGCGAATCGCGGTAAGTAACGCGGTACTCGCGCGTAAAAGCCCAGTCCGGGATCTCCAGGGTAGTGTCTTTGCGCACATCGGCGGCAGTGAGGCCGTTCATTTCCTCCAGGCGCATGGTTACAACGGGTACGTACTGCAGCACCGGTAGCCCCTGCTGCCGGGCCAGCTGCGCCACGTCCTCCTTCTGCGCGTTCTGGATGTCGAACAGCACGAGGTTGGGTTGGTTCTCGCTTCCGGCAAACGCCACTTCGCTCAGCAGGATGCGCTGCATCAGGAAAAGCGTGGCGATCAGGGCTGTGCCGAGTCCGATGGAAACGGTAAGCAGCAGCGTCTGGTTGTTAGGCCGGTACAGGTTGGCCAGGCTCTGGCGCCATACATAGCCCCAGCTCACCGGGAAAAAGCGCTTCACCAGCCACATCATCAGCCGGGCAATCAGGGCCAGCACGAGGAAGGACACAAAAACACCGGCTGTGAACGACAGTGCCTGCAGCCAGGTGCCCAGCTGGAAATAGGAGAAAATGAAAATAAAGGCAACAATCAGGAAATATACTCCCCAGCGCACCTTGTCGGGGCCCGAGGAAACATGCTCAATGCCTGCCCGCAGCGTGATAAGCGGTGATACATTGCGCACAGAAAGCAGCGGCAAGAGCGCAAAAAGCACTGAAATGATCACGCCAATGGCTATGCCCTGCCCTATAGCCGACCACGAAACGGCCACGGTGACCTCTACTGGCAGGAAAGACTGGAAAAGCTGCGGCAAGTACAGCTGAATTAAGCTGCCCAGCACAGCGCCTACCACAGAGCCGATCAGGCCCATGGCTATCACCTGGAACAGGTAGATCAGGAAGGCCTGCCTGCCGCTCACGCCCAGGCAGCGCAGCACGCCGATGGTGGCCAGCTTCTCTCGGATGTACACATGCACGGCGCTCGCCACGCCCACACAGCCAAGCAGCAGGGCAACAAAGCCCACCAACGCCAGGAAACGCGCCAGATCTTCATAGGCCTTGCCGGTGCTCTCTTTTCTGCTTTCGATGGTGTCGTAGCCAAAGCCAGCCTCCTCCAGCCGCGGCTCCAGCTTTTTTACCAACTTATCGGCGTCGGTGCTTTCGGGGAGTTTGTAGTAATGGTAGTAGCTAATGCGACTGCCCCGCTGCAGCAGACCCGTTTCGTCCAGGTAGCGCCGCGGGATGTACACAGCCGGGGCAATGGTCGCCGTCATGGCAGACTGGCCCGGTATTTTATGCAGCGCCCCGGCAATTTCGAAGGTCTGGTTGCCGATCTTGATCGAGTCTCCGGGTTTCGTGTTATACTGCAGCAGCAACGTCTGGTCTACCAGCGCTTGCCTGCCGTCCTCCCGGAAGGATTTGCTTGCGCTGGCCGGTTCCGTTTCGATGGCCCCGTAATAGGGGAAGCCTCCCCTTTCGAGCGCGCGCACCTGTACCAACCTGGTGCCGCCCGATGCCTCGAACACAACCATCGAGACGAAGCGTACCTCATCGGAGCGGTCGCCGCCCACGCCGATAGAATCCAGCAGCTGTTGCATCTCGGGCTCTATCTCCTTGTTGGAGGCAATTACCAGGTCAGCTCCGATCAGGGACTTCGCCTGCTTGTCGATATCGGTGCGCAGGTTATCAGAAAAGGAATTGATGGCCACCAGCGCTGCAATGCCCAGCACAATAGAGGAAATAAACAGCGCCAGCCTTCCACGGTTGCGCCTGCTGTCGCGCCAGGCCATCTTCAGAAGCCAGCGCAGGTTCAGGGAGCGTTTATTGTTTATATGGATGATGGTGTCGGACACAGATAAATCTTAAGTGACAGAATAATTGAATGCGATAAGCGGGCGCTTTTACTGTTCTTCCCCGCGCAGCGGCACGGTAGCGGTCGTGCTCGTGTCTGAAACCACGGTTCCCCCTTTGATGCGGATGATGCGGTCGGTTTTCCCGGCCAGCTCCAGGTCGTGGGTTACCAGCACAAGTGTGGTGCCCGCCTCCCGGTTCAGGTCAAAGAGCAGCCGCTCTACTTTGTCGCCGGTTTCCTCATCCAGGTTTCCGGTGGGCTCATCGGCAAAAAGTATAGCCGGTTTGTTGGAGAAAGCCCTGGCCAGCGACACCCGCTGCTGTTCCCCTCCGGAGAGCTGCGTCGGGTAGTGGTCGTGGCGCTCTGCCAACCCTACCCGGCCCAGCAGCTCCATGGCCTGCTGCTGCACATGGCGTTCGCCGCGCAGCTCCATCGGCACCATCACGTTCTCCAGCGCGGTGAGGGTCGGGATGAGTTGAAAGTTCTGAAAAATAAAGCCAACGTACTGGTTTCGTACCTGTGCCCGCTCGTCCTCTGACAGACTGTCCAGCCGAACCCCGTTTAGAATGACAGAGCCGGAAGAGGCCCTGTCGAGGCCTGCGCAGAGGCCCAGCAGGGTGGTCTTGCCGCTGCCCGAAGGCCCCACAATGGAGCACACGTCGCCGGCCTGTAGCGAAAAATTTATACCTTGCAGCACGGTCAGGTGACGGTCGCCGCTGTTATACGTCTTTTTAAGGTCTTGTATCTCGAGTATGGTTGACACGCTTTTGTCTTGGGTTTAGTAATGGGTGGATTTTAGGCACCGGTTGCCGCTTTGGGGCGAGGGTGCATCTTTCCGAACAAAATAACTCTTACGGCACGTTATAGGTTTAGAGTTGACGCCGTTTAAATTTAGAAAAATAAAGCTAATGAAGATAAAGAATCTATACTTTGCCTATGCTTTTACAGCGCTGGCGGCCCTCTACGGCTGTGGCGATGTGGAAACGACGAACCAGGTCGAGGAGCCGTCTTCTGCCAGGGCCGCGGCGCAGGAAGGGGAAAAGCCAGCCGCCGCCGCGGAAACCAAAACGGTACTGTTCTTTGGCAACAGCCTGACGGCCGGCTATGGGCTGGAGACGGACCAGGCCTTCCCGGCCCTGATACAGGAGCGAATCGACTCGCTGGACCTGCCCTACAAGGTAATAAACGCCGGTGTGAGCGGTGAGACCACCGCCGGAGGGAAAAGCCGCATCGACTGGCTGCTAAAGCAACCCGTGGATGTTTTTGTGCTGGAGCTGGGGGCAAATGACGGCCTGCGCGGCATCGATCCGGCACAAACCTACACCAACCTGAAAGCCATTATTGAAAAGGTGCGGGCCAAGAACCCGGATGTGAAGGTGGTGTTGGCAGGCATGCAGATTCCGCCGAGCATGGGCCAGCAGTATGCCGAGGAGTTCAGAGGTGTTTTCACCCGAATTGCCGAAGAGGAGAACGTGGCGCTGATCCCCTTCTTGCTGGAAGGCGTGGCCGGAATCCCGAAGCTTAACCAGGCTGACGGGATACACCCCACGGTGGAAGGGCAGAAAATAGTTGCCGACAATGTATGGGAGGTACTTGCGCCGGCACTGCAGCAGGATGCTGAGGCATAGGTTTTCTCTACACCGGCCAGAAAAAAACAAAAATTTTTAGTGTAAGCATAACCTTTGAAACACAGTGGCGTAATAGAGTATGGCTAAAAGTTGAAAATTTGATTTTCGAAAAGAAAGGGCTCCTCTTGTAGGAGCCCTTTCTTTTTACAGCACACCGCTCCTTTCTGCTACTGCAGCAGCCTGCTCTTCCCTCCTTTCGTACCACATTTTTCCCTTTTAAGTGGTTATATTCTGATGGTTTAAGTTGTAGGCGATGACTTTAAGCTGTCCTTCTCTTAGCGGCCTCCTGTGCTTAACAAAACCTGCAAACCCAGGTATGCCGCGGTATTTCCAAGCCATACCCACACTCTTTCTGGTTGCATTAGCTATCATCCACGATAAAATTGTAGCTTTTTTATAGTTGGTGTTCAGCTATTTATAGCTGGAGGGTTTGTGATGACGAAAAAAAGTTTAAA
Organism: Pontibacter actiniarum; assembly: GCF_003585765.1. Classification (NCBI taxonomy): domain Bacteria; kingdom Pseudomonadati; phylum Bacteroidota; class Cytophagia; order Cytophagales; family Hymenobacteraceae; genus Pontibacter; species Pontibacter actiniarum. The sequence goes on from NZ_CP021235.1 coordinate 1,321,877, forward strand.
ATTTAAAGCTCCTCAGGCAACCACACCACGGGTACCCTGCATCTAAGGGGTAAAGAGCAACATAAGCTCCAGGCACAAAACGGGAAGATCGATATAGCATAAACTTTTACCAGCGTGACAGAAGCAGAACTGATAGCAGGATGCCAGCAGGCAGACGCAAAGGCGCAAAAGCTCTTGTATGAGCGTTTCGCTTCGCAGATGTACGGCGTGTGCCTGCGCTATCTTAAAAACCAGATGGATGCGGAAGAAGCGTTGCTGAACGGTTTTATGAAGATTTACCAAAACATAGGCGGTTTTGAAGCGAAAGGCAGCTTTGAGGGCTGGGTTCGCCGCATTATGGTGAACGAGGCGCTGGCTTTCCTGCGAAAGAAGGAGCCGCTGTACATGGGCATCGAAGACAACCATGTGCAGGTGGCCGGCCCCGGCAGCGCAGACCAGGATCTGGCCGAGGGAGAGCTGCTGGAGCTGCTAAGGACGCTGCCAGCCGGCTACAGGGCCGTTTTTAACCTATATGCGATAGAAGGGTATGCACACAAAGAAATTGCCGATATGCTCGGGATAACCGAGGGTACGTCAAAATCGCAGTTGAGCAAGGCGCGCACGATGCTGCAGCGCCGGCTCGAAGGACAAAGTGCTATTGCCGTTTAACGAGGAGGAAAAGAACATGAAACCAGAAGACATAGACAACTTATTTAAGGAGCGCCTGGGGAACAGCGCTCCCACACCTCCCGCAGATATGTGGGCTCGCCTGCAGGGGCGCATGCAGTCCGAAGCGGCAGCGGAGGAGACACCGGTTGCCCTGCCGCAGGAGGCAGAGCAGAAAACCGGCAAGCAACGCTATATGTGGATGTACTCCTCGGTGGCTGCTACGCTTTCCCTGCTGCTAACTGTGGGGGTGGTGTTTTACAACATTAACACCGGCACGCCGGAGATAAGCGAGACCCTGACCAAGCACGACGTAAGGCAGCCACAGGAGCTGCCGGTAGCCAGGCCCGAAGTAGCGCCTGCCCCGGAGGCGGTGGAGCCAGCGGGTGCCATGGCGCTGCAGGAGACTGCCGCAGCGCAGGAAAGCGAAAAAAATGTGCCGGCCCAGGCAACCGCCACCCAGCCAACAGCATCTAACACAACAAAGGCACCCGAACAACGGAAGGCCATCGCCCAGGCAACTACTACTCCTAAAGCTGTACAGCAACAAAGCCTGGTGGAGCCGACCGTTGAGAAAGTGACCGAGGCGGATGCGCAGCCGGCCATCGCAGCCAACACCCAGCCAGCCAGGACAGCGTCTACCGTGCCAGCCACTGCGACAGATGCGGCCGCACCCTCTGCCCTGGCGACTGCCAAGGCCGACGCCAACATGAATGCCGAGCCTGTGGAGATCATCATCAAGCGTTCTTTTGCCTCGCCAGCGGCCGCGGCCGAGAGCAACCCGCAGGAGGATGTCCGCAAGAAAGGTGCACTGGCCAAAAACATCTTTAAGCAGGTGCGCAACCTTGCTGCCGGCGAAGGTGTGGAATTGTCGGAATTAGGCATCCGAGCCGATCGGGTGGCCCTGGAAACCCGAATCGGCAAACAGAAAATCTCAAAAGTGATCAATCTTTAAACTCAAAAACATGAAACGAATACTGCTACTCGTAATGGCCATTGTCATGGCCGCCGCTACCGGTGTGTCTGCCAAAGGCGGATCTACCCTGCAACAACGCCTCGGCTCCCCTGACCAGGACACCATTGTGGTGAAAATGGCAAACGGTGCAAAAATGATCCTGCATCTGCAAAACATACAGCAGCTGCAGGCTTTCCAGAACTACAGCCTTGACTCGCTGATGCGGGAGCTTAACAAGTACGTGGAGCGCGTGGACAACATGGAAAACTCGAACCAGGAGTCTAAAGAAATGACAGTTACCTTCAACAAAGCCAAGGCAGAGGACGGCAAGGAGGAACAGGTGACCATCACCGTGCAGGAAGAAGACCCGCAGACGGGCGGGGTAACCAAGGAAACACACGAGGTGGTGATCAACAAAAGCTTTAAGATTAAGGTGGATGTGGAGGAAGACGGGGAAAACACCCGCGTAAACGTGGACATGCCCAGCAAGCAGGAGCGCGACAGCATCCGCCATGTGAAGGAAATCGAGGACTACAAATCTACCCGCTGGGGTTTTGACATTGACCTGGGCTTCAACACCTTTACCGATATCGACAACACGCCGGACCTGAAAGCCTGGGGCTCGCGGTACGTAAGCCTGAACTGGCGCCTTCGGTCGCAGATCGGCGGCCGCACCAGCCCATTCTACCTCTTGTCCGGCCTGGAGTTCGCCTTTAACAACTACATGTTCGAAGACGATATTATCGTGCGTGATGTAGACGGCGTAACGGTTTTCGAGGAGGCGGAAGAGCTTAGTTTCGAAAAGTCAAAGCTCACCCACTCCTCTGTTAACGTGCCGCTGATGGCCCTGCTGGAGTTTAAGCGCGAAAACGGGAAAGACGGCTTTACCATCGGCGCAGGCCCCTTTGTTGGCTACCGCCTGGGCAGCCACTCCAAAATCAAGCTTAACGGAGACAAGGAGAAAGACCGTGACAGCTTTAACCTGAGCGACATGCAGTACGGTGCCGAAGGCGTGATCGGGTACGGCGGTGTAACGCTCTTTGGCAAGTATAACATGAACGACCTGTTTAAAGACAACCGCGGCCCCGAAACAAGTGTGGTCAGCTTTGGCCTGCGCCTGTTCCTGTAAGTATAAAAAGCGTTTGATTGTGATAAGGTGAAACAGAAAGAGGAGCCCCGTGAGGCTCCTCTTTCTGTTATGCTACTACTCTATCAGCTGTTGCGCTTAAAGTTATCGATGATGATGGCCGTGGCCGTGGCCACGTTGAGCGACTCGGCTCCTCCGAAGGCCGGGATCTTGACCAGTTGGTTTACCTGTGCAGCCACCTCCGGCCGAATGCCATTGGCCTCGTTGCCGAGCACCACAATGCCTTCGGGCTTTAGCTGCATGCGGTGCAGGTTTTCTCCGCTGAGGGCCGCGCCATAGATGTTATACTTCGCGGTGTGCTGTTGCAGCCAGTCGGGCAGGCCCAGGTAGTACACGTTTACGCGGGTAAAGGAGCCCATGGTGGAGGAGATAACTTTCGGGTTGTAGAAGTCGGCGCAGGTTTCGGAGCAGACGACTTTGTTAATGCCGTACCAGTCGGCAATGCGGATGATGGTGCCGAGGTTGCCGGGGTCGCGGATGTCGTCGAGGGCGATAGCCAGCTCCTGCGGGCTTAGCTGCAGCGGTGGCAGCTGCCGCATACTTGCCACGGCCAGGGCTGCGTTATTACTGGCGAAGGTGCCGGCTTTTACCAGTTCCTCCTCCTTTACCACCTCATAAGCATAACCTTTGCCCAGGATCGCGGTATGTTCACGCAGGAAGGCTTCGGTTACGAACAGGTGTTGCAGCTTAAAGCCGGAGTGCAGCAGCTCCAGTACACTTTTGGCACCCTCTACCACAAAGGCTTGGTGTTGATTGCGGTATTTTTTTACTTGCAGGGATTTAATATACTTTACAACTGCTTTCGACAACATAGCTAGGTTACACGTTTGAGATCACGATTATACATATCTGCCCTGATTTTTACAATGCTAGGCGTTAACGCCTGCGTTCCCACGAAATACCTGGGTGAGAACGAAAAGCTGCTTGTAAGTATAGAGCCACAGGGCTTGGAGACGGTGGATCCGACTGCTATTCAGAGCCTTTACCAGCAGGAGCCCAACCGCATGGTGCTCGGCTCCACCCCTTACCTGGCGCTCTACAATTTCGGTAAAAAGTTTTACGACCCGCAGAAGATCCAGGCGCGGATAGAAAAGCAGCAGGCCAGAAAGGCGCGCAAGATCGAAGAGGCGGGCAGCGACTCCACGCAGATCGTAAAGCTACGCGATAAATATGACAACCGCATTGAGCGCCTGAAGAACAAGCTGAAGGAGGGCAACTTCATTATGCAGCTTGGGGAGCCGCCCGCCATCTACGACTCGACGTTGATGGAGGCGACGATGGACCAGATCGATGTGTACCTGAACTCCAAAGGCTACTTTAACCATGAGGCCAGCTACACCAAAAGCGTGAAAAGGGACAAGCTCGTATACATTGACATCAACATAGATGAAAACGAGCCCTACCGCTACTCTGAGCTGAGCTATGACATTGAGGACCCGCGTGTCCTGCGCATTGTAAAGGCCACCGAGGACCGCTCGCTGCTGCAACTGGGCGAGAAGTATGACGAGGATGAGCTGACACTGGAGCGCGACCGGCTGTACCAGCTGCTAAAGAACCGCGGTTACTACGACTTTGCCCGTGCCTACATTGAGTTTGAGGTTGATACGAGCTATGCCGGCAACACGACCCGCATCAAAACCATTATAGAGAACCCCGAGCAGGACTCCACCCACAAAGTGTACACCATCAACGATGTATACTTTAAAACGGACTCCGATCGCTTCGGTATTCCGCGCGACACCATGGTTTACAACGGGGTAAAGTACGTGGCCTACGACCAGAAGTACTCGCCGCTCATCCTGGACAAAAAGATTGACATTTACCCGGGCCAGCGCTACAGCCAGCTGCGCACCTCTACCACACAGCGTAAGCTGGCCGACCTGGATGTGTTCCAGTTCAACAACGTGCTCTACACCAAGGTAGACCCCAATGACTCCACCTATGCGCTGAATGCGCTGGTGAATGCCCTGCCGGCCAAGAAGTTTCAGGAGACGGCTGAGCTGGGGGTAAACTTTACGGAGCGGCGCCCGGGCCCCTTCTCGAGCCTGACCCTGCGCGTGCGCAATGTGTTCGGCGGTGCCGAGAACCTGGACCTGGGGATACGGGGCGGACTGGAGTACCAGGTGAGCTTTACAGACCCGGACGAGACGGTGCAGATACAGGAGTTTGGCGCCAATGCCGCCCTCTCGTTCCCGGTTATCCTGCTGCCCTTTACAAACCACAGCCTGCTGTCGGAGTACAGCCCGCGTACGCGAGTGTACACAGGCTACAGCAGCGAAGACCGGCAGGAGTACGTGCGATCGACCTACGAGCTGGGCCTGGACTATATCTGGCAGCGTTCGCGCAACCCTTTGCAGCCCCCGGTGATGCAGTTTATCTTCTCCCCTGTTAACCTGAACATTGTGCAGGGCGATATACGGGATGAGAACTTTCGAAATACGTTGGAAAACAACAGCTCCGGCGGCCGCTCGCTCCTCGAAAGTTTTGACGACGGTATTATCTCCTTCGTCGGCTTTAGCTTTATCTATAACACCAACGATTTTACGCAGACCCGCAATGCCCGCTACTTCAGAACCCTGGTGGAGCTGGGCGGGCTTTCCAAAGAGCTGGGGCTGGAGCTGAATATAAACAACCTGCGCACCTACCAGTACGGGCGTATTAACCCGGATTTCCGTCGCTACATCCCCCTGGGCGGGCAGCGCTACTTTGTGTATCGCCTGAATGCGGGTGTGGTCTCTCCCATGTTTGGCGAGAACACTATTCCGTACGACAAGTTCTTCTTTGCCGGCGGCGCCTCCAGCGTGCGTGCCTGGCAGTCGCGGCGCTTAGGCCTGGGCTCTTACGCCTCCCTGCGCACCGTAGATGACGAGGAGGGCAACATTGAGGTGGTGCGGGACTACAGTATAGAGCAGCCGGGTGAGGTGCTGGTGGAGGCCAACCTGGAGTACCGCTTTAACATGTTCAGCTTTATAAACGGGGCTTTCTTTGTGGATGCGGGTAACGTGTGGCTCCTGGAGCCCAACAGAAACAAACCGGGTGCCGATTTCCAGTTCAATAGGTTTTACAAAGAGCTGGCGGTGGGTACCGGATTCGGGCTTCGCTTTGACCTGTCGGTGCTGATTCTGCGCTTTGACCTGGCCACCAAAGTATACGACCCGGCAAACTGGAAGAACGATAAGTTTGTGCTGCCTAACTTTAAGCTGACCGATTTTTTTACCCGGAACAACCAAAGCACCTTACAAATCGGTATCGGCTATCCTTTCTAAACCAGATGTTTTCAGTGTGGCAGGCCTATGGTAGGCCTGCCCTAGGCATAAAAAAAGCCCTGCCAGGTATAGGCAGGGCTTTTTTTATACTTGTTAGCTATACTTAGTAGTTCAGCAATTCTTCCATTTTGGCTGCCACTTTCTCTGCATTCGGCAGCATCATTTTCTCCAGCTCCACATTCAAAGGAATGGCCGGAAGGTTGGCGGCACCCAACGTATAAATCGGCGCATCTAGTTTCTGGAAGCAATCTCTAGACAAGCGACCAGCCAGGGATTCAGCGAATGAGTTCATCAGCGGTTCTTCTGTCAGCACCAGCGCTTTGCCGTGGCGCTCCACTGAGGCGCGTACTGTCTCGTAGTCCAGCGGGTTTAGCGTACGCAGGTCCACGATTTCTATACTGCCCGGGAATTGCTTTGAAGCGGTTTTTGCCCAGTATACGCCCATGCCGTAGGTAATCACCGTCATGCTGTTGCCCATGCGCATCTCCTCCTCGCTTGCCTGCTGCACCATGTTCGCCTTGCCCAGTGGCAGGATGTAATCTTCGTCTGGTTCAAACGTTTTGGCGTCTTCAGTGCCCGGTACTTTAGACCAGTAAATGCCTTTGTGCTCCAGCATCACCACTGGATTCGGGTCCAGGAAAGCGGCTTTCATCAATCCTTTCATGTCGGCAGCGTTGCTCGGGAAAATTACCTTTATGCCGCGTATGTTCAGCAGCGTAGATTCTATACTTCCGGAGTGGTAAGGCCCGCCGCCGCCATAGGCCCCAATCGGTACGCGAATAACGGACTGAACCGGGAACTGGCCATTGCTCAGGTAGCAGCTTTTTGACAGCTCCTCCACCAGTTGGTTAATGCCTGGCCAGATATAATCAGCAAACTGTATCTCTACAATCGCTTTAGCACCTACCGCTGACATGCCTGCCGTAGAGCCAACTATGTAAGCTTCCTGAATTGGTGTGTTAAACACGCGGGCATCGCCATACTTCTTTGCCAACAATGCCGCTTCACGGAAAACACCGCCTAGCTCTCCGCCTACATCCTGGCCGTAAAAAAGCGCCTCAGGGTAAGTATTCAGGATATCATCCACAGCGTGCAGGGCAGCATCTACCATGGTCACTTTCTCGGCACCTGCTGGGCTTCGTTCTCCTTTTTCTTCCGTTACCGGCGTTGGCGCAAACTCATGCTTGTCAAAAGAAGCCGGGTCTGGATTAGGTGCATTCAGCGCACGCTCATAATCGGCTGCTACCGTTTGCATGGCTTCCTGCTCCAGCAGTTTCACATCGTCTACCGACAATCCGGCTTCCAGGAGCACTTCGCGCAATTTCGGAATCGGGTCATCTATGCTATGCTGTTGCAGGTTTTCTCCCCGGTACCACTCACGGCGCACACCGGAAGTATGGTGGCCCAGCAGCGGCACTTTGGCGTGCACGAGAATCGGTCTGCGTACTTTGCGCACATACTCGATGGCAACACGCATTCCTTCATACGATTCCTCGAAGTCGGAGCCGTTTACGCGCAGGCGCTCCATCCCTTTAAAGCCAGCGGCATACTCAAAGGCGTCCATGGCGCGCATTTCTTTGCCTGTAGCCGAAATGCCCCAGTCGTTGTCCTGAATCAGGTAGATAATCGGCAGCCCCTTGAGCACCGCCATTTGGAAGGCTTCGGCAACTTCGCCTTCGGTTACGGAGCCATCCCCTAAAGAACAGAGCACAATAGGGCGCTCCTCTCCTTTCAGCAGGCCCTGCCCCTCCAGGTAAGCCAGGCCATGGGCCATGCCTGTGGCCGGTATCGCCTGCATGCCGGTGGCAGAGCTTTGGTGCGGAATGGTCGGGAAGCCTTCTCGTTTCAGCGACGGGTGCCCATAGTAGGTGCGGCCGCCCGAGAAGGGATCATCGGCTTTGGCCATCAGCTGCAGCATCAGTTCATACGGCTGCAGGCCCATGCCCAGCAGCATCGAGTCATCGCGGTAGTAGAGGGAGGCGAAGTCATAAGGTTGCAGCTGCAGCGCGGCGGCCAGTTGTATGGCTTCGTGTCCGCGCGAGGTGCTGTGCACATACTTGCTGCAAATCGCCTTGTTTTCTTCGTAAGTATCTGCCAGGGTTTTGGCAGTAATCATCAGTCGGTAAGCCTTTTTGAGTAGTTCCAGATCAAGTTTTATGGCTTCCAGGGTTTCGTTAGACATAGTGCGTGTTAAGGTTTGCCCGAATTTACAAATTTTCAGCTTTTAAGTAAAATACGGAATGCGTTCGGCAAAACGCCGGAGAATCGGTAATTTTGTGGCAAAGTTTAATCTAAGACATAAGACTAAGGATACAAGACACAGGACTTACCATGTACCTATCTTTATGATGGAATACTACTTCACAAATGGCCCTAAGCACCTTTATGTTTTAGTCTTTTATCTTGTGTCCTTAGTCTTGTGTCTAAAAAATCAAATCTAGCGTCTAAAGAATATGTTTAGAGAAAAAGTAGAGGCGTTTATGCGCCAGTTCCAGTCAGACCTTTGCCATGCTTTGGAAACCTGCGACGGCGGTGCCAAGTTCAGTTCAGAAATCTGGCAGCATGAAGGCGGCGGCGGCGGTAACACCCGCGTGATTGAAGGCGGTAATGTGCTGGAAAAAGGCGGCGTAAACTTTTCTGCGGTGCAGGGCGAGCTATCGCCTCAGTTCCTGAAGGCGCTGCAAATGCCAGACCCGAACTACTTTGCTACCGGCGTATCGGTGGTGATGCACCCGAGCAGCCCCATGGTGCCGATCACGCACATGAACGTGCGCTACTTTGAGGCTGGCAACGGACAGGCCTGGTTTGGCGGCGGCATTGATCTTACGCCCATCTACCTGGACCTCAAGCAGGCACGCGAGTTCCATGAGCAGATGAAGGCCGTGTGCGATAAACATCACCCAAGCTATTACCCGGAGTTCAAAAAATGGGCCGACGACTATTTCTATAACGAACACCGCGACGAGACACGCGGCGTGGGCGGCATTTTCTTCGATAGGTTAATGGCAACAGATGAGATAAGCATGGAAGACCGCCTGGCCTTTGTGCATGATGTGGCCTATGCCTTTGCTCCTTTTTATACATCCATCATCAACCAAAACCGCGACCTGCCTTACGGAGAGCGCGAAAAGCAATGGCAGCTCATGCGCCGTGGCCGTTACGTGGAGTTTAACCTGGTGTACGACCGTGGCACCAAATTCGGCCTGCTTACCAAAGGCAGAATAGAGTCAATTTTGATGAGCTTGCCAACGCACGCTTCCTGGATTTATAACTTCACGCCAGAGGCAGGCAGCCCGGAGGAGCAGACACAGGAGTACCTGAAAAAAGACATCGACTGGATTAACGCCGGAAAGTAATGCTGGAGATGCTCGAGCAGCTGGATAAGGAGGCTTTCCTTTACCTGAATGAGATGCACAGCCCTTTTTGGGATGCTGTGATGGTTTTTGTGTCGGAGAAGCTGGTATGGATACCTTTTTACCTGGGGTTGATTGTTTACCTGGTCTGGCGCTACCGCCGCAAAAGTATACTGATGCTGCTGCTGGTGATCGTAGCCATCGGCTTGTCTGATTTTATCGCCTCCGGCATTATGAAGCCATACTTTATGCGCCTTCGCCCCTGCCACGACCCCACGCTCTCGGAGTTCATCAACATCGTGGAGGGCTGTGGCGGCCGGTTTGGCTTTATCTCCTCGCATGCGGCCAATACCTTTGCGCTGGCGGTTTTCTTTAGCCTGATTCTCTCAGACCGCTACCTGGCCTTCAAGGTCATACTTATTGCCTGGGCGGTGGTGGTTACCTACAGCCGCATTTACCTCGGTGTGCACTTTCCGGGGGATGTGCTTTTGGGCGCCCTGCTGGGCTCCTTTATGGCGTATCTGTGCTCTCTGGCCTTTTACATCCTGGTGAACAAATATCCCTACTTTTCGCGTTAAACCTTTGCAAGAAACTGCTGTTTTCCCAGTAGTCACTCAACAGCAGAAACAGGTTTGCGGATATTCAATCATTCATTTATACTTCTGGTAGGTCTGCTTTGCCTGCTGGTGCCGCCGGCAGTGGCGCAGTCTATCTATACGTTGTCGGGGCGGGTGCTGGATGCCACCACGGGTGAGGCGCTTGCGGGTGCCACCGTTTTCCTGAAAGAGCGCCCGGGCAATGGCACGATAACAGACGCCTCCGGTAGTTATAGCTTTACGGCTCCTGCCGGGGCGTACAGCGTTGTGTCCAAGTATATTGGCTACGACGAAAAGCAGCAGCAGCTGCAGCTCGACCGCAATACCGCGCTCACCTTCCGCCTGGCTCCCACGGCCTATGACGTACAGGAGGTGGAGGTGGTTGCCACCCGCAAACCTCCCATCACAGAGACCCCCGTGATGGGCCAGCTGGAGTTGCCGCTGGAAACAATTAAAACCCTGCCGGTTATCTTTGGGGAGGTGGATATCCTGAAAACGGTGCAGCTCCTGCCCGGCGTGAAGTCGGCTGGGGAAGGAAGCACCGGCTTCTATGTGCGCGGCGGCGGCGCTGACCAGAACCTGGTGCTGCTCGACAAAGCCACCGTGTACAACCCCGGTCACCTGTTTAACTTCTTCTCCGTCTTCAACAGCGACGCCATCGACAACACCACGCTGATAAAAGGCAGCATGCCGGCCCGCTACGGCGGTCGCCTTTCCTCTGTGCTCGATATCGGCATGAAGGAAGGCAGCCTGTCAGACTTTAAGGTGGACGGTGGCGTAGGGCTGATCTCCTCGCGGCTATCGGTGCAGGGGCCGCTGGCCGAGGACAAGGCCGCGTTTATACTTTCCGGCCGCCGCACGTATGCCGACGCCGTGTTCAACCCTTTCCTGAAGGACACAGAACAGGGCGGTGTGCCCTACTATTTCTATGATATTAACGGGAAACTCAGCTTTGTGCTTTCGGAGCGGGACAGGCTCTACCTCAGTGGCTACTACGGCCGCGATGTGGGTGAGCTAACCTTGTCGGATGGGCGCTTTCAGTCTGAGTTTTTCTGGGGAAATGCCAGCGCCACTGCCCGCTGGAACCATCGGTTCAGCGACCAGATGCAAGTGGATGTTTCGGGGGTGCTGAGCGACTATAAGTTTGAGTTTACCTGGGATTTTGGCGGCTTCAATACCGTGGTACAGACCGGCGTGCGCGACTACAGCGCCAACCTGGACTTCGACTATAAACCAAGCGCGCTGCATCACCTGCAGTACGGCGTGCAGTACACGTACCATCAGTTGCGCCCGCGCTCCGGGGTGGCCGAAGGTGTGGAGGGTCAGGATTTTAACACAGACCGCCTGCGCACCAAGTACGCCCACGAAACGTCCTTTTACCTGTCAGACGATATTTATGTAACGGACAGGCTGCTGCTTAGCCTTGGTTTGCGAAACAGTTACTTTAACCAGGTGGGGCCCTTTGAGCTGTATCGGTTTAACGAAAACCAGGTAGTGGTAGACTCCACGCTGTACCGCAGTGGCGAGGAGGTGGTGGCCTACAGTGCCTGGGAGCCGCGCGTGTCGCTGAACTACACCTTAAGCAAGAGCAGCTCCGTGAAGGCGGCTTTTACGAAGTCGGCGCAGTACCTGCACCTGGTATCCAATGCCTATACCACGCTGCCGCTGGATGTGTGGGTGCCCAGCTCGGCACTGGTGGAGCCGCAGCGGGCCACGCAGTATGCCCTGGGCTACTTTAAAACACTGAAGGGTAACCAGTACGAAGGCTCCGTGGAAGTATACTACAAGGACCTGGAAAACCAGCTGGAGTACCGCGAAGGCTTTGCCCCCGGCCCCAGCAACCGCGACCTGGAGTATGAATTTGTGAGCGGCGGCGGGGAGTCTTACGGCGTGGAGCTTTTCCTGCGCAAAAACTACGGCAACCTGCAGGGCTGGTTTGGCTATACCCTCTCCCGCACTACCCGCACGTTTCCGGACCTGAACGAGGGCAAGCTGTTCCCGGCGCGATACGACCGTCGCCACGACCTGTCTGTGGTGGCAAGCTACAAGTATAACGACCGCTGGACCTTTGGCGGCAGCTTCGTCTACGGCACCGGAGAGGCTACTACCCTGCCGGTGCGCCGCTATTACATTGAGGGCTCCGTAAACTACCAGTACGGCGAGCGCAACAGCTTCCGGATGGAGCCCACGCACCGCCTCGACCTGTCGGCTACCCTGCAGGCAAAGAAATGGAAGAATATCGAAAGCAGCTGGACCTTCTCCATCTACAATGTGTACGGCCGCCGCAATCCGTTTCTGTATTACATCGATAATGAAGGAGAGCCGTTCGGGAACAACGTAAAGCTGCAGGCGAAGAAAACCTCCATCATCCCGTTCCCGCTGCCTTCTGTTACCTGGAACTTTAGCTGGAAATAAATATGAGACTAGCGCAAACCATCCTATCCGTTCTTTCTCTGGCGCTGCTGTTTGGCTGTGAGGAGGATGTGACCATTGACCTGCCCGCGGGCGAAGAACAGTTGGTGGTGGAAGGGCATATTGAGCAGGGCGCACCGCCAGTGCTCGTCCTGACCCGTTCCGTACCCGTGTTTGCCGATGCCTCGCTGGAAACGCTGGAGAAAAGTTTTGTGCACGATGCCAAGGTAACTGTTACCACAGGCGGGCAAAGCTATACTTTAAAGGAGGTGCCGTCAGGGGCTTTCTCAGAAGAACTTAAAAGGGCTGTTTCGTTGCAGATTGGGGTGCGGCCGGAACTGCTGAATGCCTCCGGGGGCTTTAACTTTTACGTTTATACTTCGGAAGAACTGCAGGGCGAGGTGGGGAAAAGCTACAGCCTTCGCATCAGCCATCAGGGTAAAACGCTTACCGCTGTTACGACCATTCCGCAGCTGAACCCGCTGAGCGAGCTAACCATCTCGCCACACCCCAAACCTGAAGAGGACAGCCTGCGCATCCTGAACTACTCCTACACCGACCCCGACACCATCGGCAACAGCATCCGCTACTTTACCAAACGGAACAGTGAGCCATTTTACCCGGGGCTCTTTAACTCTGTTTTTAACGATGAGCTGATCAATGGGGGCTCCATTACTTTCCCGCTGGACCGGGGGGAGCCGAAGGGGCAGGAAGAGATTGATGAGGATTTGTACAGCTATTTTGGAGTGGGTGACACGGTGACAGTGCGCTGGGCCGCTATCGACCTGCCGCACTACCGCTTTTGGAGCAGCCTGGAGAACGAGCAGAACAGCAACGGCAGCCCTATCGGGTCGCCTAACATTACGCGCTCCAACATCAAAGGTGGCCTGGGCGTGTGGGGAGGCTATGGTGTTACCTACCACACGCTCATCATCAGGTAAAGGCCGTGTGTCATCAGGCTCTTTCGGGGGCCTGGAGAGCGTAACCGCAATTATAGCAATAGTTGGCTTCGGCCGGGTGCCCCTCTTCGTGGCAGTTGGGGCATGTGCGCGTGCCGGCCATCTTCTTGTCAGACCTGGACATTTCTACCGTTACGATGCCTGTCGGCACAGCTATAATGCCGTAGCCCATGATCATCACAAAGCTGGCCAGCACCTGGCCAAGCGCCGTCACCGGGGCTATGTCTCCGTATCCAACGGTGGTTAACGTAACAATGGCCCAATAAACGCTGGTGGGGATGCTGGTAAAGCCGCTCGCCTCGCCTTCGATGATGTACATCAAGGAGCCGATGATGATCACGAGCGTGATCACCGTGCCCAGAAAAACGGCAATTTTCGTTAAGCTAGCTTTCAGGGCGCTGGATAGCTGCTGCCCTTCGTTTATGAAGCGCGTCATCTTAAAGATGCGCGCTATCCGCAGCAGGCGCAGTACCCGCACCACTAGCAGGTATTGCGTGCCAAGTATAAACAGGCTCAGGTACGTGGGGATGATGGAGAGTAAATCAACCAGCCCAAAAAAGGAGAAGATGTACTTAAACGGCCTGGGCGTGCTGTAAATCCGGAGAATGTACTCCACGGTGAAGATGATGGTGAAAGACCACTCCAGCGCCAGAAACAAGCGCAGGTGCTCCTGCCTTAGCTCAGCCACGCTCTCCAGCGAAACCGTGGCGACACTGGCCAGGATCAAAAGGAGCAGTATAACATCGAACGCTTTGCCTCCCGGTGTTTCTGCTTCAAAGATAATCGTATACAGCCTCTGCTTTAAAGTGCTAGATCTAGTCATGCCGGGCTTTTATGTAAAGGGTTTATAGCCCCTTTACGTAAAAGTCCGCGCCAGGCTGGCAGCCAGGGTTCATTCCGCTTAGAAAGTGGATACTACCCGTACAGAGTCGCGCTGTAGCTTGCTTGCCAGGTAAGACCTGATGCGGCCCTCATACTCCTTCACCTGCGCTGTTCTTTGCTTTTGTTCCGCCGCTTTTTTCTTAGCGTTGTTGGCGGTGGCCTCGGCTGTCTCTGGTTTTCGCCAATCGAGCATTACCAGCGTCACGGTGTCTGGCTTCGCGGGGTTGGTGGTGCTGATCATCTCTCCTACCTGCACTTTCTGGATTTCAGGGAAAAGTAGCTTCAGGTCCTGTGTGGCACTGCTCCTGGACAGATGCAGTTGCTGGCGGCGCACACTATCCGACCGCTGCTCCTGCAGCTTTTGCAGCTCCATGGTTTTGAGCATGTCCTGCGTCAGGTTGTGGGTTATGTCGTAGGCAATCTGCTGTACCTCCTCCGGCGACACATCCAGCTGAACAAGCCGTACCCGGTACTGTTTCAGGCTGTTTTGGGCCAGCACCTGGTTGTAATGCTGCACCAGTTTCTCGTCTACCTGCTTGCCCACGCTGTATATCTTGATGTACTTTAAAGAGTCTGTCTCCTGCATCTCCCACTTTAGCACCTCGTTGTTGCGGTCTGTGAAGTCTGTGATAACTAGGCTCTCGATTTTCTTTTTCGTTTTAACCCCTACGTACACGTTGTACAGGAAGTAAACACTTGGCAGCACCACTATAAATAACATGATTCCCATGATCTGGGCAACGCGCTTCTGCTTGGCCTGGTCTACATAGGATTTGGTGTGGAAGTGCAGGTACTTCACGATCATGTAGGTGGAGAGGCTGATAAAGACGGCGTTGATAAAGAAGAGGTAAAAGCCCCCGAAGAAATAATCAATGCGGCCTACGGCAAGCCCAAAGCCAGCCGTGCAGAGCGGCGGCATCAAGGCGGTGGCAATGGCTACACCCGGAATAGCATTGGACCTATCGGAGCGCGAAATTGAGATGATACCGGCTATCCCCCCGAAAATAGCCACCATCACATCCAGTAAAGTAGGTTGCGTGCGGGCCAGTAGCTCGTTTGTAGGTTCGCCGAGCGGTGTTATGCTAAAGTATAACGTGCTCACCAAAAGACCCGCAGCAGCTGCCAAAGCCAGGTTCTTGATGGAGGCAATAAGCATTTCGCGGTCGTTGATGCCCACCGAGAGGCCCACGCCAAGTATAGGCGACATGAGCGGCGAAATTAACATGGCACCGATAATGACTGCCCCGGAACTGGTGTCGAGGCCAATGGAGGCCAGCATGGCAGAGCAGATCAGCATCCAGGTGTTGTTGCCACGGATCGGTATTTTGTCGTTAATCTCCCGGATGGTGCCGGGCTCGTCTGTCTCGTGCTGGATGTTGAGAATATGCCCCAGCGATTTTTTAAGGGCTTGGAAAAACATAACTGAAATAGTAAGCTGGCTGCAAAACTAAATAATTTTCTCAGACGCAGCTAGTTTCCCGCTTCAGCAGCGGCAAAGGTTTATCCAGTACCTGCATGTTGTTCAGCTGCCGCAGCAGGCTGTTTATTTTTTCGCGGTCACCAGGGTTCTCGGTGTTCTCATCCGCGTCATGTATGAGTAAAATGGCCTCCCCGTACAGCACCGGCTTTAGCTCTGGGTGCGGGCCCACCTTATGCAGCAGGCTTTGCAGCAGCTGCAGCAGCCGTAGCACGATGATTACGCTGCCCTTGCCGTACAGCCGGATGGGGCTAAGCGACACTGCGTAGAGGTCTCCGAAGGTTTCGTGCTTAAAGTGGATGCGCCCTGCGTTGTCTTTGTCGTAGAGCACTTTCTCATCGGTCAGATCCATTCTCAATGCGAAGAGGGCGGTGAGGTAGTCGATGGCCTTGATGGCTGTGCCCGGGTCGTTGATTCCCGGGCTCAAGGCTTTTACGGCACTCTCGGTGATGTGCTTAAAGCCGAAGATGTAGTTTACATCCGGCCGCTCTTCGCGGTAAAAGTTAACGTGCCCGAAGAGGCGGCTGGTAAACTCCTTCATGTCAGGCAGCCTCTTGTTGACCCTCGCAAAGGGCACTCCCTCTACCAGAAAACTGCCGAGCGGCTCGAAAAAGTCCAACACCACCTCATACTCCCGCAAAAGGCCCATCACCGCGCCTGTGTCCAGGCTTTGCAGGTAGCCGGTGGTGGGGCTCTCCAGTGTTTGCCACTCCGCTTGCTGGTTAAAGACGTTCGGAATTGCCGTTCCCCTGTCCCTGTCGATTTCCCCCTCCAGGCTTCTCTTGGTGACGTAGAAGATGTTTTCGAGGATGCTTTCGATTTGGATGGACTGCGACACCGCGTGAATGAAGTACACAAAAAAGCCCAGGCAGATAATGGCAAAGCACATGGCCAGGAAAATGGTAAAGCCCGGCAGCGGCACGCTGTAGTAATCGGACCTCACGTTCACCATCACCACCAGCGTGTAAACCAGGGTGCCCAGATACAGGCCCAGCACACTTTGGTTCGACTTGTGGGAGATCAGGCCCGGGATAACGCGAGGCGTAAAGTTCGCGCTGGCCTGGTTGAGCACCAGCATCACCATGGTAAAGCTAAACACTGTCAGCGAGATAATGCCACCGGCTATTGTGCTGAGAATCAGGCGGGCCGTTTCTCCGTTACTGATGATCAGGAGCGGCAGGTTATCCTTCAGGCTCTTGCTCAGGCCCTGCGTCTCGAGGTAGAGCATCAGCAGCGCCAGCGCGAAAAAGCACACGGAGATAAGGGTCGGGTAAAAGCCAATACTGGTGGTGATGTACTGGTACAGAAACTTCAGGTGGCTGATTAGTCTTTTCATAGTATGGGCCGAGGCTGCTGCTGCGGGCACAGCGCCTCTCTGTTGCTCATACTTATACTTTCCGGTGCAGGTTTAGCAAAGCAAGCGTAGTGCATGCAGTTGTGGCTGGCTTTCAGGTGGATGCGTTGCGTTGTAGAGGCAGGGTGTTGCCGTGAGAGCAGGCGGGCTGGGTGAGAGACCTTCTAGCAAAAAAGCA
The DNA here is from genome assembly GCF_003585765.1 of Pontibacter actiniarum. Classification (NCBI taxonomy): domain Bacteria; kingdom Pseudomonadati; phylum Bacteroidota; class Cytophagia; order Cytophagales; family Hymenobacteraceae; genus Pontibacter; species Pontibacter actiniarum. Next base: position 1,339,101 of record NZ_CP021235.1, read on the forward strand.
CAGCGCAGGCTTTAGGCCTGCGCTGCGCTTTATACTTCACAAACAGCCTTTCAACATGTGTGCAGGCTTTGGGCGGGAATCATTTTTTGGGAGTTAGGCGGTTTTAATGCCTGCCAGGGCTGCTTTGGGCTTGTGGTGGTGCTGCAGCTTGCTGGCACAGTTTGTACAGCAGCCGGAGCACGGCTTTTGCTTCAGCTGCCGGAAGGTGACCAGCGGAACCCGCGTGTGGTAAGCCATCGTCTTGACATAAGCGTTGCTGAACAGGCGCTGCATCAGGTGGTTGTCCTGCGTGGCCAGTATAAGCATATCGGTGTTTTGCTGTTCGGCAAAGTCGCTGATGCCTTCCAGCATGTCTTCTTCCTCCAGGAGCTTAAACTTTACCTCTTTGCCTTTTAAGAGCTTCTCCACCTCCCGCATAGCCGCCTTCAGGCTGCACAGCTGCGCGCGCTCTGCCGGGCTGTAAACCTGCACCAGGGTTAGTCTGGCTCCTGCCTGCTCCGCAAAGCTTTGGATGCGCCGCAGCACGAGCGGGTCGCGGTCGGTAAAGTCGGTGGCGAACACCAGGTTCCGGGGCTTTTGGTAGGAGCTTTGCTGTGGCACAACCATTACCGGCACCTCCAGCTGCTCCATAACGGCAGCGGCGTGGTCGCTGCCAACACACTGCTCGGCAGGCAGCGGGCATGCCTCCATCAGCACCAGGTCCACGGCATAATCCTGTGTTACCTTCTTGATGTTCTCGCGCAGCGAAAGGGGGCGCACCACGCAATCGAAATGCACAAATCCAGCTCCGGGCTTCTGCTGCTTTCCCAGTGCCCGCTCCCCAAAGGCACGCAGCGACTGTATGATGCGGCTCTTTTGCGTATAGGTAACCTCTGCCTGCCCGGTGCAGTGCAGGAGTAGCAACTCCGCTCCCACGGCTTTGGCAAAAGATCCGGCATAGCTTAAGAGCGCCTCACTTAACTGGTCTAACTTTACTGGTACCAGCACCCGCTTCACATATACTGCCTCGTTCATAGTCTTATCTTTTCAGTCGTAAGATGTTTCCTTTCATTCACTCAAAAAATGACCAAAGTCACTTTCCCCTGATTTTATGCCAATCCCTCTACTTCGGTTTTGTGCAGCAGGTAATTTCTGTCGTGTGGTGTGCCGTGTGCGCTATCTTCGGGCTCACGTACGGGATGCCGAGGTTCAGGCCGCGCATAATGAACAGTACGGCCAACGCCATACCTACATAAGGCACTGCCCGGTTAAACGAGCGGCGCAGCTTCAGGCTGATAAACTTACCGGAAAGGGACACCAGGAACATGAGCGGAAAAGTGCCCAGCCCGAAGAGCAGCATGTAAAGCATAGCCCCCGGCACGCCCGGCGCACTGATGGCCCCGGCCAGTGCAATGTAAACAAAACCGCAGGGCAGCAGCCCGTTCAACAGGCCCACCATAAACAGGGCGCCCAGGTTGTTTTGGCCGAAGAAGTAGCCCAGCTTCTGGCGCACCCAGAGCATCAGCTTGTCAGTGCCTAACATGTTGCTGGCTTTGCCCTTGAGGGCAGCGGGTAAAACCAACAGTAGAAGTATAAGGAGGCCCGAAACAACGGAAACCACCTGCTGCAGTCCCGCCATTTGTAACGTGGCCCCGAAGGCACCTGCCAGTGCGCCTAACAAAGTATAGGTAGCCAAGCGCCCCCCATTGTACAGGAGGCGACCCGCGTAGTAACGCCAGCCGCTGCTCCCGCCAAATGGTAAGGCCATGGCAATCGGGCCGCACATCCCGACGCAATGGAAACTGCCTAAAAGTCCGAATAGAAAACCTGCCCAGATCATGGCTTTCTTATTTTATGCTGATTGCTTTCTCTGCAAAATACACTTCGTTGCCTGCGCTGAAGTTTACGCGCACCTTCCAAAGGCCCTGCTGCAGCGTGTCTGTCTCCAGCAGCTGGCTTTGGTCACGGCCCAGTTGCAGCGGCACTTCAAAGTCAAGCCCTTCGTCTGACGGGCGAAAGAAGCTGACGGCACCGCGCACAGCCTGCCCCTGAAATCCTTCCGGCAGCTGCAATAGTATGTGCTGGTCCTCCGCTTTATAGGTGATCGCCACCTCGCCTACAGCCACAGTGCGCCCCACGGTGTTGATGTGGTCCTGGTAAGCGATTTCCTGCTCATAGTAGTTCTTGCTGACCAGGTCTACGTCCTGGCGCATGGCTTTTGTCACGAAAAAGATAATGTAGCCGGCAAACAGTACGATTGCTGCGATGATGCCGTAAGGCCAAAGTGTTGTGGTTTTATGTTCAGTTGTCATGATATTCTTCTTTATGATTTTTTTGTGTCGCCCTTCTAAAGCAAAAAGGCATTACTCCTGCTTTAGGTAAAGAGGGCTAGTGTGCAGGTGCTAAGAACTTTGTGTCCTGCACGGTGATGAGCTCGTCGTTGTAGAATAAGCCTACCTCAATCTCCGAATTCATTCCCTGAAGCTCCTCCAGCGGTATCTCTGTAAAGAACACGCCTTCCACTATGCCCTGCGCCGGCAGCACCAGTTGCTCTCCTCCTATCACCTGTATCGTTCCCTGCTTGTCCAGCAGCTTGAGGGTTAGAGGCATCTCGTGGTTGGTCTTGTTGATCACGGAGATATTGTAGAGGTTCTTGATGTGCCCCTGCTCCGTTTTCTGGTACAGCTGGCCCGGGGTGCGAAGGATGGTTGCCTGAGCCTCATCGCGGGTGAGCAGCAGTGTGCTTAGCGCCGTGAGCAGCACTGCCAGCACGGCGGTGTAGCCAATCACGCGGGGCGTGAAGAACTTCCACTTCTTGCCTTCGGCTATACCCTCCTCAGATTCGTAGCGAATAAGACCCTCCGGCTTCTCAATCATGCGCATGATGTCGTTGCAGGCGTCGATGCAGGCGGTGCAGTTAATACACTCCAGCTGCTGTGCCCCGTTGCGAATGTCGATCCCGGTCGGGCAAACGTGCACACACTGCTTGCAGTCAATGCAGTCGCCCTCGGTGCGCTCCTGGTTTTTGCGCAGCTTGCCGCGCGGCTCGCCCCGGCCGTAGTCGTAGGCTACCACCACCGTCTTCTTGTCGAGCATCACTCCTTGCAACCTGCCGTACGGGCAGGCGATGGTGCAGACCTGCTCCCTGAACCAGGCGAACACGCCGTAAAACAGGCCGGTGAACACCACAATGGCACCCAGGCCGCCCAAGTGGTTAAAGGGGTTGTCCGTTGCGATTTCCCGCAGGGCATCTATACCAATAACATAGGCCAGAAAGGTGTTGGCGATGAGAAAGGAAATGGCGAGAAAGATTGCCGTTTTAGAGCCTTTCTTCAGGATTTTCTCTGCATTCCAGGGCATCTTGTCCAGTGCCTTCTGCTTGGTGTAGTCTCCCTCTATGGCGTACTCGATTCTTCGGAAAACCATTTCCAGGAAGATGGTCTGGGGACAAACCCAACCACAGAAAACACGGCCATAGACAACCGTAAAGAGAATAATGAAGAGGGTCATGGCCAGAAAGGCCAGCACCAGCAGAAAGAAGTCCTGCGGCCAGAACAGCACGCCGAATATCACGAACTTGCGCTCCACGATGTTAAGCATGAGCAGCGGCAAGCCGTTTATCTTGATGAATGGGCCGGCGAAAAGGAGCGCCAGCAGACCGTAGCTTACGTATTTACGGTAGTTGTAGAGTTTGCCTTGCGGCTTTTTGGGGTAAACCCAGACTCTTTTGCCCTCCGCGTCTACTGTAGACAGGTGATCCCGAAACTCTTCGGTGGGCTTTTGTTTAGTTGTTGTTGGCATGGCAGTTTAATTTGTGCGGATATTAATCCTGCCTGTTGGTTAAAATGGAAAAAAGAACTTAGCAGATAGAAAAATCTACTATGACAAAAGTCCACAATTACCACATGCCAAAAGATGACCTAGGTCACTCACGCCAGTGATTATCGTCACTAACGGTGGCTTCCTGTACTTCTAAGCGGTTTCGTAGCCGAAAACCTTACTGAAACAAAAAGCTGCAGACACCGGGGTGCCTGCAGCTTTCAACTTGCTGTTGGATCTGCTTACTGCTTTTCGCCTTGCGGCTCTTTGGCGTTGGCCGGGTTAGTGCCTTGCAGAGACAGAATATAGCTGGAAACCTCCAGGATCTGATCTTTGGAAAGCTTGCCCTGCCATGGCACCATGCCTTTGGCCGGTACACCGAACTTCACCGTTTTAAAGATGTCGTTCACGTTGCCGCCGTGCAGCCAGTACTCATCCGTCAGGTTTGGCCCTACGGTACCCTGTGCTTCCTGGCCGTGGCAGGCAGCGCAGTTGGTCAGGAACGTAGATTTACCGGACTCCAGCGCAGCAGCGTCTGTCAGCACCTCAAAGTTGGTAACCGCGTTCGGGTCGTTATCGGCGCTGGCGGCAAACAGGGCTGCCTGTTGCATCTCCAGCTCATACTCCTGCTCCTGCAACAAGCCGCTGTTAAACACGTGGAAGTGCAGCATATAGCCTATGGCAAATACGATGGACACGTAGAACATGTACTTCCACCAAGGCGGCAGGTCGTTGTCGTACTCCTGGATCCCGTCGAAGTCGTGGTTGGAGTGGATTTCGTCTTTTGCCTTGCCAGTTACCACGGTGGCATCCCCACGCATCAGGAACAGAACGCGCCCGGCAAAGGAGCTGCGGAAGTCCTCGTCGTAAATCGAGTCGCCCAGCATCGGTATAAACAGGCGGATCAGCATGATCAGCGTGGCGATAATCAGCAGCACAATAATGCCGGACAGGGCAATCGTGATGTGCACCAGCGGAGGCAGCTCCATAAAAGACACCTCTTTGGGGGCAGCCGCGGCTTCTGCCTCGGTGCCGCTGTCAGCGGCAGGCGTGGCTGCGGCAGCCGCTGGCTTCTCACTCTCCTCCTTCACATAGGCAATTACGTTGTCTATGTCGCTGTCGGACAGCTGGCCGCCGAAGCTGGCCATCTGTACTTTGCCGTACTTCTCGAATACCTCCTTGGCTGTCGGGTCGCCGGATTGGATCATCTCCGTAGAGTTCTTCACGAACTTCTTTATCCAGGCTTCGTCGCGGCGTTTGTGCACGTCTTTCAGCGCAGGGCCCACCACGTCTGTTTCTATGCTGTGGCAGGCGGAGCAGTTGGCGTCAAATATCTTCTTTCCTTCTACTGCATCCTGGGCCTGCACAGCGGTGGTGCCCAGCAGCAGCAGGCCGGCCGCCAGGGCAAGGCTGCCTTTTTTGATCTTTACAGTGTTCCAGCTCATTGTCTTAGTCCTCCCATGGTAGTGTCTTCATCTTCTTTGCCGCAGGCGATGCTGCTCATCATGTCCACATGCTTCTTATCCAGCAGGAATACATACACGAGTAAACCCAGGAAGAAGAGGAAAAAGATGCTGAAGGAGATGATCGGATATATTTCGATGCCGTCTATGGCTTGCAAAACATTCTTATACATGGCTTTTATATTTAGGACACAGGTAGCAAGACACAGGACACAAGACTTTTAGTAAAGAGGTCTTATACAGATTTGGTCTTGTGTCTTGATACTTGCGTCTTGTGTCTATTCTACTTCTTCCGTTTTCACTTTAATATCGGTTCCCAGGCGCTGCAGGTAAGCGATCAGGGCTACGATCTCCTTCTCAGGCTTCACTTCCAGGCCTTCTTTGGCCAGGTCTGCTGAGATGCCTCTGGCCTGCTCCATGAGCTCTTCGTTGGCGTTGGCGATGTACTCCTCTTCGTAAGGAACGCCCAGCTTTTTCAGCGTTTCCAGTTTGGCCTGCGTAGTGCTCTGGTCAATCTCCTGCTCAAACAGCCAAGGGTAAGCCGGCATGATAGAGCCTGGTGACATTGAGGTTGGGTCCATCATGTGGTGGTAGTGCCAGGAGTGCGGGTACTTGCCGCCTACGCGGTGAAGGTCCGGACCGGTACGCTTGGAGCCCCACAGGAAGTTGTGGTCGTACACAAACTCACCCGCTTTAGAGTACTCGCCGTAGCGCTCTGTCTCTGATCTGAACGGTCGCACCATTTGGGTGTGGCAGTTAACGCAACCCTCTTTTATGTACAGGTCGCGGCCCTGCAGTTCCAGCGAAGTATAAGGCTTCACGCTGGCAATGGTCGGCACGTTTGATTTGATCACGAAGGTTGGAATAAACTCTACCAGACCGCCGATCAGGATCGCAACCGTAGCGAAGATGGCCATTTGAGTAGGGCGTTTCTCAATCCAGCTGTGCCAGTGGCCGGCGTTGTTGCTGGCAGTAGGCACTACTACCGGAGCCTCTGTGCGCTCGTTGGCAACCAGTTTGCCAGACTTGGCAGTTTTTATCAGGTTGTACACCATCAGGAACACGCCGCTCAGGTAAAGCACCCCGCCGATACCGCGCAGGTAGTACATCGGCACGATCTGCAGCACAGTCTCCAGGAAGTTAGGATACTGCAGCATGCCTTCTTCTGAGAACTGTTTCCACATCAGGCCTTGGGTAAAGCCTGCCCAGTACATCGGGATGGCGTAGAAGAGGATACCTAGGGTGCCCAACCAGAAGTGTGTGTTGGCAAGTTTAACAGAGTACAGCGGTGTTTTGTACAGGCGTGGGAACAGCCAGTACAGCATGGCGAAGGTCAGGAAGCCGTTCCAGCCAAGAGCACCTACGTGTACGTGTGCTACAATCCAGTCAGTAAAGTGGGCAATGGCGTTTACGTTTTTCAGCGACAGCATCGGGCCTTCGAACGTAGCCATACCGTAGGCTGTGATGGCCACCACCATAAATTTCAGGATCGGGTTCTCACGTACTTTATCCCAGGCGCCGCGCAGCGTCAGCAAACCGTTGATCATACCACCCCAGCTCGGGGCAAGCAGCATCACAGAGAAAACCACACCCAGCGACTGTGCCCAGTCAGGCAGCGACGTATACAGCAAGTGGTGCGGGCCCGCCCAGATGTAGATAAAGATCAGGGACCAGAAGTGAATGATGGACAGGCGGTAAGAGTAAACCGGGCGGTTGGCCGCTTTAGGCAGGAAGTAGTACATCAGGCCCAGGAACGGCGTTGTCAGGAAGAACGCCACCGCGTTGTGGCCATACCACCACTGCACCAGCGCATCCTGTACACCGGCGTAGCCAGAGTAGCTTTTCAGGAAGTTCACCGGCATCTCGTACGAGTTCACGATGTGCAGCACGGCCACTGTCAGGAAAGTAGCGATGTAGAACCAGATGGCTACGTACAGGTGCTTCTCCCGGCGCTTGGCAATCGTACCGAACATGTTCCAGCCGAACACCACCCATATCAGGGTGATAGCTATGTCGATAGGCCACTCCAGCTCAGCATATTCTTTAGAGGTGGTAAAGCCCAACGGAAGCGTGATAACGGCAGAAACGATGATGAGCTGCCAGCCCCAGAAGTTGATTTTACTGAGCCAGTCGCTGTACATACGCGTTTTGCAGAGGCGCTGCAGCGAGTAGTACACGCCCATAAAGATGGCGTTGCCCACAAAGGCGAAGATCACCGCATTGGTGTGCAGTGGTCTGATACGGCCGAACGTAGTATACTGCGTGCCCATGTTCAGCTCAGGCCGAGCCAACTGAAACGCGATCAGCGTTCCGATCAGCATGCCGGCGATACCCCAGAATACCGTGGCGATACCAAAATCCCGAACAATCTTGTTGTCATAAAAGAATGTGTCGGTCGCCCCCGGGTCTTTACCTTTCGGCACGACCCTGTCCGGAGCATTTTCTAAGACTTCTGCTACATTAGTTGACATGTGCGGTGTCCTCCATTTGTTAAAGTGTTGTATGTGATTTGTTGTGTGATTTCTCTGGTACTGCTGGCTTCCGTTCGGAGCAAGGCGGCACGTCATTTTCAACAGTTCAAAATTGCGCAGGAATGCGTTTCTAAAAGATGACGAATGTCACTCGGGTAAGTGATTGATATCAGCTGAGGCCGCAGGAAGGCCTCTGGTGCCGGTTATAAGTGGATTTGCTGCAACGGGACAGCGAAGGGGAAATGAAAAATCCACAGGAAAATGCGGAAGACATTTGACCTGGCACGGCGTTCAAAAGCATCTCTCAGCTTAGAGCTATACTTTAACCATGTCCCTTTTTTACACGACAGGGCAAGGTGGTACGGCTGCTGTAGCCGTACCACCTTGCCCTACAGCGGTTGTGAGGAATGAATAGCCAGCTACGCCTTCTTCGGCTCTGTGCCGCCGCTTTTGGAGGCAGGTTCATTTTCGAACAGCATACGGACGGCGGGTGTATAGTCATCCTCGTACTGGCCGGATTTTACGGCCCACAGAAACGCGGCCAGAAATCCGCTGGCTACTGTTACACTGATACCGATAAGTAAGAATATGATAAACATGGTTGTTGGCGGTTAAGGTATGTATACTTGTTAAGTGTAGCAACAGCAGCGCAGCGGCTATAGACCGGCTTTCCTGGCCGCAAAGCGCACCGACAGCGTTGCAAAAAGGATGACACTGATCGAGCTGATCGGCATAAGTATGGCCGAGATGATCGGGGTGAACAGCCCCTGCACAGCCAGTGTAAGCCCCACCACATTATAGATCAGCGATACGGCAAAGCTGGCCAGGATGATGTTCATGCTCTTTTTGGAGAAACCGATGAAGCGGCTCAGCTTATCAAAGGCGGTGGCATCCAGGATGGCGTCGCAGGAGGGCGAGAAGTTGGTGATGCTGTTGGTGAGCGCAATGCCGGCGTCGCTCTGCTTCAGGGCACCGGCATCGTTCAGGCCGTCTCCCACCATCAGCACGTGGCGCTGCTGGTTTTTCAGGCTCTTGATGTACTCCAGCTTCTGCACCGGCGACTGGTTAAAGTTAAGTTCAGCCTCCTCACCCAGCAGTTCCCGCAGCCGGGCCGCCTCATGGTCGTTGTCGCCGGAAAGTACGGCCAGCTTATCGATGTGCAGCCCTTGCAGTACCTCCTTCAGGCCCTGGCGGTACACGTTAAAGAAGGTGTAGTAACCTAGCACAACACCATCCACCGATACATAAACGGTTGTTTTAAGGGCATCCTTTTCCTGGGAGGTGTTTACGCCCAAGTATGCTGCCGAACCGACGCGCACGAAATGGCCGTTTACTTCGCCTGCCACCCCTTTGCCTGCAAACTCCTGAAAGCCCTGCACCTCCAGCGTGTCTCCCTGTATGAAATGGAAAATACGCTGGCTAAGCGGGTGCGTGGAGTGGCTCAGCACAGATTTTATACTTTGCTCCTGCGCCGGCGTAAGCACTTTGCCTGTGTAGCTAACCTCGGCCGCGCTTGGCTCCGTCAGAGTTCCGGTCTTATCAAACACCACGGTGTCTATTTTAGCCAGAGTCTCCACAACGCTGGTGTTTTTGAGGAAGAACTTGTTTTTGCCAAAGATACGGAGGGTGTTACCGTGTACGAACGGCGTAGACAGGGAAAGGGCGCATGGGCAGGCAATGATCAATACCGAGGTAAAGGCCTTCATGGCCATGCTCGTGTCGCGCGGCACCCAGTACACCAGGGCGCCCGCCGCTACCAGCAATGTAACGATGATAAACCACTTGCCGGCAACGTTGGCGTAGCTTTCCATACTTTGCTCTTCGTTTTTGGAGAACACGCTGTTGTTCCAGAGCTGTGTCAGGTAGCCTTGCGACACCTCCTTCACTACCTCCAGCTCCACGCTCTCTCCTACCTGGCGGCCGCCGGCGTAAATCACCTCGCCCACCACCTTCTCTACCGGCTCCGACTCCCCACTCACAAAGCTGTAGTCAATCATGGCGGTGCCGTGCAGCAGCATGGCGTCGGCGGGTATCAGCTCCTGGTTACGGATGCGGATGCGGTCGCTCACCTTCAGGTTACGCACCGCCACCGACTCCTCCTCACCGTTCTCCTTCAGTACCGTTACCGACACCGGGAAATAGGAGGTATAGTCCCTGTCAAAAGAAAGTGTGTCATAGGTCTTTTGCTGAAAGTACTTGCCGATCAGCATGAAGAACACCAGCCCGGTAAAAGAGTCCAGGTAGCCTGCCCCAGTGTTGGTTAGTATTTGGTAAAGGCTCGTGATGAAGAGCGCGAGCAAGCCTGTGGCAATGGGTAGGTCAATGTTGATCATGTGCTGGCGAATGCCCTGCCAGGCCGACTCAAAAAAGCCACGGGCACTGTAGAAAAACACCGGCAGCGACAGCAGCACGCTCAGGTAGCCGAAAAAGCGGCCGTAATCGCGCTGCACTTCCTCGCCCAGTGCCAGGTAGTCCGGAAAGGCCAGCAGCATCACATTGCCGAAGCAGAAGCCGGCAATGCCAAGCTTATAAATAAGTGAGTAGTTCTTCTTTGTTTCCTTCTTCCCGTCAGTGTCGGCCAGGGTAATGGCCGGCTCATAGCCTATCTGCGCCAGCAGCTCTACCACCTGGCGCAGCGAGGTTTTCTGGTGAAAATAAGTTAGCGACACCTCCTTGCGCAGGAAGTTCACAGTAGACTCGGCAACGCCAGGATTAAGCTTAAACAGGTTCTCTAGCAGCCAGATACAAGAGCTGCAGTGCATCTGCGGAACATAGAAAGTCAGTTTGCAGATGCTGTCGTTCTTAAAGTTGATGAGCTGCGCCTCCACCCCTGCGTCATCCAGGTAGGCAAATCGCGCCTGCGCCAGGGGCTGCTTCCCGGAAATGCCCGGGTTATCCTCCAGCGAGTAATAGGTGCAGAGGTTGTTCTCTTCCAGTAGCTCGTATACGCTTTTGCAGCCGGCACAGCAGAATGACTTGTCATGTGCGATAATCAGCTCATCCACGCAGGAGTCGCCACAGTGGTAACAGGTTTGAATCTTTGTTTGGAGTGCGGTTTCCATCACGAATCTTCATTAAGGTTCTCATACAAAGGTAGATGGAGCCGCTTGCAGAAAAGATGATGAATGTCAGTTAAGGATGTGATACATGTCAGTGTTTTAGAGCACAGATAGGGAGAAATTTGCTTTTGTAAACATCGATGAAAATCAGCCTGAGCATAGCCTGTTGCTTTCTCTGGAGCTGGAAACCGGCATGAAAAAGCAGACTTTACAGCTGATGATGGTAATGGCCGCCTTTGTATGGGCTGGCATGGTGGCAGGAATATCTTTCCTGGAGGCCCCTGTAAAGTTTACAGCCCCGCACGTTACCCTGGAGATCGGGCTCGGCATCGGGAGGCTGGTGTTCGGTTACCTCAACAAGGTGGAGTTGGTGCTGTGCGCCGCGGTGTTTTTAGGGGCCCTCTACAGCCAGTCAACAGGCAAAGTGTGGCTGTGGGTTTTGTCGCTAACAAGCTTGCTGCTGCTGCAGTCCTTCTGGCTGCTGCCTGCGCTGGATGTGCGGGCACTGGCTATACTTGCCGGGCAGGACCCCGGGGAGAGTGTGCTGCACCTTGTGTACGTGGCGCTGGAAATAGTTAAGCTTGTGTTGCTGCTTAGTACCGGGTGCATGGTTTTCGTTGCGGCCCTGAAGCAGGAGCAGCAGTTAAGGTATAAAAAGTTTAGTGTTTAGTTAAGTATAAATGGTGTTACGTGTCGTATAGACCATGCGAGCGTAGAAAGGCAGACTGTGATGCAGTCTGCCTTTTGTTATTTATACGTGTGCGAGATGTTTAAACCGTTTGAGTGACAGATTGTATCGGCGCAGTAAGCTCTCCGGTCGGTCCTTTCGCTGTTTCTGCCTTCCTGTGCCTCCTGTGGTTTGCCAGAAGCTTGAAAGCCGTCGGGGCCCGGGCAGATTGATCTACCCGGGCCCCGACTACTTTCCTATTATTATATCGCTTTTACTTTACCAGCAGCACCCCGTTCATCTTTTCCCAATGTCCCGGGTAGGTGCAGACAAAATCATACGTGCCTGGCTTTGTGGGTGCCGTAAACTCCAGCTCCACGGTCTGGCCGGGCAGTGCCATGGGCGTGGCGGCAATCACCAGCTTGCTGTCAGGAACGTAGCTGCCGGAGGCGCCTACCTCGGCTGCGGCGAGGGCGACTTCCTTATACTTGCCGGGCTCTGTAAAGACCACGTTGTGCACCATGGGCATGTCTATCCCTTCGTTCACGAGGTTTAGTTTAACCAGAGCGCCCGCCTTTACCTCTAAGGTGTCTTTGCTGTACCTGATCTCCTCCAGCGTGTTGCCGAGGGCGTGTAAGTTCAGCTCCTGTACTGGCTGCAGCGTCGTGTCCTGGTCCTCCACCAGAGGGGCGCTGGCCGCAGTGGCGGTGTCCTTCAAAGGATCGCTTACGTCCAGATCGCCTTCTGCTTCGGGGGGGCTGCAGCCCCAGAAAAGCGACAGCGCTAGCAGCAGCGACAGTATGTTAATCCAGTTCTTTTTCATGTGCTTCTCTCAAAGTAAAGGGGGCAGCTTTGCGGCTGCTCCGGTTTCTTATCCAAAATACTCCTGGGCCAGCTTTTTGTCGTGCCCGTAGATATCTTCCCGGAAGTGAATCTGTCCGTCTTTATCGACCCAGCTGGTAAAGTACACCAGGTACACCTGTACGCGCTTGGGCAGGGTAACCCAGGTCTCATCTCCCCCGCGCATGGTATTCCTGATGCGCTGCTCGTCCCACTCCGGCATGTCCTGCAGCAGGTACTGGGCCAGGTCCACAGGTTTCTCTACCCGCACACAGCCATGGCTGAAGTCGCGGTCGTTCTGGCTAAAGAGGGCATCGGCCGGCGTGTCGTGCAGGTACACGGCGTACTCGTTCGGGAACAGGAACTTGATCATGCCGAGCGAGTTGTCAGGGCCGGGCTTCTGGCGCACGCGGTACGAAAAGTTAGAGGCCGTTACACCAGACCAATTAATGGAGTATGGCGAGACGGTTCTTGGGTTCTTTTCCTTTGTCACCACCTCCATGTTCTGGCTGGCTAACCAGCCCGGGTTTTTCAGCATGTGCGGTTTTATTTCCTTCTCCACGATACTGTTGGGGACGTTCCAGTACGGGGCCATAACCACATACTCCAGCTTATCGCTGAAAATGGGGGTCGAGTTCATCGTTTTGCCCACAATAACGCGCATTTCCTTTACCTTTTTGTACTCGCGCTCTGCCACCAGGTCGTCGTTCGGGTCTTCGTACACATAGAGTTTATACTCCGGAATGTTCACCCAGATGTATTTCTGGTCCAGGCTTTTCGGTACCATCCGTTTCGGAATCCAGCGCCAGCGCTCCATGTTGATCATGATCTGGTTGATGCGGTCAGACACCGGGATATTCATGGTAGCCAGCGTGTTGCCTCCCACAATGCCGTCTTCCTTCAGCCCGTGCAGCATCTGGAAGTGCTTTACCTGCTGCTCCAGCTTGTCATCAAACACGCGCAGCCTCTTGTCAGAGGTGTTCAGGCGCTGGTTCAGGTTCAGGCGTTTGCGTACGGTAAGTACGGCTGCGGCCGTGTCGCCTTTCTGCAGGAGCTTCTGCTTGCCGAGCTCCACCTTTGGCCAACCGCCTTTCTCCTCCAGCTCCCGGTACTCCTGCAGCTTGTCCCGAAGCCGCGTATACCCGGCGTGCAGGGCCTCAAACTCATAGTACGGGTACGTGCTCTCGCGCTCTTTCAGGATGGTCTGCAGGGCCTTGTGCAGCTTCACCTTGTTCTTCTTCACGTTCCAGTTCACGCTGTTGCTCTCGTTGCGCGGGTTTACTCGGCCCCGGTAAAAGTCGGAGGCGTAGTTAAAGTATGAGGCCGTAAGCGCCACGTCTATCTGCTGTTGCAGCTCCAAGCGCGCGGAGTCCTGCGGGTCCAGCTGCTCGTACTTCTTAAACAGCTCGTTGAAGTTTACCAGTTTATACTTTTGCGGGTCAAGGCCTTCTATCGAAGAGCTGTCGATTACCCCCAGGAACCGCTGGGCCTCCGGCACCAGCTCGTTATCGCGGAACCAGGCCAGTTTGTAGTCGCGGTCGCCGTAGAAAAGGTACATCAGGTCGGCGTGCTCCTCAAACTCGGGCTCTTTGCTGATATAGTTTTTGACAAACATGCTGTCGGTGGAGGCCTGCGGAAGCTTTTTCCCGCCGAAAAGGCCGGTGGCTACCTCTTTGATGCTCTTCCCTTCGCTCTTGGTATCGGTGTTTCCTTCGCTGCAACTGAGTAGCAGGAACATGAGAATCGGGGCCAGGAGCCCCAGTGTGGTCTGTTTTATAGTATAAGGGTTCATATAGTAGTCGTTTTACTTAATTCGCAGTTTTGTGCTGCAAGCGAGAGAGCCAGGCTGCTAACGCTATCTAAATATCCTTGTATAGTACAAAAACAAAACTGCTGATACGTTTTTTTTGGCGTTATAGCTTTATGTACTTCAAAATGGTGCAAAAAGTTATTTTTAAAGCCTCCCGGTGCTGCGCCACCGGATCAGCCGCCTTACCCTTAAACGGCTCAAAAACCATGCTTAAAACACAAGTAAAGGTATATTCTGAGCGGCCTGCAGGCGCCTGTCTTCGGGTGGCCTGTTTTCAGTATTCACGCAGAATCCTTAACTTACCACTTGAATGTACTAACTGAACCATATGAAATTTTACCACCGTTGCCTATTTGGCTTAGGGGTGGCCAGCAGCTTGCAGCTAGCCGCCTGCTCCACCAATACCTCAAACGCAGATCAAACTATGACAACTGAACAAAGTGCCCTGGCAAGCGCCTCCGCCGATGTGCACAGCTTTGCCCAGCCGGCAGAGGCCGTAGCCCAGCACCTGGACCTGGACATTGCCGTAGACTTCGGCCAGAAAGTGCTCAGCGGTACCGCCTCTTACCTCATCGAGAACAAAACCGGCACCGACCGCATCATCTTTGACACACGCAACCTGCAGATAGAGAACGTGTACCTGGGCGATAGTATGGAGGAAACCACCTTTGAGTTAGGAGATGAGAAGGAGTTCCTGGGCCGTCCGCTCCATGTTAAGATCAAGCCGGATACAAAGAAGGTCACCATCAAGTATAAAACTTCGCCGGATGCGGCCGCCCTGCAGTGGCTGAACCCGCAGCAGACAGCCGGTAAGAAAAACCCGTTCCTGTTCACGCAGTCGCAGGCCATACTTGCCCGCACCTGGATTCCGATTCAGGACAGCCCGGGCATTCGTATCACCTACAACGCCAAAGTAAAGGTGCCGAAAGAACTGCTGGCGGTGATGAGCGCTGAAAACCCGATCGAGAAGAACGATAGCGGCGTGTACAGCTTCGAGATGAAGCAGCCGATCCCTTCCTACCTGATGGCCCTGTCGGTGGGCGACCTGGTGTTTGAGCCCATTGGTACGCAAACAGGCATTTACGCGGAGCCTGCCACAATAGACGCCGCCGCCTACGAGTTTGCCGAGATGGGCAAGATGCTGGATGCCGCCGAGAAAATCTACGGCAAGTACAGATGGGACCGCTACGACCTGCTGGTGCTGCCGCCGTCCTTCCCCTTCGGAGGTATGGAAAACCCGCGCCTGACTTTTGTGACGCCTACCGTGCTGGCCAAAGACCGCTCGCTTACCAGCCTGATTGCGCATGAGCTGGCCCACAGCTGGAGCGGAAACCTGGTTACCAACGCTACCTGGGACGACTTCTGGCTGAACGAGGGCTTTACCGTATACTTTGAGCGCCGCATTATGGAAGAGCTCTACGGGAAAGACTACGCCGATATGCTGCAGGTGCTGGGGTACCAGGACCTGACCAACACCCTCAACGACATTGGCCCGGGCAGTGAAGATACGCGCCTGAAGCTAGACCTGGAAGGGCGCGACCCGGACGAAGGGCTGACCGATATCGCCTATGAGAAGGGCAACTTCTTCCTGCGTAACATTGAGAATGCCGTAGGCCGTGAGCGCTTTGATGCTTTCATCAACAAGTACTTTAACACCTTCGCCTTCCAAAGCACCAATACCGACAAGTTCCTGGACTTCCTGCGCACAGAGCTGATTCAGGGGGATGAGGAGCTGGCGAAGAAGATAGACATCGACGGCTGGGTGTACTCCCCAGGCCTGCCGGAAGGCTTCCAGAAGCCAACGAGCACACGCTTCGCAAAAGTGGAGGAAGCGTTCCAGAGCTGGAAAAACGGCAAGCCGGCGGCACAGCTGAACACCAAAGACTGGTCGAGCCATGAGTGGCTGCACTTTATCCGGATGCTGCCAGAGAACATGAGCCAGCAGCAGATGGCCGAGCTGGACAAGGCCTTTAACTTCACCAACTCCGGTAACTCAGAGGTGTTGGCGGCCTGGTTTATACATGCCATCCGCAACAACTACACCACGGCAGACAAAGCCCTGGAAACCTTCCTGACCAACGTAGGCCGCCGCAAGTTCCTGGTGCCTATCTACAAGGCGCTGATCGCCACACCGGAAGGCAAGAAAAAAGCCCTGGCCATTTATGCCAAGGCACGGCCTAACTACCACGCCGTGTCTACCGTTACGCTGGATGAGATGCTGAAATAGCAGTTACTCTTCTTTAAAAAGTAAAAAGGTGGCCTCTAGAGGCCACCTTTTTACTTTTATACAAGGCTATAAAGGAAGAGCTCTGTAACCTTCTTGCCTGCTGGTTAGGCCAGGCGAAGGTACAGAGCCCCTCATGTATCTTCTCTAGGTTGAGTTAAACCTAGCGTTGTGCTTTCTGGTTGATGGCCTCTTCGGCAATTTTGGTCAGGCGCTTGTCAGTGGCTTTCTCCTCCTCCAGCGTCTGGCTCAGCTGCTCCAGCGCATCGTTCATGTTCAGTTGCTTGGCATAGGTGCACACGGTGCCGTACGCAGCGATCTCATAGTGCTCCACGCGCTGGGCGCAGGCAATCAGGGCGGCGTCCATCACACTGGCTTCAGCGCGC
The DNA here is from genome assembly GCF_003585765.1 of Pontibacter actiniarum. Classification (NCBI taxonomy): domain Bacteria; kingdom Pseudomonadati; phylum Bacteroidota; class Cytophagia; order Cytophagales; family Hymenobacteraceae; genus Pontibacter; species Pontibacter actiniarum. The sequence goes on from NZ_CP021235.1 coordinate 1,355,819, forward strand.
TCGCTCATCATCATTTCGGCCTCACGGATAATGCCCTCCATGGCTTTGCACTTTTCTCCTGTCGCCTTCTCTCCCATCGAATCGAACACTTTCTCCAGGCGTTTGATCTGGTTCTCCGTTACCTGCAGGTGCTCCTGAAAAGCCTTTCTGAGGTTATCTGAAGAGCAGGCGTCCATCATCTTCGGAAGCGCTTTGGTGATTTGCTGCTCTGCGTTGTAAATGTCCTTTAACTCGTGGATCAGTAGATCCTTTAAATTGTTTAGTTTCATAGCTTGGAAAGGTTACGCGTTAAAAAAACTAGTCATTAGTTTGTTCAGACCTACTATACGACTTCATCCATTGCGGGTTTAATAATAGAATTTATTATTAGCTAATTGTTTAAATTTGCAAGCAAGCGTAAGGTTTTATATAACATTTTATATATAGCTGTATTTAAGAAGCCAGGTGTGGGCGCTGCCAATGGGAAAGGATCCGTTATACTTGCGCTTTCTTGAAACGATTTCACCCAAAAGCGGTACTCTTACGGAGAGTGTTTAGCCATACGCTCCCCTGGCAACCGTAACCGAAGAACTTTTAAATCGATTAAAGCACCCGTGGATACACCAAAAGGAAAACTAATAGCCGTAGGCGGAAACGAAGATAAAGGCAGCTACCCCAACCCCCGTTCCAAAAAGAAGTACTACCTCGATTTCTTTGAGCTGGGCATCCTGAAGCGCTTCCTGAAGGAGATACCTGTTAAAAATCCTCATATCGAAGTGGTGACCACTGCCTCGATGATTCCGGAGGAGGTGGGCGAGCGTTACACCAGCGCCTTCGGCATCCTGGGGGTAGATAATGTGCAGCTGATGCATATCCGCGAGGAGGAGGATGCGCACAACCCGGAATACATTGAGCGGGTGAAGAAGTGCGACGGCATCATGTTCAGCGGCGGCGACCAGTCCCGGATAACGCGCATGTTCCTGAACACTGAGATACTGGAAGTGCTCAAGCACCGCTACCTGCACGAGGACTTTATTATAGCGGGTACCAGCGCGGGCGCCATGGCCATGTCCAGGGAAATGATCAAAGGCGGGAGCGCGACGGAGTCGCTGCTGCGCGGGGCGGTTAAAATGGGGCAAGGCCTGCACCTGATAAACGGTGTGGTGATAGACACGCACTTTGTTATCCGGGGGCGTTTCGGCAGGCTTATGGAAGCCGTGGTGACGCACCCTAAAACAGTGGGTATCGGCTTAGGCGAAGACACCGGCGTGCTGATCACCAAGGGGCACATGATCGAAACCATCGGCTCTAACCTGGTGGTGATCGTGGACGGGCATGAGGTAAAGTATACCAACATCAAAGAGGTGGAGAAAGGCCGCCCTGTCGCCATCGACCACATGGTAATGCACGTGCTGGCCAAGGGCAACCTTTTCGACATGAACACGCGCACGTTTTACCAAAGCGAAGAAGCCTACCGGCATGCCCAGCTGGAGGCAGCCGAGAAGCCGCTCATCAACCACTGATGAATGCGTCAGGCGCCAGTGCTGTTGGGTTTAACGTTCTGTTGCCTATACTGCCCGTGCGGCTAGCTTTCCTTGTAAATCGCCACAAACGTCTCCTGGTCCTGTGACTTGGAGGCACGGTACATTCCCTCGGAGTTGAAGGGCATGGCGACCTCCCCTGCTGCGTTTACCGCGATAAGGCCACCCTCCCCGCCAAAATCCACCAGTTTCCGCATTACCACTTCTTCGCACGCTTTCTCAAGACTGTAGCCCTTGTACTCCATGAGGCAGGAAACGTCGTAGGCCACCACGGCGCGCATAAAGTACTCCCCGTGCCCGGTGCAGGAAATAGCGCAGGTGCGGTTGTTGGCATAGGTGCCGGAGCCTATAATAGGGGTATCGCCGATGCGGTTGTAGCTCTTGTTGGTCATGCCCCCCGTGGACGTTGCCGCCGCGACATCCCCGTTGCTGTCTACCGCCACGGCCCCTACGGTGCCAAACTTCTCGTCGCGCTGCTCGGTGTGGTCCAGCATGAAGATGTTGGTGTCGCGCACCTCGCTCCACTGCTCATACCGGTACTTGTCGAAGAAGTAGTTCTCCGGCGCAAACTCCAGCTGGTGCAGCAGGGCAAAGTCTTCGGCGCCGTAGCCACTCAGCATCACGTGGTCTGAGTGCTGCATAATGGTTTTGGCAAGCCTAACGGGGTTTTTGATGCGGTGCACGCCGGCCACAGCCCCTGCCTGCAAATCCTTGCCGCACATGATGGCTGCATCCATCTCATGTTTCCCCTCTTTGGTGAAGACGGAGCCCTTGCCGGCGTTAAAAAGCGGCGTGTCCTCGAGGTGCACCACGGCCAGCTCCACGGCCTCAACAGCCGTGGCTCCCTGCGCCAGCAGCGCGTAACCTGCCTCTACGGCTTCTCTCAAGGCTGCTCTGTATGCCTGGTCCTGTTCTTCGGAGAGGGTGGCCTGGGTAATGGTGCCGGCTCCTCCGTGTATGGCTATGGCGATGTTGTTCATGCGGTGGGTGCTTTTGCTTTGTTTCCGGTTCCTTTACGCCGGCCGGTGGGCGGCCGTTTTGGATGCCGCATTTTTTCCGCCTTTTTACTTAACTGAAGCTGTGAAATGGACCTATTTCCGGGGAAAATTAGTTATCTTTGTCTACAGTAAAATAACCTATTTAACTTATTTCATTATGTCTTTTGATATCCAAGGTAAGCTGTACGAGGCCTTCGAAGAGCAGCAGATCAGTGACAAATTCAAAAAGCGCGAGTTTGTGCTGGAGATTCCCGATGGCTCTTACACGCAGTATGTGAAGTTTCAGCTGACGCAGGATAAGTGCAGCCTGCTGGACTCCTTCAAGAACGGCGACGAAGTGAAAGTTACATTCAACCTGACGGGTAAGCCATTTACTAAAAACGGCCAGACAATGTACTTCACCAACCTGCAAGCCTGGAGAATGGAGCCTGCCGCAAACGATTTCGGTGGTGCCCCGGCCGGAGCCTCTGCTCCACAGCAGGATGCGCCTTCGTTCTACAGCAGCGACGCTGACAACGACCTGCCATTCTAATAGCAGCTAATCTCATTGCCATACATACAAAGCGAGCCTGAAGAGGCTCGCTTTTTGTTTGTGCACCGTATGCCTGCGTATGCCCTGCCGGCTAAAAAGCGTATACTGGATATACATGTGTTGCCCGGCCAGGTGCAGCCTTGCCGCCAGTAGCGCAGCTTTTTTATCATGCACCCTACCAAAGACCATGGACGAACTACAGCGCCTCATCCTGAATGGGGAAAACGACACAGTTGATTTTAAGCAGCGCGTGACCAAGCCCGACAAAATAGCCCGCACGCTGGTTTCTTTTGCCAACACGCGCGGAGGAGTGATCCTTATCGGCGTGAAGGACAACGGCTATATCTGCGGCATAGACCCGGAGGAGGAAAAGCACACGCTGCAACTGGCCGCCGACTTCTACTGCGACCCGCCGGTGCAGGTGCGCTATGAGGAGGTGGAGCAGGACGACCGGACGGTGCTGAAGGTGATTGTGGCGGAGAGTGACCACAAGCCGCACTTCGCCAAACTGAAGGAGAACGATTGGCGCGGCTACGTGCGCGTGAAGGACACCAGCGTGCAGACGAGCAAAATGGTGAACAAGGTGCTGGAGCAGGAGGCGAGTCAGTTTGAGCAAAAGCCGCTGGACCGGCATGAACTGGCTGTGCTGGAGTACCTGCGGCTGCACCCGCGCGTAACGCTTCGTGAGTTCATGAAAATGGCCAACCTGTCGGAGCGGCGCGCCTACCGGATCATGGTAAAGCTGGTCATCCATGGGTACCTCCTGCTGCACGACAAGGAGAAAGAGGATTTCTATACTTTAGCCTGACAGTCGCTGCTTAAGCCGGAAGTTGTTTATACTGCCTGCCGCCCCGCTACCGCTTTGCGCTGGCGCTGCCTGACCTGCTGATAAGTTTGCCGCTTTGGTAGGTCTCCGTGTGGGAGTACTGCCCCTGCTGGTCGTACACCTGCCATTCCCCAAACCAGAAGTAGCGCGTCTCGGCTGGCGTCCGAATGATGCGGGCTTGCCCCACGCGTGCCAGCTTCCCGTTTTCATGGTACTTCTTTACCTTTATCGTGTTGTCGTGCCGGTTGTATTTCTCTTTCATAGAGCGCGTGCCGTCGGTGTAGTAGTACTTCCACTTGCCAACCTCCACGCCATGCCGGAAGCGCCCGTTGCGGATCACCTGACCGTCGTCGCCAAAGTATACTTTCCAGCGGCCGTGGTACCTGCCTTCTTCATCAAACTTGTTTATCCTGAAAAACAGGAATACACGCTTCGTTTCTTTCCTGGGCAGGCTACTCTCCTGCTGCTGCGCCACAGCGCACGCAGCCGGAAGCAACAGTAACAGCGCAAGGCAGAGGAGGCGATGCGGTCGTTTCGTAAGTATGGGGTAGCTCATGTTCATCACTTTAGATGGTTTTGTGAGGAAGATACAAAAAAATAATTTATCAACTAAACATTTAGTTGCAACGAACGGGCGAGGATAATGTTTTCGTTATCAATACTATATAGGTGATGTTTTATGTTTGGGCTTGGGCGGCACCCCCTCCCCTTGCTTTTTGTTGTGCCTCTTCTTCAGCCGAGCCTGTTTTTATCACGTAAACAGGAACATCAGCACCCATTCGCCACAGCAGCCGCTGCGTGTAGTACCAGGTTAATTATAAGGTTTCACCCTAACCCCACGCCTATGCCTAAAGCTTCCCAAGAACCCAAGGCTGTATCTGCCGCAACCCAAAGCACCCGCAAAAAAGCCGGCACCGCGACCAAGCCTACCAAACCAGCCAAGCCAAAAGAGAAGACGCCCCAAAACGGAACGGGAAAGAAAGTCTTTGTGCTGGACACCTCCGTGATCCTCTATGACCACAGTGCGATCCAGAATTTCCAGGAACACGATGTGGCCATCCCCATCACGGTGCTGGAGGAGCTCGACAACTTTAAAAAGGGCAACGACATCAAGAACTTCGAGGCCCGCGAGTTTATCCGCATCATAGATAAGCTCTCGGCTGAGCACCGGCTGCAGGAGTGGCTGCCGCTGAACGGTAAGAACAAGGGCTACTTCAAGGTTTTGATGAACTATGAAACGACCGAGGTGAACGCCATCAACATCTTCGGAGACAAGAACGACCACCGCATCCTGAACTCAGCACTCAAGCTTCAACAGGAAAGGCCGGATTGCAAAGTGGTGCTGGTCTCCAAGGACATTAACCTCCGCCTGAAAGCCCGTGCCCTCAATATTACTTCCGAAGATTATGAAACAGGCAAGATACAGGACGTCGCAGGGCTTTACACCGGCAACGACACCATTGAGGACGTGCCGGCCACAGCCATAAACGAGCTGTACGAAAACAATGTATGCGAACCGGGTAAAGTGCTGCAGCAACCGCCGCAGGACAATCACTTTTTCATCCTGAAGAGCTTCAAGAATTCGGTGCTGGCTTTCTACAACGCTGCCGAGCAACAGCTGGAGCGGGTAGACAAGCTCTCGGCTTACGGGGTGAAGCCGCGCAACGCAGAGCAGGCCTTCGCGCTGCACGCGCTCCTTAACCCGCAGATCAAGCTGATCAGCATACAGGGGGTGGCCGGCACAGGAAAGACCCTGCTGGCCCTGGCCGGGGCGCTGGAGCAGCGGCGGGAGTACAAGCAGATTTACCTGGCGCGCCCCGTCGTGCCGCTCAGCAACAAAGACATCGGCTACCTACCCGGCGATATCAAATCGAAGCTGAACCCTTACATGGAGCCGCTCTGGGATAACCTGAAGTACATCCAGAACCAGTTTGCCGAGTCCAGCAAGGAGTTTCAGAAGCTGCGCGATATGGTAGAGCTGGAAAAGCTGATGATCACGCCGCTGGCCTACATTCGGGGGCGGAGCCTGTCGAACATCATCTTTATTGTGGATGAGGCCCAGAACCTGACCCCGCATGAGGTGAAAACCATTATCTCCAGGGCCGGCGAAAACACCAAGATCATCTTTACCGGCGATATTTACCAGATCGACACGCCTTACCTGGACTCGCAGAGCAACGGCCTCTCCTACCTGATTGACAGGGCAAAGAACCACCCGCTCTACGCGCACATTACACTGCTGAAGGGCGAGCGTTCCGAACTGGCCAACCTAGCCAACGAGCTGCTTTAGGAGGTGCGTTTTTTACAGATGCCCTACACGAACAAGGCCACACCTGCTGCAGCGGGTGTGGCCTTGTTCGTGTAGGGAGGGGGGGGCAGAGGGATGCCCTTTTTTTGCTTTTGCTCTCCAGCAACGCTTTGAGCCCCAGCAGCCCCTGCTCCTGCTCCTGTTGCATTTTATACTTGCGCAGCGCGCCCTGCAATCTCGCCAGGGGCGTGTCGGCCAGCCCTACCTGCTGCCGCCAGGTCACCTTCGTGCCTTCAGCGGCTGGGTTGAGGTAAAAGGCGCCTTGCAAACCCGCGGGGTTCTCTTTTTCGGTTTGGAGGTAGGTGATGGTGCTGGGGCTAATGCTTTCCGTGAAGTGGATATAGCCGTTTCCTGCTCTGTCGCCGCTCCACTGCAGGCGCGAGCCCTTGCCTTCCAGCGGCCCGCCGTACAGGTGGATAATGCTCGGGTCATGGCGCTTGCTCAGCACGCTCCAGTGCTCCCACTGGGTAGGGTTGTTCAGGTAAGGGTAAACTTCCTCTGGGGGCTCTTGCAGGTAAATCGATTGCTGAACGCTTATCTGGGTGGGCAGCAGGTATGGGAAACCAATGGCAGCCGCCAGCAGGAGCAGCAGCGACAACAGTGATAGTGTGAACAGCTTCATGAGCGTTGGTTTCAGGTATAATTCCCTTGTATTTTTAGTAGGATTAAGCGCATCAATTTTAAGGAGCATTTGTGAGCATAGCAAGCAGCGAAGGAATAATTATTTTATATATTTGAGCCTGCAGGGACGCCTGGCCCATAAGAAGCAGCTTTTAGCCGCTCACACTCGTACAGGGAATTAAGTAACATTAAACATACGACATATATGCTGAACGACTGGATACAGAGAGGAATAAAGTTCTCGCAGAATCCTTTATTCAAAAAGCTTACGGGTAAGGCTGGGGCGCTCCTTTCTAAGCCCATGAAACTGGGCCTGCTGCTCACGACTGCCTATGGCAAACTGGTAAACGTAGACAGCAAAGAAAGCGGGTTTCAGCAGCTCAAAAACCTGATGCAAACCTTTATCCGGCTGGTGCGCGCCTACATTCGTGGCGACTACCGCGATGTCTCCAAG